>NZ_JAQTIB010000003.1:0-222418 GCF_029433435.1 Lactobacillus sp. ESL0703
CCCCTCCTGAAGAAATTTTCAACTCCCTCAGCAGCGTTTATTATCTTACTAAACCTTCGAACTCTTGTCAAGCCCTTCCGCTTAGTTTTTATTTTTGCACTTGATTAAGCTAACCAGCTCTCTCAAGCGCAAGTAATACTTTACCCTCTTTAGCTGCTTTCGTCAAGCTTAGTATTTTGTTCGCTATTTACTTAAAACTACTGTCTAATTAGTTTAAGCTAATATCATTTGGCTGTATTTATCTAATTTTAATACCATATAACAATAAAAATATTCGGAATTTAGCTATTTTCAGTCAAAAAACGGCATAAAATTAATTTCACTTTTTTTCAAAATAACTAAAAAAGAGGTCCAAATGGACCTCTTAACGCTTAAATTAAGCTTTGTTCTTTAGTAATTTTTGTCATTCCGTTCATATATGGCACTAGTGCTTCAGGAACTGTCACTGTACCATCTTCATTTTGGTAATTTTCCAAAATAGCAGCAACTGTTCGACCAACAGCTAAGCCTGAACCATTCAATGTATGTGCTAAATGCAATTTACCATCTTCACCACGATAACGGATTTGTGCACGCCGTGCCTGGAAGTCAGTACAGTTAGAACAAGAAGAAATTTCACGGTACTTATCTTGTGCTGGCATCCAAACTTCCAAATCATAAGTTTTGGCACTAGTAAAGCTAGCATCCCCAGTTGACAATGCCACAACGTGGTATGGCAAGTTTAACTTTTGAAGCAAGTGTTCAGCGTTTGCCGTCAACTTATCCAATTCATGCCATGATTCCTCAGGCTTACATACCTTGACCATTTCAACTTTTCTAAATTCGTGCATTCTAATCAAGCCGCGTGTATCACGACCAGCAGAACCAGCCTCACTTCTAAAAGCTGGAGAAAGTGCGGTCACATTAATTGGCAATCTGTCTTCGTGGATAATTTCATCACGGAAATAGTTAACTAGTGGCACTTCAGCAGTTGGGATTAAAGTTAAGTCAAGTTCCTTATCTGGATCATCATTATCCACAATTGTATAAACGTCCTCGCGGAATTTCGGGAATTGACCGGTTCCTTGCATTGATTCATCGTTTACCAAATATGGTGGAATAATTTCTGTATAACCAGCCTTGGTGTTTTCATCTAAGAAAAAGTTGAACACGGCCCGCTCCAAAAGTGCACCAGCACCTTTATAGTAGACAAAACGCGCACCAGAAACTTTAGCACCACGATCCCAGTCTAAAATATCTAAGTCTGTTCCTAAATCCCAGTGAGCTTTAGGTTCAAAGTCTAATTTTGTTGGTTCACTCCACTTACGGACCTCTTGGTTGTAACTTTCGTCAGGACCAACTGGGTCAGAATCATCAGGAAAGTTAGGCAAGCGCAACAAAATATAATTTTGCTTATCAGTTAACTCATTAACCTTATCATCTAAATCTTTAATTTCACTGCCGACTTCACGCATTTCTGCAATTGCATCTGCGGCATCTTCCTTATTACGCTTAGCTTCAGCGATTTTTTTAGAAACATCGTTACGCTTAGCCTTCAATTGCTCACTTTCATTTAAGCTTTCACGACGTTCCTGGTCAATCTTAATCAATTCATCTAATTGCTCCGGCTTAATTCCACGCGTAGCAAGCTTATCCTTTGCCCAATCGAGATTCTCACGAATCACCTTAATATCTAGCATTGTTTACCTCCATAAAAAAGAGCCAACTCATCCCTACATCTTGGGACGAATTGGCTCATACATGGCTTCGCGGTACCACCCAGTTTCAGTTATTATCAAAAATAACTGCACTTCATTATTTGGCGATAACGGTGCCGCGACCCGTGTAACTATTAATTACCCACATTAAAGAATCTGGAAACGACATTTATTCGCTCGCACCAACCGCGAATTCTCTGAAATAGTCTTAAGATTCCGTGTTTGAATTTATTTTAAGCCATTCTTTCCTCACAAGCAAATAGTATTTTTCTTGATAGGAAAAAAGTTGGCTTATTTTACTTAAATCGACAGAATAAACGTACTTAAAGCCCAGCTTCTGCAGCAATTTTTGCGATTTTAGGTTATGAACAAAAGTCCCGGCCCAAATTTCGGTTTGGTCAAGCTGATTAAAAGCATAGGCAAAGACAAGCTGCAGGGCCTCGGTCATATAACCGTGACCAGAAAATGATTTATCTAATAGGAAACCAACTTCTTTAGTCTGCAATAAATCTTGCTCATTTGTCCCGCGCTCATATAGTTCAACCAGCCCAATCAGCTGCTGCGTTTCTTTTAGACAAATCGCATAACTATTATCACGCGCCGCATACTGTCCTGCTGCAGTTTCAGCCTGCGCCAAGTTTTGGTAGCGACTAAAGCCCGCATATTTATAGTAGTAATCGTCCTGCCCCCACTTTAAAATCGTCGGAGCATCTGCCAAATTAAATGGACGCAAATAAACACGACTGACCATTATTTACTGCCTACAAGTTTGAGCAACCAGTCCATCCCAAACATTAAGGCGAAACTGTACGCCGCAATTGTCCACGGTTTGCCCAAAATGATTATCCAAAAGTAGGTCCAGAATTTCATATCGGTTAAGCCCGCCAGCATACATAACACATCGTCTGGTGCCATCGGCGCCACAATACAAATCGCAAAAAACCAGTTAAACTTACGCTGATTTTTCGTCCACTTCATATATTTATTCAGTGTCTTTTCAGAAACAATATGCAAAATGAACGGCCGCCCATAATATCGCGCCAAAAAGAAATCAATGATTGAACCAATGCAAACGCCGATATAATTATAGATAAACCCGGCAACGGGGCCAAAGAACACCACCCCACCAAGCAGTGAGACACCACCGGGAATAATTGGAAACACAACCTGCGTTGTCTGAATTAACACAAATATAATCGGACCAATAACTTTTTTATTGGCCAAATATGCGCGCATCTTCGCCTGACTAGTAAAAATCCCTAGACGATACCAATAGATACACAGTAAGATAATAATAATCCCGCTAACAACGGTCAAAATATTAATTAACCGGCGACTAGCTTTTGGTGACAAGTGCATAATATTCCTCCATGTTAAGGTCAATTTTACCAAAATTTCACGACTGATGATTGCTTTTTAGGTTAATTCCGGATAATAATTAAAATAATTTAAAATTATCAACACTAAAAGGAGGTCAAAATGGATATCTGGAACCAATTATATAAAACCGCAGCCAAGGAATACAGTCCTGGCGACGTTTCACCCTTTGTTTATGCTCGCAGTGTTGTTTGTGCCCTAGAAGCAGAAGACGGTCAAATATTTGTCGGTGTGTGTATCGAAAGCTGCTCGGGCGTCTTAAACCTATGCGCCGAACGTGTCGCCGCTTTAAACATGTATGTGGCTACTGGTCAAACTCATATTAAGCGCATTATCGCCTTTCGCGACCGCCCGCCTTATGGCGGCAGTTCCGGTATGCCCTGCGGCGCCTGCCGCGAATTTCTAATGCAATTAGATCCGCGAAACAAGGATACCGAATTTATGGTAGATTATTCAGCGCGGCAAACAATTACTCTGGCAGAACTAATTCCTAACTGGTGGGGAACAGAAACTTCAATATCACAAGATTAATCACCAAATTCTTTTACCCAAAAGCACAAATTTATCTTAATATAGAAGAGACACTAAAAATAGTTATATTGGAGGTTTAATATATGGCTAAAATTAAGAATGACATTATTTATGATGAAGAACACAACTTGGCAGCTGATATTTACTTACCAGACGAAGCCTCAAAAACCACTAAAGTCCTAATCTTTTGGCACGGCGGCGGCTGGATTCGCGGGGACAAGGGTGACGTTAAGGACCTATGCCTCAAGATGACGCAGAAGGGCTTCACTGTCTTTGTGCCCAACTATCGCTTGGCACCAACCAATACCTTCCCAGCAGCACATGATGATACCGTCAAGTTCGTCGAATGGCTGCTTAATTCTGACTATACCGGAACAAACACCAAGGGTATCACCCAAATCGGCGCTAGTTCTGGCGGCGTGATGGCCTTATACATTGCTGGAAAGTACGGCTTCCCAACAGTCACTTGGTCAGCACCAGTCAATTACTCCGCTTGGATGAAAGAACACGAAAATACCACGGCTTCAATCGATGCCCGCGGCGAACTTGGCTTAACCGACCCTAAGGAAATTAACGATGCCTTCTACAAATACTTCGGTTTAGCTTATGCTGGTTCAAATGATGCGGCCACTTTTGAAAAATTGGATGCCAAATCTTACGACTACAGCAACTTGGGCCACCTATGGTTAATTAATTCGGCCGATGAATTATCCCCATTGAAGTACGTCTTAGATTTCATACAAGACTTAGCTGACCAAGACCGCGGTTCAGAGCTCACCGTTCTGCCAGGTCAAAAGCACGCAATGGCCTATGCCAATGAATACATTGATGCTTCACTTGCCTATTTGATGCAAATGATGTAACTAACAAACTACCAAGAGACCACGAAAATCTTAATTTTTCGCGGTTTTTTTGTAAGCACATTAATTATTTGTAAAGGCCAGTTCGTTCAATTTAAATAAAATTGATAACGCTTTATAATGTATCTTGAAACATCTATTATGTTTTAAGAATGATTTTAAAAAGAGGTAATAATATGGCTAAATATCAATCAGTCAACCCATACACTAATGAAAAGTTTGCCGAATATGACAACCCAACAGCTACCCAAATTGACGAAGCAATTAATCTTGCCCATTCGTTATACAAGAAGTGGCAACACGAAAGTCCTGAAAGCCGCGCCACAGTTTTGCACAAAGTTGCAGACAGCTTGCGTAAGCATGAAGACGAAATGGCTGAAATGATGACCCTTGAAATGGGTAAAATGCTCCACGAATCAAAAGAAGAAGTTGAACTTTGTATTTCTATCTGTGAATACTACGCTGAAAAAGGCCCAGAAATGCTGAAGCCGCAACCAGTTGAATCCAAACTTGGTCATGCTTACTACTTAAAGCAGGCTACTGGTGTTATCATGGCCTGCGAACCATGGAACTTCCCACTTTACCAAATTATCCGGGTCTTTGCTCCTAACTTTATCGTTGGTAACCCAATGTTATTGAAGCACGCTCACAATGTTCCTGGTTCTGCTGCTTTAGCTGCCAAGATTGTTAAAGAAGGCGGCGCTCCTGAAGGCAGTTTCATCAACCTTTACCCAACTTATGACCAATTAGACAGTATTATTGCTGACCCACGAATTTCTGGTGTTGCTCTAACTGGTTCTGAGCGTGGTGGTGCTTCAGTTGCCGCTAATGCCGGTAAAAACTTGAAGAAGTCAACCATGGAACTTGGTGGTAACGATCCATTCATCATTTTGGATGATGCTGATCCAGCTGTTTTGAAAGAAACTTTGTGCAGAGCTAGAACTTATAACGGCGGACAAGTATGTACCTCATCCAAGCGAATTATTGTTGTCAAATCCCGCTACGAAGAAGTTTTACACGAATTAAAGAACGTCTTTTCTAACTTGAAGCCTGGCGATCCAATGAATGACGCAACTACCTTGCCGCCAATGAATTCAGCTGGTTCAAGAGATAAATTAGTTAAGCAAGTTGAAGCAGCAGTTGACGCTGGTGCTAAAGTCTTCTACCAATATCCAGAAATCGAATCCGACGGTGCTTTCTTTAGACCAGTAATCCTAACCGACATTGACAAGAAGAACCCAGCATTTGACGAAGAAATGTTCGGTCCAGTTGCAATGGTTTACCAAGTTGAAGATGAAGACGAAGCTATCGCCTTAGCCAACGATTCAAGTTACGGTCTTGGCTCATCAATCATCAGTTCTGATATTGCCCACGCTCAAGAATTGGCTGCACAAATTGAGAGTGGGATGACCGTAATTAACGGCACCTGGATTACTTCAGGCGAATTACCATTCGGCGGCGTTAAGAATTCCGGTTACGGCCGTGAGTTAAGTGACCTAGGCATGATGGCCTTTGTTAACGAACACCTCGTAATCGATGTTCCTCATAAATAATTTTAACTAACAAAAAAATGCTGAGCTTCATGCCCAGCATTTTTTTGTTGCTCTTTTTTTAAGAATGCTTTCTAAATAAGTCGAAACCTGCAAGCCCAGTTGTCATTAAACTTGCCAAAATCAAAAAGTACGTTGAAGCCCCAATTGACACGGCATACAGCACCAATTGACTGGTCAGACTGTGCAAGATTCCCGTATTTGCCCGCGTGCTGCTTGATAATCTAAAGACCAAGTAAATTAAGAACGCCGTTTCTAATAAAGAAAGGATGAAGGTCAGCCACTTACCCTTTTTCGTATTTTGCAGGGCCTGA
The DNA here is from genome assembly GCF_029433435.1 of Lactobacillus sp. ESL0703. Classification (NCBI taxonomy): domain Bacteria; kingdom Bacillati; phylum Bacillota; class Bacilli; order Lactobacillales; family Lactobacillaceae; genus Lactobacillus; species Lactobacillus sp. ESL0703. Next base: position 6,330 of record NZ_JAQTIB010000003.1, read on the forward strand.
TACATAATCATTATCGGAAAGATTATTAACAATAGCCAAATTACACATAAAAGCACGCCCTGCATAAGCGTTGAACTTGAAGCAAATAATTGCCCCGCTAAGCTCAAGGCAACACGGGTAATCGACATCTTGCCCGTGTAAGTAATATCAGAAACCGAAGCCCCAGACCCCGTAAACAAAACTATTAAACTAATCAAAGACGTCATTACCACTGATAGCTGAATATAGTTAAAATGCTTTTTGACAGTGACCGTTTCTTCTTCAACCTCATCTGGACCGTCAGACTTTGTTTTGGTATAAGAGCGCACCTTTTGACTATGGTCCTCAACCTTATTAAACATATTCGAACCAAGCTGGTTAACCTTTTCTGTTAACCGGCGGTCAACGGTATAGCGTTCAATCTCATTTTGCCGTGAACAAACAAAGTACAGCCAGAACAGCAGCAAGAAAAAGCTAATCCAGCCTAAGCCCCGCGAAAAGCTCATGATAATTAACAGCACAATCCCCACTAAAAACACAATCATACTGTTAACTCGAATCCATTCCAACATCTTTTTAATCGTTGAATTTTGCTTATCAGGATAAAACTCCTGGCGGTAAGCCTCGCGGCTGGCGATTTTCTTACCCATCTTTTCGTCTTCATACTTTACCTCCTCACGCCTATCTGTAAAGAACGTCTGCCGATATTTTTGCAAATTAAAGTGACAATTCGGGCACAGCTGATCGTCATCGGTGATCGCTTTGCCGCAGTTTGGACAAGTAGTCATAAACTACACTCCTTATTTTTAATAGTTACTTTTAAGTTAATAATAAAACAAAATTATTAGTTTACAACCAAAATTATTAGTTTTAGCCAATAAAAAAAGATTGAACAGCTCAAAGTTGAGTTATTCAATCTTATTTTGATTAATTATTTTTTGATGCGCTTATTCTTGCGGCCCCAATGCAAACCCTCATAAGTCAGCTTAACTGCTGCTGATAAAGTAATTGGCATAATAAAGACCAGAATAATTAAACCGATAATTACGGCCAGTGCCACCTCAATCAAGGTTGGAATACCAGACGGAATTAACGCTGCAAACGTACCACCAAGAATAATCGCTGCCGAAATAACAACAGGCCCGATAATACCGCAGGCCTTCAAAATACGCTCACTTGGCTTAGCGCCCTCGATTTCTCGATAACGCGTCATTAAGAAGATACTGTAGTCAACACCTAAAGCAATCAGCATAATGAAGCTAAAGAATGGTGTATTCCACGTCAACATACTATTGCCAAGCAATGCCTTGACGAGCCACTCACTAATTGATAATGAGCAGAAGTAAGCAAGCAGCAGTGTTCCCAGAATATACAGCGGCTGCAATAATGATCTGGTAACAAAGATCAAAGCAATGCCGATACCAACAAGCATGATAGCTGCAGTTCTAATAAAGTCGCCGTTAGCAACCTGCTTAATATCAGCAATCTTGGAGCTTTCGCCACCCATGGCAACTGTCGCCTTTTCTAAGCGGGTCCCTTGAAGTGATTTTTTAGCCATTTGGCTGAGTTCTTCAACTTCACCAGTTGCCTTGGTACTACTTGGATTAGAATTAAAGACCATCATTAACATTGCGGACTTCTTATTCGGACTTAAGTAGACCTTAACTGAATCTTGGAACATATCCGACTTGATAAATTCAGTTGGAATATAGAAAGTATCAGCTGCAGAAGAACTTGCTAGGCCGGTTAAGTATGATGCTCCTTGACCTAAACCGCTATTAACAGTATCAACACCTGAAGTAATCTTTGGCGTGCTGGTTGCTAATTTACCGGCTCCTGAACTCAATTGACCTGTACTTGAATTTAATTGGCCAATGCCACTATTAAGACTAGCAGCTCCTGAACTTAATTGGTTAGAAGCAGACGCCAAACTGCCAACACCTGATTGTAATTGTCCCATTTGACTACTAGTATCTGGCATACTTGCCGAAGCAGTAGACCATGATTTGGCAAGAGCCGCACCCGCTGCCTGCATAACTGCTAACCGTTGTCTTGGTGATAGACCCGGAATTTTAGCCACATTGCTAGTCAAGTTCTCTTGGTAGCTCTGTTCAAGGTTAGCCTTGATACTCTGCTGCTGACTAGCCATAGACTGTGAACTAGATGCTAGTTGCGAATTCAACTGGTTTAAACCTGATGCTAATTGCTGACTGCCGCTCTGCAGCTTGCTAGAACCGCCCTGCAGGGTGCTGGCACCATTTTGCAATTGATCGGTTCCGTTAGCTAATTGATTAGCACCTAACGTTACTTTCTTGCTGGCTTTACTTAACTTGTTTAAGCCGCTGCGTGCTTGATCGACACCGTTATTAACCGTGTCCAATTGGTTGTTAACGTACAGCTGCTGGATACTTTCACCATAAGGCTGAGTAACTGAGGTCACAAAGGATACGTCCTTTGAAGCCTGCAATTGTTTTGTTAATTGGTCAATCAATTTCAGGTCTGCCTCATTGTCAAGGCGATGATTGCTCTTAATGTAGAGGGTGGTCGGCTCAGCCATTCCCTTAGAGAAGTGCTTCTCCACAACCTGCAGTCCTGCCTTAGCTGGGACACTATCCGCAATTTCATCAGTATCATCATAATTCAAATGACCTGAGTAAAACAGCGCAAATGGCGTTACTACAACTGCCAAGATTATTAAGTAAACAATTGGATGGGCCAAGGTTCCCTTAGAAATCCCGTGCCATAATTTGTCCTCATGTTCGCCAGTAAATTTCTTAACTGGCCAGAACATTTTTTCACCCAAAACAGCCATAAAGAATGGGTTCAGCGTTAATAGGACAACCAGCAAGACAGCAACACCAACGGCAACACCAACAGCTGATTGGTAAATTGAAAACTTCGCTAAGCTTAAAGCAGTAAAACCAATTAAAATCGAAGACCCGGAATACAAGATTGTCTTGCCAGCAACCTTCAAGGCATTCTTCATCGCCTTGTAGCGATCCATCCCCATGCCGAGGTCTTCCTTAAACTTATCATACAGCAGGATATTATAGTCGGTTCCGATTCCAAACAGCACGATAATCATGAAGACCTGCGTAAAGTTTGAAAATGGGAAATTGTAGTGCGCAACCAAGTTAGTCACAATTGAAAAGGCCGTAATGAACGATACCCCAACTGTTAATAATGAAATCAACGGCACAATCGGTGACTTAAAGACAATTACCAGGACAATGAAGATAAAGATAACCGTAATTAACTCCGTCTTCTTAATACCCTCTTGAATTGAATTAGTAAAGGCATTTTGCAAAACATCCGCGCCTGTGACGTAAGTCTTCACGCCCGCTGTTTTGACCGCGTTAGTTAATTGCGTTTCCACATCATTAATTGGCGCGTGCTTTTTAGCAACGTTAACCTGCATAATCCAAGTTGTGCCGTCTTTTGATTCTAGCTTCTTCTTGGTGGCAATATTATCTTCAGGCCCTAAGACTTGCTTAATGCCATACTTATCCTGATGACTCTTAAGGTCGTCAATCGTTTGATTGATGGCCACCTTATCATCATCTGTTATCTTGCCCTTATCCTTATTAAACACAACCGCAATTTGATAAGTGTTCTTTTGCTTAGGTCCCCAATCGTTTTGAATTGATTGAGCTACCTCACTTTGGACATTTTGCGGGAGAGAAACATTTGAGTGCTCACGTGTTAACCCGGTAATATCGGGTAAAGCAATCACAGAAATAATTAAAATTAAAACCCATGCAATTAATGAAAAGACATGGTTTTTTAGTAGTTTTTGCACTCTACTTTTTCCTTTCTAATTGTTTAAAGCCTGCTTTGGCTGAACCAGCTGCAGCAGTAATTTATGGTAACCTTGATCGGCCTCTTCATCAGTCTCATCGGTAAATGATGATGAAACATCCAAGAAGACATAACCAAGAACTGCACCAATTAAAGCGTGAAGCGATACCTTACTATCATGACGCAAGTTTAATTTTTCAGCCAAGGCAATAATATTCATAATTTCTTGACTAATCGCATCATCCTGCTGGTATTCGTTTAAATGATACAAAATACTAAGCAGTGCGGGATCATGCAAAATAAAATCACGCACAATATCCGCAAATTTAAGCAGCGCATCAACACCTGACAAGCCAATTAAATTTTCTACTAACCGTTTACCCAGTAATTTAATTCGACTGGCACCGACAAGCGACAACAACTGCTTGCGTCCCGAAACATAATGGTAAAGCGATTGCGACCGCACACCTAGCTCCTTAGCCAAATTGGGCAGGGTCATTTTCGAAAGACCTTTCTGCGCAATCATTTCGGTTGCCTTTGCAATCACTTTACTTAAGTCAAGGCTCCTTTTTTGAACCATTCCACGCCTCCTCTACTAGCACGAGGAATAATATAACACTACAAAGTGAAGATTACAATCTACAAGCTGTAAATTATTTTTATTTAAACAAAAAAGCCTTACTAACATAAGGCTTATCTTCATTATTATTTAAAAAAGCGATTAATGGTCTGTCCCAAACTGGCAAAAGCCGCATCATCACTGCACCAAACACTCATGCAATATGCATGAGCGCCATTTTGGACAATTGCCACTGCCGACTTACTATCAGAAACCGTGTATATTTGACCATGAAGTCCGTGAACCAGCTGCGACTTAGACCGTGTTAGATTGAGCGCGCCTAAAGCTAAATTCGCATATTGCCGACTAAGAGTTTTATTCTGGTATAAATTACTCATTACATTAGCTAAGTCAGTTGCCGTCGTCATGCTTACTGGATCAGCAGTAAACTTACTGCCAACCTTAGTCTTAGTCGCGCCCATTTGGTCAATAATTTCATTAACTTTACTTGGACCAACTTTGCGCAACAAGGCATTAGCAGCAGTCTTATTGCCATGCATCATCGCCTGCTTCAAGTAAGCAATGCCATAAGCATAGCCGGGTTTTAACATTTGCTCACCCTTAACGCGATCAGCCTTTTTGATTTTAATTGCCGTGCGTGAAGTTAACTTGCCATGCTGCTCCTGGTAGTAAATCGCGGCTAATAAATATAGCCGGCTGCTGGCAGTCACGCCATGTGCCTTAACCGTATTATTAACTCGGGCAAACTTGTGCGAATTTAAGTCCTGCACACAGACTTGATAACTCTTGTCTTTGCCCATCACCTGTTCAATTTGCTCAGCCCAATCCTTGTTGCTGCCGGCTTCAACCTTAACATCTGCGGTGTACTCAACCTCGGCAACACTCGGCTCATGACCTTTTTTCGCGGCGGCACCTTTTTTAACTACTTTATTTTGCGGACTGACAATATGCACGCTGGTATTTTCAACCCGCTTTAAGTTGGCTGAATAAAGCATAAATGACAAAAGTGCCGCAATTAATGAACCAACCACAATTTTATTTTTCATAAATTAGCCTCAATTTAGAAGAAATGATGTCGTTTCATTAAAATAATTAACCACACCATCAAAACAATGGCAAAAACGGTAATCGCAATCCAGTCAGACGGTTTGTGCCCCACCGGCAAGCTGACATTCATGCCGTAAAAACCGGTCAAAATTGTCGGAATCGTTAGAACTAGTGACCATACCGTCAGGAATTTCATCGTATCGTTCAGGTTATTATTCATCATATTATTGGAAGTCGCTGACAAAGTTGCCGTTACCTGCTGCGAAATCTTCACCATTTCTGCAGCCTGATTAGATTCAATTAAGACATCATCCAACCGTTCACGCGCATATTTGGTAAAGTCTAACTTTGATAATTTTAAACTGTGAAGCATCATTAAATCAGTTTGAATTGAGCTAGATAGGTAAACCAGACTTTTTTCAATATTTGATAATTCCACTAAGTCATGATTATCAATGTCATCGGACAACTTTTGATCCAAACTATTGCGTTCAACATCTAATTGCGTGATTGCCCGCTGGAAGTACTGCGATGAAAACAGCAAAAACTTCATTAATAGTTCTGTTACATCTTGAGCTTGTGCTAACTTGCGCCGCATCGGCTGATCGTTAAATTCATCAAAGACATAACTGGTTGATTCCGTATGGAATGTAAAAATATTTTCACCAGAGACTAAAAAAGTAATTGGGTGCGACGTAAAGTGCTTAATCGACTTAGTCGGCCAAATAGGCACATCATAAACCAGCAAGTGAATTTGCGTATGCGTATCATAGTCATAGTGCGGACGTTCGTGGCGGTCAGAAATATAAGAAATCATATCAGGAGTGAAATTAAAATCATCCTGCAGCCTGTTGCTGTCTTCCTCACTCAAATTACTGATGTCATACCACTTATATTCGGTATCTACAGGAAAAGATTGTTCTCTAATCACCGCGTTCACCCCTAGCTCTTTAATCTAATTGACCACAAAAACGATCAATCCTATGCTTTATTTATCTTACCATTCAAGCAAAAAACAATAAATAAAAAACAGACCCAACGGCCTGTTTTTTTATAAAATAATTTACCTAATTATTGCTTCCATGCAGCGTCAAATTTTGTCTTGCCTGTGTTAATCGCATTATCAACATTCTGCTTCTTTTGCGCTGCTGACAAGATTGATTGCATAATTGCTGGCAATTGACTGTAAGTTGCACCGGAATCTTTAATTACTGGCACACTGTACATCGTGTTAGTCTGCAAAACATTCTCTAACTTAGCCGGCAACTTCAAAGCCTTGTTAGCCTTATAACTCTTAGTCTTAGCCACATTCTCATTAACTGGAATATAGCCAGTTTCTTTAGCCCACTTAGCTTGACTTGATTCGGAAGCCAAGAACTTCATATACATGAAGGCTGCTGACTTTTGCATAGCCGTTGCGTGGTTAAACATGTAAATGTCGGTTCCTTGCTGCATTGTGTATTTGCTTGGACGTGCAGCAACGTCATAGGTAAAGCCTTTCTTAGCTGCCTGCTTAACCCAAGTTTCAGTTGATGAAGAAGTAACCATCATTGCTAACTTCTTGTTAGTAAACGGAATGTAGAGGTACTTGTCTGAACCCGGCATTCTAAAGTAACCAGCTTTTTCACCATCGGCAAAGTAATTGATGACCTTCTTAGAATCATTTCCAGCAAAATCAATCTTGCTGGAGAAGTTTTGCCCAGCATTCTTCATCCCTAATACGTAGTAGTTGTCCAAAGCATCAAAACCAGCACCAACTACCTTATGATTACTCTTTTGGTAGATTGTTTGGGCAGTCTGCTTGAGTTCTGCCATCGTGGTTGGCACTTTCTTAATGCCATATTGCTTCAGCATTGCTGGATTATAAATCAAAATTTCGATTGACTTGTTAAACGGAATCCCGTATTGGGTGCCATTAATCTTAGCACCATCAAGCAAATCGGACTTAATGCCACTTGCTGCTTGACTGCCCCAACCAACGTCCTTGTTATTAACGTATGGTGTCAGGTTAACTAGCATCTTATTCTTAGCGGCACTCTCAAGCCAGTCAGGATAAGCCTGAGTAATTGTCGGCAGATCCTTTGGTGATTGCAAGGTCGAATTAATCTTAGACTGTAAGTCGTTATAAGCACCCTGCTCTTCCAACTTAACCGTAATGTTAGGATTCTTCTTTTCAAATTCCTTAGTTAAGCTCTTCAAAGTGTTTTCCTGTGCACCTTGCATTCCGTGCCAAAAAACAACCGTGGTTTTCTTAGTTACTTTAGGAATTTTAGTGTTAGTTGAAGTTGATGAATTGCCCTTTGAGCAAGCAGCAGTTCCCATTAAAGCCAAGCCTGCCACTGCAAGTGTTGCAAGCTTTTTCCCGAATTTCATTTTAGATTTTCCTCCAAAAATAATTGCTTTTAATCTGCAATAAAATACCAATTAATAATTCTTGTTAATTGTATAGCAAGCTCTGTAAAATTACAACTAAATTTTCACCAAAAATTCGGCTTTTGTAAAAATATTATATTTAATTATAGTTAAAGTTCGTATTTTTATCGAATAAAATTTAAAAGTTACCAGTTTGTTCTAATTTTGTGAATAAAAAAGACTGATTGTGAGTTGAAACAATCAGTCTTAAAATATTTTATTTTTCTACTTCCACATAATCTGCAATGTTCAGCTTGCCTACCTTAGTAGTGACGGCTGGTTTAACCGTATAATCTGATAAATATACATCTAACTCAGTATTATCTTTATTAAACAGAGCATTATAATAATGATTTGTTTCCTTAGGATACTTAGTTTGAAGATCACTGTTAGCAAGTGGCAGAATTGCGTTTGCTTCTTTAGCAGTTAAATGATTAATATCCTTAACTTTTATCCGCTTACCGCGATCAAGTTCAGTAGTCGCTTTTTGAAGATCAGCAATAGCTTTTTGCACATCCGTATCAGTACTAATTAATGAATCATAGGCAATTTGAGCTTTTTTAAAATAATACTCGTATGAACTACTGCCTGTATTAGAATAACGGTATTTTTCACTGGCTCTAATTTCTGGAGCTTGATCCAGTAACTGCTTTAATTCTGCACGTTTAGTATTTGAAGCTAGTGGCTTATCAGCCAGGGCATCTTCTTTAGTATTGAGCGGGGCCAATTTAATACCATAGATATACTTAGTATCAGCTGCTTTAAGAAGCGCATAGCTATTATCCACTACTGTAGACCTAACTTGATAAAATAATTCAGGCTCAGTTTGCCCAGGTTCACGTAAATAAAATGCCTTAGTTGCATATTCAATTCTGCCCTTCTTGACAGTAATTCCTTGAACAATTGAATTTGGCGTATTACCAGAAGCAATAATCAGATTTGAATTAGGAACCACACTCTGAGTAGCTACTTTGCCTTTGTATGTATAATAATTGGTGTCTTTAGTTGTCAGAACAGCCATATGCGTACTGCATGGCAGCAATTGTAAATCCTTTTTACTATAAATTGCCGTTAGAACATCACCATCATCAATATCTTCATCTAAGAATTGGTTACTACCCTTGATGCGATACATAATTGAATAGCCCTCGTCAACTTGATAGTCTATATCTCTACCATCTGTTACAGCATCCACGACAACCTTTTGACCCGGTGTAAAATGTTTAGCAACTTTTTTTCCTAAATCAGCATCGTATACCCAAATTGTATTTGCTTTTTTATCATCAAACATCTTCTCAGTCAGCTTAATTGAAGCTTGATTTGCCAAAAGTGACTGACCATTGATCTTTGTCACATTAGCTGCTTTAATATAGCCGCCATGGCCAATACTATAATATGTTTTTCCGTTAATCATTTTATATGGTAGGTAATACCAATCCCAATTCTCATCATGAAAAGAATAATTCTTAGACCGTGGATCTGTTGTTGGTACTGCTTGACTGGCCACATTAATTGACTTAGCAGTAATCAAAGAGCTTTTACCGCGATAAGACCATAATTTTTGACCATATTTATTATAAATACGAGAATGATTGATTTTTAAATTAGTTTGGTTAGCTGCCGCTTGAACTTGGGCTGGCTGACTTGCCAGCATAGCAGGTCCAGCTAGCATTATCGTGCCAAGCAACATAATAATTTTTTTGCTGATTTTCATTATTAATACCTCACAATAAATTACTTAAATTATTGTAATCGCTAAACATATAAACATCAATAGTTCCTCGCTTTAATATATCAAAAAATGCCTGCCCCACATAGGACAGACATTTTTAATTATCGTAATTTTGTTATTCAGTTTTTATTGTTGCCATGCAGCATCAAATTTTGACTTACCAGACTTGATTGCATTATCAACCGCCTGCTTCTTTTGCGCTGCAGACAGAATATTTTGCATAATCGGATTGAGCTCACTATAAGCCGCACCAGCATTCTTAACAACTGGCACACTGTACAAGTTCTTCATCGCATCTTCCAGTTTAGCTGGCAGCTTAATCTTCTTGTTAGCCTTGTATTCCTTAGAGTCAACAACTTCTTGGTTAACTGGGATATAACCAGTCGCATTAGCCCATTCTAGCTGACTACTCTTGGAAACTAAGAACTTAATGTACATAAAGGCAGCTGCTTTTTGTTCAGCAGTCGCATGTTTGAACATGTAAATATCTGTTCCCTGCTGCATTGTGTATTTACCAGGACGCGGTGCCACATCATAAGTAAACCGATTGCCGACACCCTTTTTAACAAAGCCTTCTCCAGCAGAAGTTCCGATATACATCGCTACTTTACGATTGGCAAAAGGACCTGACAAGTAATGTTCTGAGCCGGCAATTTCAAAATAACCAGCCTTGATACCATCGGCATAATAATTGATAACCTTCTTAGACGTAGCACCATTGAAGTCAATCTTGCTTGAAAAATCAACGCCCTCATTCTTCATCCCTAAAGCATAGTAGTTAGATAGAGAATCAAAGCCAGCACCAACAACCTGGTGGTGACTCTTAGTATAAATAGTTTGCGCGTCCTGCTTGAGTTCAGCCATTGTCGCTGGTGCCTTTTCAATGCCGTACTTCTTAAACATATCGGCATTGTAAGTCAGAGTTTCAATTGACTTATTAAACGGAATCCCATATTGCACACCGCCAATTTGCGCACCCGTAAGTAATGCCGGCTTAATCTTGGAGGCTGCAGCACTGCCCCAGCCAACATCCTGATTATTAATGTAAGGCTTTAGGTCAACCAGCAACTTATTCTTGGATGCGGTATAGAGCCAATCAGGGTAAGCCTGAGTAATCGTTGGCAAATTATTCGGCGACTGCAGCGTCGAATTGATTTTTGCCTGCAAATCATTGTATGCCCCTTGATTTTCCAATTTAACCGTAATATTTGGGTTCTTTTGCTCAAACTTCTGGGTCAACTTCTTCAGCGTTTCCTGTTGCACGCCGGTCATCCCATTCCAAAAGACAACAGTCGTCTTCTTGGTAATTTTAGTTGGGATTTTATCAGCACTCGTACCTGACGATGAAGACCCGCCATTAGAACACGCAGCCGTCCCCAGCAAAATTAATCCCGTGGCCAAAGCTGCAGCAAGCTTTTTACTAAACTTCATTAGGTAAACCTCCTAAAAACAAAAACTAAACAACAATTTTTGATTCACTAAAGCGTAATTGTTTGCTTACGCTTAGGTAAAATCCGTTCACCAAATGGGTTCTCCTCCAGCTCCGGGTGCAATGTGTGTACCGGGATTAGTATTGCTGGCTGAACCTCGCCAATAATTTCTCTGAGTTCTTTAACATCAGCGTGACCCGAGCAGCGCAATGCCTTGAACTCAATCTGCTTTACGGCAAACTGCTGGACGAATGGGCGATATGCCGGATCAAATTCGCCTAACGGTTCAGCATTAGAATGAAGATAGATGCCGCCCTCCTGCAGCTTGTCAAAATCAGCTACTGCCTGCCACAGATACTTGCCCTTGTCTGCCAGCAATTCCTGATAAGAAACTGCTAGTTCAGGCTTTAAGTCCGTAAACTTTTCATCTTGCGGCAAGTAATAATACGGATAATCCTTATTTAAACTTTCTTTGAGCAAATGTGCCCGCGCCGCATGCAAAACTACTTTTCGCGGTGAGTCGCTGATAATTCTTAACAAGCGTTCGACATTAGTCGGATAAGTATTAAAGGTCAACTGCCGATTAGGATTAGCTTCTTGCAGCTTTACTATCTGCTCCGTCAATTCCTGCTCATTTTTCGGACCAGTAAACTCTTCACTACTTTGGTCATGATGTTCTTCTGGCCATGAGACACCAGTGCCTTCAATAATTAACACGTCACTACCCTTAGCAGCTGCTAAAAATTGGTGTACCCAGTCGGGATGATAACCATGCAGCCGAATATCACCAGTATAGGCAATTTTCTTATCTGGCGTTGTCACAATTAAGCCAGTTGCCCCGTAGGCATCGTGATCGCTTGGCCAAACTTCAAGGGTAATCTCACCGACCTTGATTGGCTGACGAAATTCAGCCGCAATAATCGGCCTAGTATAATTAGCCGCATGTCCTGCAGCCGGCAATAGAAAATCTCCTCGTTCATTGAGCGCAGGCAACATTTTAGCAGTAATTGGTCCCGCATAAAGTGGTATCTCTGGTGCCAAAAAGTTCATTGCCTTACTGTGGTCAAGATGAAGGTGCGACATGTAAGTAGCCGCATATTCAAAACGTTCGTGATCGATTGCCTTGCCTGTCAATTGTGGATCATAAAAGTTGGGGACATCCCCAATTAATTGGTTTTGGATTAACGTTGCAAAACTTTCATCCGGCAAGTTTAACTCAGGTCGATAAACTTCACCTAGGTCAAACAGCACGTGCGACTTATGATGAGCAACCTCAATCATCGGCCCGCCAATTGTCGTCAGTCCATTATAAAAAGTAATTGTTGTTCTATCCTTTAAGGTCATTGCGCACAACTCCTTGGATAATCTGTTTTCTAAAAATAAAGTACAAAATCAAAATTGGCAAAACTGTCAACGTTGCTGCCGCTAATTGCAGCTGGGTTTCACTCCCAGCATCCGAAGCAAACGTAGCTAACCCATTATTAAGCAGCCGCATCGTGTCTTCATTAGTTACTAATAACGGCCACAAGAATGAGTTCCAGCCAGAAATAAAACTAAGCAAGCCGACAGTAAACAACCCGCCCTTGGACATGGGCACCAAAATCTTCCAAATGTACTCCCAATCACTGGCGCCATCAATCATCGCCGCTTTATAAATTGTGTCCGAAATTGAGCCAAAATAACTCTGCAGGTAATACATATAAAAAATTGACGTCAAAAACGGCAGCACTAACCCAATGTAGGTATTAAGCAGTCCCAGATGAGCAATCGTGTTGTAATTGGTAAAAATAATCGCTTCTCCTGGCACCATTAATAATGACAGCAGCACCATCTGTATAACTCCCTTGCCCTTAAAATGCAGATTGACCATCGCAAAGGCACCTAATAGTGAGTTGAACAAACTGACAATTGTTGTAATGCTGGCAGTCAATACTGTATTGAAAAAGTACCGCGCAAAGGGAGCTTGTGCGAAAACCTTAGCATAATTGCTCCATTCAAAATGGTGCGGAATGAGTGTCGGCGGAATTGAGGTCGTCTCTTGAAAACTCATTAATCCGCCTAAAAGCATATAAACAAACGGAAAAACCGTGATGACTGCGAAGATGAACAAAATAAGATAGCTGAATAAAACACCTAAACGTAGTTTTTTCATTTAATTTTCTCCAATCTTCTTCATCATTTTGCGCTGCAAAAAAGTCGCTAGCAAAATAATTAAAAACAAGATAACTGTCGCCGCCATCGCTACACCGGGTGTACCAACAATCTGGAACTTGTTATAAATATAGAACACTGCAGTCGTCGCGGAATTACCAACCCCGGCTTGCCCATTGAATAAGGCGTAGACCGATGTATAAATTTTAAAGGCACCAATCACATTCATTGTTAACAAGAAGGCAATTGTCGGTACTAACTCTGGCATCGTAATCCGCCAGAACTTATCCTTGCCGCTGGCCCCGTACATCTCTGCAATTGTGTAGAAATTTGGGTCAATATTGCGTAATGCCCCCATCAAAATAACAATGTTAAAGGCTAGTGATGTCCAAATGCCAAAGATAATAATCGTCGTCAATGACATTGCTGGATCATCAATCCAATTGGGTGCGGGCAAATGCAGACTGCGCAGAATAAAGTTCAGCATCCCGTAATCGCCGTTGAAGATGTAGCGAAACACAATCCCAATCGCAATCGTTGAGGTTACATACGGCATAAAGAAGGTTGTTTCAAAGAACGCCTTGTGCTTAACCTTGCTAAAAATAATCCACGCCAGCATGATTGAAATTGCCAAGCCCACTGGTACAGAAATGACAGCGTACAAAATAGTATTCTTAATAGCCAACCAAAATTCAGGATCATGAAAAAGATACTGATAATTGCTAAATCCAGCCCAAGATAGGTCAATCAATGAACCTTTTTGCAGGCTCATGCCAAAGGCACGCAAAATTGGATAGATACTAAACAAGGTTACAAAAATAATTGTCGGCGCTAAGAACAGCCACGCCTTTTTTTGATTTGTCTTCATTAGTACACGCGCTCTCCTTCAGGGGTAAAGAGAAAAATTCGGTCGAGCCTCAGCCCCAGTTTAATCTGATCGCCGCGTCTTAATGGCGATTCCAAATTCACCAATGACCGCGCTTGAACATCATCATGAGTAAATTTTAAAATCCGCTCACGACCAATCAACTCAACATCATCAACCTGCGTTGTTATAATTCCATCTTCTTGAGGGACAATATTTTCCGGACGCACCGATAACGTATACTCACCATCTGGCATTTCACGCTTAAATCGCGATTGATCTAGGTCTGCCAACTTAATTGTAAAATCGCTCGCCCGCAATTCATCAGCAGTTTTTGTAACCTTAAAATTATCAATCACGGGATTACCAACAAAATTAGCCACAAAATAATTATTTGGTTCCAAATAAAAATTCTGTCCCAAATCATCCTGCTGGATAAGACCATCATTGAAGAGAATAATCTTATCGCCAATTGACAGAGCTTCTTCTTGGTCGTGGGTAACAAATAAGGTCGTAATTCCCACTGACTTAACTAATGAACGAATTTCTTCACGAATCTTCAGCCGCAAACGGGCATCAAGGTTGGATAAGGGCTCATCCATTAACAAAATCTGCGGCTCCTGCACTAATGCCCGCGCAATTGCCACCCGCTGCTGCTGCCCACCTGACAAGTTACCTGGCTTTTGCTCAGCTAAGTCAGTGATCTGCGTCAATTCCATATACTTACGCGCAATCTGCTCGGCTTCCTTCTTGGACTTCTTATGTTTACCAACCACTAATGGAAACATCACGTTCTGCAAAACCGTCATGTGCGGATATAAGGCATAGTTCTGAAAAACATAGCCAATATGCCGATCCTTTGGTGCAGTCTCTACTACCGACTTCCCACCAAATAAAATATCACCAGCAGATGGACTAAGCAGCCCTGCCAATATATTCAAAATAGTTGTTTTACCACAGCCTGATGGCCCTAAAAGACAAACTAAATCTCCTCTCTTAACAGAAAAGCTAACGTCTTTAATGGCTTCATGCCCATTGTCGTAGACCTTTCTGAGATTTTTTACTTCAACGAATTTGTTATCATCCATAAGTTCGCACCACTATATCTTGTATTACCTGTTTATTTTCCTCCCTAATTTTAAGATAAATTGTGCTACAGCACAACTATCTTTTTCTAGCAAAAATTCGTAATTTACTAAAAGTAAGTTGACTTTCAAAGCTAATATTCGCTTTTACCTCGTAAATAGTTAATTATTTGCCCAAAATATTATTTATTGTTTCTATTTAGTTATTATCCAGAGTAAAACAAAAAGGCGGTAATTCTTACTACCACCTTTTTGGATCACGATTATTTCGAAACCGGCTGATTAACCGAATATTAATTAAAAATTTTATTCCTTTTCTTGACTAAAAATCAGCTTGAATAATTTAATTATGATTTTCCTCTTCAAGCCAAGTCTGACTATTAAAATTATGAATTAATAAAACAGCAATAACAAACCAAACCACTAACTCCAATATTGCACACTGCACATCTGAAAATGGTAATAAATCTTCCCATCCCAAATAAAAAAAGCACGCACCAAAGTCATTAATAAAATGAAGTAACATTGGTAAAAGCAAGTTTTTACTACGTAAATACAATGCTCCAACTAAAAATCCAAAACCAGTTGCTCCAACTACTTGTATAAATAAATCAAGCAAAGTTGGCTGATTATTACCAATAATGTGACTACAACCAAAAATGATTGAAGAAATCATTAATGACCAAAAAACGCCAAATTTTCTTTGAGATAATCGTCTTATCAACGCTGATAAAAGAATTCCTCGAAACAAAATCTCTTCAAAAATTGCTGGTCCAAAGTTGAAACATAGATTCAGAATATCATTATTATTAAAACTAAATTTAGTAGTTGTAATACCATAGCTATAAACAATAAATGCCATTAACCCAACAAATATTGTACTAAAAGACCAATACCAATTTTTAAAGTATAGCGATTCTTGTAACCACTTTTTATTCAAAAATAGTAATAGCAAAACAGAAAGAATATACCTAATAATAGTAAATGGCACTTCCAAATTATCAGCTACTACTAGTGCTATGCCTCTACTTAAAATTTTAAAATGATATAGTACATTTAATCCAAAACCAGGAAGAAACATTAAGCCATATGCAATAACCACATATGCCAATTCCATCACAATAAAAAATAAAATGGGCGTCCATATACTATCATCATTTACTTTGGTTCTTTTCAATCTTCTTCTCCAAAATACATAAACTTTTATAATCTTATGGTAGCATCTTAAAAAATTCAGACAATATATGTTGGCATATCTCATGATTGTCTGTCTATCCATAATTAAAAAGAAAATCATGAAAACTTTTGGTAAAACTTTTCAAGAAATTCGCCAATCACCAAAAGTTGCTCAGCAAAAAGCTAGCAACCTATAAAGATTGCTAGCCTTAATTAATATCCAACTAAATTTCTTTCTTTGCCTTTTCCTTAATGGTTTCGGCAGTTTCTTTTAATTGCTTCTTCTCGGCATCAGTTAAATCCAATTCAACCTTTTGCACGATACCATCCCTGCCAATTACTGCAGGATATGACATGTATGTCCCGTATTCTTCCTGATAATTGGATACTGGCATTTCCGTACGCGAGTCACTCAAGACAGCTTCAACTAAGCGAACAGCCGCAGCCGCAATACCGAAGTTGGTGTATTGCTTACCGGCATAAACGGTGTAGCCGCCTTGCTTAATTTCTTCATTCATGTCAGCCAAACTCCAAGAGTTCTTCTTAGCAGTCTCAATGAATGGCTTTTCCAAAACCTTAACCGTTGACCAAGCAGTAAATTGTGAATCACCATGTTCACCAAGTGTAAAGCCAATAACTGAACGTGGATCAACTCCCGTCTTTTTACCAACAGCACGCTTCATTCGCGCCGTATCAAGCAGGGTTCCTGTACCAAAGACATGTTTTTTTGGCAGCCCTGTTAATTCCTGATACAAGCCGGTGATGACGTCAACAGGGTTAGAAATACAAATAATAATCCCATTAAAACCGCTCTTCTTAATGCCATCAGTAACTGCAGCCATACGCGGCTTATTATAGCGCAACTCGCCAAAACGATCCTTTGCGGACAACTTAATATTGCCCATTGCACTAATGATAATATCCGCATCGCCAAGAGCCGCATAATCGTTAACCGTAATATTAGCGTGATGATGCAGGTTCGCCATTGCATCCTCAAAGTCAAGGGCGTCTGCCTTAACTTTACCTTCGTTTTCGTCAATTAATACCAGATCGTCTACCAATCCAGAAACAATCAGCTGGTGAGCAACTGTACAGCCAACGTGGCCATCGCCAATAATGCCAATTTTATTCATAATAATTTCCCCCTTCTGTTGATAAGATTGTTAATATAAACTCCATTATAAGCTCATCCCAGTTAAAAATAAATTTATTTTGAAAAAAATATTAAAATAATCAGCAGTATTTTTGAAATATACACAAAACGTAAATAGTAATACACTGATTTCTAACTTTTTTCCACATTTTCTGTTGATAACTTTATTTTTTATTGCCAGTATGACGCTAATTTAGCGATTATTTCTTCACTAAAGATTTTTTTACACAGGTACTGTGAATTTGCTGTTCATAAGTTTTTATGTTGTAATTTTTCCACAAAATAAAAAGAGTACTTCTGTTTGAGAAGTACTCTTTTTACGTTATTTTTCATCAACTGTCATTCGCGTAATAACATCAGTTAACTTAGGATACATCGCTAATAATTCTTGCCGACTATATAAAATAAAGTCATGATAATCAAATCCTGGTGCTACTACACAGCTTACAAGGCAAAAGCCTTCGCCACCCTCTACCTCAGCACCAAAAATTGTATTCTGCGGTACGCTGTATTGCAAAACTTCGCCATTCTTAATGTCCTTACCTAATTTAACGGTCCAGTATTCGCCAGTTTCACTAATACAATGAATGGTAATTGGCTGACCATCATGATAAAACCAAATTTCATCGTGATTCAACTTGTGTAAATGCGATGGACTGCTGGCATCAAGCAAAAAGACAATTGAAGTGTAACGATATCGTTCGCCGTTACTCTCTGGCGCAAAGTACTTGTCTGGACTATGAGAAATGTCCTTAAACCAGCCACCTTCAGCGTGTGGCTCTAAGTCCAGCTTTTCAATATAATCTTCCTTAGTATTCATAGATTCTGTTCTCTTTCTCATAAACAAAGGTTAGTAATCAAAATCATTTTACCATTACCCGAAAAAGTTGAACAGATTACTTAATTGCACCTGACTTGTAGACACCTTGGACTAAAAAACTGATATCAATAGGGGACACATCATTGGTCAAGCATCCCATTGAAATATAATCGGAACCACATCCGCGATAACTAGCCAAATTGGTCAGATTAACACCGCCAGAAATTTCGGTAATTATTCCAGAAGGTACCAATTTAACCCATTCCTTAATTGTAGCCGGCGTTTGGTTATCAAACATTATTGTGGTCGGCTTAGCTGCAATTGCTTCCTTTAACTCTGATATTGATTCAACCTCAACTTCAATCGGGGTTAATGGTCCCTGAACAGATTTTAATTCTAAAATTGCTTCTTTAACGCCGCCCATCAAAGCAACATGATTATCCTTAAGCATGGCACCACCAGTCAGTCCAAAACGATGATTAACTCCACCACCAATTCTGACAGCATACTTATCAAACATGCGCAATCCCGGCGCAGTCTTACGGGTATCAGTAATTCTAATCGAATCGTCGTTTAAAAGTTGAATGGCCTTTTTAACTGTCGTTGCAATGCCGCTCATTCGCTGAATAAGGTTTAATACCACACGCTCAGCACTCAAAATAACTGCTGCATCACCAGTCACTTCCCCAATTAACGTTCCTTGGTTAACTAAAGTACCATCAGTTACTAGTGGATGATAGTTTGCCTGACCCAATAGATCATAAGCAACTTGTGGTACCTGCTGACCACAGATAACACCATCTTGTTTAGCAACAAAATGACCGCTGATCTTTTTCCCAGTTAAAAACTGGGTACTATAATCACCTTTTTCAAGATCTTCTTCTAAAAAGCCAATTAGTTTTTCACGTAATAATAAATTGTTCATCATTGATCCTCATTAACTTCTGCTTGCTTTTTGACAGGTATTAAGAGCATTGCCGCAGCTCCAACGAGCAGCGAAATCATGAAAATAACAAAAATTGCATTAATTCCAAGCTTTTGGTCAATTAATACTCCAACAAGCAGTGGCCCAATTACTGCACCAATTCGGCCAATTCCTTCAGCCAATCCGGTCATTGTTCCTCTAATTGCTGGTTCATAGATACTTGGTGTGATAGCAATAATCGTCCCATAAGCACCCAAATTAAAGAAGGACAAGATACAACCACAAATTACCGTTGCAACCGGTGTCTGTGCTTGACCAAATAAAACGGCGCCAATTGCTGTTCCTACCATATATATTGCAAAAATATAACGTAGGTTAATTTTTTTAGTGAGCCAAGCAGCAGTGAAGTATCCAGGCAATTGTGCAACGATAATAATAACTGAATAGCCAAAACTATCTACTACACTATTACCTTTACTTGTCATAATTCCCGGCAGCCACATAAACATACCGTAGTAACTAAACATAACCATGAACCAAGCTAGCCACAGCATAATCGTTTTAAAGTTTAAAAATTTACTAATGGTAAAGTGATGTTCTTTTTTAGCCGGCTGCTTAATTTCGGGTACGTGCTTACGCACAACAATTGCAAAAAATGCACTAATTGCCGTTACTATTAACAAACCACGCCAAGATAAAATACCATTCAATGCAAATGACAAAAATGATGCAACTAACCAGCCCAAAGCCCAAAAGCTATCAGCTAAAATTAACATTCGTGATCGTTTAGCACCACTATATAAGTCCGAAACATAGGTTGCTGCAACTGGCAGCTCACCACCAAGTCCCATCCCAACGAAGAACCTAATTATTAAAAATGAATCGAAGCCTTGTGCAAATGCCAATACAAAATTCCCAATTGAAAACGTTAGTAGCGACAACATTAATGTGTCTTTGCGACCAATTCGATCAGCCAAATAACCAAAGAAAAAGCCACCACAGATCATGCCAATCGTACTAATTGAACTAATTAAACCGGTTTGTGAATTGGTCAATGCCCATTCCTTATGCACAATTGGCATAATAAACGACAATAAACCAACATCCATCGCATCAAACAGCCAGGCTGTGCCAACAATTGCAAAAATAAATCCCTTTTTCTTATACACTCTTTTACCCCACAAATTAACAATTATCGGTAAACTTAACGCCATAAAGTCTCGACGTCATTTAAAATATTTCGTTAATTATTTACCATTCATAAATCACCAATTGATAATTCTCGTTAATTGTAGACTTTATAATGTAATATTTCAACATTATTTCAGCAAATAATTCGTGTTATATGTATTTTTGTGCTTATTTTTAAGATAAAGTTCTTATTTTATAAAAAATAAAGCACAAAACAAATAATTTGTTTCCTTTTATTTACATCACCTACAAACATAATATTCGATTAGCTTTAGGCTCAAAAAGACTTATACTAATCGTAAGGAGGTACTCTTATGAAACAAATTAAAATTGGTCAGACAAATTTTACTGGCTCAGAAATTGCGCTAGGCATTATGCGCATGAATGCACTAACGACTAATGAAGCTGCGACGGCTTTAGAAACCGCTCATGATGTCGGTATTAATTATATTGACTCAGCCGACGTTTACGGTCACGGCAAGTCCGAGGAAGTTTTCGGCAAAGCATTTAAGCAATCATCACTTAACCGCGAAGACTTCTATATCCAATCTAAAACTGGTATTTACGAAAATCCTGGGTTAAATTACAAAACTACCCGCTATGATTTTTCCAAAAAATATATCATTGAGGCTGTTGATGGCATTTTAACCAGAATGGGGCTTGATTATCTTGATAGTCTACTTTTGCATCGACCTGATGCCCTAATGGACCCAGCCGAAATTGGTGCTGCCTTTGACGAATTACAAACCGCAGGAAAAGTACGCCACTTCGGTGTTTCTAATTTCAACCCGATGCAAGTTGCATTATTGCAACAAGGTATCAGTCAAAAGTTACTGATTAACCAGCTGCAACTTAGCGTCATGCATACGGGGCCCATCGACTTTGGCATTCATACCAACATGACTGATGCACGTAGTATTGACCATGACCGCGGCGTCCTTGATTATTCACGCCTGCATAACATGACCGTTCAGGCATGGTCCCCATTTCAATATGGGCAAATCGAGGGTAACTTTATTGGTAATCCGAATTTTCCTGAAGTAAATGCCGCTTTACAAAAGTTAGCCGACCAAAAAGGTGTTTCCAAAAATGCCATTGCGGCGGCATGGATTTTGCGCTATCCCGCTAAAATTCAAGTAGTTATCGGCACAATGAACCCTGAACATATCATTGATAGCGCTAAGGGAGCAGACATTAGTTTATCTGCTCAAGAGTGGTATGACATTTATTTAGCAGCAGGCAATGATTTGCCGTAAAATTTAATTACACAAAAAACACTAGCACTTCATAAAAGTACTAGTGTTTTTAAATAAATATCCTTGCTCAAAAAAATTATTCAATATCACATAAGTTAACGCCATACATTGTAGCCAAGTCGCGAACTTGTTCCTCAGTAGCTGCAAATGACATTACAGTATGATGACCACCACCAGCATGAATCCACTTAGTGGCACCTTCTTTAAGGCCAGGTTTTGGTGTCCACATTTGCTTAGCAACAGGTAAGTGTGGTGTTTCCTCAGCTTTATGACCAATTACTGGATAAGTAACAATCTCGAAGTTATCACGGAAGTCAGCCAAAGTTACATCAACAGCGTCGCCCTCACCACCGGAGAATACCAGCCGCGCAGGATCATCCTTGCCACCAATGTCTAATGAGTGAACTTCAACCCGTGGCTTTTCAGAAGCAATTGATGGGTCAACTTCAAGCATGTGTGAGCCTAAAATAGCTTCATGACCCTTACGCAAATCAAGAGTATAGTCTTCCATAAATGCAGTTCTCTTGTTATGTGTCATAATCTTAAAGATCCGCAACAATCCAGCAGTCTTCCAGTCACCTTCGCCGGCAAAGCCATAGCCATCACGCATCATCAATTGAGCTGACAAACCTTCCAATTGCTTCATTCCGTGCAAATCTTCAAAGTTTGACGTAAAGGCAGTATAGCCACCACGTTCAAGGAAACGTTTTAAAGCAATATATTGTCTTAATTGATAGCGAACAGTATCTTCATAAGCTTTTGCATCCATATCGCCTTGAACCATAATGTAGCGCGATTTCAGGTCAGCATATTCGTCATCAATTTCAGATTCTTTAACTTTGTCCATTTCGTCAATTAAGTCACCAACAGGATAGTAATCAACTGTCCAACCTAATTGAATTTGTGCTTGAACCTTATCACCTTCTGTAACGGCAACATTACGCATCGTATCACCAAAACGACAGATCTTAGTCTTAAATGATTCGTCATAAGCAACTGCAACATCTTCCCAATCAGCAATTTGCTTTACAACTTCTGGATCTTGCCAGTGACCATAAATAACCTTATTACGCATATTTAAACGAGCATTGATATAGCCATATTCCCGGTCACCGTGAGCACTTTGATTCAAGTTCATGTAGTCAAAGTCCATCGTTTCGTAAGGGATGTAATTTAAGTATTGTGTAGCAAAATGCAACAATGGCTTTTGCAATAATTGTGATCCGCGAATCCAATTCTTAGCTGGTGAAAAAGTATGCATCCAAGTTATTACCCCAGCAACATTATCATTGTAGTTGGCTTCTTTCATAAACTTAGTGATTTCATCAGCAGTTGTTAGTACTTCTTTAAACACAATTTTATATGGTAAATTGCCATTTTCATTTAGACTAGCAACAATTTTTTTGGAATTCTCTGCAACTTGACTTAAAGCTTCTTCACCATAAAGGTGTTGACTCCCAGCAGCAAACCAAAATTCATATTTTGGAATAGATAACATTTATATTCTCCTTACTTAAAACTATAGATCATCGAGGTTAATGAATTACTGTTAGGATCAGTTGGTGACTTAAGCGGTCCACCACTTACAATTAATAAATCATCATTAGGCAATACAGTTAATGAACGGGAGTAAGCAAGTGGCATAGAAATTTTTACATCTTGCCATGCCCCATTACCATTTTGCTTATTAACATATAAATCACCGCTACCATCAGTATTTGCTACAACATCACCATTGTGCATCACTACTACATATGGGGCTCCACCATAAGCTAAACGTGTTCCTTCATCGCTTGCATTCCAAGTTAAACCATCATTTGAAATTTTATAATTTGTACGCCATTCACCGGAATTAACAACTTCATAAGTCATAATATATTTACCATTAGCCATTTTAGCTACAGTAACCATTCCTGGTCGAGCTTGTTCTGATTTAAAAGCAACATCATCCACTTCGTTTGACCAGTTAATTCCATCAATTGAAACACGATGAGATAATTTTTGACTATGAGCAGGTTTATCCCGTTCATCTGAAAAGTAGCAAACTAATTTATGATCAACTACATTAACAAACGGTTCCCATACAGGACCATTACTAGTTGTATTTACATCAGCATAACCACCAGTAGCAATGGTACTTAAATACTTCCAACTACGTGCGTGATCTGTACTATAATACAAAACAATCGAGGTTTTACTTAAATCACCAGGAATAGAGTTACCCGCACAAATTATAGTTCCCTTAGGCATCTGCCCAATTTGTTCTGGCAATTCATACAGAAATGGTTGATAACGATTGCCCCATGCCCGGCCATTAGATGCAAAATTATGTGTATCTTTAATTTCACTGATCTTTGACCACGTCTTACCATTATTTAAGCTTTCAAATATTAAAAAAGTGGGGGTATCATTAACATAATGTTCTGACGTTGCATAAAGTCTTCCGTTATATTTTGTGCTTGTATGAGTTGTAACCAAACCTCTTCCATACAAAAAGCTCGGACTTTTTGTATCTGGAAACTGTGTTTTAGTTGCAATCGTAACTATTGAGCCATTCGTATCTGCTTTAGCTGTATTCTTTGTATATCCAAAAGTTAAGCCGAGCGAAGCAAATCCTAATATTAATAAAAATCTTTTCTTACTAAGCATTCTCATAATATTCATCCCTTATCTTTTACAGATAGTCTTATCATATTCCACGAATATGCTTCTAATTTACCAACAACACGATTACTATCAAGATTTACTTGTTTTAATTCTTCAATTCTCATTAATTGATTTTCATTAGTTTGTTCTAAATCATAACCACAAAATTGAGTTGCTTCAATAATATTTATAGCTGGAAAATCATCTATTTCATAAGAAATTTCAACTTCTTTATCTGCTTTGTTTTCAATAAATAAAACTATTTCATTTTTAGCAGAATTGTACGCAGCTGATGATTCAACATAAGGAACTACTCTATTTTCCAAGCTGTAACTTTCTGAATGACTTTGAACCCGTAAAGTTTCGCCTTGACCGTAATTTGATATTTGCAGAAACGGATAAAAAATTGATTGTAACCAAATTGTTGGTGTTCCAGAAATATTAGTCATTATCGGCGCAATAACATTTACTAATTGTGCTAAACAGCCAATTTTAACCCGATCGGCATGATTCATTAATACCATTGCTAATGATCCTACTACTAATGCATCAGCAAAATTATAATGATCCTCCAATAAAGGTGGTGCAATTTGCCAAGGCTTTTGTTTATCGTCAGCTTTTTTAGAATGATACCAAACATTCCATTCATCCATAGCTAGATACATCGTCTTATTTTGGTGTTTACGTGCCTTAACTGCATCACAAATTGCAATTACATCATTAATTAAACTATCAAGATCAACTGATGATGATAAAAACTTTTTAATATCATGGTCATCATTATCGTAATATTGGTGAAGGGACAGATAGTCAACATCATCATATATATGGTCTAAAATTGTCTCTTCCCATACACCAAAAGTATCCATAGTATGTAAAGAACTACCACAAGCTATTAACTCAATAGTTGGGTCAACAATTTTCATTGCCTTAGCAGTTTCATGGGCTAAGCGACCATATTCTGTTACTGTTTTATGGCCTATTTGCCATTCGCCATCCATTTCATTGCCTAAACTCCATAACTTAATATTAAAGGGCTCAGTTTGACCGTTTTTAATTCTTAAATCACTTAAATATGTACCTTTAGGGAAATTACAGTATTCAACTAAATTTCTGGCAGAATCGATTCCTCGTGTACCAAGATTAATCGCCATATCAGCTTGAGCACCGATAGTTTGACACCACTTCATAAACTCATGAAGTCCAAATTGATTAGTCTCTATACTTTTCCAAGCCAGATCTAATTTAACTGGACGCTCTTCTTTTGGTCCAATGCCATCTTCCCAATTGTATCCTGAAACAAAATTACCACCAGGATACCTAATTAGAGGGACGTTTAACTTTTTAATCGCAGAAACAACATCTTTACGAAAGCCATTTTCATCAGCTAGCGGATGATCCGGTTGATAAATGCCAGTATAAACACCACGACCAAGTTGCTCAGTTAAAGATCCCCACATTCTAGGATCAATTTTACCAATTCGATTATCACTGTTTATCTTAAAACTAGCCTTTAACATAATTAACCTCTATTCGGCTCAATTAGTCGACTTTGCAACAGGCTCTTCTTCAACTTCTCCAGCTTGTACTGGATCTTCTCTCTTTAAAGTAAGTGCTGCAAATAAAGTAATAACAAAGACAAAGATACCCATCATAACGTATGTATGTTGATAACCCATGCTATCGTATAATTTACCCGCAAGCGACGAGAATATGAATACCGATATTTGTTTAGCAAAATTTGACGCCATTGCATAAACTGTTGCATACAAACGAATATCAAATGCTCCTGAAATATATTTAGTAATTGAAGTTAAAAGTAATGGCATTTCTAATCCAGCAAGTAATCTGAAGAAGACAATCCAACCCCAAGTTGGTGATAAAGATGAACCTAAAATTCGAATACAAGTTAAAAATCCATAAGCAATTAATCCATTTTTGGCACCAATTTTGTTAATAATCCAAGGCATTGGAAACATTAAGAAAAATTCAATTAAAGTTTGTCCAGAAGACATGTAACTATAAACCAGTGTACCTTGGGCAGCTGTAGCAAAGAATGTCTTGAAGAAAATAATAAATTGTTGGTCAAAAACATCAAAAATAGCTGAAGCTCCCATGTAGAAAATTGATAATACCCAGAAATTCTTACTCTTAAAAACAGAACCAATGATTGACATATCTAACGAATTAGACGTATCACCAGCTGCTGATGCATTAGCTAAATTGATTTTGTCACTAAATAGCAGCAAGCAGACAAAGATAGCAGCTGCAATCGAACAACTCCAGAAAATAGCATTTGGTTGCCACAAGAATAACCGACCAGCTACAAGTGAAGCTACAATTCCGGCAACTGATCCACCCAAACGAGCGTGTGAATATTCAAAGCCATTAGCTAAACTAGCACGTTGAACATATTCTTCAACTACACTGACGCCACCGTTTAATACAAAACTAAGAAATGTACCAGTAACAATTGCAACTAAGAAAGAATTAACTTTCATTAGTGGAATAAATAGCCATTGGAAATACGGTCCAATAAAGATACCAGCGATACCAATAATTACAATCAAGTTCTTTTTAAATAGTAACTTATCCGAAATAATTCCAAAGAATGGTTGGAAAATCAACGAAATTCCGGCCATCATTGAGAAAACTAATCCTGATTCTGTACCATTCAGGTGGCCTACTTGTTCCATCCAAAGGGTCAAATAACCATTAACAGTTGCCCAAATGAAGAAATAGGTAAAATCTGTAAATGGGAAACCCCAAAAGTGTTTATTTTTAGTTTCTGTATTCATTCTTACTACCCTCTTTATTTATAGTTATATGGTACTGGTTTACCAAAGTTTGGCGTACCATCATTATTCCAACTAAAAGTTTGAACCTTTGTATGGCGGTTTGGATCATATAATGGATCGCCCTTAATATCGGTATAATCTCTACAATGATAGACTAAAACATCTGTTTCCCCATCTTCTGCCTTAGTAAATGAATTATGGCCTGGACCATATTGTTTTTGCTCTAAATCACTTCTAAATACAGGTTCAGCATTTTTACTCCAACTCTTAGGATCTAATAAATTCGATTCGTCAGAAGCAGTTAACATTCCCATGCAATAATTTTCATCTGTAGCACTTGCAGAATACGTTAAGAAGAACTTGCCACCATGGTGAATTACTGCTGGACCTTCATTTACCCAAAAGCCTCTAGTTTCCCAATCATATTCAGGCTTTGAAAGCATTACTGGATCTGTCTTGAGTGTCCAAGGATTTTCCATTTCTGCTATATATAAATTAGAGTTACCTTTAATATCTGGATCTTTTTGTGCCCAAACATAATAAAGTTTATCTTGATACTCAAAACTTGTAGCATCTAGTGAAAAACTATCCATCGGTGTCATCACCCGACCACGTTCAATCCATTTATCTTCAGTTGTAATTGGATTGTCTTCATCACATTCAATACAAAACATTCTATGCTGGAACATACCATTTTCATCAAAAGCGGTTGTTTCTGCAGCGGCAAAGTAAATAAACCACTTGCCTTGGATATAATGCAATTCTGGAGCCCAAATTAATTGGCTCATCTCACCTTCATCATGTTTACGCCAAATTGTTCTTGGTGCTGCATGAGCTAGGCCTTCCAAAGTTCTAGCTCTTCTTAATTCAATCCGGTTGTAAGCTGGTACTGAAGCCGTAAAATAATAATAACCATCTGTATGTTTATAAATAAACGGGTCTGCTCTTTGAATAATCAAAGGGTTAGTATACGTATCTGTCATTTTAATTAACTCCCTTTTTTAAAAATTTTTCTATTTTCTCTTTGCATGTGTCTGTGACTGTGCATTATTTTGACCATAATAGGCATTCTTACCATGCTTGCGATAATAGTGCTTATCCAGTAAGTATTGTGGTAATTCACTATTAGCCCTTGTTAGTTGCAAAGTGTGATAATCTTCCTCAGCCACCACTTCTAGTACCTTAGCGTTATATACCGCCTTTTTGGGCGTCTCACCCCAGCAGAATGGACCATGTTGGCTGACCAATGCTCCTGGAGTTGCCTCATAATCTAAGCCTCGTTCTTTGAATGTCCGCACAATAGACTTGCCAGTATTGCCTTCATAATCTTCCTCAATTTCAGCCTTAGTTAAAGCATCAGCTGCCGGAATTGCATTATAAAAGGTATCAGCATGAGTTGTATTCATTGCAGGAATATCCACTTTGGCTGCCGCAAAGGCTACAGCCCAAGGTGAATGGGTATGGACAATACCGCCAATCTTAGGAAAGGCATTGTACAAAACGGTATGCGTCGGCGTATCACTTGATGGGTTTAGCGTACCTTCAACTACCTCGCCTTTAAGATTAACTACCACCATATCATCGGGTTTCAGTTGTTCATATTCCACACCTGAAGGTTTGATAACAAACAAGCCGCTGTCACGATCAATCCCAGACACATTGCCCCAAGTAAAGGTAACCAAATCCAGCTTAGGCAGTTGCATGTTAGCTTCATAAACTTCTTTTTTCAGTTGTTCTAACATTCTATTCTTCCTCGTCCTTTAGTATTTCCGCTTGATTTTCAAGTTCCAGTGCTAATTTATAGCGATCAATATACTTTTGTGCACCTTTGACACCTTCAGGCTCTGGACTTAAGCTCATCATTTCTGAATTAACAAAAACTTGATTATCGAGATAGTCTGCCAATGCGACTGACTTATCTTGTGCAGCGTATTGCGCAAGCACTGCCATGCCCCATGGGCCACCAACACTGGCATTAAGCATGACGGAAATCGGCAAGTTTAAGATATTAGATAATACTTGCTGTCCAACTACTGGTGTTTTAAATAAGCCACCTTGTGCAATCATGACATCAGTCTTGACATTCTCTTCATCTGTCAAAACATCCATCCCAATCTTAAGCGGAGCATAAGCCGAATAAAGTTGTGCCAACATAAAGTTTGCTAATGTAAATTTACTGTTAGGAGTTCTAACAAGCATTGGCCGACCTTCATCGGTATTGGTTACTGGCTCACCAGAGAAGTAACTATAATTAACCATGCCACCAGCATCTGGGTCTGACTTAGTAGTATTTAAGAACAACGTACTATACAGTTCATCTGCAGATAAGTTTCTACCTAAACGCCCAGCGAACTCCTTAAAAATTTCTGCCCAAGCATTAATATCAGAAGAACAATTATTAACGTGAACCATAGCTACTGGTAAGCCATCTGGCGTTGCCACAATATCGATATCGCGGTGAACTTTTTTGAGAGGCTTATCCAGAACTACCATTGAAAATTCAGAAGTGCCAACAGAAATATTACCGGTTCTAAGTCGGACACTATTAGTACTGATCATACCGGTACCAGCGTCACCTTCAGGTGGTGCCATTACACTGCCACTTTGCAGCGTTCCAGTTGGATCAAGCAACTTAGCACCTTCTTCAGTTAAATGGCCAGCTACTTGTCCTGCAGTCAAAACTTTCGGTAAAATATCTCTAATTTTCCACGGGTATTTCTTAACTTGTGGCAAGTTATCAAATTGTTCGAGCATCTTGGAATTAAAGTCCCCTGTCTGATCAATCGGGAACATCCCTGAAGCATCACCAATACCAACGCTTTTTTCGCCAGATAACTTCCAGTGAACATATCCAGCTAAAGTTGTCATATATGCAATATCCTTTACATGCTTTTCATCATGTAAAATAGCGTGGTATAAATGTGCTATACTCCAACGAAGTGGGATATTGAAATCAAATAAGCGTGTTAATTCATTGGCTGCATCACCAGTAATCGTATTACGCCAAGTTCTAAACGGCACTAACAATTGATCTTTTTGATCAAATGCTAGATAACCATGCATCATGGCACTAATTCCGATTGCATTAATTTTTTCAATCTTAACGTGATACTTACTACTAACATTAGCTGCAAGCTGTTTATAACTTGCTCTTAATCCTGACCAAATTTCTTCATCTGTATACGTCCAAATACCATCTTTTAAACTGTTTTCCCATTGAAAAGTACCTGTCGCAATAGGATTAAATTGACCATCTATTAGCACTGCTTTAATTTGTGTTGAACCAAATTCAATTCCTAAAGCAGTTTTTCCTGACCGAATTAATTCAGCTGTATCCGTGATATTCACCAAATCACATCTCCATTTCTAATCTCATTAAATTGAGATGTAGCTACGCTCTCTAGAAAGCGATTACATAATATAATATTTATACGTATAATTCAAGCTATCCTAAAATTCATTCGAATAATTATTAATAAAAATATATTGGTATATCACATTTATTTACTAATTAAAAATATTTTTATTTTTTTACCCAAAATTTTTTCGCGTAATTTTAAAATTTATTAATTGATATTTATCAACAAAGTGCTAAACTATTATTTTAAGTATAATATTTTTCGCGATATATAATTTATTCGGATAAATATGGAGGTTTCTAAAATGAAAAGTGATTATCTTACAATTAAAGAGACTCTTAAAAAAGAAATAACCTTTGGCCACTTTAAAATTAATCAGAAATTACCAACTGAAACTGAATTAATGCAGCAGTTTAACAAATCTCGCTATGCTGTTCGTAAAGCGTTAACTGAACTACAAAATGAGCATCTAATCTATAAAGTTCAAGGCAGTGGGATGTTTATTCAAGACTGGAATAAAAAATGGCAGGTTAATCCCGAAAGTAAAACAATTGGATTAATCTGTACCCATATCGCAGACTATATTTTTCCTAAGATAATTTCACAAATTGATAATGAAATCAGTGAAAAAGAATATTCCTTACTATTGGCTAATACCCATAATCAACCTTCAAAAGAGCGTGAAAGCCTAATAAAAATGCTCGACTCACAAGTTGCAGGATTAATTATCGAACCAAGTGAAAGTGCCAAGACTAGCCCGAATCTCGACATCTATGAACGAATTGCTAAAAGTAAGATTCCACTGTTATTCATCAATGCGGAATATTCTAAATTGAATTTTCCATCAATCACAAATGATGACAAAAAAGCAGAAACAGAGCTTATCAAGTATCTGCTTAAGCTAGGACATCAGCGAATATTAGGAATATTTCAAGTTGATGATCTTCAAGGCGTACATCGGATGGATGGCTTTGTAGAAGCTTATCAAGAAACCAACTCCAATCTCTCTAACAGCAGTATCATCATGTATAATTCTCATGATCCCTTTCAAGCAATTAGCAAAAAAATAGCCTTTTACTTAAAAGACAGTCAGAAGCCCACAGCAATTGCTTGTTACAACGACCGTTTGGCCTTATTAGTCTTAGATATGCTTAAAAAAATGCAGTTAAAGGTTCCAGAAGATATTTCACTGGTTGGATTTGATGATTTTGACTCAGCTGCATACCTAACACCAAGTTTAACGACGATGAATTACGAACGAACTTCTGTTGGCAAAGAGGCAGGACAAGGGATTTTGAAATTAATTCGCGGAAAGAAACTTAAATCCATTGTTCACTATCCTAAGTTAAAAATAAGAGCTTCAGTTGCTAAACCCAAAGAAAAATAGTGCATCAAAAAAACAGATTAAGAGTTGTTATCGAAAAACACTTAATCTGTTTTTTAATTTATTTAACTAAAATAATTATTTTACATTAGCAGATAATCTAATCATATTCCATGAATATGGTCCTAACTTACCCGCTATACTATTTGCAGCCACATTAATTTTAGATAACCTTTCTAATTGCATCGTTTGATCTTCATTGGTTTGTTTCAAATCATAACCACAAAATTGAGTTGCATCAACTAAGCTAACATCCGTACAACTAGTCAATTCATAATTAAATTGGGACTCCTGATCAGACTTGTTCTCAATAAATAAAACAAGCTCGTTTTTATCAGAATTATAGACCGCACTTGAGCTAATGTACGGCACTGTTATATTTTCTACCGTATAGCTCTTACAGTTAGCTTCAACTTTTAACGCCTCACCTTGAGCATAATTAGAAACTTGCATAAATGGATAAAAAATAGATTGCAGCCAAACTGAAGGCTCTCCTTCAGTATTGGTCATAATTGGTGCAATAACATTAACAAGCTGTGCCAAACAACCAATTTTAACTCGATCAGCATGATTTATCAGTACCATTGCCATTGCACCAACAACCAATGCATCTGCAAAATTATAATGATCTTCCAATAAATGTGGCGCAATTTGCCAAGGATCTGCTTTAGCATCAGCATCTTTAGAATGGTACCAAACATTCCATTCATCCATGGCTAAATACATTGTCTTATTTTTATGTTTACGAGCCTTTACCGCATCACAAATTGCAACAACATCATTAATAAAATTGTCAAGGTCAACAGAAAAGCCCAAAAACTTCTTAATATTATGTTCATTATTATCATAATATTGGTGCAAAGAAAGATAATTAACATCATCATAAACATGATCTAAAACCGTTTCTTCCCACTTACCAAAAGTTGCCATCGTATGGCTAGAGCTACCACAAGCAATTAATTCAATTGAAGGATCAACAATTTTCATTGCCTTTGCAGTTTCATGAGCTAAGCGTCCATATTCTTCAGCAGTCTTATGACCAATTTGCCAATCGCCATCCATTTCATTGCCTAAGCTCCACAACTTGATATTAAATGGTTCCGTTTGTCCATTCTTAATTCTCAAATCACTCCAATAGGTTCCTTTAGGAAAATTACAGTATTCTACTAAATTTCTAGCAGCATCAATTCCCCTAGTTCCCAAATTTATTGCCATATCAGCATTAGCATTGATTTTTTGTGCCCAATTCATAAATTCATGCAGACCAAACTGATTGTTTTCTATTGTCTTCCAAGCTAAA
Organism: Lactobacillus sp. ESL0703; assembly: GCF_029433435.1. NCBI lineage: Bacteria > Bacillati > Bacillota > Bacilli > Lactobacillales > Lactobacillaceae > Lactobacillus > Lactobacillus sp. ESL0703. The sequence continues at coordinate 39,417 of NZ_JAQTIB010000003.1, forward strand.
TCTAATCTAACCGGACGTTTATCTTGGGGACCAACACCATCTTCCCAATTATAACCAGAAACAAAGTTACCACCAGGATATCTAATTACTGGCACATTTAGTTCCTTAATCGCGGCAATTACATCTTGGCGACATCCATTTTCATCAGCTGTTGGATGATTTGGTTGATAAATTCCTGTGTAAACACCTCGACCCAATTGTTCAACTAATGACCCCCACATACGTGGATCAATTTTACCAATTACATCATTTATATTTACTTTGAAATCAGCTTTCATTGCTTTCTCCTATGATTTTTTATGGTATGTCATAACATTATTATTGCCCCAACAATTTTCATATTTAAAGCCGGTTAATTGTTCAACAACCCTCTTAGTTTTAGGGGTAACATCTGCCATTGAGCCACCACTGCGTAAACGAGCAATTTCATCAATAACAATTTGATGGTTTGTAGTTGTCAATTTAAAGAAATACGAAATTATAATACCGATAATCGCTAATATTATTGGCACTACTGTATATAAAATCAAAAGTGCATTAACCGTTCCTTGACTTTGAACATGTGACTTTTCAACAAATCCTGTTGCTTGTAGCAAGAAACCAAGAATTAAAGTTTCTAATGTACTAAAAATCACATCTAAAGTATTATTAACGCCGGAATATTGACCTTCACGCCTTTTTCCTGTGACCATTTCATCAATATCTGGAATAAAGGTAAAAATGAATTGCGTTGAATTAACTACTCCCGTTTTGGCAAAATTAAGAAGTACTGTCAAAATTATAAATAACAAAGTCATGTGAGCAGGTCTAAAAATTGCAAGTGCCATAATTGCTAAACAAACCGCAATTGTTGCAAAGTCACCTACTCGATAAGTAAATGGACCATTAGTTTTTGCAGTAAGCCACATAAAGAAAATTAAGAATAAAATTCCGAAGATGAAGCCAGCACTAGTAGAAACCGCAACAGCGTTAGGTGTCAATAACAATACAAAGATGATGAAGTAAGTATTAATATTGCCCCATAAAGATCTAAACATTTGTTCTGACAGATATAAACCTAAATAAAGAAGATATGACTTAAGTCGTAAACAAGATAGGAAATTCCAAAATACTAAAGAAATCTTCTGCCAACCTTTTTCTTCTGTCTGTTGCTTTTCAGTTTCCATTACTGTTGATTGGTCATATGGCCTTTCATAGACAGATTTATAAAAACAAATTAACATAATTAAGGCTATAACATCATAAATTGCAGCCGTCACAAAATAACTCATCGAATTATTCTGTCCTAACAGTTTAAAAATCCAAGTGATGAATAAAGAAGCAAAAATTCCAGCAACTGCTGCAGCTGCTTGATTAAAACCAACAAGCTGAGCCCTTTGTTCTGAATCTTGTGTCATTTCTGACATAAAAGTCAACTGTGGCATTGTAAGCAGTGGTTGAGCAATATAGTACAAAATAAAGAAAATAAAATACATATATGTTGGCATATTAGGTATCCACATTAAAATATAAAGTATACATTTAAGAGGTATGCCTAAAATCAACATGGACTTACGTCGACCAAATTTACGACCAAATTTAGTTTGATAAAGCCGATCAGAAATATAACCATAAATAGGTGTTAGAACTGCACCGATAATCTTAGAGATCGTAAACATTAGAGTAACAAGCACAATACTAATACCTAAGAAGGTTGTATAGTAGTACATCTGCCACGTATTTACCATTGTTTCCGTTACACTTGCTAGTTGATAGCTTGAAAAGCCTAACTTTTTGATAAACGGAATTTTCTTATTTTCATATTCTTTGTCTAAATTCATTAATTTTACTCTCTTTCAGAAAGCTTAATCGAATCATACATTATATAGCCAGTAGTCTTTATCGTTATTATATTATGAGACTGTAGAATTTCATCTTTCAATGATATTTGCCATAAATGATAGTTTCCACTTTTTAACGCGGATCGATAAGCTGAACGGTCATTGTTAAATTCATGACTAAATTTATATTTTTTATTAATCGTAACTTCAACTAACGGATTAAACCCATTTTTCATATTTTTTGTTGTTACACCAGCAAAAGCAAAACTTAATATTATATTTTCATTTTGTTCATTATGTTCCAAGTCAAAATGGATTCGCCATCGTCCGCGATCATTTTGCAAATAATACCAGTCTGTACTTTCCCCAATAACATAATCAAGATTATCTGGAACCAAATTTTGCCAACAATAATTACGTAATTGATCGCTAAATTTAAAACCAGCCGTAGTATGACTACTTTGTCCAATTTGCCATAATATTTTTTCGTGACTATTTAGATCAAATTTCTTTTCGGTGATTTGTGAACAATTTACCTCGATTTCATCAAGAACATGGGTGTCAAAATCTGCACCATCAATTGCGTATGCACAAAGCCAATAATGTCCATATTTAATATCAGTAAAATAATAGCTACCATCTATTTGCGTGCAAGTATCATAAGTAAATCCTAACTTTTGCTGATTTATTGGTTCTTTGGATGGATCAGAAGTTGTAAGAATCATTCTATACGTTGAAGAAATATTACTATCTATTTTTCCATTAATATTGGCCAAATCTGTAATCATATCTTTTTCATTAAGCCAAGGGTATGGAAAGTCTTTTTTCTCTTGAATAGCTTGATTTTGCGCATCTTTAACAGAACCATTATTTAAATAAATAACCCAAGGTCCATAAACCTTAGACCAATTGCTAGGAACAGTAAATAATCCTTTACCAAAATGCTCACTAACTAAATAATTTAAAACTAAGCCATCATAATGAAGCATTAAATCTTGATTAAGTGGACCGCAACTATAAAAGCTTTTATCAGGTGTCAGTATCCATAAGCCGATATTATCACCAAATTGTCCCCAAACATTAGTATCTTTAAAATAACCAGCATAATCATACTTAGAATAAACCAAACTATTATCATATAGTGACCCATTTTTCATTAAAAAGGTTTCATCCTGTAACTTTTTTCCAGCCATCATTTCTTTAGATGATGGCTGGAAACCACTTCTTTCGCCATTAAAACCTATCTTAAATAAATTAGGATCCAGTCGATAAACCGTTCGTAATTCATTAATTGCAAAAGGTTGGGCAATATTATTCCAAGCCTTTACATAACTATATATCTTGTCTTCACTTTTTTTGAGAATAAAATGATATGCTAGCCCTAATGCCTGAGTATTATCTATAAAAGATATATGAATAATGTTTGCTGTATTTTCAATTATTTTTATCTTTTTTGGTTTTAGATTAACTGTCTTACCATTGGTATGATAATCACAATAAAAACTATGATTTCGATCCGGATCGGTAGGTTCACCTGTCAAATTGTCCAAACACTCTTGACCATGAAATTTTAATGAATATGCAAAACCATTTTTATCAAACAAAAGAGTGATGTTACCATTCATTAACTTAACTTCATGTGTTTGCATAGAAATCTCAACTTTACAGTTTGATTCCATAATTGATCACCTCCTAGTAATTATTTTAAATAAAAGAGTTAGACAATTAATTTAACAAATTAATCTAACTCCTTACCAAAATAATTATTTTTTTACTAAATAGGCAGCACCTAAAATACCGGCGTCATTTCCTAAACTTGCTAATTTTAGTTGAACATGTTCCTTGTTATTTAAATATAAGTACTTATTCATGGAATTTTGTATCTTGTTTCTTAGAAATTCACCTGCAGCTGAAACTCCACCACCAATAATCACTTCTTCAAGATTAAGTAAGTTCACTGTATTTGCAATCCCTAATCCTAAAAAATCACAAGCGGTATCTACTGCTTCTAAAGAAATTTGTTCACCGCTTTTAGCCCGATTAAAGACTTCTTCAGCTGTCGTTTTACTAATACTGTTTTTTGAATAATGCTTATACAATCTGACTATTCCTGTAGCTGATGCAACAGTTTCTAAACAACCTCGATTACCACAACTACACATAAAACCATTTGGATCAACAATCACATGGCCCAATTCGCCAGCAGCTCCTAGAGACCCTGAAACCAACTTACCATTTAAAACAATTCCAGCACCTACACCTGTACCCAGTGTCACATAAAGAATATTATTTGATGAACATGAACCACGCCAAATTTCACCTAAGGCAGCCACATTAGCATCATTTTCTACTCTAACAAGTGTATTTAAATTTGATGATACATAAGATGCGATATCAATATTGTCATGCCAGCCTAAATTATTACAATCATAAACTGCCATAGTTTGAGGATTAACTGAACCGGGTACACCAATACCAACACCACTGAGTATAAAATCATGTTCTGTTTCATTTTTATAACTAGCAGTAATTGCATCTAACATTTGAAACTCATTATTAGTTTTTATTGTTGGTAATGACCATTTTTTTAAAATCGTTCCAGTCTCAGAAATAAATCCTAACTTAGTTGTTGTACCACCAATATCTATCCCTAAGAGAACTCTCATGCAATTCGCCTATTATTCATCCAAAAAATCGCCAATCTTTAAATATTTTGCTTCTTTTGTTGGCACTTCTGTACCATTAACTACCAATTTTTGATTTCCAACTTCAAAATGATAGCCATCAGCTTCAACAGTTTTATTAGAATCATCAATTTGAAATCTATCCATTAATTCTTTTTCTGATGGCAATTTTTCATTAACTTCAAAACAAGTCAAGAAAATAAAATGATTACGTCCTGAACTAATAAATTCACGCTTAGTTTCCGGACCAAATTCAGTTTGCTTAATAGGATTAGAAAAGTGAACAAAACCTGCAGCATTTCCTTTTCTAAATGCCACCCAATTAATACCTATCTTTTCTTCATCAAAGTCCCAAAACGGATAATACATATGAATAAACTGTAAATCATCATCGGTCAAATTATAAGTCATAAATTGATAATTATGATATTGATTAATTTGAGGCATTCTATTATTACCAGCCCAATAACTTGGCTTATGATCCCCACTGAATTTTCTTTCACCTGGGTTAGTAATCCAAATATTATTAACCATTCCCTTTAGGGCAATATTAATATTGTGTTGTTGAACACCATGCTTACCAACTTGATAATTAATTACACTAGCCATTGCGTATTCTGGAGTTTTGTAAATATATGAATGTGCCTTATTAATTCCCTGAATGTATTCAAACTTTAGTGGAGATTTAGGTTCGAACAACTGTGCTAATTTTTCATTTGGCACATAATCAGATAAAGCAAACGGAACAACATCTCTTAATGCATCATTAAAACAACCGATGTTAAATGCAACTTTAGAAAGACTAGCAATTTCACTCAAAGCAATATTCTTCAAATTATGCTCATATACTCTACCGTATGTCGAAGCATAATTTTTGCCATATGAATTCATTGCTATTATTTGGAAACAAAAATCTAGCGCCTTTTTGGCCAAGTTCTTAATATTTTGATCAGGTGCTGCATTGTATAAACTAAAGAATCCAATTAAATCAATTGGCATATATGTAAGTGAGTTCCATTCAGCTAAGCCATATTCAAAAAATTCATCAAACCAATCTTCAATTTGCTTTTTACCTAGATCATATTGTTGGCTACCTGTATTGCCACTTACTTTAAATATTTCATCAGGAAACAGATATCCTGCAAAGTAGCGAGCAATATGAAATAACAATGCATGATTTTCACTAAAGTACCACATAACATCATTACCCGGCTCATCAATCCAAAATCTAAAATTAAGACAAATATGTTTTAATTCATCCTTAATTGCTTGTGGAACCTTATTAGGATACTGTAATAAGAACATCAATAATGGAGCTAAAATAAAGTCTGAACAATCACCATGGGTATTAACTAGCTTTAAAGCACTCTCTAATTCAAATGGTAATTTATGGCCAGCTTCATAAGTCAGATCTTGTCCCAAATACATCTTAACCATTGCGACATTAATATCATCCAAGTTTTGTTTAGCATAATATTCTAGTGCTTGATGTTTACGCTCATTTAAAGTTTTAGCAGAAATAACATCTTGATAATTCTTTGTATTATAGACTGTTAAAGTAATAATTCTAGTTACCCACGAATTATCCGGCATTAATAATCCAAACTCGACTCTAGTCAAAGAAGCAAATTGGAATTTAAAAGTATTTCCTAAAATATATTCATGTTTACCTGTCTGAATATCAATTTTATGATCGCTATGCTTAAATTCAGTAATATTGCCACTTTGCATATCAGAATACGGATCATCTGTTGGAGGATTAAATCGAATTCTTAATTTGTTGTCCATGTTGGCATCAACAAAAAACTTAATATCACCATCATCATAGTAATCTTTTAAGAAATAGATTGAAGATAAAGTATTTTGAGCTTCCACTAATTTTTCACCATCATAAGTAAGTGGCAAATGACCAATTAACTTTTGATCACTCAAATTAATCATAGAAAAGATGAAGTCGACATCACGTTCACCCAAATCATCAAAATAAACTACAACTTCATTTGAGCCTTTAGCAAATTTAAGTACAGTATCTTTAGATTTAGTTGTATTACGAGTATAGTTTTTATAAGTAACTTGTAACTTTTTATTTACCCAAATCTTTATACCACCGGGGGTTGAAATTCTAAAAGGAATTTCAACTTCTTGAGTACAATCAATATATGTTTTTGCCCAGCATTTCAATATTGTAGGTACTGGTAATTCGCTTGATAAGGTAACAAAGTCGTCTTCAAATCCCGAATATACCCGCGAATATTTAACAGTATCATCGTAATCCTGTTTATCAATTACTTGATGCTGTAAAAAATAAGCTCTACCGGGATATTCATTATCAATACCTTCCATTTCATATTCATATGGGCTTGGTCGCAATCCTTCCCTAAATTTACGCGGAGGAACTGTACTCTGTCGTTCATATTTAATAGGTGTTAGCAAAAAATCAGTAAGAGATTCATGACCGTCTACTTCATAATTTTTTATATTCATTTTTTCTCCCATATATTGGTAATATAATCGATCTCCGATGGAACCGCTTCCTACAATAAATCTATCATATGAACTTATTTATTTCAATATTTTTTAAACTGTACCAAATTCAGATTAGACAGATTACTAAATATAATTAATCTAAATAAAATTAATGTTTTAAAGTAATTTAAGCTAGTTAACTTAGTCTAGACCAATTTTATAATTAAATTTTTGCAATAAAATTTTGCTTGATTTAATAGGTTTTCAATGCTAGGGTTTTATTTGAATTCGCTTCCAACAGTGAGCTAGATATCTAGTCCACTTAACAATAATCTATTAGTTTTTAAAGTGAGGAGAAAAATGAACAAACTTTCAAAACGAATATTTACAAAACGTAAAATCACGTTATGGACAGCTATTTGTTATGGTTTAACAGATTTTAGTAGTGGTGGTGCTCAAGCTGTTCAATCAGCATGGATGTTATTTTTCTACACATCATTCTGCAATTTGTCAGCTACTCAAGGAGCCTCAATTATTGCCATTGGTAGTTGGGTAACTGCCTTATTTGGACTGGTTGCTGGAGGAATTACCGATAACTTTTATCACACTAAATTAGGCAAAATGTTTGGTAGACGCCACTTCTTCTTAATTTTTGGTTCACCATTTATTTTGTCATACATTTTACTGTGGTTCGGTGGTCTATCATATTGGTACTACTTCTGCGTTTATCTCGCTTTCTTGCTAATTCAGCAGATGATTACAGTTCCTTATAGTACATTACCAAATGAAATGACTACTAATTTTAAAGAACGGACTCTGCTTTCAACAACTAGACTTGTATTTGCAGCATTTTCTAACTTTTTTGCATCATTCATTCCAGCTCAATTGTTTAAGATTTATGGTCAACACAGTTCAATGGCGTTAACCGTTAATGGTATTTTCTTTGCTGTTTTCTATCTATTTGGACTTTGGCTAACCGCGTTTAATACTTGGGAAATGCCTGTAGACAAAATTGAAAGTACTGGTAGTAAAAAAGCTACTGAAACTAAAAATTCAAATGGTGAAGAAAAACAATCATTCTGGAAGCTACTTGGTAAACAATTATTAGGTTATCTTGAAGTTTTTAGAGTTAAAGCATATACTCAACAAATTTTTATTTACTTATTATCATTTACTGGTTTTGATGTAATGAACATGGTATTTACTTATTATGTGGTATATTGCCTACATAGTAATGCTTCTACTGCTGGTTACATTATGTCTTTTGCCGGACTTGGGTTTATCGGTACAATTATTGGTGGTTGGGCTGTAGTTAAATTTGGTCCAAGATTTCTTTACAGCATTACATTCACAGTTGACTTAATAACCTTTATTGTTTTATACACATTAGGAAAAGTAAGACCTGCAAATGCAATCGTAATGCTAACAATTATTATGTTATTCTTCATTATTGCTAGAGCAATCGATTGGTTCTTACCTTGGAACATGTATCCATTTATGCCTGATCTAGGAGAACTAGTTACTGGTGAAAACAAAGCTGGTACTTTCCAGTCAGTTGTAAGTTTTGTTCGTGGTGTAACCTCCGGTTTATCTGGAATTGTAATTGGTATGTATCTTGATAATAATGGCTTCATGAAGAATGCAGCTACTCAACCACTGCATACACAAAATGCAATTTTAAATGTTATCCTTTTCGGTAGTGGTACTTTAATTTTAATTGCTCTCATCATTTCACTGTTCTATAAATTGAACAAGAAAAATCACAAGGTCATTGTTGATGAGATCGCTCGTCTTCGTGCTGGCGGTAAAAAAGCAGATGCTACTAACGAAGTTAAAAAAGTTACTAAAGATGTTATTGGCGTTGACTACTCCAAAGTATGGCCTGTAGAAGATTCTAATAATTAATGAAAAAAGACAAGGCTAACTCTAATTGCCTTGCCTTTTTTATTTTTTGAAAGGTATAAAAATGGATACAGAAAATATTAAGCCAAGTTTAGATTGGCTACAAGATCCAACCATTTTTGGGGTTAATCGTTGCCCAGCACATGCAACCTTTGATTTTTATCAAAACGAGCAAGAAATGCAAGATGGTAAAACTCAGTTAATTCAAAGTTTAGATGGTAGCTGGAAAGTAAATGTTGCCAATAACTTACATACACATCCAAAATATTTTTATCAAAATGACTTTGATGATTCGACTTTTGCTTTTGTTAAGGTTCCCGGTCAATTAGAATTACAAGGTTTTAATAAACCAAAATATGTTAATACGCAATATCCTTGGGACGGACATGAACAACTTTTTCCACCACAAATTCCTACTCATTTTAATCCAGTTGCCGCATATATTAAATATTTCGATTTAAATTCTGCTCTTATTGATAAAGAAGTTCATATTTCTTTTGCTGGTGTACAAACTGCTTTTTATGTTTGGGTAAATGGTCATTTTATTGGCTACAGTGAAGACTCGTTTACTCCTAGTGAATTTGATATTACCAAATACTTAAAACCAGTCAATAATAAACTGGCAGTTGCCGTTTTTAAATATTCCAGTGCAAGTTGGCTTGAAGATCAAGACATGATCCGCTTATCAGGAATATTTAGAAGTGTTGAATTAATAGCTTTTCCTAAAACTCATATTACTGACTTTTCAGCTTTGCCATCATTATCTCCAGACTTACAAAAAGGTCTCTTAAAAATCATACCAACAATGGTTAATTTTGATTCTTCTACTAGTTTACAGATTATTTTAAAAGATCAGGTTGGAAATATCATTAGCCATGATATATACAAAAAATCAAAAATCAACGATATTACTCTAAAAATTGCTTCTCCAAAACTTTGGAGTGCAGAAAATCCATATCTTTATCACTTAATTCTTAAATTAAAAACTAGTAATACAACTTCAGAAATTATTACTACAGAAATTGGTTTTAGAAGATTCGAAACAAAAGATGGGATTATGTACCTCAATAATCAACGAATTATTTTTAAAGGTATTAATCGTCATGAATTTGACTATCGGTTTGGTCATAGTGTAACTAAAGAAGATATGATATATGACATCCAGTTTATGAAACAACACAATATTAATGCTGTTCGAACTTCTCATTATCCTAACCAACCATTGTGGTACAAACTATGCGATGAATACGGAATCTATTTAATTGATGAAGTTAATTTGGAAACACATGGTTCATGGCTACAAATTGACGATAGCGGGGATAAATGGAACATTCCAGGTGACTATTCTGAATGGCTTCCTGCAGTCTTAGATCGTGATAATTCAGTGTTTCAGAGGGACAAAAATCATCCAGCAATTCTAATTTGGTCTTGTGGAAATGAATCTTATGCTGGTAAAGATCTAGTCAAAAGTGTGGAATGGTTCCACCAACACGATTCTTCACGCCTTGTTCATTATGAAGGATTTTTCAGAGCTGGATTTGATCAAGAATATTCAGATATAAATACAAGAATGTACCTAAAGCCCCAAGAAGTAGCTGAATATATTGAACAGCACCCTAAAAAGCCTTTTATCCAATGCGAATATATGCATTCTATGGGTAATTCAACCGGTGGTCTAAAATTATATACTGCTTTAGAAGACAAATGTCCTGAATACCAAGGAGGTTTCATTTGGGATTATTTGGATCAAGGACTATTAAGCTCGCAAAATGGGAAAAAGGTGATCTCATATGGTGGGGACTGGGATGATCGACCAAGCGACTATAAATTCTGTGGTGACGGAATTGTATTTGCTAATAGAGTTGCATCACCCAAAGCTCCTGAAGTTAAACAAGATTATGCAAATATTCAAATAGCCATTGATTCAAAAGGATTTAGCATTCAAAATCGTAATTTATTTGTTGATACTTCTAATTTAAATTTTGTTGCTAAAATACTTAAAAATGGAACTACTATTTGGACCAAAAATTTCAACATAATAGTTGCACCACAAACTGAAAGTGAACAAGAACTAGCTTGGACAAAGCAAATTAAACTTGATCAAGAAAGCGAATATACAGCCGAAGTTTCTGTACAACTTAAAGAAAAATGTCTTTGGGCCAACAAAAATTTTGAAATTTCCTTTAAACAGGATAATATCCAAACTTATTATCCAGTTCCCACGCCCCTAACTTCTAATATCAAAATTATCACAGGCAGTACTAATATTGGCGTACTAGGAAACAACTTTAGTGTGCAATTTTCTAAAGAACAGGGTGGCCTAACATCTTATAATTTTGAAGGACACGAATTTATCTCTGATATTCCACAAATATCTTTCTGGAGAGCTACAACAAATAATGATCAAGGCTATCATGCACAGCATGATTTAGGCCAATGGCTCATCGCAGGAGAATTCCAAAAATTAGTTAATACTAAAATCTCTACTACTAAATCAGCTGTATCGATCGTATTTACTTATCAGCTAGCATTACATCCGACAATTGAAACTAGTATTTCCTATCAAATTGATAGTACGGGATTGTTACTTGTCACTGCTACATATCCTGGTCAAACTAATTTACCAATAATTCCAGCTTTTGGTATTGATATTAAAGTGCCGAAACAATATCACAACTATACGTTCTATGGTCTAGGACCAGATGAAAATTATAATGACCGAAAAGAAGGAACTAAGTTAGGTATTTATAGCGGAACAGCATCCAAAAATTTCACTCCTTATCTTGTACCACAAGAAGCTGGGAATCATTGCGAAACGCGTTGGCTAAAAATAACTGACGATACAGGATTAGGACTGCAATTTTCTTGCATTGACACACCGTTTGAACAAAGTGTATTACCATATAGTGAATACGAAATTGAAAATGCTAAGCATCAATTTGAATTACCAAACCCATACTGTACACGAATTAGAATTCTTAAAAAACAAATGGGCGTTGGTGGTGACGATTCTTGGGGGGCACCTGTACATTCACAATATCAAATACCATCAGAAAACAAAATGACATTACAATTTTATTTAAAGGGAATTGATAGTAAATAAACCTAATTATATATAAAAAGGCTCCTGTTTTAGATACAAGAGCCTTTTTATTGTATTTCACTTATTGATTAAATTTTCACCTGACTTTTTAGTTATCATATAAACTGATTTTAATATCACTCAAAAAAGCCATGACTTCTTCTCAGTCATGGCTTTTAAACATGTATTTATGTAAGTAATGTACTATAAATTATTAATCTGCTCTTCTAAACTCAACACTTCTAAGATATCTGTTGCACATTCCGCACCCTTATTACCAGATTTACCACCAGCACGATCAGTTGCTTGGGCAACAGTATCAGTCATCAAAACGCCAAACATTACCGGCACTGGACCATTTGCTGTTGCCGCTGCTAATTGTGATGCGGTACCTTCACAGACATAAGTATAATGGTCAGTTTCGCCGCGAATAACAGCTCCCAAAGCAATAATACCATCAACCTTACCGCTTTTAGCTAAACAGTTAACTGTCCGCGCAATTTCATATGCGCCTGGGACGTGGACAACGACGATATTGTCACTAGCTACACCCGACATTTCTAACTGCTCGATGGCACCATTAAGCAGCCGATCAGTTACAACACCATTGAATTTGGCAACGACAATTCCGATCTTTTTATCTTGTCCAGCCACTAATTTTCCTGTAATTTCTTTCATTTTAATCTACCTCGTTTAAAATATGATTCATTTCGTGCTTTTTCGTACTCAAGTATTGTCTGTTTTCTTCAGTAAGGCCTACTTCCATGGGAATGCGCTCAACGACTTTAACACCAAAGTTTTCCAGCTGCTCAACCTTATCTGGGTTGTTAGTCATCAATTTAACTTCTGTGATGCCTTTTTGGCGTAAAATTTCGCCAGCAATATTATAACGTCTTGCATCAACTGGCAAGCCTAATTGCTGGTTCGCTTCTACCGTGTTCATCCCTTCGTCCTGCAATTTATATGCACGTAGCTTGTTTTCAAGACCAATTCCGCGGCCTTCTTGACGCAAGTACAAGACTGCACCTGAACCATTTTCTTCAATTCTAGTCAAAGCCTCTGCTAATTGCGCACCACAATCGCAGCGTTTAGAACCAAACACATCTCCAGTTAAGCATTCACTGTGCAGCCGAAGTAAAAGTGGTTCACCAGCTTTAACTTCGCCCTTACTAATCAATAGTGTTGGCTGCTTTTCCGGATGCTTACTATCTCTGAAACCTTCAAGTTGGAAATGACCATATTTAGTTGGAAAATCAACTTTAGTAACGGATTCAATGGCCAAATCCTTATTCTCTTGCCGCTTACGGTATTCAATTAATTCTTCAATTGTTAAGTAAGGAATGCCTAAGCCTTCTGCGAGTGCCTTCAAGTCCTTACGCCGCGCCATCGTACCGTCTTTTTTAATGCATTCACAGATAAAACCAACTGGGGCAACGCCAGCTAAACGCGCCAAGTCCAGTGCTGCTTCAGTATGACCCGTCCGCTCCAAAACGCCGCCTTCTTTAGCAACTAATGGAAAAACATGGCCGGGATGATAAAAGTCGTCCCATTGACTATCAGGGTCCGCCAGCTTTTTAATCGTCTTAGCCCGGTCAAAAGCAGAAATACCGGTTGTTGTCTCAGTTGAATCAACACTCATCGTAAAGGCGGTCCCAAAAGTATCATTTGAACCTGTTTCAAGTGGACTTAATTGCAAACGGTCAGCGTATGCCTTACTCATTGGGACACATAACAATCCGCGTGCCTTGGTAATCATTGTGTTAACCATTTGCGGCGTTACCTTTTCTGCTAAACCGATCATATCACCTTCAGATTCACGCTGCGGTGAATCTGCCACAATAACCAAGCCGCCATTTCTCAGATGGTCAAGAATTTTGACCATTTTTTCATTTAATTCGTCCTTCATTTTTATCCTCCTAAAATTCTTTTTTCCAAGCTTGAATTTGCTTAACTGCGTAACGACCAATCATATCAACTTCGATATTAACGTGATCGCCAACTTGGCAATTAGCTAAAGTAGTATTCGCAATAGTAAACGGAATTAGACTAACACCAAAGACATCATTTTCTGCCATTGTAACTGTCAAACTAATACCATCAATTGCAATTGAACCCTTCTCGACAATATATGGATCATACTTGTGCGGCACTTGAAAACGCAATTCGATGGAATTTTCTGTTTCAGTGCGCTTAATTAATTCCGCAGTTGTATCAACATGCCCAGCAACAATATGACCATCAAGCGTGCCATTTGTACTAACAGATGGTTCCAAATTTACTAAGCTGCCCTTGGTTAACTTACCTAGATTTGTTCGCTTCATCGTTTCTGGCATGACATCAACAGTAAACTCATCATTCTTCCATTCAGTTACCGTCAAGCAAATACCGTTGACCGCAATACTTGCACCGAGTGGCAGATTTTTTTGTGCCATTTTCGCTGAAGTAATCCCTAACTTCGCGTGCTTTTCTGTAATATCTAAGCGCGTAATTTTGCCTGTACCCTGAATTATTCCTGTAAACATTTATTTTCTCCTTGCGCAAATGCGCACATCTTGACCTAATTGGTGGACATCAAGAAGTTGATACTGCAGTTTTTTAGTTAAAGCGGGTCCCACTGCTGCTGGTAAGCCGGCACCACCCAAAACTTGCGGCGCAATATAAGCAATAATTTCATCTGCTAAATCAGCGGCAATAAATTCTGCTTGAATTTGACTGCCGCCCTCAACTAGCAGTGACTGAATTTCACGTTGTGCTAGTAAGTCCACAATTTTTTCTGATGTCCACTTTTCAGCTGTCAGACATTCAATATTTTCGCCTAATTTTTTAGTTAACGGCTGCTCACTCAAGAGCCAAATCTGTCCCGGCAATTGAAATAATTGCTTAGTAAAATCAAGTTGATTGGCATCCCGCGTGACGACAATCCTGATTGGCGGAATTGGCAAATTTTTAATCCTAACTGTTAACTGTGGATCATCAATGCGTAAGGTGTTTGCGCCAATTAAAATTGCCTGCCGATTGCAGCGCAACTTCTGCACATCAATCTGTGCCTTATCACCTGTCAAAAATGTGCGCTTTTGCCCAGCTTCATTAATCTTGCCATCAAGTGACATTGCATACTTGAGGGTCACAAACGGTCGCTTTTTTTGATAGAAAAAGTTATAACGGTCATAAAGCTGCTCCACGCCACCGATTACTTCAGTTTCAAGGCCACGCTCTTCTAAATATCGCATTCCCTTGCCGCCAACAACTTGATGCGGATCCACTTGACCAACAACCACGCGCTTAATACCTGCATTGACGACCTTTTGACAGCACGGCGGCTGCTTGCCGTAATGACTGCATGGCTCTAGCGTTACATACAAGGTCGCACCCTTTGCCAATTTCGGATCAGCTAAATGTGACAAGGTGTTAATCTCTGCGTGCTCTTTACCATATTGGTGGTGATAGCCCGTTGCTAAGACTTGGCCATCTTTAACCAGAACCGCGCCAACAAGCGGATTAGTCCACGTCATTCCTTGCGCTTTTAATGCTTCATCGACCGCCATTTGCATATAATCTGTATCCTGCACTACTTTCACTTCCTAAATATCAAAAAAAGACCCCTTTGATTATTTCAACGAGGTCCATTTATTATTAACCAAATATGATTTCTGCAGTCAAAAACGACGCGAGTCAAATATTAGCTTAATTTGTTCTTCTCCCATCCAGACTTTAACTGTCGGTGCTAGACTCACACTAGCTCCACCGCGATGTACGCGGGTCACGGACTTCAGCCATAAGGCTGTCACCGTCGGTCAGGAATTACACCCTGCCCCGAAGAAACCGTATTCAATTACTTTAAGAATAAGCGATAGCTTACCAAATGTCAATAGTAAAAGTTATAGAAAAATACACTTTATTAATTAAAGACTAACTAAGTCCCTTGGCTCTAGCATTCTAACTTAATAATATTTTCCAATCAGTTAAGCTTACAGGCAGATTATTATTCTTACTAAAATACTTTTTAAATGCCTTAGTAAACACTAAGTGTTGATCGCGATGTTGATAAATATCTTTGAGCGTCAAGCAAGCAGTTACTGCTAAGTTAACGACTAAAATGATTAACAAGCCAATTAATATATATAAAAGATAAAGCATCATGCGACCCTCCAGTAATTATTTTTAAACATTGTATTACTTTAATAATACACTAAACGGTAATCGTAAAATTGTCAATCCTTTTTATAGAATCGCTTACCTAAAAAAGAAGAATCTGACATCTCAGACTCTTCTTTTAAACTTTAATATAAATATTTTTTAGTAGCTTCTTTGGGATCCATACCCGCACGGATCTTCAGCGACAATTCAATCGCCACATCAGCAATAATCGACTGTGGATCAATCACATTGTACGGGTGATCCGGCGCTTTTTCCTGAGCTAGCGACAATTCCGTACAGCCAAGTAAAATCACATTGCAGCCATATTTATCGTGCATTAATTGTAAAATATGATGGTATAGCTCACGATTGACTACACCCTTTTCCTTGATATTAGAATATATCAGTTCAGTGACCAGCGGCTGAATTTCTGAACCACCAAGCTCAACTTCACGCCCAACTGCCTGAATCTCATCAGCGTACAAGTGGTCATAAATCGAACCTTCGGTGGCAATCACCCCTATTTTGGCTTCATCCGGATATTGCTCGATAAACTGATGCACGGCAATGCGCATCATGTGCAAAAAGGGTATGTCCGTCAGCTTCGCAAGGTCATCATAAAAATAATGCGCGGTATTACATGGCATAACGAAAAAATCCGGTCCTAATTTTGCTTGTCCCAAAACATCAGCACGCAAATCAACCAAGCAATTAGGCTTGGTATGATCCTCAATATACGCTGTTCGGTCCGGAATTTGCGCATCATTAACCAAAATATAATTTAAATAATCCTGGTCCTTAGTAATTTTTACCCGATGATTTAACAAGCGAACGAAACTTTCAGTAGCCATCGTCCCCATGCCGCCAATAATACTAAAAAAATGCTTCATTTTTCTGCTCTTTTACTTATTAAAGTGCTCTTTTTGACCTTCCAAGTTGTCAATGACCTGTTGGGCAACAACAATATCTGATGGATATGGGGTATCAATGCCGCGGACCTTTTGGAAGCCATCAGCACCCTTACCGCAAATTAGCACAACATCGCCAGAATGAGCCATACTGATCGCATCATGAATCGCCTTATTGCGGTCAAGTTCAATTGTCACATCAACCTTATCGTGATCGATTCCGGCATTAATCTCTTCCGCAATCTCTTTCGGATCTTCAAAGCCCGGATCATCTGATGTCAAAAAGGCCTTGTCAGCATATGCATTCAAACTTTGACTAAAGCCCGGTCTGCGTGAAACGCCCTTATCACCGGGAGCTCCGACAACGACAATAATTTTTGGATTATTAAACTCGCGCTGCATAAAGCCCATTAGTGCCATCATTGATGCCTTATTATGGGCATAATCAACAACCACAATTCCGTGATCCTTGGTCACTTCTGTTTGCATTCTACCCGGAACCGTAACGTCGCTAATTCCTTTAGCGGCGGTATCATGGTCTAAGCCCGCTAGGCCAGCACCAATAATTGCAGCTGTGCCGTTTGACTCGTTAAAGTCACCCAGCATCTTCAATTGATAATCTCCGGCAATTTTTAACTCTTTAGCCTTATCAGTAGCACACAAAACTTGGAAGCGCGTTTCCGCCATATCGCTTTCTTTTGAAGCAAAGCGGAAGTCGATTGGTGCTTTTAGATTTGGATTAGTAAATTTTTCATCCGCGAATAGATAAATACTATCAGGATCCGTTGTCGTTGTTGCCGCAGCGTAAATTTCGTCAAAATGGTCACTTTGCGCATTAATAATACACTTACGAGCATTAACCATTAGCTGCAACTTGCAGTGCAGGTAATCCGCAAAGTTCGGGTGCTCGTTTGGTCCAATATGATCCGGCGAAATATTTAGGAAAAAGCCTAAATCATAAGTTAAACCAAAGACCCGGTTCTTTTTATAAGCTTGACTGGAAACTTCCATTACCAAGTGCGTCATGCCATTATCAACGGCCCGGCGCATATCACGGAATAGGTCCAGAGACTCCGGCGTTGTCAAACTTGACTTGAAGGTATCCTCAGGATTAGTCCCGACAACATCATTAACTGATGAAATCAGCGCGGTCTTGCCGCCATTAACCTGATCCAGCATCCCTTTAATAAAGTAAGCCGTCGTTGTTTTGCCCTTTGTTCCCGTGATGGCCACAACAAATAGGTCATCCTGCGGAAAGCGGAAAAAGGCCGCCGATAATAATGCCATTGCCTTAGAAACATCGCGCACGATTAGCGCGTGCATCCCCTTGCCTTCCGGATAAGGCTGCTCGGCAACGTAACAATTAGCCCCATTGTCCTTAGCCATTGATAGGTAAGTCGGTCGAAAGCCAGCACCCTTGCAGAAAAACAATGTGTTGGTCTTAATGTCGCGTGAATCATAGGAAACATACTCCATTTTAGTCGCGACCGTATCTTGAACAGCACTTGATTTCAACAAGTGGTGTTCTTTCAAAATTAAAATACAGGTATTTAAAGAAATACTCATTCTGTGCCCCTCTGTTTTTTTATCTCAGTCAAAATTATATCACAGCTAGCCGATTGTTTTACCATTCTTTAAGTCCAGTGGTAATTGAATAATAAAGCTAGTCCAATTATCGTCGGATTCACAGCGGATTTTACCATGATGCAAATCAACAATACTCTTAGTAATTGATAAGCCCAAACCTGTCCCACCAGTCTGAGTATTGCGTGAAGTTTCCACACGGTAGAAGCGCTCAAAAATTTTCTTCAGCGATGCCTGCGGAATCTTCGCCCCGTTGTTTTCTACCCGGAGCTCGACTTCATTATCATTTACTAAATTAGCAATCAACTTAATCTGGCTTGCACCAGTACCATACTTGAGTGCATTAGCAATCAGATTGTTATAAACCCGCACCAATTTTTCCGGATCAGCTTGAATTGTCAGATCTTTGGGGCGAACTTCAATTTGAAACTCGATATTCTTGTTCTGAGCTTCAAATTCAAACCCCGCTGCCACTTGTTCCAACATTGAAAAAATGTGCAATGGCGACAAATTCAGTTTTGTTGTCGTCGACTTCAGCGTTGTGTATTCAAGTAAGTCATGAGCCAGCGATTTCATCTGTTCTGCCTTGGTGTAGGCAATATCCAAATATTTTTGCTGGTCTTTTGGATCTGATACTCCCGTTTTTAACAGGCCTAAATAACCAATAATCGACGTCAAGGGTGTCCTAATATCATGCGAAACATTGCTAATTAGTTCATCTTTGGACTGCTCGATTGCCTTTTCTTCATTAATTGCGGTCACTGTACTGTCAACCAAGGAATTGATTGAATCAATCACCTTTTGCAAGTCTGTCTTAACCTTAAAAGAAATGCAATGGTCAAAGTGCCCTTGGGCAATATAATGTAATTCCGAAATTACGTGCCGCAGTTGCATCTGGTGGTAGCGGCGAATTAGGCGCCAATACAATACTAGCAAATCTCCAGCACCCATCAGCAGCAAAAAGGTGTGCTGCCATGACCACAAATGTCGCCCGCCATAAATGGTGATCGTTTCCTTTAAAAAGTAAATGCCATTAATCAGGTTCTTATCACGCAAAATGGTCAGATTAACCAAAATAATGATTGATAAGTTAAGTAACAGTAGCAACACAACTGTAATGACGCCTTCAGCAAACAGTTCGCTCTTTTCTGCAGCTGTTAACTTGACGCGTTCTTTTTTCATTTAATTAAGCCTCAACCTTGTAGCCAACTCCCCAAACGGTCTGGATAACATCCTCGCCGCCCGTAGCTTTTTGAATTTTATCACGTAAGTGTGACACGTGGACCATGACAGTTTTAGCTGAAACAATTGATTCCTGCTGCCAAACACGCTCAAAAATTTCATCAGCTGAGAACACCCGGTTAGGGTGACTGGCTAACAGGTACAAAATCCCAAACTCTAATGCAGTCAACTGAATGTCCTTGCCATCAATTGTCTTAACTTCGTGTGAATCACGGTTAATCACCAGCGGTCCAACTTCCAAAACATCCGGCTTTTCATCCTTAACCTGCTTTTGACTGCGGCGTAAGAGCGAGCGTATCCGCGCCATCACTTCCAGTGGATTAAATGGCTTAGACACATAATCGTCAGCCCCAGTGATTAGCCCTTGAATCTTGTCCATATCACCAGTCTTAGCTGAAACAATAATAATTGGAATATCGGAATCCTTGCGCACTTCTTTAATGACATCAATTCCACTCATGTTCGGCATCATCACGTCCAAAATCATTAATGCAATATCTGGTGTGGTCGTCAGGCGCGTGATTGCTTCCTTGCCGCTATATGCCGCAACTGGCGTGTAACCCTCATTTTTAAGATAAATGCTCAACAACTCAACGATTTCTTTATCATCATCAACAACCAAAATTTTCATAGGGCGAATCCTCCCCTTTATTTAATTTCTATAAATAATCGTGCAATAAAGCCTATGCCTAATATTTTAATCATTTTTAAGACTAAAACCTACTAATCAGACAGAATTTTATCTTTTTATTAAAAAAAGAGCTGAGAAATTCTCAACTCTTTCAAAAAATTATTCAATTTCTTTCTTACCAGTGTATAACTCGTAGTAATAACCCTTTTCCTTAATGAGCTTGTCGTGGTTGCCGGCTTCGATAATATGACCGTGGTCAAGCACGAGAATTAAGTCTGAGTTAACAATTGTGGATAATCTGTGGGCAATAACGAAACTTGTCCGACCGGCAAGGAGGTTATCCATCCCAGCTTGAACCAATTTTTCGGTTTGCGTATCGATACTCGATGTTGCTTCATCCAAAATCATCACAGGTTCGTCCGCAATCATTGCCCGAGCAATACTGAGCAGCTGCATCTGTCCCTGAGACAAGTCGCCGCCGTTACCGTCAATTACTGTCTTATAGCCATTATCCAGGTGATGAATAAATTCATTGGCATGTGATAAGCGTGCTGCTTGGTAAACATCATCATCACTAGCTTCTGGATTACCAAAGC
Source organism: Lactobacillus sp. ESL0703 (assembly GCF_029433435.1). Classification (NCBI taxonomy): domain Bacteria; kingdom Bacillati; phylum Bacillota; class Bacilli; order Lactobacillales; family Lactobacillaceae; genus Lactobacillus; species Lactobacillus sp. ESL0703. The sequence continues at coordinate 60,469 of NZ_JAQTIB010000003.1, forward strand.
GGATGTTATCCATGATGGTACCCGTAAACATGTGCGTATCCTGCAAAACGATTGACAATGACTGACGCAGGTCGTCCTTCTTAATCTTGGTAATCGGAATTCCGTCGTAAGTAATCGTTCCGGATGCAATTTCGTAGAAACGATTAATCATGTTAGAAATCGTTGTCTTACCAGCACCAGTTTCACCAACTAAGGCTACTTTCATTCCCGGTTTTGCATCAATTGAAATGTTATACAAAATCTGCTTATCCGGTGAATAACTGAAGTTAACGTTGTCAAAGACAATATGACCCTTAACTCTAACTTTCTTAACTGAGCCATCCTTTTGCGGTACATTCCAGTACCAAGTACCCTTAACGTCTTCATCTTTAGAAATTGTAACGTCACCGTCATCAACTTCAACTGGTTGGTCTTCTAATTGGAAAATCCGTTCAGCACCAGCTAAGGCCATCACGATTGAGTTCAATTGCTGTGAAATCTGGGCAATCGGCATTGCGAATTGCTTGGATAATTGCAAGAAGGCACCAATCACACCAAGTGATAATGGCGCAATCTTGTTAATGGCAACTGCTCCACCTAGAACTGCAATAATAACATACAATAAGTTGCCGACATTCCCCATAATTGGGAACAAAATTGTGGAATAAGTGTTAGCTTTACCAGAGGCATCCCGCAAATTTTCATTGTATTTGTCAAAATCAGCTTCAACTTCTGGTTCATGACTGAAGACCTTGATAACCTTCAGACCGTTTAGCATTTCTTCGTTATAACCGTTAACTTGTCCCAATTCCTTTTGCTGAAGTTGGAAATAGTGTGATGAACGCGTGGTTAGGAACTTAACAATTCCTATTGACAAGGCAAAGATAATCAACGTAAAGATGGTTAATTGCCAACTCAAACTAAACATTGCGGCCAAAACAAAGACCAAGTTCAAGGTTGAGTTCATGAACTGCGGAATTGATTGTGAAATCATCTGCATCAAAGTATCGATATCATTCGTGTACCGACTCATGATATCGCCGTAGTCATTTTGATCGAAGTATGAAATTGGTAATTGCTCCATGTGAGCAAACATTTCATTTCTAACTCTGTATTGAGTCTTTTGTGCCAAAACAGCCATCAAAACAGCAAACAGGTAGTTAGAGATAAAGCCAATTGCATAAACGCCAAACATAACTTCAATCGCATGAAGCAGCGGCATAAAGTTAGGCTGTGACTGTTTTAATAATGGTGTGATGTAGTCGTTAATCAACCGTTCAATAAACAGCGATCCTAAAACGTTCGCACCAGCCGCCAAGACAATCGCAATCATTGATGTGATGAGCATCCATGGACTGGTAGTTGCGACTAACTTAAGTAACCGCCATAGAGTAGTGGAACGCTTACCGCCTTTACTGGCATTCTTATTTTCTATTGCGTTATCCAAATTGCTCACCTACTTCTTTTGCTCTTCTTGGAACTTAGCGATTGAACTATAAAGCTCGTTGTTCTTCATCAATTCATCGTGAGTTCCAATATCTTGAATTTTACCTTCATCCATCACAACAATTCGGTCTGCATCCTTAATCGAAACAATCCGTTGTGAAATGATAATTTTAGTTGTGTCCGGCATATTCTTGGCTAAAGCTTGACGAATTTCACGTTCAGTCTGAGTATCAACGGCTGAAGTAGAATCATCTAAGATTAAAATCTTCGGCTTCTTTAGCAATGCACGGGCAATTGTAATTCTTTGCTTTTGACCACCAGATACATTGGTTCCGCCTTGTTCAACCATTGTGTCGTACTTGTCAGGCATTTCTTGAATGAAGTCATCTGCATGAGCTACCTTAGATGCTGCGATTACTTCTTCATCAGTTGCATTCTCGTTACCCCACTTCAAGTTTTCCTTAATTGTACCGGAGAACAAAACATTATTTTGCAAAACCATGGCAACATTATCACGCAAAGTCTTCAAATCATACGACTTAACATTGTGACCTGAGACGCGCACGGCACCAGAATCAGTATCGTAAAGCCGCGGAATCATTGATACCAGTGTTGACTTCGACGACCCCGTCTTACCAATCATACCGATTGTTTCACCCGGCTTAATGTGCAAATTAATATCGCTTAAAGCCAATTCTTGATCGTCATTGTTGTATTTGAAGTTAACGTGATCGAAAACTACTTCACCATTATTAAAGTGAGTTAATGGCTTGTGCGGATTTTCAATTGATGGCTTTTCATTAATAACGTCAGCAATTCTGCGGCCACTAGCACCAGAAATAACCAATTGTGTAAAAATCATTGCCAAAATATTTAAACTGTTTAAAACAGAATTGGAGTATGAAAACATAGAAATTAATTGACCGGTTTGTAAACCGCCGCCAACAATTTCCTTAGCACCAAACCAGCAAATTGCTAGGTTGGAAATATTCAAAACAGCCATCACGATTAAGGAGTTTAACGACATAATCTTTTGTGCTGTTGAGAACAATTTGTAAATAAAGCCTGATGACTTTTTAAATTCGTCTGTTTGCGGCTTTTCTTGAACGTAAGTCTTTACTTCTCGAATACCACGAATGTTCTCCCGAACTACTTGGTTCATCCGGTCGTAACCCTTAAAAATTCTTGGGAAGTATGGGTAGGCACTCTTAATTACAACTGCCAATAACAGAATAAAAATCGGTGCAATTACGACAAAGATTAACGACAATTTCGGACTAATGATGACTGACATAATAATTGATACAATCAACATCATCGGTGCTCTAACCGCAATTCTGATAATCATTTGGTAAGCCATCTGAATGTTGTTAACATCCGTCGTCATCCGCGTCACTAAACTGGCACTTGAAAATTTATCAATGTTTTCAAATGAATAATCTTGAACATGGTAAAACATGTCCTTACGCAGATTAGAAGCGAAGCCGGCAGAGGCGTGAGCTGACACGTAACTAGCACTAGCTCCTAAAACCAGTGAAACAATCGTCAAAATTAGAAGAATTACGCCCCATTTGGTAATGTAGGCCATGTTCCCCTTCATAATTCCGTTGTCGATTAAGATACCGACTAGATACGGGATTAACATTTCAATGATAACTTCACCCGTGACAAATAAAGGCGACAGTAAAGACTGTTTCTTATACTGTCGAATTGATTTACGCAGTGTGTTAATCATTAAATACCTCTTTCTTCTATGTTAAATAATTATATTTTCATACCTGCAAAAAGCTTCAAAAAAGGATAAACAGACGCAAATTATCTGTTTATCCTTTTTAGCATTTGATTATTTAGTATACTACTTTTGTAAATAAAAAGCACACTATTTGCTTTTTGCGGTTGGGGTAAAGACTGAACCAATAATCTGGTAATGACGTCTAAAGAGCCAACGTAAGCCGTAAGCAACTACCGCCACAATAATATTACCGGCGCCAGACAAGACTGGGTTAATTACACGTAAAACTGGCATTGATAGAACCCAAATGAGAACAAAGAGAATGGCCAACATCGCAACCATCCCCAGAATTAACTTGGTCCACGGAATCTTCTTGTTCTTGGTCTGAGCTGGAATCACCCACTCATTATACTTAGTCATGAAGACACCCATCATTGCACCAACAACCAGGAGCGTTAAAATACCCATCTGTGAATTTTGCGCGCTGGTCTTTTGGTTAGTTTGAAACAGGGCAATTACGCCAAACAACCCAACGAAGATTGCAATGTACAATAAGGCACTATCAACGGCATATTGCCAAAATGGAATATCTGCCGCTGTCCGTTTTTTCGGCTTTAACATATCTGCTGCTTTTAATTTAGGAGACATATTGTAGTAAGTGCTGGCAGGTTGACCATGATGTTGTGCGACAACTAAGTGCGGCAATAATTCATCAATCTTGCCTGCAGCATCAGCTTCACTAAGCTTACCTTGAGTTTCCAATTCTTTTTGCAAACGGAAAATGTAATCAGCATTCTTATTACTCAATTGTTTGCGCAACTCTGCCGGCTCCAGTTGCTTAACTTGGTCGTCCTTGTTCTTGCTTTCGACCTTGTCCTTCAACTTTTCTTGCTTATTAGTATCGATTTTTGCTTGTTCTTCTTTTTTCTCTTCTGCCATTATCTTACCCTAAACGTTAAATCTAAATTCAATAATGTCGCCGTCTTGAACTTCATAATCTTTACCTTCAAGGCGTAATTTACCAGCTTCTTTGACCTTCTGCATAGTTTCAAATTGGTCCAAATCAGCATAAGAAACAACTTCAGCTCGGATAAAGCCACGTTCAAAGTCTGAGTGAATAACACCAGCAACTTGTGGTGCCTTCATCCCTTCATGGAAGGTCCAAGCACGAGTTTCTGGACCACCAGCCGTAAAGAATGTCCGCAATCCCAAGAGATGGTAAGCTGCTCTAATCAAACGGTCAAGTCCTGATTCAGTTACCCCTTCTGCTTCCAAAAATTCAGCCTTTTCGTCATCATCAAGACCAGCAATTTCTTCTTCAGTTGCAGCTGAAATTCCTAGGCATTCCGCATTTTCACTTTCGGCATGCTTTTTAACGATTTGGTAAAATTCATCACTTTCGGGATCAGCCATTGAATCTTCCGCAATGTTAGCCACGTAAATCACGGGCTTATCAGTCAAGAGGAAGAAGCCTTTAACTAACTTTTGTTCATCTTCAGTAAAATCAATTGACCGAACTGCCTTGCCTTCTTCTAAGACTGGCTTAATTTTTTGTAAAACTGCATATTCAGCCTTGGCTTCCTTGTCGTTTTGCTGGGCAATCTTCTTTACCTTATTAATTCGGCGGTTAACGGCATCAAGGTCGGCAATTGCCAATTCCAAATTAATGGTATTAATGTCTTCTTCTGGATCAACTTTACCAGTAACAGAAGTAATGTTGTCATCTTCAAAAGCACGGACAACATGAATAATGGCATCAGTTTGACGGATGTTCTCAAGGAACTTGTTTCCAAGACCTTCACCCTTAGAAGCACCCTTAACTAGACCCGCAATATCGGTAAATTCAAAAGTAGTGTGGACAATTTTTTTAGCTGGAACAAGTTCCTGAATCCGGCTAAGCCGCTTGTCTGGTACTTCAACCATCCCAACATTAGGTTCAATCGTGGCAAACGGGTAGTTCGCCATTTCAGCTCCAGCTTTAGTAATTGCATTAAATAACGTGGACTTTCCAACATTCGGCAAGCCGACAATCCCAGCAGTTAATGACATCTTTTTCCTCTTTTTCTATTTAAAATTATTACTTATTCTTGTTTAAAACCTGGTCTGATAATTTCATCTTTAGGAACATAAAATTCTTTTTTACTATTGACCGGATCATTTGCTTTAGTTAAAACTTTTTTCAAATTATGCGTAAACTTGCCGCGAGGCATCAACACCACATGTCCGCAGCCCATGCACTTGAGCCTGATATCTGCACCGAGCCGCAAAACTTCCCAATCATTCACCTTGCAGGCATGGGGCTTTTTCATCTGGACAGTATCAGCTAAATTATAAGCGATCTCCTTATTCATCAAGATCAACTCCCAAAATATCAAGAATCCGGTTCAGTTCATCAACCGAGCTAAAGCCAATTGACAAGTGTCCCTTGCCCTTCTTGCTCTCTGAAATATTGACACTTGAGCCTAATTTATCAGCCAATTGGTGTTCGCTGGCCCGAATAAAGGCGGATTTATGGGTTGTCTTCTTGACCGGCTTTTTCGCATTCAATTGTGCTACCAATGCTTCAACTTTGCGCACTGGCATGCCTTCCTTAACAACCTGCTTGGCAACTTCATCAATCTTATCTTTGTTCTTTAGTCCAAGCAGTGTTCTTGCCTGACCCATTGATAATTGCCCGTGTTGCAGTAAGTGCTTCGTCTTGGTTGGCAAAGTCAACAACCGCAAGTAATTAGCAATATACGGTCGTGACTTACCCATCCGTTTAGAAACTTCTTCTTGGGTTAAGCCCAAGTTTTTCTGCAGCATTTCGTACGCCTGAGCTTCCTCAAGTGGGGACAAGTCCTCACGCTGCAAATTTTCCAGAACGGCAACTTCCATCATTTGTCCTTCGTCAAAGTCACGGACAATTGCTGGCACAGTCGTTTTCTTGGCTAATTTTGATGCCCGAAAACGACGCTCACCCGCAATAATCTCATAGCCATTAACTGACTTGCGCACAATAATCGGTTGAAAGACACCATTTTCTTTAATTGAATCAGACAGTTCCTTTAAGGCCTTGTCATCAAAGTTCTTGCGCGGTTGGTATGGATTCGGGCGAATTTCACTTAGGTCAAGGTCGAGAATTTCTTCTTCAGTTTCTTCAACCTGTGGTTCATCCTCAAATAAGGCTTCAATCCCGCGGCCAAGGCCGCCCTTTTTCTTTGGTTCGTTATTTCTTGAGTCTCTTGCCATTATTCTTCAGCACCTCTTTTGCCAAATCATCATAAACCTTTGCCCCACGTGAATTAGGCGCATATTCTGCAATCGATTGACCATAACTTGGCGCCTCGGCTAACTTGGTAATTCGCGGAATAATTGTCTTATATACCTTTTTAGCAAAGTATGACTGCACTTCCTTGACTACTTCAGCACCTAAATTGGTCCGCGCATCCAGCATTGTGAGTAGAACTCCTTCAACACCCAAGTCCTTATTAAAGTGCTTTTGGACTAAGCGAATTGTATTCAATAATTGGCTTAGTCCTTCCATTGCATAATACTCACTTTGAACCGGAATCAAAATTGAATCCGATGCCGTGAAGGCGTTAATTGATAACTGGCCCAAGGACGGCGGACAGTCAATAAAGATAAAATCATAATCGCTGCTGACAACATCAATTGCTGACTTCAAGCGTGTTTCTCTGGCCATCATACTGATTAATTCAGTTTCGGCACCAGACAAATTAATGGTTGCCGGCACCATATCCAAATTTCTATTTGAAGTATGGAAGATGGTGTCTTTTAACGGCACATCATTAATCAATACGCTGTAAATATCATCATTAATTTCTGACTTTTCAATTCCTAGTCCGGAAGTTAAGTTTCCCTGCGGGTCAATATCGATAATTAAAACATGATAGCCACGCTCAGCCAGAGCAGCCGACAAGTTAATTGTCGTCGTTGTTTTACCAACGCCACCCTTTTGGTTAGCAACCGAAATCACTTTTACCATTTTGCTCCGCCTTCCTAATTTCTCTTCAACTCAATCGTAATCATATAATCGTTAGGGTCATTATTTTCCTTGACCTTGACCTTAATGCCTGATTCCTTAGCTAATTTAACAGCCTGCTTAATCGTATTAATCTGCACCTGCATGTCCTTAGGAATGCGGCTGGCAGCTCGTTTAGTTTGTTCGGCCCGTTCTTGGTCCTTCGCCTGCTTTTTCTTATTAATAAAGTAGCCGTCAACGTCTTTAACAATCTTTTCGGTATCACTAACGTTTAAATTATTGGCTAAGATTTCATCTAAAACGCGGCCCTGATCCTTTTCACTAAGACCCACAAGACAGCGCCCATGACGCGGGGAGATTTGCCCATTAGCCAAATAGCTCTGCACCTTAGGCGTTAATTTTAATAAGCGCAATTTGTTAGCCACGTATGACTGTGACTTACCAATATTTTTAGCCAAAGTTGTCTGGGTCAAGTTATTTAACTTCATCAAGTTATCGTAAGCCTGAGCCTCATCGATTGGGTTCAAATCCTCGCGTTGTAAATTTTCAATCAAGGCAAAAGAAGCAGCCTGACTATCATCCATGTTGTTCACAATTGCCGGGATCGTTTCCCAAGTCAAGTGCTTAGCAGCACGATACCGCCGTTCACCTGCGATAATCTCATAATTATCACCCTGCTCACGAACAATAATTGGCTGTAAAAGTCCATCCTTATCAAGAGTTGATGCTAATTCACGAATTGATTCATCCGAAAATTCACGCCGCGGTTGGTAGGCATTGGCTTTAATTTTAGTTAATTCAATATCTTTGATTTGCTTATCTTTAGGAATTTCATCATGATGTCGTAAAGAAGAAAAGATTGACATATAGCGTCCTCCTCTATTAATGGATTGGTTTTCGGTGCGGGGTTCCCGCTTGCCGCGGATATTTCTTAAGTGTTGCCTGCACCTTTTGAACAAGAATCAGTGTCCGCTCTTCGTCGCTTTCGGGCAAAGTCAGTTCTTGACTTTCAATTACCTTACCACCCAGTACTTTGACTGCCTTTTGGCTATCTTTTAGTTCGCTTTCGGCCTTTGGACCCTTCAAAGCAACAAAGTAGCCGTTTGTTTTAACCAGCGGCAAGCAATATTCGCTTAAAACTGCCATGTTCGCAACTGCTCGAGCTGTTACCAGGTCAAACTGCTCACGGTACAACTTATTTTGCCCGACATCTTCAGCTCGGCCATGGACTAAGGTTACGCCCTCTAAGTCCAACTTGGTAACCAAATCTTGCAAAAAGGTTAGTCTTTTACCTAGCGAATCAACGATTGTTACCTGCAATTCCGGCATTAAAATCTTTAGCGGAATTGACGGAAAACCGGCACCAGCACCAACATCGCACAAAGTTGCATTCGGTTTAAACACTGAGCTAAAGACAAACAGCGGCGTGATACTATCAAAAAAATGTTTTAAATAAACATCTTCTTGCGCAGTAATCCGCGTCAGGTTAACATGCTCATTCGCAGCAACTAAGTTGGTAAAATAAAGTTTAAATTGTTTGATTTGCTTTTCACTTAACTTAAAATTATGTTTTGATAATTCTTGGACAAATTGTTCAGGATTCATTTTTCACCCGTGAAACCTTGTTTCACACTCTATAAATTTAACGCCAAAAACAGCTTATTGTAAAGCCATTACATCTCTTTAATTATGAAGTATTTTTAGGCAATCGTCAAAGTCTAATGCGCAAAAATAAGCTATAATATTCGACAAAGGAGATAACTATGATTGTTACTTTAATTGTTTTAGCCTATCTAGCTCTCAAAACCTACAAGGGCTACCAAACAGGCTTTACCAAATTAGTTATTAATTTAATTTTTGCCGCGATTGTTTTTATCGTTGCAATTTTATTTCAAAACCCACTGGGCAACTGGCTCTATGGCCAAATTACCGGGCAAAATATTCAAACCACTCTAACGCCAGGCACCAATTTGATTTTATTTCGGTTTATTGCCTTCTTTATTCTATTATTTGTCGGCAAAATGGTAATTAAAATTTTTAAGGGCTGGGTGCCAAGCAAAAATCCACACGCAACTAACTTCGGCAGTATTTTAGATGGTGTACTAGGTGCCATCGTATCCTTTGTCGCCAGCTACTTTTTTGTTTATATTATTTTGTCAATGCTTAATACATTGCAAAACCCGTGGTTCATCCAGCAGACACTCGATTCATCATTCTTACGGTTTATTATCTACAGCACCCCAGGATTATCAAACGGTGTGTTCAATAGTATTTTCAGTATTAGTAGAACAACAGCATAATTTTTTGTATCAGAATTTTAAATTAATATAAAAGGACAAGACGTTTTTACGCTTTGTCCTTTTATTTAATCTATTTTACTTCAAAATTAACGCTGTCTGACCAAGTTATTTATGATTATCAAAATTATCATACTCAACGTGTTCGTCATTATAAACAAAGATTGCACCCACACGGTCTGGATCATCATGCCAGCCAGCAATTGGATGGCCAGCAAAAAACAGCCGCTTGCACTCAATTTCGGCTTCAACCGAATCTTTGGTAAAGGTGGTTACTCCAGCCAGATCAGTTTCTGCTGGGTAACCCGTCCGCGGGTCAATTAGGTGGTGGTACTTGTGCCCATCGACAACCAAATAGCGTTCATACGTACCACTAGTAACCGCTGAACATTTAGGCACCATGACTGATGTAATATTGTTGCCGCGCTTTTCCTTAGGATCTTGAACACCGACTGACCATTGACCGCTAGCACGTTTAGGTGAATCACCAACGAGTAGAATATTGCCGCCAAGATTGATAATACCAGCATTAACACCATAAGCATGCCAAAAATCACGAATCCGATCCGCAATCCAGCCCTTGGCAATCCCGCCAAGATCAAGTTCCATGCCTTCCTTAGTTAAAAAGACAGATTGGTTGGCATCATCAAGAACCACACTAAACGGATCAATTAATTTCATTTTTTCTTTAATTTCCGCATCAGTTGGCACATGGGCACCCTTAAAGCCAATTGCCCACAACTTAACCAGCGGTCCAATTAATGCATTAAAGCCAAAATTAGCCTGACTTTCTTTAACTGCTAATTTAATTAAGCCATAAGTTGCGCTTGACACCTGAACCGGAGATTTCCCCGCAGCTTGATTAACACTCATTACTTCAGAGTGATCGCGATTAACCGTTAATAAGTCTTCATAATGATCGATTAAATCAAAGGATTTATTAATGACGTCTTGGTCGTGCGTGCCAAAAATCTGCAGCGTAATTGTCGTTCCCAAGGCACGATGCCGACCAACTGCTTGTTCTAATGCTAAATCATCAATCATTGTTATTCCTACTTTTCCAAATACTTGTTTCTAATATCATCTTGAATTTGCGGCGTAATCCCCACTGCTTGTTCAAGATAATTGTCTAAATTGCCATATTCTTCGTTAATTGTAATCAGGCTGGTGTCCAAAAATGCATCACTGACTGAGCCTAAAACCCGCATGTTAGCCCGGAACTTCTCATTTTCACCATTCTGCTTGAAGCGCCGATCACGGACAGCGCGATAATCATTTAACATATAATTTGAATATAAATAATCTTGGCGAATCGTTTCAGGATTAACTCCTAAAATATGCAAAATTAACAGCGTTACTAGGCCTGTCCTGTCCTTACCTTCCGAGCAATGATACAGAATTGCCCCTTGATCTTGATTAGCAATTAATTCCAAAATCTGGTGAAAACTATCTTGACTAGCCTTAGTTAAAATGTGTTTGCGATAACGCCTACACATCATCTTCAACCCGGCGTACTGATCCTGACGATATTTTGCCTTGTTTTCTTCTATTTGACTGCCGCCGCCAGAAGTATTGTCTTCTATCCCCAGCGGCAGCTGATAATATTTAACTCCTGCAACTTCTTTATCAGGATTGAGTTTACATTCTGCCGGCGAGCGTAAATCAATAATCTTTTTCAGGCCATAATCCAGCAAAAACTGTTGGTCCTGTGCCGTAACTTTACTAATATTGCCCGTTCTCAGCAAACGATGCTTCTTTATCTTCCGATTTTCAAAACCGCGGTAACCGCCTAAATCACGGGGATTCCGGACAGATGCGACTGGTAAAACTACAGGATCAGACATGAAAATACACTTTCTAGCAAAAAAATAACCGGATAGTACTCCTATCCGGTTATTTTACTCTATGCAAAGCATTCTAGCAAAACTTTATTTGGTTGCTTGCTCAACAAAATTGAAAAAGTTATCCATCATACCATCTAATGATTTAATGGTAGCTTCATCAGTTAATTCGCCAGTTTCTTTATCAAATTTATCTGCGGCACCGCCGATTAAAACTTCGTTACCTGGCAAAACATTAGCACTCATATCTGGTGAAAGTAAGATTTCACGCATATCTTCTTGAGCACGACCAGTACCTTGCATGCCGTATGAAGCACCAGCAATAGCAACTGGCTTCATCTTCATTACATTAGGACCAGCATGTGAACCAAGCCATTCCAAAGCACTCTTCAATGGAGCTGGAATAGTGTGGTCGTATTCTGGAGTGGTAATGATAATACCATCAGCTGACTTGATGTCTTCGATCCAAGCCTTGATTGTATCATCAGCCATTTGCGTTCTGCAGAATGGTGTTAATTTATCAATTTCTTTTACTTCAATTTCAGCCTTATCACTGTAACGCTTAGCAATGAAGTTTGCCAAAAAGCGGTTATATGAAAAGTCTGCATTTGTACCAACAATTGCTAATAATTTCATTCTTGGTCCTCCTACTTAGTAACTTGTGCGTACCATTCGTCAACTTCGTCAAAGAATTGACCTAAGAATTTAACAGTGCCTTCATCAACAAGGTCACCATTATCATCAAATTGTTTTGGTCCGTTACCCATCATAAATTCATCACCATTGAAGACAACTGCGTCAAAACCAGGAGCAGTCAATAAACTCTTCAAACGACCTTGTGAACGTGAAGCACCTTGTGGCATTGGTGAAGTTGACACAATAACAACTGGCTTCTTGTTAAATGGATGAGAAGTGCTTGATAACCATTCAAGTGCACTACTCAAAGCACTAGTAACTGAGTGTTGTTGTTCAGGAGAACCGATTAATACCAAGTCAGCTGCCTCAATTTCTTTACCAAGAGCAGTAACTGATTCAGGTTCTTCTTGACCTTCTTTAAACATTGGCAAGCCCTTTACAGTTGCCAGTTTAAAATCATATCTATCAGCAAAATGCTTAGAGATAAACTTAAGCAATGCTTCATTAAACGAATTATTGGCATTTGAGCCAGATAATGCTAGGATTTTCATAAAAACCCACCTTTCAAAAAAACTAATTTCTATAATGTATTATAGCCTATATGAGTTTTTTTGAACATTAACCTGCTTATTTATTTATTAAATCAAACAAATATAAATAGATTCTTCGCGCTGTGCTTAGTCAAATCAAGCATTGATACTTTTTCTTTGCTTCTTATAATCTTTTACGTCAAACAGCGGAATTTTCTTACTCTTACTTAGCCAATCATTTAAAATTGCATCATTAATTTGGGCTGTTAAAACATTAATAACTTGGGTTTGCGAAAAAGTAGCAATTTCATTAACTAATAGTGAAGCAATGCCTATTGTCGTAATCCAATTAGCAACAACAATATTCACGATTTTTTCTTCATCATAATCAGTATCTTGATATTGTTCATTAAATTTTTTAACGCCCAAATCAATTAACATGTTAGAAATTCGCTTGCTGCCTAATTTACCTTCTACAAACGTCGCGCGAAACAGATTTTGATGTTTTTGAGCATAATCAATATAGGACAAATCCATGTCAATCAAGGGTTTTCCTGTATATTCTTTCTGCAAAACATTATCCTGCAGGTTTTCCGCAATTCTGTCTAAGACTTCTTCCTTAAGTTCGTCCATACTACTAAACTCAAGATATATCGGCTGCGTTGAAAAATGGCCTTCTTTTGCGATATTGCGGGCTGTCAAACTTTCAACACCATCTCTAATTATCATTTTATAGGCAATATTTAAGATCTTGTCTCTTCCTATTTCTTTTTTTCTCGCCATTCGTTTTTCCCTTAAAACTTTCACAATTGTACATTCGAATGATTGAGACTGGTTCGTTAACTTTTTTAGTATTGCTAATTAAGTTAAATACCTAGTTATTACTTTCTAAAAATTGATCGTAATAAGACGAAACCATCTCACTTACTTCCGATTTGCTCAAACCTTGAGAAGCACAAAAAGAAAAGAAAGCTGCAGATAAAATATAACCACGTTCGCGATCATCTGTTAGTTCATCCGAAAACTGAATATTGATACTTTGATTTTGATAATCTGTTGTTAACTCAATTGATTTATCTTCTGGTACTTCGTTCATTTTTTACCTCAGCTTCTAAATTAACTGTCTGTCACATAATTATAATGGCGTGATTTTTATACAGTTATATAACATTAAGTACACTTTAATTAATGATTTTTCGTTATTTTATGATGAGTTACCATTCTTATTATATCAGTAACATCAGCGCTTACAGCTAAAGCTTCAAAATCTTGCTTAAAATCGCCTTGTTCTTTTATCATGCTAAAAATAACAAAGAAGTCATATATTAACTAGCATAATAAACTTTAAAGCTCTTTGTCAAGAACAACTTTTACAGAATATAGATAAATAACCGGCTTTGATAAATAATAACACCAAAAGTAACAAGCTAAAATTTAGCCATTCTCAAAAAAGACGTATTAAATATCTTTATTTTTCGATAATAAACAAAAAAACACACAATTCCTTTATTAATTAAAGCATTGTGCATTTTTATCAAAGATTAAATAACAATTATTTTGTTTGTGTCATTTCGCCATCCATCATCTCGTAAATATGGTCGGCATATTGCTCTAAACGAGGATCATGCGTTACTAGTAAAACTGCCTTGTCATAATTTTTAGCCAGGTTCTTAAATAATTGCCCAACCTCATCAACATTCTTACTATCCAAAGATGCCGTTGGTTCATCCGCTAGCAAAATTTCTGGATTAGCATATAAGGCGCGGGCAATTGCAGCTCGTTGCTGCTGACCGCCGGATAATTCGCCGGGATACTTATTAACTAAGGCTGTAATACCTAACTGCTCTAACAATTTTGTCAAAGTAGCCTGATCGATATTGCCCTGCTTTTTAACTCGGTCAACTAATTCAAATTGTTCCTTAACCGTTAAAAATGGAACCAAATTATAAGCCTGCAGGACAAAGCCGATCTGGTTAAGCCGCAAATGGTTACTTTGCTTAGTCGTCAGATTGGCAATATTTTGCCCGTTAATTAAAACTTCACCAGACGTTGGCTTTTGCAGTGAACCCGCAATGGTTAAAAAAGTACTTTTACCAGCACCAGATGGGCCCATAATTAGGACAACTTCACCCTTATTAGCCGTAAAATTAATATTCTTAAGTGCCTTAACTTCCGCAGCACCCTTGCCATAAATTTTTTGGACGTTTTTTAATTCAATGACTGCCATCTTATTCACCTATTGCCTTTGCTGGATCTACCTTCAAAATTGATCTAATTGGAATTAAGCTGCCGATAATTCCTGTCAAAAGCATTCCGCCAGCACCACTCAGCATAATTGCCGGAGTAAAGCTCATTGGTACCGCAGCTGGCAATGCCTTAGCAGTCAGTAACATTGCGACTAGGCCAATTACTACCCCAACAACAACCAAAATAACTGCTTGACTAACTGTTGCCATAACCAAAGTCCCGCTAGGAATTCCCTGCGCACGCATGACCGCGAAGTTATGCATCTTCTGCATTGTTAAGATATACATGAAGACTGCAATAATAATCAGTGAAATCACAAAAAGAAAGCCAATCATGAGCTCAAAGGTCATATTCTGTGCTGTATAACCTGGGAGCTTATTGATAAATGTTTTAATCGGATAAGTCTTACTATCAGCATGGTGGTACTTGTAATCAGAATTACGTGAAATAATTGCCGAAGCCTGCATATCAGGCATTCCCTGACGCAGCGTCTTCCACGAACTAAGTGAGCCATAAACAATTGGTGCAATATTAATCTTGGCATTCTTGGCAAAGCCAACTATCGTATATTTTTTCTTAGAACCATTCAATTCCAATTTGTCGCCAAGCTGATAGCCCTTAATCTTAAAAGTTTGGTCAGCAACCACTTCCTGCTTAGTTTTAGCCTTGCGACCAGCAATTATTTCTTGGGCGTGATAGATAAACTGCGTCTGTTTAAGACCAATAAACTGCGCGGAAATCTGGGGCCGTTTCTTATTCTTAACAACTACCGCTGTTTGGCCAACCAGCGCCTCATCTTTGCCAATTGTGGCGTTTTTCAAGTCAGACTTGGTTAATACTGACTGGTTCATACTGACATTGGCATTCTTATTCAAGACGACTGCTTGTGCGTCCCATGACTCTAATGCCTGCGTATTTTCACTAGCTAGACCAATTGATAATGATGACAAGATAAAAATCAGGTAACTGATTAAGAAAATCATCAAAACAATTAGGCCATAACGCAATTTTTCTCGTTTAATTTCTTTAATTGCTAAAAACATTAATTTGACCCCTTTTGTAATAGTTCTAAACTCGCCTTAAAACGAAGCAAAATGTCGTCTTTTTGACTAGGATTTGTGAGAACAGCCCGAATAGCAGCGTGGCTCAAGACCATCGCGCTCCAGTTCTGCGGACTTAAATCTGCCTGCTTAGCAGTTTGCGCCGGCTTTGCCAACATGCTTTCGTTATATAGAACATGCATTTTAATTAAGAGTGCATACTTACTGGCATGTGTCTTTTCGACAAAGTTGACCACATTTAAATAAAAAATCTGCGGTTCAAACTCTGACGTAACCTTGATATCGGCATGAATTTCGCGAAGCGCCTGCCCATATAAATAGCTGTAGGCATCAAGCAAATCCGTAAAATATTTATAAAAGGCCCCACGAGCAATCTGTGCTTCCTTAACAATTCGTGCCACTTGTGCCTCTTGAAGCGGATAATGACTAAATTCGTTAAGCAGTGCCTGCGTAATGAGGTCTTTTTTTACCTGCGGCAAGTTAATAAAAGTTGCCTTGACCATTCTGCTACCACCCTTTTCTAATAAAGTGACACCGTGTCACTTTTATAAGATAATATCAATATTGAACTTGCATAGTCAAATATTATGCAAATAAAAAAGATCCCGAAGGATCTTTCTTGATTTATTAAAGCGCTAATACTTGATTATAATAGTTGATTCGCGGTGTATGGTCACGATAAGAAATTTTCGCCAAAGCGCAGTTTTTCATCGTATCAAAGTAAGTAAAATCACCATTGGTAAAATAATGCGCAAACATCATTCGAATTAGCGTTCCGTGACAAACCACCAAAACTTTTTTACCAGCATAATTTTGCGTGAGATCATCTAAAAATTGCCCGCAGCGTTCATTTAATTCCTCATTGCTTTCGCCATGTGGGGCATATTTGATGTAATTCGCATTTGCCTTCCCCCAAGGATCGACCGCATCAGGATATTTTTGACCCAATTCTGTTAATAACTGCCCATCCCATTCGCCAAAGTTAAATTCAACCAAGCGTTCATCAATCTTGATCTTCTTTTGTCCTTTAGTGAAAATCTGCGCGGTTTCAAGCGCCCGCTTCATTGGACTTGAAAAGACGACATCAAACTCAGAGGGGTCAAAATTAGCTGCGGCTTTTTCGGCATAAGCGCGACCAGCCTCATTTAATTCCTTATCAAAACGCGAGCCCTGAATACAGCCCGTTTTATTCAAATCGGTTTGACCATGACGAACAAAAACAATTTCCATACTTAAACCTCACTTATTAACTAGGTATATTTTACTATTAGTCTGGAACAATTAATACCTAATTATCGTCTCTTAAAATCAAATTCCGTCCGAAAAACATAAGTATCGGCATTACTTTCTTCTGGGGTAAATTTGAAGCCAAAATCACTAAAGTCCTGTAATTGCTCAGGCTTAGTCAGCTGATTTTCCGCAATAAAGCGCGTCATTTCTCCGCGCGCCATTTTGGCATGCACGCCAACAGTCTTCCATTGGCCATTCTTTAACTCTTGAAAATCAATGTTAATCATCTGCCGGTTAGCTGCTAAGTATGGACTGATATTTTTAGAATATTCTTTGGATGCCAGATTTATTAACACTGTTTCATCATTAAATAAATTATCCGCAATCGTCGAACCCCAAAATTTATATAAATTCGGCTGCTCAAAGCCAATTACTTTATTCTTCATTTCTAAGCGATAAGGCCACACACCGTCAAATGGTCGCAAAACACCGTACAAGCCCGATAAAATTCGCACCTTGTCCTGCAAATAATCAAGTGCGGGCGCGGTAAACAAATCGGCTGCCATGTATTGATATTGGATGCCGGAATAAGAAATAACCGCTGGCGTTAAATTATCACTCTGCTTTAGATCAAGCAGTGCAATTTGCTTTTGCCCGTCCTTAGCTGTCCGTTCACTTGACTGCCAGATAGCCTTTAACTGTTCTAAACTGCAGCTTTTTAAGTATTGCGCTAATTGCTCAGCTTGCGGTAAGAACTGCGGTGTTGATCGGACTGGAAAAGCTTCACGGTCAACTTTCATTTTCATTGCTGGTGAAATAATAATTTTCATTTTTCGTATTTTCCTTCTTTTAGAGTTAAACTTAATATTATTATATCTAAGGAGAGATTCGATGAATCCTGATTTTGCAATTGTCTTAAATTTTAAACTAATTAACGCCGAAAAGGCCAACGCTGACTTTTTGGTCAAAACCGCACGGGATATCGGTGCGCGTGCTGTCGCAGCTGATGGTGCCCAAGAAGCCTTTCAAACTGCCTGCACTAAGTACACGATTGCCCTAGTTAAAGAAGAGCTTGGACAAAGTTACACATCCGATAACGTAATCGATGCAATGATGAAGCAGCGTGAAGCCGGCAAAACCACAGTAATTAATTTGACCGTTGCAGAAAACGGTGAATTAACCGATGAAAGTAAAAAACTTTTAACGCCAATTAACGACTGGATGCACATGTTTGGTCATGCCTTCAATGAAAGCGAGCCTTGCGCAGTCAGTGCCGACGGCGATAGTTTTGTATTGCAAAATCGCCACATGCATTATCAAAAATATGTTTTCATCAAGCAGCCATTGCCAACGAAGATTACCATTACTGGGTTAACACACGAACCTAACCGCGTTGAATGGATCGAAAAGCGCGTTGACCTTAAGTTCACTTATGAAGATGACACACTGGTAATTGACTTAGCCGAACCAGTTGAAGAATTCCCTTGGCAGGTTCTACGGATTCAAGAACACCGTCCTGAAGATGATATTCTCGAAACTAAATTCTAAATAACGAAAAATACTACGTTTATTAATTTCAAACGTAGTATTTTTTTATTATTCTAAGCCATTATTTTTAATTACTTTTTGATACCAGTAATAACTGTCCTTAGGTATTCTCCTCATGTCCTTTAAGTCAAAATCCGTCCGGTTAACATAAATAAACCCATACCGCTTTTTGAAACCTTGGTGGGAACTCAAGATATCCATTACTGACCACGGACAATAGCCAAACAGCTCAACACCATCCTGAATTGCATCATAGCACGCTTCAATATGGGCCTTTAGATAATCAATTCGGTATTGGTCGTGAACTTTGCCATCCTCAGTGAGTTCATCTGCCGTGCCCAGACCATTCTCAGTAATAATCATTGGCAAGCGATATTTTTCATAATATTCATTCAGAACCAGCCGCAAGCCAAGTGGATCAATTTGCGCACCATATTCGGTTGCCTGCAGATGCTCGTTCTTTTTGATTTTGAAATAACCATAAAGGTCAAAATCAATATCACTTACCCGCTGCCCAACTGGATGTTCTTGGTCAGCTGGTAAATATTCTGCCGCTAATGTTCGATAATAATTAACCGCAATAAAATCAGGATGAGCACTTGCTAAGACCGCATCATCACCACTGGCAGTTTGCGGATAAATACCCTGCTCCTGCAAAAAATGCCGGTAATAACCCGGATATTTACCAAAGCAGTACATTTCCAAAGCATAGTTAGTCTTAAAATTATCGTTCATTTTGGCGGCCCAGACATCAAGCGGTCGGTCGCTTACTGGATAAGTCATTGTCGACGAAATTGCGGGACCAATCTTGCCGCCAGCAACCAGTTGGTGACAATCATTCATGGCATAGGCACAGGCTAAGAACATGTGATAATCCATTTGGGCGCGAACCTTCTCAACCTCATCTTGGGGTACGTCGTCCATGTTCATCCGCTCATTAACCCGCACCATCAGGTTTTGCTCATTAATTACCTGCCAGTTCTTGACCCGATCGCCAAAAGCCTTAAAACAAATCTGCGCGTAACGACGAAAGGCTTTAACACAATCACTACTAGCCCAGCCATTATATTTTTTAACTAAAGCCAGCGGCAAATCAAAATGGTACAGGGTCACAAAGGGAATAATATCATTTTTAAGACACTCATCAATCACATGATTATAGAAGTCAATTCCCGCCTGATTGACAGCCCCATCGCCATCGGGAATAATTCTAGTCCACGCAAGCGAGAAGCGGTAAGCCTTCATCCCCATCTGCTTCATTAACTTAATATCTTCTTGGTAATGATGATAAAAGTCACTGGCGACCTTGGTGTCAGCTTGCTGGTCTGAATGCTTGAACGAATTATAATCCGCAATTGATTCGCCCTTGCCATCCTCATTCCAGGCACCTTCAATTTGAAAGGCAGACGACGAAGCCCCCCACCAAAAATTATCATTAAACTTCTTCATTTGTTACCTTACCCTTAAATTCCATTAGGACACTATCTTGCGTCACTTTATTTTCATCCGTCATTGTGATTTTCGCATCAGAACTAGCATTAGTAATAATTACCGGCGTTGTTAGATCATAGCCGGCCTGCTTAATCTTAGCACAATCAAAACTAACGATTGGGTCACCTTTTCTTAAGTGTGCACCAACTTCAGTGTGACTGGTAAAGTATTTACCCTTCAGTTCAACCGTATCACGGCCAATATGAATTAATAATTGTATTCCATTATCCAGCAATAAGCCGATGGCATGCATGGTTGGATATAAAACTTGCACTTCACAATCTTCAGGAGCCACAACCTCGCCGTCTGTCGGGATAATCGCCACGCCCTTGCCCATTGCACCTGATGAAAAGACTTCATCTTTAACTTGGGATAAGGCAATTACTTCTCCTGCTAGCGGCGCCGTGATTTTTTCGTCTTCAGTTGCCGTTACTGGAATCGTCGCTAATTCTTCACTATTTTGACTTGATAATTTTTCTGGTAAATCTTCAAAGCCCAAGACAACCGTCAAGATGCAGGCACCAAAGAAGGCAATCGCACATCCTAACAGGTAACAAACAAAGCCCTTCACACCGCTGCTGGCATAAACCGGAATCGTCAGAATTCCTTGATTGGCAAAGGCATTACCAAACGAGCCGCCCCAGCCCATTAAGGCACCACCTAACGCACCACTGATAACTGCATAGACCATCGGGCGTTTCAACCGTAAGTTAGTACCATAGATTGCCGGCTCAGTAATCCCAAATAGTGCAGTTACTGTTGCCGAAGCAGAAACAGTTTTCAGATTTTTATTTTTAGTTTTTAAGAAAACACCTAATGCAGCACCAGCTTGAGAAAAGTTAGCCGCACCTGCAAAGGCTAGTAAATTTTGGTGACCGGTTTTAGCAACATCATTAATCCCAATCGGAATAATTGCTCGGTGAGCACCAAAGACAACCAATACACACCAAATGCCCCCAATAAAGGCGCCCAATAAAATCGGGCTAAAGTGCATAATGTAGTAGTAAAGCCAGTTGATAAAGTTACCAAGATAAATGCCAATTGGTCCAAACAGCATTAAGGTTGCCGGTACCATGATTAACAGACAAAGTGTCGGTACCATGATAATCTTCAGGACATCTGGCATGATGCGGTCAATGAAGCGTTCCACATATGCCAAAATAAAGACGGCAATAATAATTGGAATAACTGACGAGGTATAACTTGCCTTAGTAATCTGCAAGCCGAACAGAGTAACTGTCGCCTTGCCCGTCATCAACCCAACAATTGATGGGTAACAGAGCGTCGCCGCAATTACCATTGCAATATATTCATTGGTTTTAAAAACTTTAGCAGAAGATTTGGCTAAAATAATCGGCATAAAGTAAAACAGTGCATCTGATGCCGCACTCAAAATAATGTAAGTATCGAACTTAGTAATATCCGTATGATAAACATTGGTTGCCACAATAACTGCAATTGCCAAAATCCCTTTAATCATCCCTGAAGCAGCAATTGCTGGGACAGTTGGCGTGAAGATTGCGGCAATCGTATTAATAATTTTGGTTCCTAAACCAACCTTTTCTTTTGGTTCATTGTCACCTTCGCTTGTTTCAGAAGTCGCAGTCACTTCACCAATCATTGGTTCAATTGCCTCATAGGTTTTAGCAACATTGTTGCCAAGTACAACCTGAAACTGACCATTGGCGTTTAGCACTTGAATAACGCCCTCTAAGTGACTAATTTGGTCACTGTTTGCCTTACTGTTATCCTTTAAAACGAAACGCAATCTCGTAAAACAGCGCTCCAGACTAACAATATTTTCTTTACCCCCGACATTAGTCAAAATGTTTTGAGCTAAAGCTTGGAAATCCATCTTATATATTACCTTTCCAAAAAATAATTATATTAAATTTTAACAACACACTTTAAAATAATTTAACTTTAGCTTTTTTTATTATTTTTGTCCATAATAAGCATTCGGTCCATGCTTACGATAATAGTGCTTATCAAGCAAATATTGGGGCAATTCTGAATTTTGATGCGTTAATTCTAAAGTATGAAAATCTTCTTCAGCAACAACCTCTAAAACTTTCGCGTTATACACTGCCTTTGCGGGATTTTCGCCCCAAGCAAACGGCCCATGCTGACTGACTAGAGCAGCTGGCGTTGCCTCATAATCCAAATGCCGCTCCTTAAAAGTTTTAACAATTGTTTTGCCAGTGTTGCCTTCGTAATCTTCCTCAATTTCTTCCTTAGTTAAGGCATCAGCTGCGGGAATATTAGTATAGAACGTATCTGCATGTGTGGTATTCAGTGCAGGAATGTCCATTTTGGCAGCCGCAAATGAGACTGCCCAAGGTGAATGAGTATGAACAATGCCGCCAATTTTAGGAAAATGATTATATAAATATGTATGGGTTGGCGTATCTGATGACGGATTTTTGTCGCCCTCGACAATCTCACCCTTCAAGTTAACCACTACCAGATCATCCGGTTTAAGTTCCTCATAGGGCACGCCCGACGGTTTAATCACGTATAATCCAGCTTCACGATCAATTCCAGATACATTGCCCCACGTAAAAGTTACCAAATTTAATTTTGGTAGTGACATATTTGCCTGGTAGACTTCTTCTTTTAACTGTTCAAGCATCTTATTCTCTCCTTATTCAACTGCTTCCTGCGTAATGCCAACTTGGGCGAAAATCTTATCAAAGAAGGCTTTTGCATTCTTAACTTCCTCAAGTGCATTTTCGTCGCCGTTATCGCCTGACCACATTTCGATGGTAAAGCTGCCATTGTAATCAAGACGCACTAATTCTCGCAGCAGGCCCACAAAATCGACACAGCCTTCCCCAAATGGCACATTTTTAAATTGTCCTTTGAAATTCGGCGTAACTTTTTTACTGTCTTTTAGGTGAATTGCACATATTGTGTCAATATAATTTTCAATTTCAGCTGGGACATCATTTTCCGGCCAGGCACTCAAATTACCTAAATCTGGATAAGCCTGCAGCCACGGACTTTTTGCCAATTCATGGTAATGACTAATTTTGGATAAATTATTAATAAACGGATCATCCATCGTCTCAATTGACAACATAATATTTTTCTTAGCTGCCATGTGAACACATTTAATTAAATTCTCAACGTAATATTCACGCGACAAGTCCGTCTTTTCTTCATAATAAACATCGTAACCAGCCATCTGAATATTATGAATACCCAAGTCCACACACAAGTCGACCGCCTTAGCCATCATCTCCAGTGACTTCTGCCGCACCTCAGGATCAGCAGAACCTAGCGGAAAGCGCCGGTGTCCCGACAACATCAAATTGTTAATTCTGGTATTAGTTGACCACATTAAATCGCGGAATTGTTGGCGCTCATCTCGCGTCCAATCAAGCCGTGCCAGCCGCTTGTCACTTTCATCAATTGAAAATTCTAAAAAGTTAAAGCCCAATTGATGAACTAAGTTAAAAGTCTCTTCCCAAGACAAATCCTGCGGCAAAGCCTTTTCATAAATGCCTAACGAATTTACTGTCATGCTGTTTGCTCCTTATCAAATTTAAAATAAAAGGGAAACCATGAATTAAAATTCACCAGTTTCCCTAATTATTAACTAACCCCAAATATTATTAATTTCGTCCTTGAACTGTTGGGCAACAGCACGTGGATCATCAGCTTCTCTAATTGCCCGGCCGGCAATAAAGGTATAAACAGGAACGCCCTTAAATAGCTTAAGGATTTCCGGATGAACACCACCAGTAACGGAGACTTTAAAGCCCATCTTGATTAGGTTCTTAACGTTCTCAACATCTTGTTCAGACCATTTTTGTCCAGCAAACTTGGCGTCACGACTTTGATGATAAACAACCTGGTGAATGCCATTATCAAGCCATTCCTGCATCCTATTTGGATCGTCCCAACCTTCATAAAGTTCAACCTGAACTTCAATTTCTTTTTGAGCATTACTCATTGTAGGAACAGTTGCCGCATTAATGCAGGTCATCCAATCAGCACCGGCATCCTTGCATGACTTACCACACTTAGTTCCAGCGTCAGCACACTTAACGTCTGCCAAAACAATCTTATCAGGAGCCATCGCCCGTAAATTTCTGACAGCACTCAAGCCATCGCGATAGACTAAAATCGTTCCCGCTTCAACAACATCAATTAAATCTTCAACCTTGCGCAAAACGCTAATTGCCTGAGCAGTATTGTCACTATCTAACGCAATTTGTAATTTTGGTATTGCCATTGTTATCTCCTTTAATTCTTCTTAAATTTAGTTGGAATATCAGAATCGTTAATTTTGTCTTCAACTTCTTGAGCTGAAATCACATTTTTAATTCCGATTACTTCGCCGCCGCGCTTCTTAACTTCATCAAACATTTTAATAAATGGCACAGATGTAAAGACAACATCATAGTTGCGGGCAATTCCCTTAGCTTCCGAAATTGAAGTATGGTCAGCCTGTGTAATCTGATAACCCATTTTTTCCATTGTCTTTTTAACAGTTCTCATCAACATCAAACTAGTTCCTGAACCGTTAGCACATGCAGTTAAAATTTTCATAATTCTCGTTCCTTTAACTTAAAACAAATATTATTCTTCTTTATGATTTAACTTTTTCCAAGCTGAGTAATCCTCAGTAATTAAGAAGTAACCGTCTGGATCTGCGCGATACTGTAATTGCGGAATTGCCAATAAAGCAATAATGATAATGGCAACGCCGAAGTAGCCTAAGTACTTCATGATTACCGTGAAGAATGGCCAAACAGTAGCCCAGTCGAACATGCCAAGGTAACCGCCATAACGAGCCATGCCAACCCAAGTAGCAATCAGTGCTGACCCCGCAACTTGAATCAAGCCAGAAATATACGGCATAATCATGGCATACTTGTAACCGCCGCGATCGTTAGCGTACAAACCAATCGCTGCATTATCGAAGAACAACGGGATAAAGCCGGCAATTACCAAAGTTGGTGAATGGAAAATGAGCAATAAGAAGATCATCGTAAATTGACCTAAAGCACCAAACATAAAACCAATTGTTTGTGCATTTTGCGAACCAAAGCCTAAAATTGCGGCAACATCAATCCCGGGAACTGCACCAGGCAGCCATCTATCAGAAATACCCGTAAAGGATTCCGTTAATTCGTTAACGAACGTTCTAACACCCAACTGTAAGATAGCTAGATAAACTGAGAACTGCAGTGCTGTTTGCAAAATGTAAAAGACAAAACTCTGACCCTTTTGCATAAAGTGTGCCTTAGTTAAGTAATCTGGTCCTAAGACGATTAAAATTGCACCGATAAACACCAGCATTAACAAGGAAGTTGAAACCATGTTGTCATTAAAAATTGACATAAAGCTTGGTAATTCAATATCTTCAAGGCGCTTATTTTTATTTTCCTTACCCTTTTTCATGGAATGCTTTTCAAGCATTTCCGAAATCTTAGCAAAGAAATACAGACCAAACATTTGTTGGTGGGCAACCGCAAAGCCGGCACCATCAGTTAACTCTTGCGTAATGCCAACCGTTAAGTTAGAACCTACAGCCCAGTAGAGACCTAAGATTAAACTCATAATTGCTAAAATTGAGATTCTGTTTAAATTTGGAAAACAAAATAGAATCAGCCAGAAAGCAGTGGCAGCCTGTTGAACCTGAACATTACCAGTTGTAAAGACCGCCCTTAACTTGGTGTACTTCGAAAAGCGAACCAGCAAGATGTTGATAATATAGGCAAATAATAGCAGCAGCATCGTGTCCGCAAAGGAACGGCCAAAGCGCTGCATAATTCCCGAATTAACGGCATTCTGACCAAAATAAGGGTCAATAATCATCGCACTTAAATGAAAGCGATCCTTCAAGCCGACTAAAATTGGTCTAAAAGTATTAACTAGTCCACTAGACCCAGCTGACAAGATAAAGTAGCCCACTGTCGCCTTTAAAAAGCCAGATAAGACTTCGTACCACTTTTTATGTTCCAAAATATAACCGATTAAAACAATAAAACCGATCATAAATGCAGGTTGTCCTAAAACATTAGTGGCAAAATAGCTCCAAATGGCTAGTAAAACATTCAAAACATTTTGCATTTGCTTACCTACTCTCTTCTTCAGCTAGTTCGTACTTATCAATGACCTTTTGATAATCCGCCAAGGTCTTTACCTGCCGCAAATCATCAATTAATCCATCTTCCATCAGCATATTGGACAAGTTAGCAATATTTTCCATATGCTGCTTATTATCTTTGGCGGCTAACATAAAGAACAATTGCGCATCTTTTTCTGGATCATCTTGGTCAAAAGAAATTGCTTTCGGGAAAATCGTCAGACCAATCCCCGTGCCCAAAACACCTGAACTGTCTGCTTGTGAATGAGGCATTGCCACTCCAGGTACAATTACGATATACGGACCATATTCTTTGACGTCAGCAATAACTTGGTCGATATATTTATCAGTAACAAGACCATTTGATTTCATAATTTCACCTGAAATTCTCAGCGCATCTTCCCAGTCTTTGGGCTGTTTAGCACTGATATTAATCAAATGATTTTCTAAAAAATAACGTAGCATAACTCCCTCCTATCTTATAAGCAACTAACAAGTAGGCTTATAACAATTCTGGGAACGGCAGATCTGGATCATTCTTGAATGCATCATGGAAGCCGCGATCGTACATGTATTCAAATTTATCCTTATCCTGTGGATAGTTAAATTCGCCGCCGACTTGCCAAATATATGGCTTAAACTTGTATTGCAGACGGTACTTCTTTCTGTTCCATAGAACTAAAATATCTTTTGGATCACTGTAAATATTTGACCAAATGTCATAGTGCATTGGGATAATTACCTTAGTATTCAGGGCTTCACCCATCCGCAATACTTGAGAATCATCCAGTTTATCAGTGATACCACGAGGGTTTTCACCGTAAGCACATAGAGTAACGTCAATCTTATTTTCGTTACCATGTTTAACATAAGTATTAGAATAGTGTGAGTCACCTGAGTGATACAAGTTGCCTCCTGAAGTCTCAAGCAGATAATTTACGGCTAACTTAGCCATTTCTTTTGGCTTGGTACCAGCCAATGTAACATTAGGGTCATCTTCAGTTACCAGTTCAGTTCTGTCAAAAGCTTCTAAAGCCTTAATCGTAACAGCACCAACTTTAACTTCGTCACCTGGCTTGACAACGATAATTTTTTCTTCAGGAACACCCCATGACTTCCATTCATCAGCAACTCCTTGAGGCCCGATAAATTTAGCATTAGGACAGAACTTGTTTACACAAGCTGCAGTATAAATATCCAAGTGATCGTGGTGTGTATGGGTAACACACAAGGCATCCAAATCTCTAATTGCAAAGGGATCAATCACGTATGGCTTGTTGCGCATGTTAGGCTGTAGAGCTTCGCCACCAGTCATCCGCATCATCTGGTGTCCTTTACGCATCTTGCCGTCGCCGTGTGAATGCTTACCAGTACCATTCCACATATCAATGGCAATATTCGTTCCTTCATGGGTCTTCAGCCACATCCCCATACAGCCAAGCCACCAAATTGAAAATGAGTTTTCTGGCACTTTCTTGTCGGCAATTTGCTCATTTAAGTATGTTCCCCATTCAGGGAAATTATTTTCTGCAAAAACAGCAGGTGTAACTTCATTTATATTTGTCGGTTTTGTCATCTTTTTCCTCCTAAAAGTTTATCTTGTTTGTTTTCAACACAGATTATATTGTATAATGTTATCGCTTTCAATCACATTTTATGATAATTTGTTACTTTTATGGTGTTTCATCATTACAAAAAGCAAAATGTTGTGTTTAATATCTTTTTATGATATTTTTTGATAATAAATTTTAGGAGAATAATATTAATATAGGAAAATAAAATGAAGAATTCATATCAAGAAATTAAAAATAGAAGAAAGAAAATCATTGATTTGCTTAATCATGAAAAAACCATTTCATTAGATGATCTCAGTAAAAAGCTCGGCGTCTCAATCATGACCGTTCGCCGAGACTGCAGTAATTTGGCCAACCAAGGGCAAATCGAACAGGAAAAAGGTATTATTTCTCTAGTTAAGCCAGAAGAAATTCCCTTCACAGATTCTGTCAGTTACATCAAGCAGCGAATTGGCAAGGAAGCCTCATCTCATATTGAAAAGCACAATTGGGTTTTTATTAATTCAAGTACAACCGCATTTGAAGCGATACCATATTTATTGAAAAAAGACGTTAATATTCTAACTAATAATGGTTACGCTGGAAACTTAGACATGCATGCCAGCAACAGTCAAATCATCTTGAGCGGCGGCAATGTCAGCCGCAAAATGATTATGAGCGGCGACTTGGCAGTTGAGCCCTTCTTAAAAATTTATGCCGATTGGGCCATCATTGGCTGTGCCGGAATTAGCCTAAGCCGCGGGGTTGCCACACCATTTATTGAAGAAGCCAAGGTTAACGAAGCAATTATCAAACACGCGCGCAAACTAATTGTGGTTGCCGACTATAGCAAATTCAGCCAGTTTTCTAACTTTACCATTTGTCAGGCAACCGACATCGACTTGCTAATCACTGATTCTTTTACACCCAAGAAGATTATTGATGGCTTTATTAAAGCTGGTATCCAAGTCATTCAAGTGCAGTTATAAAATTTTAGCAAACAAAAACAGCAAAAAGTACAGATCATACTTTTTGCTGTTTTAATTTACGCAATTTATTTTAAAGATTTAATAACCTTTTTAAACATTTGCTGTTGAAATTCTTGAGCGTACTGTTTAGCTAGGCTAGCTTGCTTAGCTTTATCAGTTGCCAAAGCTGGATTCTTCATCATAGCTTGCTTAACTTGCGCCATCACATATTGCTGTGCTTGCTGCTTCAGCTTTTGCTGAGCTGCTTTAGACTTCATAGCAGCCATTTTCTTTTGCATTGCCTTAACTTGGTCAGTTGATAGATAGAACCAAGTTTTTGGTAAATAGAATGTATTTGAACGTTTAACTAGTTTATTTTCTAAACCAGAAACACCAAACCATAATTTAGCTGCACTTGAATCAAAGCGCCAGCGAGTTTCTTTAACCTTTAATGTTGCTGTGTTACCTGCTACACGCTTAACGCGGTTATTAGCCGCCGTTAATTCATTAGCTTGTGTATGACTAGGCTTCTTTTGATCTAAGGTCTTTTTGTAAACGACAACCGTTTCTTTGCCATTAGTCCCAACTGGCTTATAAAGCACCATGTTCAGGCCATTTTTGGCACTTGCTGGATAAACTTGTACAGTCTTGGTTGTCGTCACCTGATGCATACCATAATGCTCATGGCTGTTCAAAGTTAAGAAGACAAGTGAACTAATTAAAATTACTGCTGAAATAATTGTCGCTGTAATTCGCCACTTAGGCGTTTTAATGAAGATATAACTGATAAAAGCCGCAAGTGCTCCAATAACTAATGTTGCTAAAATCATTTATTATCGCCGCCTTCTAAATTAATATCATGACTAGGAGTCCGTTTATCCTTTAAGAAGAATGAAAGGCATAAACCGATAACTGCAAAGACTAATGAGAACATGAATGCTGCATGGTAACCATCCAAAGTTGCAGTCAGGTACTTTTGCTTATAGCTAAAAGGTGCTGCCTTCAATAATGACTTAGCTGGTGCCTTGGCATTAGTAACATTAGTTAACAGGGTAATCATAATTGCTGAACCAATTGATGAAGCAATCTGACGAACCGTGTTGTTTGAAGCCGTTCCGTCAGCGATTAAGTCGTCAGGCAAGGCATTCATCCCTGAAGTAGTTACCGGCATGGTAATCATTGAAATACCAAACATTCTAATTGCATATAAGAAGACAATATAGATATCTGGTGTATCCAAAGTCAACCATAGAAATGGCAGTGTACCTATAATAAGTAAGGACATCCCCAAGGTAACTAAGCGTTTACCACCAATTTCATCGAATAAGCGACCAGTAATTGGACTCATTAACGTCATAACTACAGCACCGCCAAGCAAGGTCAATCCTGAGTTAAGTGCGCTCATGCCGTGAACAATTTGCAAGTATAATGGTAAGACTGATTCAACCCCTAACATCGCAATGGTTGAAATTGAAGCCATTACTGATGCTAAAGTAAATTCCTTAGTCTTAAATACCCGTAATTGTAAGAATGGTTTAGGAATTACTAATTGCCGCCAAACAAATAACGCGGTCACAATAACACCAACGACTAGGGCAATATCAACATTCTTTGCGTCCCAGCCATCATTACCTGCAGCA
Source organism: Lactobacillus sp. ESL0703 (assembly GCF_029433435.1). Classification (NCBI taxonomy): domain Bacteria; kingdom Bacillati; phylum Bacillota; class Bacilli; order Lactobacillales; family Lactobacillaceae; genus Lactobacillus; species Lactobacillus sp. ESL0703. The sequence continues at coordinate 90,753 of NZ_JAQTIB010000003.1, forward strand.
GAAAAGCCGTAAAGTAAACTACCAAAACCTACTGTTGATAATGTTAATGACAACCAATCAAGCTTTTGCTTGGTTGTTTTAAGTACTGGCTTCATAAAGAAGAGTGCCAATACGATAACAACAATCATTAATGGAATTAACATGCCAAACAGAACACGCCAGTTGTAATTATCAATAATCCAACCAGATAAGGTTGGTCCAATAGCTGGTGCCACCCCGACAACAATTCCCACAAGACCTAAAGCAGCCCCACGTGAATTAGCTGGGAAGATTGACAACATGATCGTCTGCAAGAGCGGCATTGAAATACCAACACCAACAGCTTGAATTAACCGTGCTGTCAAAAGTGTACCAAAGTTCTGTGCACTATAAGCTAAAATTGTACCGCCAAGGAAAATTACCATGGCACCTGTGTACAACCACTTAGTGTTAATTGTAGTTGCTAAGTAAGCTGATAAAGGAATCATGATCCCGTTAACCATCAAGAACCCAGTTGTCAGCCATTGCGCTGTAGCAGTTGAAATATTAAACGTCGACATCAATTTAGGTAATGCTGTTGAAAGTAGTGTTTGATTCAAAACCGTACAGAAGGTTCCGACTAAAAGCACAATAATCAACATTGCTCTACCAAATGAACTTGTTTTATTATCAGCAATTTTTGCCAAAACAGTTTCCCTCTTTCGTATATTTAAACAAGATGTTGTCTAATATAAAATAGTTTGTACTCAATGTCAAATATTTGATATTGAGACAAAAAAATTAACACTGATATTTTTTATGTTAAAATACTTACTAACTAGCTAATAAATTATGTTAAAAAGTTCTATAATAATACTAAGTAAATTAGGAGCAACATATGAAACAAGAGACTTATGCCGAATGGCTGAACCAAATCGTTAAACCTGATAAAATTTACCTTAGTATTCGTGATGCCGCCAGAGCAAGCGATGTCTCTGATACTCAGGTACGCTACTGGATCAAAATGGGCTACCTTAAAACTACCAAGGCAGAGAATGGCGCAATTAAACTTCCCTTCAACCAAATTGCCAAGATTAGAATGATTAAATTCTTTTTAAATGAAGGCTACACCTTACCTGCCGCCGCGAAAAAGATGACCGAATATCAAAAAAATGTCCACTCACTCCTGCACCTGTTCTTAGGCAGTATTCATGGCATTAAGCAAGAAAATGACCGGACAATTTTTGACTTAGGACCACTATCTACTAATCCTAAGCAGCACATTTATGGTATCGAAAGCCAAGAAGATATCAAATTCGTTTTAAAAGAAAAAAAATAATCTGACAATCTTAGTAATCGCCAGATTAATCAAGCCGCTAATTAGGGCGGCTTTTTTGTGTTCAAAATATTTAATTACATCTATAAATATTGTGCAACTTGATTAACCATGTTCTTGGCTTGACCGTCACGCAATAAGGAAATAATGTTTGCCGATGCTTCCTCAGCAATTGCCGTACGGGCTTCTAATGTGGCAGTCCCAGCATGCGGCGTCAACACAACATTATCCAATGCACGCAAGGCTTCCGGCACCTCGGGTTCTTCCGCAAACACATCCAGTCCCGCGCCCGCAATCGTCTTGTTCTTTAAGGCAGTGATTAAATCAGCTTGATTAATTAGCTTCCCCCGCGCCGTATTAATAATGTAAGCAGTTGGCTTCATTTCGTTAAAAACACTACTATTAAAAACTCCTTTAGTTTGCGGCGTTAGCGGCGCGTGCAAGGTAATAACATCCGCAGCTTTAATTAAAGTCGAAAAATCGGCATAGTTAACATTAAGCTTCTTCTCCTCAGCAGAGCTTAAACGGTGCCGCTTATTATAAATGACCTTCATCCCCAATAGTTGGGCAAATTGACCAACTGTACTGCCAATTCTCCCCATGCCATAGATGCCCAATGTTTTGCCAGCTAGGCTCATTCCCATATTCTGCATCTCGCCAAGATCAGGCCAATTACCCGCACGCAAATCTTGGTCATACACATGTAAACGGCGCACTGCTGCAAGCAATAACGCAATTGTCATTTCAGCCGTCGGCAGCCGGACTGCCTGCGGCGTATTCGCAACCACGATCCCTTTTGCCTGGGCATAAGCAATATCAACATGGTCAAAGCCCACACCACTGGTCGCGATAATTTTCAAATTAGAGCCGGCATCAATTAATTCACGATCGCCTTTGAGCCCCACCAAGAGTACACCATCATATTCGGGCAGCATTTGTAATACTTCCGCCCGCGAAAACTGTTTATCCTGTGGGTACGTGACATCAAATACTTCCCGTAAGTTTTTTATTCCTTGTTCTGGAGCTTTGCCAGTTACTAATACTTTTGCTTTTGTCATTAATTTTTCCCTTCTAACAACTAGTCGTTTAAGGCCGGATCATTGGCCATCTTAACAGCCGCAATCGCGGTCTTCTTAAAATAAATCTGCTCAGCGTTGTTATACATTACGTCCGCTAGTTCTTCTGGCGTAAAAATGGTCGTCTTTTCTAACCAAGTTGCTAAACTATGGTAGGAATTAAAGGTCGCTGACCAAGGTGCATCACTGCCCCAAATAATCCGCTTGGCGCCTAAGATTTTTTTAGCAAGCGTCACATCTTTTTGACAACGTAAAAATGGCTCCGCGGTTTCGCCTTCAATATCCTGAATTGCGGCAATATCAGTGTAAATATTAGGGTAAGGCTGCCACTGATTAAGTGCAGCCTGCAGGCGGTTTAAGTGGTCCGCACTTGGAAATGACAAGTGGCAAACCACAAAGTCAAGCTCTGGGTACATTCTAGCCAAGTTGGCAATTGCCTCCGGCTGATAACTAGCTTGGGTATAATCACCATAGTCCACGGTCACCACAAAGCCGGGATAATCACTAAGATAATGAAAAATCTGACCAGCACGCGAATCCGTATCCAAGCGAAACGGCGTTGTTAAGTGATACCCAGTCATGCCGCCGCCCTGACTAATCTCAAACTTCATTGCCCTAAAGCCCAATTCTTCAACATACCGCTGAACAATTTGCATGTAAAATTCGCTAAAAAGGTCGACAGAAAAGGCCCCAATGAAGCGGTCAGGATACTTTTTGACTGCTTGATAAGAATAATAATTCTGAAAGCCGTACAAACTGCCCTGCAACAAGACTGCCTTATCAATTCCATTAGCCTCCAAAACCTTTAACGCTGATTCAGCAGTAAAGGTATCGTCCCCCCAGCCATCAGGAAATAGCTTCAGCACTGCTTGATTATTATCCCAAATCGCGCGGCCATTACCTAAAGGTGTCAGACTGCCTTTGCCATTAAAGCCGGCAAGTGAGCGCACTAGATGAAAGTGTCCATCAATCTTCTTCATTATTAAACCTCCGTTGTTAATTCCTAGTTTACTACTAATAAACTAATATTTTTTAAATTAACTTTCAGCCCTGCCATCTGGCGTACTTGAACAGCATTATAAACTAAAAACCACGCCTAAATACTAGACGTGGTTTTATTTAATCAAAACAATTGATAATTTCTTGAATATCTTTATTCTTTTGCTCAGGCGTAATCTGATCGTCATTAATGATCTTAATCGCTTGTTGCACTAAAGAAAATACCTGCTCATCATTTTCATTATCGTTAACTAAATAACTGATCTTGTAATATGACTCTAGCTTTTTCGTACTATTTTCTTCTAGCGCATCCTTAATAAAGCCCTTAAAAATCAACCGTAGATTACGTGACCGCTTGTTGCGTTCCTGACGTTTTTCATAATACGGTAAAAATAATGCTACACAAACAGCTGCAATCTCAGCAAATGCTGTCACCCATTCTGATATTGAACCTAATTCCATGATTTCACCTCTACATTATTATACAAATATATTGCGGAAAAATCACAGTTTTTTCATAATTAATCGTCATTATCACTAAAAGCGGTCATTAGTTCGTCCAAATTCAGCTTTGCCTTTTGCTCATTGTCAAGGTCAGCTACCACTTGACCCGAGCGTAAAACCAGCAGTCGATTGCCATATTTAAGCGCATCTTCCATGCTGTGGGTAATCATTAAGCAGGTTAACTTTTGATCGGTCACAATCTGACTGGTTTGAGCCATTAACTGCCGACTAGTTTTGGGGTCTAGCGCAGCCGTATGTTCATCTAATAAAAGAATATCTGGGCGCTTAATCGTCGCCATTAAGAAGCTTAACGTCTGCCTTTGACCACCTGACAGGTGTTCAGTTGGCGTGTCCAACTTATCAGCCAGCGAATTACCCATCTGAGCTGCGATTTCACGCAGTTCTTCCCGATGAGCCGCCAACCTGCGCAAGTGTAATCCGCGCCGCTCGCCCCGCTTTTTAGCGAGCAGAATATTTTCCGCAACCGTCATTCGCGGTGCCGTTCCCATCTTAGGATCTTGAAAAACGCGACTGATAAAGCTGGTCCTTTTTTCAACTGATTGGTGGGTAATTTCCTGTCCCTGATGCAGTATTCTTCCTGATGTGGGAGTAATTAACCCACTAATCGTGTTAAAAAGCGTTGATTTACCGGCACCATTAGCACCCACAATGGTAATAAAATCGCCTTGATTAATCGTCAATGTCAAATCACGTAAAATTTTTGCTTCTGCCGGCGTGTGCTGGTTAACAACGGTTGTCACTTTATCTAAAGTCAAAACTGCCTGTTTACTTTCCATTTTGGCTCACTCCTTTACGTAAAATCCCATCCAACTTTAACGCGTGCCGCAATTTCGGCAGCATTAGACAAACTGCCAAAATAATAGCCGAAATCAGGTTAAGGTCATTAGTTGAAAAGCCTAATTGCAAAACAATCAACAAGACAAACCGATAAATAATACTACCTAGGATAACGGCAATTAACCGCTGATTAAGCGTTAAATAGCCAAAGACGACCTCACCAATAATAATTGAAGCTAAGGCAATTACGATAATTCCAATGCCCATATTGGTATCTGCATAACCATTATTTTGCGCAATTAACGCACCAGCCAGACCAACCAAGCCGTTAGACAAGGTCAATCCTAAAATTGTCATATTATCGGTATTAATCCCTAGTGACCGCGCCATCATCTGGTTATCACCCGTTACAATGAAGGCTTGCCCTAAATCAGTTTCTAAAAATAGGGCAATCAAAATAGTAATTAGAATAATTGTCCCGCCGCCAATTAATACACTGTCGAAGTACCGCGGAAGAGTTTGGAAGATTTTAGCTGAGAAAAAGGTCTTTTGCCCTAGTAGTGAGACGTTAGAACCACCCATAATCCGCAAGTTAACTGACAGACAGCCCGTCATTACCAAGATCCCTGCCAGCAGAATTGGAATATTGCCTTTGGTATAGAGCAGTCCAGTAATTAAACCGCCAGCCGCACCGCCTAAAAATCCTAGAAGTGTGGCAACGAGCGGCGATACTCCCTTAGTAATTGCCGTTACCGTAATAGCCGCGCCTAACGGGAATGTTCCTTCAACCGTCATATCTGCAAAATTCAGTATGCGGAATGTTAAAAACAAGGCAATCCCTAGTAGAGCCCATAACAATCCTTGCCCAATGCTTGAAGTTATTAAATTCATTCGATCACCTTCCCATTTTGTCTAGCAGCACGAACAATCGCTGCTGGAATTTTAATATGTAATTTACGCATTTCCTTTTCATTTATCATGTAGTAGCCGCTTTTGACTGTGGCAACCGGATAAGTTGCCGGATTCTTGCCGCGCAAGACTTTGGCAGCCATCACACCCGCAATTCTGCCCATCTCTTTCTGACTAATAACGTAAGATGCGAGACCGCCATCAGGCATCATCGTCTCTGCACACGGAAAGATCGGAATATTGGCATTGTTAGCAACATTTACCAGTGTCTTCATTGCCGAAGCCACGCCATTATCTTGCGGGGCATAAATCGCGTCAACTTGGCTTACCATCTGACTAGCTACTTGCTGAAGATCATTGGTGTTGGCAATGGTATACATTTTTGGGATCAAACCTGCTCTTTTAACAACTTGTGCAAATGCTTGAGCATTGGTCTGCCCGCCATGATCCGATGAAGTATAGATGATACCGATTTTCTTAGCCCGTGGCATAATTGCGTGCAGCAAAGCAAATTGTTTAGAAACTGGATTAAGACCAGAAGTCCCTGTGATATTGCCGCCGGGATGCGCCTCACTTTTGACTAAACCACTGGCTGCTGGTGTCGAAATTCCTGCCAAAATAATTGGCGTTGTTTTCGGAGCACTATTGGCTAGAGCCTGCGCCGCCGGTGTCGAAATTCCCACTAAGAGTGAATCTTTATTAGCCAGCTGCTGGGACATTGTTTTTAAATTGCTTTGGTCTCCTTGAGCATTTAGAAAATCAATTTTTAAATTTTTGCCGGTAGTTAATCCCTCTTCTTTTAGTCCTGCGACTACCCCGTGATGAATTTGGTCAAGTGCTGGGTGGGTCATCATCTGCAGGATGCCGACATGGACGACCTCTGATTTAGATGCTGTTTGACTAGCAGTTCTAGGAGCTATCGCCAAGTCAACTCCCAAAAACAGTAGAATGGCACTGATAAATGCGAGCATTCGTTTCATTTTTTCTCCTTAGTTTTTGTTAAATCAGGGCTTTTTGACAACAAAAAAAGGCAAACCAGCACTTGCTCTGGTCTGCCCTAAGGACACAAAGCCTGCTGCACGTTTTACCATGCAAACAAACTTCGTCAAGTTAAAAGTAGTCAGCACGGATACAAACTGTTTGCCAGATCGTATCCGTTCAAGACGATTACGATCAATCCTGCTGGCTTTGCCAACTCTTATTCAGGTTTAATGTGAACGATTGAATCATAATTATTTCCTTTCTCCAATAAATTATCCTAAGTTTATCTCATTTTACGTTAATGTCAAGAATTTTTAAAAGCCCATTAACCACTTATCCTGCTAAAAGACCCGTTTATCCTCAAGAGATAGCAATTTAAGCAAAAAGCGAATATATTTAAAATATCAACAGAAAGGAAGTAATGCAATGCTCGTAAAATTTAACATAAATCCCCAGTTTCAGCCAACTTGGATTGCCATCAATACGGATAAGAAAACCACTAAGCTAGAAAAGATGGCCTGTTCCATCAGGCATCTAGTTAACGACTGGCAAATTCAAGGAAGTAGAAATAACCAAATCAAAATGATTCCCCTTTATGAAATTACCCGCTTTTACACTCAAAATAAATATGTTGTCTGTGAAGCAGACGGTCAGACTTACCGCATAAAGCCAAGAATATATGAATTAAATAACAGTTTGCCGCCAAATACGTTTATTCAGATTTCCAGCTCTGAAATTGTTAGTCTTGCAAGTATTGACAGTCTATCCTTAACCAAGACTGGCTGCTATCAGGTTAATTTAACCACTGGCGAAACAACTTTTACCTCAAGAAGATATATGCAAAAGTTAAGAAAGGAATTTTTACAATGAAATTATTTAAAAAAATTATCCGTTATGGTTGTTCAGGTATTCTCTCAGGCATTGCTATTGGCTTTGTTATTGCCCTGTGCTGCAATCTTATTGACCAAACAAACTACTTTATGCCATCAAATCCACCGTTCTTACACAGATTTTCTTCTGTTACTTTAGCAACTTTAATCTCAACAATTCTCTGGGCCATGATGGGCTTTCTAGGTGGGGCTTCTGCTCTTATCTTCATGCAAGAGAAGTGGAGCATTACCAAGCAAACGGTTATTCACTTCATTGTGACCTTCTGCTTGTTTACACCTCTGGCAATTTTAGCCGGTTGGTTCCCGCTAAACTTCTTGTGGCTCAGTCTTTATACCCTCGTCTTTGTCATTGTTTACGCCATTATTTGGTATACTTCAATGCTTAAAGCAAAAAAGCAAATCAGTAAAATTAACCGCGCAATCAAAGAAAACAATTAACAGCAATTATTAGTTTCATCTTCTTGAATCATCTTACTAAAACTCCTATAATCGTTTCTTATAATCTTAGAAACATAATATTTTAATTTACGGAGGAAAACCAATGATTGGTTGCAGTAGTTTTACACTAGAAACTAAGGACAAAAAGCACTTTTTGTCACGAACAATGGACTTTATGATGGAAATGGCTGAACAAGTCGTTTACACACCTATCAAGAAAACTTTCAAAGTTGCTTACAGTGTTGAGCAAGAAATCACTAGCAAGAGAGCCTTTATTGGCTTAGGAGAAATCCAGGAATACGACAATGCCCCAGTAACTTTTGACGGTGTTAACGACAAGGGACTTATGGGTGCGACCCTGTACTTCCCTGGTTATGCCAGCTACCATGAAAAGGCACAAGCTGGTACTTGGGCAGTCTCACCTGACAAAGTGATTTCTGTAATTTTGTCACAAGCTGCCAACTTAGATGAAGTGGCCGAGCTTTTCCAAAAGCAAATCACCATTGTTAATGATGCCAACCCAACGCTTAAAGCTGTCTCACCGCTGCACTTTATCTTCTCAGACACAACTGGTGCCAGCCTAATCGTTGAACCCGAAGAAGATGGCGTTCATATCATCAAAGATTCAATTGGTGTCATGACCAATAGTCCTGATTACCGCTGGCACGAAACTAACTTGCGGAACTACTTATCAGTAACACCTAAGCAACATGACGATGTTAACTTCTTAGGTAAAACATTAAAGCCATTCAGTCAGGGTTCTGGTACCTTCGGCTTGCCAGGTGATTACACTCCTGTTTCTCGCTTTGTTAGAACTGCCTTCATGAAGAACAACGTCGAGCAGCCAGCTGATGAAACTGCTGCTGTCAGCCTTGCTCACCACATGCTTGAACCTGTCAGCATTCCTCGCGGAATTGTTGTTACACCCAACGACACCTTTGATTACACTTGTTATAGTGCCTATATCTGTGCCGAATCCAGAAGCTACTACTACTCAACTTACAATAACCAACGGATTCGCTGCGTGCGCTTAACTCCGGAATTATTACAAGAAACAGATTACAAAGAATTCAAGGTCAACCCTAAAGAAGACATTGACTACATGAATTAACAAAATCAAAGCTTAGTCATTAATTCGGCTAGGCTTTTTTGATGTCGACTTTTTCAACTGTCAATTAGTGATTCTAGTTTTCACTACAAAAGTGCTAAACTGTATTTAAATAAAAAATATTTACTTAAAATTATTGTTAAAAGGACAGTATCATGAAAAAGTTTTATCAAAAATTGCTAACAGCACTTACCACTATTCTAACTATCTGCGCATTAGGCAGTGGTGCAATTAGTTCTGCTAACTCCACTCATATCGCGCAATCTAATCGCACAACAATTGTCAAAGCAGCTAATCACAGAGCTACTGCAAGATCTAATCGCCAAACCTACACCGTTTATATCGCTACAAAATCTGGGAAAAAGTACCACACCTCACGTTCTTGTCCAACTTTAAGAAGGTCTAAGGGTCATATTAAGAAAATTTCGCTTAGTCGTGCAAAAAGATTGGGCTATACCCCATGTAAAGTATGTCATTAAATTAAATAACCAAAAAAGCTATAACTCATAACAAGTTATAGCTTTTTTATTAACTCAATTCTGTGTAACGAACCAAGTGAATTTGCTTTTCGGCAAGCTGGTCTGGCAATTGCGGATCACACAAGAAGGCTACTTCTTGGGTACGCGGAATTGTCAAACTTGATTGCTGCATAATACTTTGGTCTAAAAATCCGGGATGGCAAACCATCATTGGCACGTCATCAGCAGAACTTTCCACCGCAAAATCAACAGCATGTGCAAAAGTACGGTAAGGATCATAATTCGGCTTCATGCTATCCATGAAAGTCGTAATTGTCGTTTGCTTCTTAAATTTGACTGGATCTAGCTCCAAATCAAATGGCAACAGCGGCAAGTCATGCTTCTCAGCTACAATCGCCAATCCTTTAAGCAAGTTGTTACTGTAGACCGCATGTGCTTCAAAGTAATCAGGTTTCTTATTCGTCAGTTCCAAAAAGCGTTGGTACTGAGCTTCAATTTCCATGACTACTTCGTCCAAATTAACTAAGTCATGGTCAGCCTGGCGATATACCTTTGACGGTTTAAAAGAACCATCGGCAGTCACCAAACTCGGAATTAGTTTAGGATCAGTAATTGGCCGGCCTGCACAAATTACCGTGTGCATCCCTAAATCAAAATCAAAACCTTTTAACAAATCCAAGCCGTGAACAGTATCAGCCATGTTAACCATGACCCCAACATTGTTGATGATGCCGTTTTTTACTGCTTCATAAATACCATAGTTGACACCCTTGGAATAACCCAAGTCATCAGCGCGAATAATCAAGTTGTGCATCAATGTGCTCCCTTCTTAATTCTTAGTCTTTGGTTCAACTCCAATAATGTAAGTTGCAATTGCGGCAACTAATAATGCAATGACACCACTAATTATCCCGTTAATCAAGTTAGTCGTTGAGCCGCCAACATAACCGCTTAGGCACATAAAGTTAGCAACTGGTACAACTACATAAGCTGATACGTGAGTTATTGCCGCATAAATACCACCAGCAAAACCACCAAGCATCATGCCGATAAATGGGCGACGATACTTAATTGCTAAACCATATAATGCTGGTTCGGTAACACCACCGATTAAGTTAGCAATGAAGTAGCTGAATGCCAAGGATTTTTCTTTCTTATCCTTTAAACGTAAGCTGGCACCCAAACTCATGCCGGCAACTGCCATACTGGCTGCAATTGAACCGAGTAAAATAAAGTTATCGTGTCCTGTCTGAGCAACAATCGTAATCATCGCACTAATTAAGACTAAGTGCATCCCCGTCATGACGAGCAATTCCCAGAAGGCACCAATTAGACCGACACCAATAATAGCTGCAATACCGCCTAATTGACCAAAGGAAATAATTCCCTTAGAAACATATTCACCTAAGAATCCGCCCAAAGGCCCTAAGATGCAGAGTGCCAGCGGCAACATAATGGCAATTGTTAAGGTTGGGGCAAAAATCGTTCTCAGTGAAGCAGTAATGTGCTTGTTAAAGAAGCGTTCAATATATGACATAATCCAGACAGATAACAGGATTGGCACCACTGTGCTGGCATAATTAGTCAAATGCATTGGCAGACCATAAACCGTAAATGGTTTTCCAGCAGCCACAATCTTAACTAAACCTGGATCCAGCATAATTGCGCCCAAGAAAATCCCCAAAATCGGTGATGTATTGAACTGCTTAGCAGCAGTATAACCAATTGCTATCGGGAAGAAGTAAAACCCTGCATCCCCAACAAAAGTAAATAATTGGTATAAATCGCTGTGAACTGAAATCACGTTCAACATTGTTGGTCCTAAGACAGCAACCAGCATTTTAAACATTGAAGCCGCAATTAACATTGGAATTAGCGGGGTTAAACTGCCGGCAATTTTATTTAAGATTGCATTACCAACAGATTTCCAAGTCCGCTTCTCTGGTTTATTAGCAGCTGCTTGGTCTAAATTCTCATTAACTGGTGCAGCAGAAGTCAAGTTGCCTTCTGCAACAACGGCATCATAAACTTCATTAACCGTCTGACCAATCACGATTTGGTATTGGCCGCCTGAACGGGCAACGCCAAGTACGCCGCCAATCTTCTTAACTTCGTCGTCCTTAGGAACATTCATATCCTTCAAATTGAACCGCAACCGCGTCATACAATGTGTAACGCTGGCAACATTGCTGCTGCCGCCAACAGCTTGGTCAAGCTGCTTCGCCATTTCTCGGTAATCCTTACTCATTTAATTCTCCTTTGATGTTAAGTAAGCTAAATAATTACTGGTTTTGCTTAACAAGTATGTCTTGACTGGCAATTTGCGTGCCAAAGTCCTTCGTCTTTGTCCAATTTTGATTGGCTGGTGCTAATTTGGTAAAAATCACCATCGTGGTCAAGTCAGCATTGTTTGCGGCTAACTTTTGCCGATCAAGCTTAATTAATTCTTGTCCTTGTTCAACGCTATCGCCTTGTTCAATCAGAGCCGTAAATCCTGCACCGTTAAGATTAACTGTATCAATCCCAATATGGATTAAAATTTCATCGCCAGCTGGCGTTACTAATCCAATTGCATGCTTTGATTCTGGTAATGACACAATTTCACCAGCAACTGGGGCACTAACCGTATCCGCATCAGCTGCCAACTTAATTGCAAAGCCATCACCCATTAACTTTTGTGAAAAAACCGGGTCATCGACCGTACTCAGGTCAGTAACTACTCCTGCTATTGGTGCAGTCACTTCAAACTCTGGCTTTTTCTTCTTTAAAAATCCAAACACAATTTTCCTCCCATAAAAAAACTCCCTGAAACAAGCTATTAGAAAGTATGCTAAAAATACTTAGCTAATGGTATGCCTCAAAGAGCAATAACCCATTATTAAACCCCTGCAGCTATGCGCAACTGCAAGCGTTTTTAATAACAACACCTAGATATTTTACCGCAACCAATGTCAATTACAAAAATTTACGCACAGAAAAAGCCGCAGCCAATTAAGCTGCAGCTTAAAACTCACATTATGTTACTTATTGCCTTCAGCTCTTGACTTGTAAACACCACCATCTGTGTTGATTACTAAGTCTTCACCTTCAGTAATAAAGTCTGGCACTTGAACAACCAAGCCAGTTTCCATTGTCGCTGGCTTACCTGAGCCAGTAACAGTTGCACCCTTAATTCCGGGTTCGGTCTGAGCAACCTTCATCACAACTGTTGACGGCAGTTCAACCCCTAGTAATTTACTGCCATTGGCAAATTCCAATTGAATTTCAATATTTGGAATTAAGTAAAGCTTGTCGTCGCCCAATTGGTCACCGGAAACTTCGTATTGCTCGTAAGTTTCATTGTCCATAAAGGTATAAGTGTCACCTTCATTATATAGATATTGGGCTTTTTTCTTGGTAATGTCGACCAAATCAACTTTTTCTGTTGGCCGCATTGTCTTATGAACAACTGCGCCGCTTTCAACGTTACGCAGATCCATTTGCATTACCGTATTGCCCTTGCCGGGTTTGTGGTGGTTGGCCTTTAATACCCGAATTAATTTGCCGTCTTGGCTAAAAACCATACCCTTTTTTAAGTTAATTGCTTGTACCATGTTTATACTCCTTTAAATTTTTAAAATTTTTAATGCCTAAATTCAAAGTCATTCACGCTGGAGGTAACGTGAATTTTTTAATCAATAATAAATAAATCTTCATGACCTTAGTATAGCAAATTAAAAGTGTCTCAGGTAGATTTGATCGATTAAATGTCCCTCAGTTTTATGCAAAATCAAACTTGCCCGCTGCTTAGTCGGCGCAATATACTCACGCAAATTAACTAAGTTAACCATCTGCCACGTCTCTTGAGCTAACTGCAGGGCATCTTCTCTTGGACCATTAGCCATTTCGTAATAAAAATTATTTGGGTTGTTTTTGTTCAGCTCTAATACCCGAACAAAGCGCTGCATGAACCATTCTTCAATTAATTCTTCCGCAGCATCAATATAAATCGAAAAATCAAAAAAGTCGCTGGTAACAATCTGACCATTGGTCGGCAATTGCAGCGTGTTAATCCCCTCGATAATTAAAATATCTGGCTGCTTAACATGACCATATTGCCCCGGCACAATATCGCTCAACTCCTGCGAATACAGCGGATAGACAATATCCTCCTTGCCAGACATCACATCCTGCAAAAAGTTGGTCAACAAATTCATGTTGTAGCTTTCGGGGAAACCCTTGCGCTCAAACAAATTCCGCCGCTTCAATTCCTGATTGGAATAAATAAAGCCGTCGGTTGTCATTAAGTGCACTTTTAGGTCTGGATAAGTCCGACTTAATAATACCTGCAATAACCGCGCGGTTGTTGACTTACCTACAGCTACCGACCCTGAAATGCCAATAATAAAGGGAGCTGCTGCCACATTTTCGTGTAAAAATTCACGCTGCTGGTTCTGCAGGGCACTTTTTTCCTGGTAAACTAAATACAAATACTTAATCAAGCTGCCGTAAATTTCGCGGACATCTGTCAAATTGACCACATCGCCTAGGGACTTAATCTTTGTCAATTCATCCTGACTAATTTTAACCTGGTCGCCCGCGGAAAATGATGCCCACTGGTCCCGATTAAACTGCAAATAATTTTTCATTTAATTGTCCTTCAATTCGTTTTCTTATATTATAAAGTAAATAAATATTAACACCAAAATGTTTTGGCTTTAATAAAAAACGAAAAGAGAACTAAATGAAAAATATAACTTTATTTGGCGACTCGTTATTTAACGGGTACCGTAATGGACGCGACACTAACTTAATCACTGCTGGTTTACAAAAAGCTCTTGGTAGCAACTTCCACGTAACCAATTTTTCCCAAAGCGGCGCCACGACCGCTGACGGCTTGATGCGACTGCCGCTAATTGATGACGATGCCGACCTTGTTGTCTTGGAATTTGGCACTAACGATTCGGCTGCTACTTGGGGGTTGCCAAGCAATCTTTACGCCCAAAATTTACAAAAAATGATTACGACAATTGGTGCTAGCCGCATAATTCTTGTTGGGCCAGCTTATCCTAACCCAAGAAATAAGACAATTATGCAATATTACACGCAGGAGACTTTGGACCGCTATAACAAGGTTGCACAACAGGCGGCTCTCGAACACAACATTCCCTTTATTGATTTAATTGCTGACTTTAGTAAACTGCCGCAGATTGAGTCCTACTATCAAACAGATGGGCAACACTTTTCTGACTTAGGTAACGAGGTTTTAATTAATCTAGTAGCTAGCGCAATTAAAGAAAAATAGGCAAACAAAAACTCACGTAACTAACGTGAGTTTTTTAATTATTATAGTTCGTAATACATCATTGTATGCTTAATGCCAGCCTCATCAAACGGCTCGCCCTGGATCTTGTAGCCCAAATAATCATAAAATGGCTTAGCCTGCCACTGCGCGTGACAATACAAGCGGTCGGCACCGTGCTCTTTTAAGTAAGCGTGGACTTGCGCCATCATTTTACTACCTAGCTTTTGACCGCGAGCTGCCTTGGCAACGGCGACCCGACCCAACATCCACTTACCATCTTCTTGAAAAATCCGACAAACAGCTAATGCCATGGTCTGATCCTCATTTAACAAGTAAACCTGGATAGCAGTCAAATCTTCATCGTCCAATTCTGGTACCGTGATTTCTTGTTCGGTTACAAAAGTATTGATCCGCAAGCGGGCGATACAAAACATTTCGCGACCGGACATCTCGTCAATCTTTTTAAAAGTAAATTTTTCCTGCGCCATCAGCACTGCCTCCTATTTTTCCTCATACGTCTGCGGGTCAACCGCGAGTAACGGGCTCTTTTCTCCCGTATAAATCAAATCGAGCTTGTACATTGCGCGTGAAGTAATTGTGTAGACCAGTTGAATTTCGTCTGCCTGATTGTAGCTAGCCTTAGAAGCATCCCACATAACAACCGCATCAAATTCCAATCCCTTAGCTAAGTACGACGGAACAACTAATGTACCCTCAACTAGTCGCTGGTTGGCAGTCGCAATTAATGTTGCCTTAACGCCGTCATCTTGCAATTTTTGGCTGACAAACTTGGCACTTGCCAGATCTTTAGTAATAATTGCCGTGGTCATTTTGCCAGCAGTATTATCTGTTAGAACCTGCTCTAAAACGGCAATTGCCGCATCATCATTCTCACGTTTCCAGAAGACAGGCTTAGGACCTTGACGATTAAAGGACTCAATCTTTTCGCCTTGTCGTAAAACTTGCTTGGTAAAGTCGGTCAATTGCTTAGTTGACCGGTAGGACTTGGTTAATTGCACCACGGTCGTCTTCTCTGGGTCAAACAACCCACTAATCTGCTTTAACAGGCTGCGGCTCTCATCTTTAGTAAAAATCGCTTGGTTCAAGTCGCCGAGCATCGTAAACTTGGCCCGCGGGAAGTTATACTTCAAATAACACAATTGAAACGCCGTGTAATCCTGAATTTCATCAATAAAGGCATAACGCATCTCATAATTAACGTGCCGACCGGTAATTAAATCATACAGATATAAATAAGCCGAAACGTCATTCATGTGGATATAATGCTTTTTAAAGCTGGCCTTCACATCCTCAACGTGCTTAGCCCAATCACTAGCACTAATCTGCCACTTATTCAGGTCAGTCATTTTCGGCACTGCCCGCAAAAAGCTCAAATATTGCGCCCGCATATTAATAAAATTATTACGGCGAATCTGCTGGTAAACCTTGTCCAAGGCCTTAACTACAATCTTGCGGCCCAAGAACTTTTCTTCTTTTTCTTCTGATTCAAATTCTTGGTCTGGACGGTCATAAAGGGCATTTAATTGTTCCTTACTCAAACTTTCAATGGCTTCTGACACCCAAGGCTTCTTAGTTTCCGCGTTAATCTTGCGGTTAAGCATCTTAATCAGTTCTTCACGCGTTGCGTCAATCCGATTATTTAAATTATAATTAGAATTATATGAATAGTAAAGCTCGTTAATCTTTTCTTTAGCAAAGAATGGCCGCTTCTTATTCCGGAAAAAGATATCCTTAAAGACAACTCCCTGCTTGTTCAAATGCTTGGCATAACGCGTTACCAGCTTAAAGAAAGCAGTAGAATCCTTAAATTTACCAATTGCTGTATCAGCAGTCTGATCCTCAAACTGGTCAAACAGGTTTTCTACGTCCATCCCTGGCAACCGCCGCGCCACGAACTGCCAATAAGTCATTTGAACCATATTTTGCTCGCCCATTTCCGGCAGCACATTTTTAATATAGTCATTAAACAATTGGTTAGGACTAAACATAATCACGTCGCTGCTGGTCAAGTTGCCCCGATACCGGTAAAGCAGGTAGGCAATCCGCTGCAGAATCGCTGATGTCTTCCCTGACCCCGCGGCTCCTTGGACAAACAGCAAATCAGCGCTAGTGTTTCTAATGATTTTATTTTGCTCACGCTGAATTGTCGTTACAATTGATTTCATCTGGGTGCTGGACTTTTCACCCAGCACCTCTAAGAGCATTTGGTCACCGATTGATTCATTGGTGTCAAACATGTTTACAATTTGACCATCTTCAATCATGAATTGCCGCTTCTTCGTCATATCAACGGTAATTTCACCATCCGGCGACAGATATGAAACCTGCCCTAGCTTGCCGTCATAATAAATTGAAGAAATTGGTGCCCGCCAATCATAAATTAAGAAGTGGTTGTCCTTGTCCGCAAATGAACCCAAACCAATATAAATTGTTTCCGGTTTTTCATTGCCTTCTTTAAAATCCACCCGGGCAAAATACGGTTTCTTTTCCAGTCGTTGAACCGTTCCTAACTGCTTAGCAGAATGCTGCCAAGCATTCTCACGTTCATCAAGCAGTTGCTGCTGCTGGTGGATCGAGAGCGCCGTTTCCATTGAGGTGGAATAACCATCATAATCTAAGCGGACATCATCAAAGAAGTGCGAATTGAGGTTCCGCGCTTCACCTTCAGCTGACTTAATTGCCGCAGTTAATTCTCCCCGCCGCTCCTTAATCATTTTTAAGATAGCGTCGAGATGCTTCTGTTCAAACTGTTTTTCATCCATCGCTTTTGTCATAAAGTCACCTGTTCTTCAAAACTTGCATACTATTTTAACATGAAACGAACTTAATATATAATTCTTAAAACTCTTTTACTAAGATTATTAAAAACTAGTGAAAATTAAGCAATTTGCTTCTATAATTTTTTATATTGGAGATGGTTTTTATTATGAAAAAGATTTTACACTTTTTACGTAAATTATCTTGTGCATTAGTCGCTGGGATTTCTCTAGGCAGCGTGTATATCCCGGCTATCAGTCCTGCTAATACACCCAGCCATGTCGTCTTAGCTAAGACACATCGCGAAAAAACTGCTAAAAATGCAGGCAAAAATTGCCACTGGTCAAAAAATTCCGCCAAAGTTTATCTTGATTTGGCGGATAACCAGCAATTAACTCAAGCCGCTCAAGATGCCATTAGTGCTTGGAATGATACTGGCAGTTTTACTTTTACTGAGACTAATAAGAAGAAAAATGCACAGATTACAATTGAGCCGATGTTTGACCCCGACACAGATGCCGCTGGGCAAGCAAGCATTACCTATAATCCCAAGACTAAATTGCTTAGTAAGGCAAAAATCCAATTAAATGTTTATTATCTGCAGAATTTTATATATTATTATACTTATCAGCGAATTGTCAATACTGTTGAACACGAATTGGGACACGCCATCGGGCTCAATCACAATAAAGGCAAGTCCGTCATGTATCCCGCGGGCTCTATTTACCCAATTGAGCCACAAGATGTCGCAAAAGTTAAACAAATTTATCATGAAAAATAATTAAAATAAGGAGTTTAAAAATGAAGCGAATTTACATTGTCCGTCACGGACAAACTTATATTAACCGTTACAACAAGATGCAGGGCTGGTGTGATACCCCATTAACTGAAGACGGCATTGCTGGTGCTGATAAAGCGGGCGAAACACTTAAAAATGTTCCCTTTGACATTGCCATCTCTAGCGACTTGAAGCGAGCAAGTGATACCTGCGACATTATCATTAAGCACAATGTTAACCGCGACGAAATCCAACATCTTGCAACTCCGCTGTTCCGCGAACATTTTTACGGCTACTTCGAAGGAATGGATACCGACATGGCCTGGCAAATGATTGGCGGACCGCACGGCTATAAGACCCACTATGATCTGTTCAAGAACGAATCAATTGATACGGCAACCGACTGGATTAAGGAAGCTGATCCGTTTCATGATGCGGAAAATGCCAAGGAATATTGGCACCGCCTTGACCAGGGCTTTGACCTAATCAGTCAGCTTGATGGTGCCGAAAACATTTTATTGGTAACTCACGGCTTTACTATTCGCAGTATTGCCGACCGCTTTGGCGATTTCGACGTCAGCTGCGGTCCACGTAATGCGTCAATTACCATGATGACAATGACTGATAAGCAAAGAAAAGTTACATCATATAATCAAATGAAACTATAAGAAAATAGAATTTGTGCTTTCTTTTTCATCGTTGAAAGTCTATAATCAAATTAACATTAATATACAAGAGTCTATGGGGTGCTTATTTAAGCTGAGATTAAACCCATGAACCTGATCTAGATAATACTAGCGCAAGGGATAGGCTAATTAAGCAAAATCCCATTCGCTATGTGCGAATGGGATTTTTTTGTAGACGCTTGTTAGGAGTAGGGAGTTAGAAATGACTAATAAGAGAAAACAGACAGAAAAACTTACTATTTTGGCAATTATGATTGCACTAGACGTGGTATTATCCCCCATCTTTCGCGTGGAAGGAATGGCACCAATGTCTAGTGTTATCAACATTATTGGCGCCACCATGCTGGGGCCTGTTTACGTGACAATTATGGCAACCTTGTGCGGAATTATCAGAATGTTAATCATGGGAATTCCGCCGCTGGCTTTAACTGGTGCCATCTTTGGTGCAGTATTAGCCGGGATTTTCTATAAATTAACCGGCAAAATTTGGGCAGCTTGTCTTGGCGAAATTATCGGCACCGGAATTATCGGCTCGCTGCTTTCTTACCCAGTCATGGTCTGGTTCACAGGCAGCTCTAATAACCTATATTGGTTCGTCTACACCCCGCGTTTTATCGGGGCTGCTATTATTGGATCAGTAGTTGCCACTATTGTTCTATTAAGCCTAAACAAGGCAAAGCAATTCCAAAAAATCCAGCAACTATTTTTCTAGAAAAAACGACAGCTCTTTATAGGGGCTGTCGTTTTTTACTAAGAATAATTATAATTAATAGCCCAAATAATATACCGAATCTGGATTTTGAGTTTGCTTTAAATATTCACCAAAAAATGGCAACGTATAATCAACATAACCATGACCACTTGGAGTAATTAACTGCCGCTCTAATGCTCGACGCCGATATTGTGAGACATAACCCTTAGTCTTTTTCATTTTGGCAACAACATCACTGAACTTACAATGGTCATTAACATTTATCAAATATTGACGGTCATTTTCCGACAAGCCCATTAAAATCTTTTGATAAGCATTCTCAAAAAGCTTTAGTTGATATTGTACTTTAACTTCATTTAATACTTCTATAGTTGGTTCACGGCCATTTAACTCTTCAAAATACAGCCAACCCAATAATTGAAAGCCATACGAGTAACCCTTAGTCATCTGTGCCATTTTGTTTGCAACAGTTAAGGAGCACGCAAAAACTTTTTGATAAGTATTCACCATATCCGCAGCGTTCAACGACATCATCACTATTTTTTCTGAACGCAGCAAAAAAGTCAGTTTATCTTCATTTTGAATATCCAAAATAAAGTCAGGCAATCCGGTCATTACAACGTAAATTGGATATTCAGCTCGCTTAAGTGAATTATAAACCTGGGCAAAATCTTGAATTGCCTTAGAATTAGTTACCTCATCAATCGTGACAACCACAAATTTTCCTTGTTGCTTAATTTCGGACATTAAGTCTTCCAAAATCTCATCAACTTCAGGAACCTCAATTTCGCGACTAACTGATACACCACCCAAACTCAAAGAATTAATACTGTTAAATAGCCTATTTGCTTTAGAGTGAACCTGATGATCTAGCTTATGTGCCAAGCTCGTTAAAATCCCATTACGATTAAGTAAATCAACATAATAACAATTATCGTCTTGTTTAAATTGTTTAGCTAATTGTGTTAAATATGCTGTTTTGCCAGAACCACGGACACCGGTAACAAAAAACGATCGTGAAAATTGGCTTTCCTTAATTAATTTTACTAAATCATTTACCTGTTTGTTTTTATCCAAAAAAATTGGCGGTACATCACCAAAAGTCGGATTAAACGGATTAATCATAAATTCTCCTTTTAGACTTTTTTAGACTTTGATTTTTATTTTAGACTTTTTTAGACTTTTTGCCAATAAAAATAGCGTCAATCAGACTGGCGTGCAATCTAATTACGCTATTTTTAATTATTCAATTACTTCATAAATCATTTGGTAAGGCTTAGCCTCATCCGCAATTTTGATGCAATTGTAAAGCATCTCTTGAACTTCAGCAACATCTGAACTATCGGCATGAATTGTCAATAAGGATTCGCCCTTCTTGACCTTGTCGCCAACCTTCTTATGCAATTCGATCCCAACACCATAGTCAAGCTGGTCGTCGGCCTTTTCACGACCGCCGCCAAGTTTCATGCTGGCAATTCCAACTTCATCAGCTGACAATTGTGCTAAGTAACCATCTTGTTTAGCAGGCAATTCAATTTCAAATTGTGCGTGTGGCATAACACTGTAATCATCGATCACCTTGCTATCGCCGCCTTGAGCAATTACCATTGCCTTAAACCGAGCTAAAGCTGAACCATCTGCAATTGTTTCTTCAAGCATCTTACGAGCTTCTTCAACTGTCTCTGCCTTTTGTCCCAAGACAACCATGTGACTGCCAAGGGTTAGGACTAGGTCAAGTAAATCTTGCGGGCCATTACCCTTGAGCAAATCAAGCGTTTCTTCAATTTCTAAAGTGTTACCGACCTTATTGCCTAGCGGTTGATTCATATCAGAAATCAGTGCCATGCACTTCATGCCAACACCCTTACCAATTTCCACTAAGGCATGAGCTAATTCTTCGGACTCCGGCAGAGTCTTCATAAATGCGCCAGAACCAGTTTTAACATCAATTACCAACGCGTCAGTTCCTGATGCGATTTTTTTACTCATAATTGAACTGGCAATTAGCGGAATTGAATCAACAGTATCGGTTACATCCCGCAAAGCATAAATCTTCTTGTCTGCAGGTGCGATATTCCCTGTAGCACCAATGATTGCCAACTTTTCGCGTTTGACTTGATCGATAAAGTCTTGCTCGCTAATTTCTACCTTGAAACCAGGAATTGCTTCCAGCTTATCAAGCGTACCACCAGTATGACCTAAACCACGTCCAGAAATCATTGGTACCGGAATCCCAACAGCTGCAACCATTGCGGCCAGCGGCAAACTAACCTTGTCGCCAACACCACCAGTTGAGTGCTTATCAACTTTAATCCCCGGAATCTCAGACAAGTCCAAATGATCGCCGGAATTCATCATATCTAGGGTTAACGTTGAACGCTCATGGTCAGTCATATTATTAAAGAAAATCGCCATCAACAACGCGCTTGTCTGATAGTCCGGAATTTCACCGCTGACAACACCATCAACAAAGAATTGAATTTCAGCGTCGGTTAATTCTTGCTTATTTCTCTTTTTATCAATTATATCTACCATTCTCATGGCTTCTCACCTCATTATTAATAGGTGAGTAATTCTTGTGCAATTGCCTGATCTAAAATAAGTTCGTTTGCGTATCCTGCTTTAATAACGGCGTAGACAACCGGCGCTTTTAAAATGCCACTAGCAACTAAAATCGAATGTTCCTTAGATTTTAAATCACTCAGTTCAATGCCGACAGTACGTTCATCAAGCCCGCGACTAACAATATTACCATCACGATCAATAAAGCGTGAGACAATATCACCCACTGCCTTTTCCTGCAGCTGTTTTTTCTGCGTTTTATTGAAGTAGCCTAATTGAAACAGCAGCGCATCTTTGCGCACCGTGCCAACACTATAGACCGCAATGTTTGCGGCCCGGCCAAGCTGTAATGTCTTGTTAATAAAACGATCTTTTTCAACAATTTCTTTAGTAACTTTATTATCAAAAAATGGCGGCAACGGTAAAAAGTGTGCAGCCGCACCAAGAGCATTGGCAAATTCGGTCACACTCTCATCAGCGTACGTCTCTTCATTATTGATATTGACGCCGCCCTTGAGCTGAACAACCTGCACGTCAGAAACAGCGCGCTTTTCCAAGTTGGTTGTCACCACATGCATGGTCTTACCCCAGCCGAGGCCAACAATATCATGCGGCTTAATCAAGCGCATTAGATATTGTGCCGCATAAGCACCAACACCATTAAGAGCCGTTAATTCACCATTAAAGTTACTGGGAACAACTGAAATTTTACAATTAAATTTCTTCGATAAACGATCACTTAAATGGTCACCGTTAATTAATGGATTAGAAATTTGAATCTTAACCACTCCTGTTTCACGGGCTAATTTTAATAACCGTGAAACCGTCGGCCGTGATAGTCCAACCTGTTTTGCTATTTCAGTTTGATCCAAGTCATCTTCATAATAAAGTCTAGCAATGGCCGCACTCTGTGCCAATTTCTTTTTATCATATTTATCAGCCATTTAATTTCTCCATTATTATCGTAATTATTGCTAACAGACTTCAGTCTAATAATTTTACCATAATCCTGTCTAAAACCAACTTATATATTAAAGCATGGTGCTAGTAAACAACTGATAAACATTGATTTCATTACTTAATCACTAAAACTGGCTACAAAAGAATTACTCTAATATTTTTATTGCAAATCATTTAAAAAACTTGTACCAACATCATTGCCCTTAACACCAAAATTGGCCAAAACCGTCGCACCAAAATCAGAGAAGGTCTCACGCGTACCTAAGCTTCCAGGGTTCTTCATACTTGGCGAATAAGCAAGCAGTGGCACATACTCTCTGGTGTGGTCGGTTCCCTTGTAAGTTGGGTCATTACCATGGTCAGCTGTAATGATTAACAAGTCATCATCATGCATGTTGGCCATTACAGTTCCTAACCGCTTATCAAGTGCCATTAAGGCTTCACCATCACCAGCTGTATTGCGGCGATGACCATACATGGCATCAAAATCAACCAAATTAATGAAACAAAAACCAGTAAAGTCTTCTTTCATTACATGGTCCACATGATCCATCCCGTCCATATTGCTTTCATTATGGTAATTTTCATCAATCCCGTGACCTGAAAAGATATCCATTGTCTTACCAACGGCAATTGTGTGGTATCCGGCATCTTGCAAATAATCCAAAACTGATTTTCCAGTTGGTTCTAGGGTAAAATCATGCCGGTTAGCAGTTCTAGTAAAGTGACCCTTACCACTGCCAACATATGGCCGCGCAATTATTCGACCAACACGATACTTAGGACCATTGACCAAACTTCTGGCATAACGAGAAATACGGTAAAGTTCCTCAACCGGAATCACGTCTTCATGAGCTGCAATTTGCAAGACTGAATCACCAGAAGTGTAGATAATCAAGTCACCTGTTGCCATTTGGTGCTCGCCCAATTCGTCAATAATCTTTGTCCCGGATTCTGGACGATTACCGACAATTTTACGACCTGAAAATGCCGCAATCTTGTCTAATAATTCATCAGGAAAGCCATTCGGGAAAAAGCTCAATTCCTGCATTACCGGCATTTCCATCATTTCCCAATGACCGTCAAGACTATCCTTACCAACAGATACTTCTTTCATCTTACCGAAGTAACCTACCGGCTTATCTTGAACAGGAACACCAGCAATTGGCGTGTCCCGCAAGTTAGACAAACCTAACTTGGCAAAATTAGGCAACTTTAATTCGCCCTTAAAGTACTCGCCAATATGGCCCAAGGTGTCAGCACCAACATCATCAAAATCAGCGGCATCTGGTGCTTCACCAGTACCGATGGAGTCCATTACTAACCCAAAAATACGCTTATATTTCATTTTTAAGCCTCGTTATAATTAAGACAAAATTTGCAACGTTGCACTAACACCCAAACGACTAGCACCTGCATCAATCATTGCCATTGCTTCATCGTATGAATGAATACCGCCGGATGCCTTAACACCTAAACGGTCACCAACAACTTCACGCATTAATTTAACGTCTTCTACCTTTGCACCTGCAGAACTGAAACCAGTTGAAGTCTTAACAAAGTCAGCACCTGCTTCTTCACTAAGTTCACAAGCGCGTACTTTTTGATCGTGGTTAAGAAATGAAGTTTCAATGATGACCTTGAGTAACTTGTTCTCTTGGTGAACAGCTGCAACTACTGCCTTAATATCAGCAAGTACGGCTTCATCATTACCAGCAATCAATTCGCCAATGTTAATTACCATATCAATTTCTTCAGCACCGTCTGCAATTGCTTTTGTAGCTTCAAATGCCTTTGCCTCGCTGCTCATTGCTCCCAAAGGAAAGCCAACAACGCAACAGGTATTAACATCTGAACCTGCTAATTCTTCAGTGACAAGCTTTGCCCAGTAAGAATTAACACAGACAGAAGCTGTATTGTATTGCTTTGCCTCGTTACAAATTTGGATGATATCCTCCTTAGTTGCATTTGGTTTCAAAAGTGTATGATCTAAATATTTTGCTAATGTTGTTTTATCCATATTTAACAACTCCTTTCGCCTAAAGTATAACTCATTTTTTACAAATGTAAATGCTTTTACCTGAACATTTGTATAATAGGCTCTGCTAATGAAAATGTTTACTTTTTGAACATAATTTCAATAAAAATATTTACAATTGATAAAAATAATGGTACACTTAATAGCAATTAATGTAAGCGCTTATTAGTAAAGCAATACGTTAATACAATAATTAATTTTGAATAGATATTTATAGTTACAAGTAAGAGTAGGTTAAAATATGCAATTTTTATTTTTACTAACTGGTCTAGCCTTCGTATTCGTTATCGGTTGGCTTGTCAGCAATGATCGTAAGCACATTAAATACCGCAAAATGGCTGTAATGTTCATCTTGCAATTAATAATTTCATTTTTATGTCTCAAAACTTCCGGCGGAGTCAGCACGATGGCAGCCATTTCCAATTTCTTCAGTTGGTTAATGGTTCAAGCTGCTGGTGGGGTCAACTTTGTCTTCGGCGGTCTGGTTATTCAAAAAGGCGCTTCGGTTTTCTTTCTTAACGTTTTGATGCCAATCGTGTTCATTTCTGCACTAGTTGGTATTCTTAACTACCTCAAGATTTTACCGTTCATTATTAAGTGGACCGGATTTATTCTTAACAAATTAGCTGGTATGGGCGAACTTGAAAGTTACTTTGCCGTATCAACTGCAATCTTAGGTCAACCCGAAGTTTTCTTAACGATTAAAGATATTATTCCTAAGCTTGATGAAAAACGGCTCTACACTATTTGTGCCTCAGCCATGAGTGCCGTTTCCGCGGCTGTGCTCGCTTCATACATGCAGCTTGTACCCGGCAAGTTCGTAGTAACTGCCGTCTTTCTCAATATCTTATCTGCCTTAATTGTTTCTTGTATCGTTAATCCATATGATGTCTCAGCTGAAGAAACCATTTCAGTTAACAACATTGAAACTGGTGTTGAAAAAGAACCATTTTTCCAAGTTGTCGGCAATTACATTCAAGACGGCTTCAAACTAGCTGTTACCGTTGCTGCTATGTTAATCGGCTTTGTTGCCCTAATTACCTTTTTAAATAATACTTTTGCCCTGATTTTCCATATTAGTTTTACCAACTTCTTGGGTTATATCTTTGCCCCGATTGCCTACCTGATGGGTGTACCTGCAGCAGACATTACCAAAGTCGGCGGATTGATGGCAACCAAGATTTTAACTAACGAATTTGTGGCATTAGGTGAATTAAATAAAATTGCAGCTACTCTGTCACCAAAGGCAAATGCAATCATTTCTTCTTATCTAGTATCATTTGCCAACTTTAGTGTTATTGGGATTATTACCGGTTCAATCAGATCTATCAGCCAAAAATCCGGGACCTTAGTTTCTAAATTCTCAATGAAACTACTCTTAGGTGCGACTTTGGCTTCAATCCTAACTGGTACGATTGTTGGACTTTACTTCTAACTTAGATACAAAAAGGAATTCATCCTTAAAGGTGAATTCCTTTTGATTAATACTCAAGTAGTCTATCAGATCTTAGAAAACATGCTATAATGACTTTAAGAATAGTAGTACATGGCTAATCATCCATGTAAGTGTACAAGCGACTTAATCAATCGCAAGGTACCTGGAGCAGTCGTAATTGACTGCTTTTTTGTTATTATCGCAACCGACAAACTAAAAAAGCGAACCTCGTTTAAGGTTCGCTTTTTAGTTTATTCAATTATTAGACATTCAAGACCTTATCCAAGAAGTCCTGCAGACGCGGATTTTGTGGATGGTCAAACATATCTTCAGGTGTCCCCTGCTCCAAGATCTTACCATCAGCGACAAAGACCACACGATCGGCAACTTCCTTGGCAAAGCCCATTTCGTGAGTGACAACAACCATTGTCATTCCTTCTTTAGCTAGCTTCTTCATAACAGCCAAAACATCACCGACCATTTCTGGATCAAGTGCCGAGGTCGGTTCGTCAAAAAGCATCACGTCAGGGTTCATTGCTAGTGCTCGCGCAATCGCTACCCGCTGCTGCTGACCACCGGACAATGACTGAACGGTTGCGTCAAATTTATCAGCTAGACCAACTGTCTCAAGCAATTTCTTCGCTTGCTTATCGGCAGCAGCCTTGTCCAATTTCTTTAACTCCACAGGAGCCAGCATAATATTGTCACCAACTGACAGGTTATTGAACAAGTTAAAGTGCTGGAACACCATGCCAATATTTTCGCGCACTTTGTTCATGTCAGTCTTAGGATCGGCAATATTAATGCCATCAACAACAACGGTTCCTGAAGTTGGCTCTTCAAGCTTATTAAGTGTTCTTAATAAGGTACTTTTACCAGAACCAGACGGCCCGATAATAACAACAACTTCGTTATCACCAACAGTTAAGTCAATATTCTTTAAAACTTGGTTACTGCCATAATTTTTAACTAAATTCTTTACTTCTATTTTCGCACTCATACATTTGTCCTCTTTTGTACCCAATTTGATAACCAAGTCAGCAATGTAATAACAATTAAGTAAATTACCGCAATAATTGTCCAAACCTTAAAGCCTTCAAGGTTCCGCGCGATAATAATTTTACCTGTTTGCGTCAATTCTAGGATACCGATAATTGACAAGATTGAGGTATCCTTCAAGGTAATAATAAATTGGTTGATAAATGACGGTACCATGATCTTGATTCCTTGCGGCAAGATAACTTTGCGCATCGCCTTACCAAACGGTAATCCTAATGAGCGCGCTGCTTCCATCTGACCGGAATCAACGGCATTAATTCCCCCTTTAACAAAGGCGGCAATATAGGCTCCTTCGTTTAAGGTTAACGTTAAGACCCCGGCAACAAAGGCTGGAATCTTTTGTCCGGTTAAACTTGGAATTCCCGTGTAAATGAACAATGCCAAAACTAAGAGCGGCATTCCCCGGAAGATGTAAATCAAGGTGCTGGAAAGCCCATTGCAGAACTTATTCGGCAATACACCCAATAGACCAACCAAAACACCAAAAATCGTTGCGAAGATAATGGCAACAACCGTTAGCCACATTGTCTCCGCAAATCCGGACAACAATGCATCCTTGTTCTGCTTCAGTAAGCCAACAAAGCTGCGGTCTTCACTACCTTGACCATTATTAGCAACCTTCTTGTCAGCGGTGCCTAAATACTTAGCAGTAATATCATCGTAAGTACCACTTGCCTTCAAGTCCTTCAAGCCAGCATTAAATGCGGCCAGCAATGCCTTATTTTGCCCCTTCTTAACCGCAAAGGCATATGGTGCCTTAAGTGCAGGCTTAGTCACAATGCGTAATTTTGTACCCTTTTTAATAGCGTATTGCATAACTGGTTGGTCTTCAAAACAAGCAGCTGAGTTACCCGTCAACACATCTTGATACATGTTGTTGGAATCATCAAATGTTGTTGTCTTAAAGCCATACTTCTTCTTAATGCTATTAGCATATTGGGCACCAGCTGTCCCCGTCTTAATCGCAACCTTCTTACCGCGCAATTGCGACAGCTTGGTAATCTTGCCCTTAGTCGAGGTGGCCATAATAACCCCTGACATAAAGTACGGATCAGAGAAGTCAATCTTCTTCTCACGTTCTGGTGTAATTGACATTCCCGCAATCATCCCGTCGATCTGACCGGATTCCAGAGCTTGCAATGAACCATTAAAGCCCATCGGCTTGATATTAACCTTGAAGCCCTGCTCTTGAGCAATATTCTTCAAAATGTCAATATCAATGCCGATGTACTGATTATTGGCGTTAGCAAATTCAAATGGTGGGAAAGTTACATCAGTACCAATTGTGAAAGTCTTGCCCTTCAAGTCTGGGTTTAATTTACTGCCAAGATACTTACCTACAATCTTGTTATAAGTACCATTAGCCTTAATTTTGGCAAAACCAGCATTAAACTTCTTGATTAATTCTTGATGGGTACCCTTTTTAACCGCAAAGCCATACCAGCCAGTATTAGCTGCCTTAGTAACAATCTTCAGCTTCATACCTTGATTAATGGCATATTGCATGACTGGTTGGTCTTCAAAACATGCAACTGAATTACCAGTTAAAACATCCTGATACATATTGTCGGAATCATCAAAGGTAGCCGTCTTAAAGCCATACTTTTTCTTCAAGCTGGTTGCATATTGTGCAGCTGCGGTACCAGTCTTAATGGCAACCCGCTTGCCCTTCAAATCAGCAAAACTCTTGATATTACTATTCTTACCAACGGCCATGACAATCCCAGTCTTAAAGTACGGCGTACCAAAGTCAAACTTGGCTTGCCGCTCCTTGGTAATCGTCATTCCAGCAATAATCCCATCCAGTTGACCAGACTGCACGGATTGTACTGCCCCATTGAAACCAACTTGCTTAGTTTCAACTTTGAAGCCCTCTTCTTTGGCCACAGCATTAATAATGTCAATATCAATACCAACATATTTATTGTTATCATTGGCAAATTCGAATGGCGGATAGGTCACATCCGTCCCAATTTCATAGGTTTTAGCATCTGCTTTTGTCGCAAAAATGCTAAAGCACATCAACATCATTCCCAGGATTATCATCCCAAAAAAGCTTTTCTGCAATTTTTTGTGCATAAACTTCGCTCCTAAAATTAAAACTAAATTATATATTTAATCAAAAACAAATGTATAACTTGCTATTCATCTTACCATACTTATTAGCTTGAATGGTAATCAACAGCCAATCTAATAATAAAATTAAAAAACGAGCTTCAACTACTAAGCGAAGTTCGTTAATTCTCTTAAAATTTGCGAAAACGTGCATGACGCTGGGCTAATAATTGCTCTAACTCAACTTGGTCAAAGTCAATTAACTGCTCATTAATCAGTTGCTTCAAGGCAGAAGCATTGTCAGCCAGAATATTTTCCGGCAAAACACGTTCAACTACGCCCTGCTTCTTGAGCCATTCCGGTTCAATATGCATTAATTGCGCGGCATCTTGTGCACGTTGGCCATCCTTCCACATAATCGAGGCAAAGCCTTCTGGCGAAACCACGGTATACATACTATGTTCCAGCATCCAAACTTGATCGCTGCATGCTAGAGCCAGGGCACCACCAGAACCAGCTTCACCAATGATAATTGCTAATAACGGCACCTTTAATTGTAACATTGCACTAATATTTTCGGCCAAAATCTGCCCTTGACCACTAGCCTCGGCATCAGCACCGGGATAGGCTCCCGGCGTATTAATCAGCGTAATAATCGGACAGTTGAGACTTTCAGCCGTCTTCATAATCCGCAATGCCTTGCGATAACCTTGCGGTTCAGGACTACCGAAGTTAGTCGCCAGACGCTCCGTCATGTCCTTACCCTTATTGGTCGCAATCACACAGACGCTGCGTCCGCCGCAACTGGCAAAACCACCAACAATTGCCGCATCATCGCCGGCAGCACGGTCACCATGCATTTCAAAAAAGTCAGGGAACAATTGATTAATTAGTGCTCGCATATCAGTCTTGCTGTCTTCACGCGCACCAGCCATAATGGCTGCTATTTTTTTACTCTCCATTAGCGCCTCTCCACTTTTGTCCAGCAAAAATCGTCAATAACTGCCCCAACTTATCTACCTGCTGCGATCTTGGCACAATCGCGTCAACAAAGCCATTTTGATAAGCATTTTCAGCACTTTGAAACCCTTTTGGCAATTTCTTATGAATTGTCTGCTCAATGACGCGGCGGCCAGCAAAGGCCACCATCGCCTTGGGTTCAGCCAAAATAATATCAGCTTGCGAAGCAAAGCTGGCTGTTACCCCGCCAGTTGTCGGATCCATAATTACAACAATATAAGGAAGACCAGCTGCGTGATGGTCATTAACCGCCTGCGAAATTTTGGCCATTTGCATTAGCGATTGAATACCTTCCTGCATTCGGGCACCACCAGAAGCGGTAAACATAATTACAGGTAAACTCAATTCCGTTGCCTTTTCAAACAAACGCGTTATCCGCTCACCGTTAGCCGTGCCAAGACTGCCCATAATAAAGGCCGGATCCATAATCCCTAAGGCAGCTTGCTGCCCCTTAATTTCGGCTTGACCAGTTAGCACGGCATCCTGCAATTTGGTCTGTTCACGCGCCTTGGTCAGTTTTTCTTGATAACCAGGAAACTTTAAGGGATCCGTCGTTGTTAAGTCCGCATCCCATTCCGTAAACTGCTTCGTCAGCATCTTTAAGCGCTGGCGCGCGGTCACACGAAAGCCGTAGCCACAATTAGGACAAACATGATATTTACCTGCACGCGCGAAGTAAAATTTAGCACCACATTTTTGACAATAACGAAAAATACCCTTCGGGACTTTTTCCTCGTAATCCTTCAACGCTTGCTTAGGGTGACGGGCAAACTTAGCAGCCATTATTTGTCCTCCTTTTGCGCTTCTTCAATGTATTGCGACAAAAAAGTTTGGTCTAAATAGGTAATCAAATAATTGCCATCATTAAAGACCTTATCTTGAAGCAACTTAACTAAAAACGACCGGTTAGTTGTCAAACCAGTAACCTGAAATTCATTTAGGGCATCAATTAACCGGCGAATTGCTAATGGGCGGTCCGTGGCATGAGCAATGATTTTAATAATCATTGAATCATAAAATGGTGATACAGTATCGCCGCTGTTAACGCCACTTTCAATCCGAATACCTAAACCACCCGGCAAAGACATCTGCTTAATCGTGCCGGCTTGTGGTTGAAAGTTCTTTGCTGGATTTTCCGCATTAATCCGTGCTTCAATGGCAGCACCATGAACCTTAACCTGATCTTGCGTTATTATTAGATCCATGCCCGCCGCAATTTTAATCTGCTCTTTGACTAGATCAACGTGGGCTACTTCCTCAGTAATTGAGTGTTCAACCTGAATCCGGGTGTTCATTTCCATAAAATAAAAATGGTGGTCTGGATCCATTAAGAATTCGATTGTCCCAACATTCTCATATTTGATTGCCTTAACAGCCTTGATCGCAATTTCCTGCAAATAAGCACGTTCATTGTCATTAATCTGTGAACATGGCGTTTCTTCAATCACTTTTTGGTGATTACGCTGCATTGAACAGTCACGTTCAGGCAGTGCTACGACATGACCATTTTGATCGCCAATAATTTGGACTTCAATGTGCTTAGCTGGCGAAATAATCTTTTCAACATACATTCTGCCGTCGCCAAAGGATAGACGCGCTTCCTCTTGGGCTTGAGCAAAAGCATTAGGCAAATCCTCAGGTTTATTCACTTGCCTAATTCCTTTACCGCCACCCCCAGCTACTGCCTTGAGCATTACCGGAAAGCCAACTTCTTTGGCAACTGCCAAAGCCGCATCACTATCCTTAACAAAGCCCTGACTGCCGGGAATAACGGGCACTTGGTGCTGGCGCATCGCTTCACGAGCGTTGGCCTTATTGCCCATTAACGCAATCGTTTCCGATTTCGGACCAATAAAAGTCAAATGGCATTTTTCGCATAATTGGGCAAATTCAGGACTTTCTGACAAAAAGCCATAACCCGGATGAATGGCAGTCGCTCCAGTTAAAATTGCAGCACTGACAATGTTCTCCATCTTCAAATATGAATCAGCGGGTTGCGGGGCACCGATACAAACAGCCTCATCTGCTTCTTTAACGTGCTGGGCATCCTTATCTGCTGTCGAATAAACGGCCACTGACTTAATTCCCATCTCCCGCAAAGCGCGAATAACCCGAATTGCAATCTCACCACGATTAGCAATTAATACTTTTTCAAACATTTTTCACACCCTACTGAATCGCAAACGTTAATTCACACGTGCAGGCAACTTCACCGTCAACTGTCGCCTTGGCCTTGCCAATCCCAGCATTGCCGCGCAATTTATCCAATTGTACTTCCAAGCGCAAACTATCACCGGGAGTAACCATCTTGCGAAAACGGGCCTTCTTAATCCCGCCA
Organism: Lactobacillus sp. ESL0703; assembly: GCF_029433435.1. Lineage (NCBI taxonomy): Bacteria > Bacillati > Bacillota > Bacilli > Lactobacillales > Lactobacillaceae > Lactobacillus > Lactobacillus sp. ESL0703. The sequence continues at coordinate 123,934 of NZ_JAQTIB010000003.1, forward strand.
AAATAAGCGGTTTTGCCCTTAAATTCTGGAAGGGTCAATAAGGCAATCGCACCAGTCTGTGCCAGTGCTTCAATAATTAAAACCCCTGGCATTACCGGATTACCTGGAAAATGTCCTTGGAAAAAGGCTTCATTCATTGTTAAGTTCTTGCGTGCAATTGCATACTTGCCAGCTTGATAATCCAGTACCCGATCAACTAAAAGCATCGGATAGCGGTGCGGAATAATCTCTTCAATTTGTGTAATATCAAGTGTTTGCGGGGTTACCTGTTCTGCCATGTTCATCACTCTCTATTCTGGCATTACCGTAAATAACGGTTGATCGTATTCAACAACGTCTTCGTTATCAACCAAAATTTCACTAATTGTGCCGCTAACGTCACTCTTGACTTCAGTCATCATCTTCATTGCTTCGATCACGCAGACTACATCGCCCTTTTCCACATGATCACCCACCTGTTTATATGGTGCCTCATCTGGATTAGCTTGCAAATAAACAATTCCAACAAGCGGCGATTTGACTTGGGGCAGATTTGCGGGGGCAGCGGGAGCTGCTTGTTTTTCAACTGGCGCTAGACTAGCACTAGGAGCCGAAGCAACTACTTCCTGCTTTTTATCAATATCAATGTGCCCACCGTCAAAGTCCAAGTTTAACTTGGTGATGTTACTTTGATTAACCTGTTTTATTAATTTTTGAATTTCCTCAAAAGTCATCTAATTAGCCCACCTTTTTAATGCTAAAACCGCATTGTGGCCGCCAAAGCCAAACGAATTACTGATTGTGTAATCAACCTGGCAGTTGCGATTCTCTGTTGTAACCAAATTCACTGGACATTCCGGTGCTTGTTCAGTCAGCCCAACGTTAACTGGCAACTGACCCGAATTCATTGCCTCTACACTAGCAATTGCTTCAATTGCACCGGCAGCCCCCAAAAGGTGCCCAGTCATACTCTTGGTACTTGAAACTAACACCGAGCTAGCGGAACCAAAGACTTGATTAATTGCCTTGGACTCAGCCGAATCATTACCTTGAGTAGCTGTACCGTGAGCATTAACATAACCAACTTCATCAGGCGTAATGCCAGCTTCCGCAATTGCCAATTGCATTGCCCGTGCTGCTTGCGTTCCCGCTGGGTCCGGCGAGGTAATGTGGTAAGCATCAGAAGATGTACCATAACCAACAATTTCGCCCAAAATAGTTGCACCACGTTCTTGTGCATGTTCAAGGGACTCAAGAACCAGCGAGCCAGCACCTTCACCCATGACAAAGCCAGAACGGTTTGCATCAAACGGTAAACTTGCCTTGGCTGGATCTGTTTCTTTGGACAAGGTTGACAGAGCTGCAAAACCGCCAATACCATCAGCGTTGATTGCGGCTTCTGAACCACCGGTAATCATCGCGTCGCAGCGGCCTTCCTTAATCTGCCGGTAAGCCTCGCCAATTGCGTTAGTTCCGGAAGCACAGGCCGTTACAATCGTGGTACTAATTGCTTGAGCACCATAGCGAATTGACAAGTTGCCGGCAGCCATATTAGCAATCGAAACCGGAATAAACATTGGTGATAAGCGGTCAATTCCTTTGTCATGCATCTTGATGGTCTGCTGCTCAATTGTGGTCAAGCCGCCAATGCCAGACCCCCAAATAACACCAAAGCGGTTGCTGTCCGTATTTTCGGCATTAATACCAGACTGCTCCATTGCTTCGTCGGTCGCATAAACCGCATATTGGGTAAAAAGATCCATCCTTTTGGTGTCTTTTTTCTTCAAATGGACCAGCGGATCAAAGTTATCCAGTTGACCAGCCAACGTAACACCAGTTTCAGAAGCATCAAAATATGTAATTGGTCTAAAGCCGACTTTTTGCGCTTTAATGCTGGCCTCAAAGCTGGCTACATCATTACCAATGGGCGTCAATGCGCCCATCCCCGTAATTACAACTCTTGTCATTAACCCTTCTCCTTACTGCATTGTCAGGCCGCCATCAACGGTGATAACTTGACCCGTAATGTAATCATTTTGTGCTAAAAAGACTGCTGTCTCGGCAACTTCTTCAATTTGACCAAACCGCTTGAGTGGAATTTGCTGGGCAATCTCCTCCTGCCGCTTTTCACTTAAAGCTTCCGTCATTTGCGTATCAATCATCCCCGGCGCAATCGCATTGCAGCGCAAATTGCGCAGAGCAGCTTCTTTAGCAACAGACTTGGTCAAGCCAATTATGCCGGCCTTGCTGGCAGCGTAGTTAGCCTGACCAATATTACCGGTTAAGCCAACAACACTAGCCAAATTAATAAAGCAGCCCGAACGCCGCTTATACATTGGCCGCAAGGCCTGCCTAATTACATTGAATGTCCCTACTAAGTTAGTCTGCAAAACCGCATTAAAATCATCTTCAGACATGCGGTTAAGCAGGCCATCTTTGTTAATGCCGGCATTATTAACCACAACATCCAGTTGGCCAAATTGCGCAATAATCTGCGCAATCATGTCCTTAACTGACTCGGGATTTGTAACATCCGCGCTAATATCAATTACGGGTGTCGCAAACTGCTCAAATTCAGCTAGTACCTCTGGTGCAATTGGCTTACGGGCGTTTAAAACAATTTTGGCACCACGTTGAGCAAAAGCCTTAGCAATCGCTAAGCCAATGCCACGTGAACTACCAGTAACTAGGACTACTTTATCTTTTAAATCCATTAATGTGCCTCCAATGCCGCAATGGTCTTTTGCAGTTCTATACTGCTGTCCAAGCGATAAGTTGGCAATTTGCGGTCAAGTTTGCGCGCAAACGAAATCAAAGTTCTACCCGGACCAACTTCAATAACCGCAGTTAGATCATCTTTGTGTTCAGACAATGTCTTAGCAAAGTAAGTAGTTGAGACGAGCTGCTGGGTTAAATTAGCAGTCAGATTTTCTGGTGAAAATTCTTTCTGCGTGGTGGTGCTGTAAACAGGAAAAGTTCCTGCTTGCCAGTCTACCGCGCGCAATTCAGCGTTTAAATCAGCTTGAATTGGTGCCATTACCGGCGTATGAAAAGCACCGCTAACCTTTAACGGAACAACCCGTTTGCCAGCAGCTGTTAGTTCACTAGTAACTTGGTCAACAGCGGCAGTTGCACCACCAATAACGATCTGCTGGGGAGTATTAACGTTGGCAACACCAACAGCTCCCAAACTCGTTGCCTCTTTGCAGGCAGCTTGAACATCAGCCAGATCAGCCTTCATCACAGCTGCCATCTTGCTTGGTGCATTATCACTAGCCTGCTGCATTAATTCGCCGCGACGTTTAATCAGCCGCAGAGCAGTCGCAAAATCGACATGGCCACTGGCTGCTAAAGCACTGTATTCACCTAAACTTAAACCAATACCGAATTTTGCTTCCGGCAAATTAGCTTCAATCAGTTGGTATAGTCCATAACTGATGGCTAAAATTGCCGGCTGACAATAACGCGTTGATGCAAGTTTAGAAGCTTGGCTTTCATCAAACAATAAACTCGGTAAGTCAAAGTCCAAAATCGTCGCAGCTTGGTCAATGACCTTGCGATATGTTGGAACTGTTTCGTAAAGGTCCTGTGTCAAGCCCGTTTTTTGGGCACCTTGACCGCTAAATAATAAGCCAATCATTGTTAGTTCTTGCCACTCAATAACTTATCAGCTTGCGTGTAAACATCATTCAGGATGTCGGCTGCTGATTCTTCTTTTTCAACCATTCCAGCGATTTCACCGGCCATAAATGAACCTGTATCAGTATCGCCATCAATTACAGCTCGGCGTAAACTACCGCTGCCCAATTCTTCTAATTGCGCAAAGTCCGGATTATCTTTGAGTGCCTCAGCTTTTTCGAGCTTAATGTACTTCTTAGACATCTTGTTCTTTAAGACACGTGACGGGTGACCTGCAAAATCGCCGGTGACCATCGTGCTGGCATCTTTTGCCTTTAAAACGGCCTTCTTGTAATTAGGGTGAACTTTGGATTCAGTAGCGACTAAGAACCGCGTACCCATCTGCACACCTTGAGCACCAAGCATGAAGGCAGCAGCCATACCGCGGCCATCACCAATCCCACCGGCTGCAATGACTGGAATGTTCACGGCATCGACAACCTGCGGTACTAAGGCCATGGTAGTTAACTTACCAATATGACCGCCGGATTCCATTCCTTCGGCAACGACGGCATCAGCACCAACACGTTCCATCATGCGTGCTAAGGCAACAGAACCAACAACTGGAATCACTTTAATTCCAGCCTTCTTAAAGTCGGCAACATACTTACCAGGATTACCAGCACCAGTTGTAACTACGGCAATGCTATCTTGATGAGCCAAAATCACTTTCACTACGTCTTCGGCGTAAGGTGATAGTAACATCACATTGACACCAAACGGCCGATCAGTCAGGCTTTTAGCGACTTTAATTTCTTCTTCAACTACGCTGCCTGGGGCATTACCAGCACCAATAATTCCTAAGCCGCCGGCATTAGAAACAGCAGCAGCTAATTTTCCATCGGCAACCCAAGCCATTCCACCCTGAAAGATCGGATATTTGAGGCCCAGGCTTTTCATAAATGGCGTCAATTCCATGAATTAACCTTCTTTCGCAGCTAATTGCTTTTTAACAAAGTCAACTAGGTCTTGGACGGTCTCGATACCTTCTTCGCTCTCAATCTTGATGTCGAATTCATCTTCAAGTTCATTGATTACTTCAAAAATGTCCAAACTGTCGGCATCTAAATCATCCTTGATATTAGCCTCTAAGGTAACAGCTTCTTCATCTTCACCAGTTTCGTCAACGATAATTTCTTTTACTTTGTTAAAAATTTCTTCATCTGTCATGTTAATAAACTCCTTTTAATTCGTTAAAAAATAATTGCAATGGTACCTGCAGTTAGACCGCCGCCAAAGCCGCTTAAGATTAATTTCTGTCCCGGCTGAATCTTGCCAGCCGTAACTGCTTCATCAAGCAATAACGGAATGCTGGCAGCTGAGGTGTTGCCATACTTGGCAACATTACTCAAAAACTTCTGCTCACTTACACCTAAATGATGTGCAATCGAGGTCAAGATGCGACCGTTGGCTTGGTGTAAAACAAACCAGTCAACATCAGTCAGCTGCCAGTCGGTCTTAGCCAAGGCACGTTCAATTGAATTAGGCACCTCATGGGTCGCAAACCGGTAAACAGCTCGCCCATCCATCTCAAAATAATGTTTGTGAGAGGCAGCTTCATCCTTGCTAAAAGCAGAATTAACCGGCTGATAACCAGCAGTTAAGGTATTGCCGTCTTGGCCATAAGTGGTAAGGTCTTCGGCAATCAATAACTGCTCCGGACTTTGTTCAACTAAGACCCCGCCGGCACCATCGCCAAACAGGACAGCGGTTGACCGCTCCTGCCAATCAACTAATTTGGATAAGACCTCGGCACCAATGACAATCCCGCGTCGATAAGTTGCTAGCAATTTATCAGCCACGGCTAAGGCATAAACAAAGCCTGAACAAGCAGCGTTTAAGTCAAATGCCAAAGCATGGCTGGCACCAATGGCACCCTGAACAATTGCGGCCGTCGACGGTGTCAGATAATCCGGCGACATTGTCGCCACAATAATAAAATCTACTTGGTCAGCTGGACAATCAGCTTGTTTGAGCAATTGTTTAGCTACGTTAATAGCTAAATCTGATGTCTGTTCTTGTCTTGCAAGATGACGCTGCTTAATTCCCGTTCTTGAGGAAATCCATTCATCCGAAGTGTCCATCATGGCCGTAAGATCATCATTAGTTACCACTTTAGGAGGAACATAATGCGCGGTCTGTGTTATTTTTAGACCCATTTATTACTTCTCCTTTTTGCCGTCTATTTGGGGTGGAAATTCGAGGAAGGCGCGCAAGTTCAACAGCGCGCGTTCAATAATCGCAATCTGACTGTCATCAAAACCATGGAGAAACTTCTTCACCATGTAGCGATGAAATGAATCATGTGCCCGATAAACCAGCCGCCCGCGGTGGGTTAACCCGAGCCGTACAACGCGGCGGTCATCATTGCCGTGAATTCTGACAACGTAGCCCTTACGCACTAAGTTGTTGACCATCGTGGTAACCGATCCCGCAGTAATCATCAGCTCTTTTGCCAGCTGCGAGCTCGTCTTGTGGTCATACATCGTCATCGCGTCAATTGCGTGAACCTCTTTAATCGAAATATCCTTAAATTCACTTTTATGCAGTTCTCGTTCCTCCACCTGCATGATGTCGGTATAAACTGTCGTCAGTAAATTATTTATTTCTTTTAAATTAGCTTCCACTTCCACTGCCCCTTTTATTCAAATAATAAATTACATGTTTTGTTAGCTTAATTTTGCTTGTTTGAGCTAATTAACATCCCCTCCAAATTACTTTAAACATCAAAGTATTTTATGGCAGTATGATATTGCAAACTAACAAATTTGTCAAATTATATCCCAAAATAACATAGCTTTGGTAAAATTATCCTTAGTAATTAACAACTTATTTTGATTATCAAAGCTTTTTTAAAATTAAAAATATGTATGGCTATACTATGAACGAGCAAATTAACTTAACAAAAGAATCAAAAATCAAACATTTATTAGCAGACTTATCAGTAACAATTAATTGGTACAAGCAAGTTGGTTCCACCAGCACCATTGCAAAAAAAGTCTACCAAGACAAGCCTCTTGTTAACCCCATTTTGATTGGCAGCGACAAACAGACAGCTGGTTACGGCAAACAAAAACGCCACTTTATTTCTAATACCGGCGGCGTTTATTTGTCACTTATTACCAAGGTGCCGCAATTAACGGCAAATAACCAAGGCTTGTTAACTACTGGAATCGCATGGTGCCTGCACCAAACAATTCGCCAGCAATTTAAGATCACTCCCGACATTAAGTGGGTTAATGATTTGCTTTTGCATGAGAAAAAAATCGCTGGGATTTTAACCGAACAGATTGCTCCCCAAATAGTCGTCATCGGCATTGGCTGCAACTTGTATCAGCCTAACTTAGAACAAGAACTGGCATCCAGCACTAATTTGCTGGCTGAGCCACCAAGTACCGAACAATTTTGCATTTTTGTAGCAGAACTAATTAAAAATATCTTGTCTTTTCTGCCAAATTTTGCCCAAGGAGAATTCTTAGCGGATTACCAAAAGCATCTGCCAATGCTTGGGCAAAAGGTCACTGTTAAATTGGGACAAAAGACAATTACAGGGACTGCCGTCAGACTTGACCGAAAGGCAAACCTGCTTCTTGACTGCCGCGGTCAATTACGCACAATTACTAGTGGTGAAGTCACCAAAATTAGACCTAAATTTTAAAATGCTACATTTTATATCTACTTATTACTCAACGCTCTTCAGTGCACTTACCATGTCAATTTTCTTAATTCGATGACTAATAAATAAAGTCGTTGACAAAGATGCAAGCCACACAACAGCTGTAGAAATGACAATTGTTTTCCAATCAAAGTAACGTACATATTCCAAAGTGATTGTTGAAAAAGTATCAACATATTTACCTAAAAACCAAATTCCTGCTGGTATACCAATAATCCAACCAACAAAAGTAGTAATCACATTCTCAAAAATAGTTAATTTGCGAATTTCTTTTTGCGTCGTTCCTAAAACACGCAATGTTGCATAATCACGCGTACGTTCAACAAAACTAAGCGAGCCCAAATTGTATAACACAATTATTATTAGTAAAATCCCGAAAGCAATAATTAGGATAAAAATACTATTTAAATTATTAACAAAATCTGTCGCATTCTTCTGCTGATCTTTAATTGGAATAATGGTATTAATATCGGAGCGATTATATCGAGCGTGCTTTTTAATCAATAAAGTTGAAGGATTAAAAATGCCACCAGCTTTTACCCAAGTGTTTTTCGTAATATACGCTCCCTGATTGGTTTCACTTGTGATAATTCCTTTAATCTTAAATTTATGCAGTCCATGATAAGCAAATGTTTTTACTTTTAATTTATCGCCAACCTTAAGATTGGCTTTTTTGGCAAAACCATTTGTTACATAAATTCCGCCATCTTTAATTGTCTTTCCAGTTGTAGTAGTTGTATTAACATTATCACCTTGTCCTACAACCACTAAAAGACGATTATAGCCATCATCAGGAGTAAAATGAGCCTGACTTAATTGAACCCATTGTTTGGCTTGCGGATTAGCTTTTTCATATTGTTCATAATTATTAACTACTAAGCGTTTGTTATATGTAAAATCATGAGTATAGGCCTTATCTACTAGATGATTCATTGATTGTGGCATTCCTATTCCAGCAATCATTAACATCATCCCACCTGCTACACCAATAATTCCCATTAAAGTACGCGTGCGATTAATAAAAATATCTCTTAATGCCCATTTGCTTGCATAAGATAGATGCGACCATAATAAATGCCAGTGTTCAAGCCAAATTTTATGAGCAGAACTTTCTTCTTTGCCACGTAAAAACAAAGCTGGTAATCCGCTAGTAGCATTTCTTGCTGCCTCAAAAGCTGCCAAAACACAAACCACAATGACACTTGCGACTACCAAAATTGAACTAGCCGTAAATGAAATTTGCCAATGCGGAATTGAAAACATCTGTTGTTGCGTCGCCAACACAAACCATGAAATTGCAGGTGCTAACAGAAGACCCGCTATTGTTCCTAGTCCACCAACCAATAAACCAAAACCAGCATAATGTAATCGCACTTTAAAATTAGATAATCCTAGAGCTTTAAAAGTCGCTATTATATCCGATTGATTTTTGATTAATCTTTGAATGGTAGTATACATTGCCAATATTGCTAACAGAATAAAGATAAATGAAAATAAATAAGATAGGTTACGTATCTGCCCTACCCGATCTAAAGCATTAGAAACGTCAGGTAACGTTGCTCGTGAATAAAAGCCGATTAGCCGATCAGAAAAAATCCTTTCAATGTCTCGGCGCATTTTATTTTGATTACCCTTAATTTCCATAACGTTATATGGACCACGGTAGTTTAAATAATTGGTTAAAGCTGCAGGAGAGATATATGCGTAACCATAATTAGAATAGTTAGGTGCAATAAATTCTTGTGTTCCCGTAAAATAAATATGACTAGGATTTTGAACTATTCCTTTAATTTTGAAAATTTTGCTTTGATTACCTATTGTTAATTTTAAGTTATCATTTACTGAAAGATGATGACTTTGTGCATATTCTTTATTTAGCCATATTCCTTTTTTACTTAAATTATTGTATTTGCTTCCCTTGACGACATATGAATGAGACATTGGATGCTGATACACATCAACAATTAATTGGTGACCTGCCTGCTTTACCTGTAATCTAGTACCGCGTTCTACACGTGATACTTTCGTAAGGGACTTTACTTTTTGCAAATCTAAATCAGTAACTATACTGCTTTGAATCCAATAATTCGGTAACGAAGATTGCTTAATAAATCCATCTAAACTATTTTGCAGACCATGCCAAGCACCTTGAAGGCCAATAAACACCACAATTGATAACATAGCCATTAAAAATACCGAAAAAAATTGTGTCCAATTTTCTTTAATATCACGGAATAATTTTCTATTTAGATATTTCATTCCGCTTCACCTACCAATACAGCATCTTTATGTGTCATTAGCTCAACTTTACCGTCTTTGAGTTTGATAATTTGGTTGCCATATTGCTCAAATTGAGGATTATGTGTAACCATCACTACAGCTGTATCAGTATTATTAGCTATGTCTTGTAAAATTTTAACTATTTTCATACTAGTTACAGAATCAAGAGCTCCAGTAGGTTCATCACACAACAAAAGTTGCGGTTTTTTAGCTAAAGCACGAGCAATTGAAACTCGTTGCATTTCACCACCTGACATTTGATTAGGGAAATTATTAATTCTTTCTTTAAGCCCCACATCCTGTAAATAGCTAACAGCTGCATCATCATTATCAGTAAGCTGTGCAGCAATCGCAACATTTTCTAAAGCTGTCAAACTAGGAATCAAATTATAAAATTGAAAAACAAAGCCAATAACTTTACGCCTATAAATAGTTAAGTCACGATCATTTAATTCATTTACAAATTGATCTTTAAATTTAATCTTTCCTTTGGTTGGTCGATCCATGCCGCCTAAAATATTTAATAGTGTACTTTTACCTGATCCTGATGGTCCCAGCACAACTGTAAATTGGTGCTCGTTAATTTTAAAACTAACGTCGTCAAGTGCCTTTATAACCCGATCACCAACATGGTATTCTTTGCTAACATTGTTAAATTCAAGCATAATCAATCTTTCCTTTTTTAAAAAATTCTATTTTAAATGACATGTCATGTATTATATATAATGTGCTTAGTATAATTTTATATAGATGACATGTCAATTAAATTTAGTGATTTTCCTAAGAGGATACGTTAAAATAAGTAATACCAAGTATTATGAGGATAGTGATTGCAATGTTATCAGAAAAAAAGAGCGAGCTTTTACGCTTCTTAATTAAAGGAAGCGAACGCGAATCAATGAGGATATTCAACAATATGTTGGCAGATTACAGTATCACCGCTAATCAAGCAGAAGTACTAATGATACTTAGCCAAGTTGGCCCATTATCACTAAAAGAAATCGGTCAATTATTAATCTGTGAAAAAGGCTCTCCCAGTAGATTGATTCAATCCTTGGTTAATAAAAATCTTGTCAGCAAAACCACCAACAAGATTGACCAACGTAAAAATGTTTTAACACTAACCAAAAAAGGCGAAGAATTGATTCCTAAAATTAATGAAGTCAATCATCAACTAAATACGCTAATTTCAAATCGAATCAATAATGAAGACACAATCGATCAACTCATTACCGTTTTCAAGAATTATTTATCTGGAACTGAAACAGGAAAGAAAATAAAGCTTCGCTATCCCAATGAATAGCAATCTTAGTAATCAAAAATTAGACCAAATTAAAAAGGCTGCAATTATTTGCAGCCTTTTATTTATAATTCCTTTGTCAATACAATCCGTTCGTAAAGCTTAACGGTTAAGCCGTAATACAAGAAGTACAAAACAATAAAAATTAAAAATGGCACCCAGATATTAGCGTACGGATTAGGCAATAGTGCTTTAAACAGCTTCAAGCCAAACAAAACATCAATCACACCCAAAACTCCTGGCACTAAAAATAAAGTTCCGATCTCGCGGCTGATTGAGCGGCGCAAAATGCGTTTGCGAACACCAATCTTAAAGAGCATCTTATAACGAATCTTGTCGCTTGCTGCCCCACTCAATACTTTAAACATCAACGTTGACGCAAGCATTGTTAAGAAGGCAATCCCTAAGAAAAAGCCCATAAATTCAAAACCGCTCGCCATGCCCAGCATCAGTTGGTAACTATATGCCTTGCTGGTCTGGAAGATATCGCCATAACTGGACTTTTCTTTAGCTTGCAGCTGACCCAATTTCAAAAGTGTCGGGTAATCTTTATCAAAATCCTTTACCCTAATAAATTGCACGAACTCTTTTTTACCAGCGATTTTTTGCCATTCCTGCGAATTAACTAATTGAATCACCTTCGGCGTTCCATTCGGAACCATACTGCCAAAAACTTCATTAGCATTTGTTCCTGGCTTGTCGAGCTTACTAGTCGGCAATGTTTCTAAGTGATAAGTTGCCTGACCATTCTGCTGTTCAAAGCGCATGGTCTTAACCGAATGATGAACAAATTCTGCTTGATTAAAGTATAAATACTTAGCCGTTTCTTTATAGTAAAATGTCTGCTCATCCTTGATCGTCAACTTAGCCTTCAGCTGGTTAACTTGCGGTGAATCGCTGACAATCGTACTGTCGTAATAACTACTAGTCTTGGCCTGATCCTTGATCGTGTTAAAATTCAAGCCGACCGTGATTGCCCCTAATGCCAAGGCAAATAACAATGAAATCACCGTTAAAATCTTGGTGTAATCATGCAAGCGAAACTTCAATTGCCCCAACGTAAATAGCCGGATGCCGCGGTAGGAAAAGCTCTTTTTCTTTAGCAAGAAATTGATAACTGCTATTAATAATGCGTTAAAAACCAAGTATGACCCGAGAACAATTGTTACCAAAGCAACCGGAACAATTACAAAGATCATTGCTGACGACAGATTGAGTACATAGTAGCCAATTGCCAGCAGCACAACACCTAGAATAGCCTGAATTGCAGTCCAAGTAGGATGTTGACCCAATTTTACCGGCTTTTGATCTTCGTGAAGTAGGTCAATTACCTTACTGCGCATGAGCTTTCGGGCATTATGAATTGCCCCAATGATGAAAATTATTACAAAAAAGACTAACGTCCATAAAATTGCACTCGGTAGAATTACTTGAAAATGGGTAATGTGCAGGCCCAAGTTGCCAATAATGAGGTTGGCAACTAGTCCGGTTAAACCGAAGCCAATAATGATCCCAACAATTGCCGCTATGATCCCAGTAATTAGGGTTTCACAAAAAATCAGCATCCCAATCCGTGAACTTCTTGCCCCCAGCATCATAAACATCCCGTAATCATGCTGGCGCATATTTAGCAAGAAGGAATTGGCATACATCAAGTAGACCAGCGTAATAATCACAAGTAAGACAATCCCAACGCCAAAAATAAAGCTGAGATAATTAGCTGGGGCATTTACATCATGAGTCATAAAAGACGGATTAATTGCAATCGTCAAGAACATGTAAAAGATCATGCTGGCAACAACTAACCCAGAAAACAGCACCAGATAGTCCTTTAGCCTGCTCTTAATCCCTGTAAGAGATAACTTCCAAATCATAATTTCTTTATCCTCTCCCTAATTTTTTGCCAGAACGATTTTTTCGTAAAGATGTACTGTCAAAACATAATAGAAGAAATACAAAACGATAAAAATAGTAAACGGCAGCCAAATTCCAGCGTACGGCCGTAACAAAATTGTTCTAAATAACTGCAAGCCAAACAAGACGTCGATAATTCCTAGAATGCCAGGCATTAAAAACAGCATGCCGATTTCTTCAACAATCGACCGCTTCAAAATTTGCCGCCTAGTACCAATCTTAAACAGCATTTGGTACCGCAATTTATCACTGGCTGCACTACTCAAAACCTTAAACATCAAGGTTGATGCCAGCATCGTTAAGAATGCCAGTCCTAAGAAGAAGCCCATGAATTCAAACCCGCTAACTATTCCCAATATTCCCTGATAGGAATATGGCTTACTGCCAGTGTAGACAGTGTGAAATGCTGGTGTTTCTTTATTCTGCAGCTGCTCAATCTTAAGCAGTGCTAAGTAGTCTTTGTCAAAGTTATTAACCCTAATTAACGAGATGAACTTTTGTTGACCCTTAACTTTGGCTAATCTAGCGGCAGAAACCAAGCGAATCTTTTTCGCTATACCATTAGGAAGCAGATTGCCAAATTCATTGTTGGCTTCAGTCCTTGCACGATCAAGCTGACTTGTGGGCAGTGTCTTTTCAGACCAAGTGAGACTGTCCCCTTGCCCTTTAGTCTCAACGGTTTTTATTGGCTGGTTCTTAAATTCTGCTTGGTTAAAATACAGACCATGCTTAGTTTCTTTATAATGGTAAGTTTGCTTAGACTTGATTGATACCTTTGCCAATTCTTTTTGGACGGCCGGAGACTTGCTAATTACTGTTGCATCATAATAGATGCTCGACTTCGTCATTTCCTTTTCAGAATTAAAGTTAAGTCCGACAGTAATTGCGCCTAGAGCTAAAGCAAACAATAACGAAATCACTGTTAAAATTTTAGTGTAATCATGCAAGCGAAACTTTAACTGGCCCAAAGTAAACATGCGAATGCCGCGATAAGAAAACTTGCGCTGCTTAATCAAGTAGCCAATAATTGCCGTAAATAAAGAATTAAAAACAAAATATGATCCAGCAACAATCGTTACTAAGGCAATTGGAATGACATTAAACGGATCCAGCCCGTGCTGTTGCATAATCCAGTACCCAGCAGCTAATAAGACTAGGCCCAAGACTGCCTCAATCGAATGTAAAACTGGCCGCCGCTTAAACTTTGCCGGTTCCTGATCTTCATGCAATAAATCAATTACTTTAGTACGGGTTAACTTATAAACATTACGTAATGCACCCAAAAAGAAAACGACAATAATGAAGGCAAGTGTCCCCAAAATCGCACTGGGCAAAATTACTTGAAAATGAGCAATTACCAAGCCTAACCTGCTAATTAACAGGTGACCAACTAACGCTGTTAAGCCAAAACCAAGGATTATCCCTAACGCAGCCGCAAGCAAACCCGTGATGAGTGTTTCACAAAAAATTAACAACCCGATACGTGAACTTTTAGCTCCTAAAGTTAAAAACATACCATAGTCGTGCTTACGCATACTAAGTAAAAACGAGTTGGCATAGACCAGATACACCACGGTAATAATCATTAACAAGGCAATGCCGAAGCCAAAAATAAAAGTAATCAAATTATCTTGCAATATCCCGCTATTACTTTTTAAAAAGGCCGGATTAATTGCCAAAGTTAGAAACATATAAAAGATCATGCTGGCAACAACTAATCCTGAAAACAGGACAAGATAATCTTTCAGCCGGCTTTTAATTCCCGTAAGCGATAATTTCCAAATCATAACTTACTTCCTATTCTTCGGTGCCCAAATGCTCGATTAACAGGTGATAAAAGTCTTGTCTTGATTGATCTTTCTTTAAGAGTTGCTCGCCGATCTTACCATCTTTAATAAATAAAATCCGATTAGCAAAACTAGCAGAAAATGGATCGTGGGTTACCATCAACGTGGTTACTCCATCTTTTTGGTTCAAGTCTGCCATCGTATCAAGCAATTCGCGCGCACTGGTTGAATCTAATGCACCCGTAGGTTCATCAGCGAGTAAAATTGCTGGTTCATGAACTAGAGCCCGTGCTGAAGCAACCCGCTGCTTTTGACCACCAGATAATTCTGCCGGATATTTAGCCAAAATCTCTTTAATACCTAGTCTCTCAGTAATCCTGTCAACCAGCGGATCAATCTTACGTGCCGGCACACCTTG
Source organism: Lactobacillus sp. ESL0703 (assembly GCF_029433435.1). Lineage (NCBI taxonomy): Bacteria > Bacillati > Bacillota > Bacilli > Lactobacillales > Lactobacillaceae > Lactobacillus > Lactobacillus sp. ESL0703. Next base: position 138,966 of record NZ_JAQTIB010000003.1, read on the forward strand.
AAGGGTTAATGGCAGCGCGATATTCTCCCGATTAGTCAGATTCTCTAATAAGTTAAAATCTTGAAAAATAAAACCAATCTGCTTGCTTCGAAAGTCCGCCATCTGATTAGCATTTAAGGTGCTGATATCTTCATGATTGATAAACACATGGCCGGTTGTCGGCTTGTCCAAAGTTGACAAAATATTAAGCAGCGTTGTCTTACCGGAACCAGACGCACCCATGATGGCCACAAATTCACCAGCATCAACACCAAAGTTGACCCCTTTTAGTGCTTGGTATTGCTTTTCACCACGTTTACCGTAAGTTTTAGTAGCTTGATCTACCCGTAAAATTTCAGTCATAATTTATCCTCTTCAAAAACTTATCTGTACTATCTAACTAATACAATAATATGTAAGCTGGTAAATTGTCAAACAAAATCATAAAAAAAGACAAATCCTTCAATTTCTTTAGAAAGATTTATCTTTTAGTCATTATTTAGTTAATCATCATCGTCATCTTCGCCGGACTTATCAGTTTTATCACTGATAACTGCCCCGCTGCCGATTGACTTAATCTTTTGCTTATCACTGTCTTCTTGCAAAATCGCACCCTTATAGAGCATCACTTGGGTATGCTCGTCGCCGTTATCCTTTTCAAAGGTATAGGTGATTTTGTAAATAACGCTGCTGGAATCATTCGGAGCCGGATTAATCGAAACGATGTCACAATCCATATCATAGGAAATCGTGGAATCATTGCGGTCAAAGCCCTTGAGCATCTTGCGTAATTCTTGATAGCTGCTGTTGTCACTGCCGCCAATAAAATCTTCACTTTCGGGATCATTAAAGTCACTCTTTAACAGATCTTCCGCGTCACTCTTATCAATTAGTCCCTTCCATTGCGGCTTCAAGACCACATGATCGTCATCATCAAAATCAACATCATCACTGGTATTGCTATCGCTATCGCCGTTATCAATTGCCTCTGGCAAGTCAGTAATCAACTGCGACTTAATCGTTTGACTGCCAAAAGTCGTCGTGACATAGACTTCCATATTATCGGTAATCGGATAATTTTTGAAAACCTTACTGCCATTGCCGCTTAGGACACCAACTTTTTTGTCATTGATATAAATCGTCCCGCCGGGAACACTAGCAATTGAAAATGTCGCCGTCTTAATATTCATGTTAATCGTTTTGTTCGACCAAACATTGACCGTTGAGTCAGCCTTGAGCTCACGCCCTGACACCACAGAGTCAACTTCAAGATGATACTTACCAGGAAAAAGCGGCGATAATTTCTTGTAATAGCTATCCGCACTGCCCTTAACTTGACCACCTGACTTGCCGTTGACTAACACGCGGGTGTCACGATGATTGGTTTCCACTTGCGGGGTATACGTATTGATGTGCAGCGTATATTTCGGGAAAAGCAGCAGATAGCGGCCCGACTGTACTAGGCTGATCTGACTGGTACTGCCGCCGGCTTTTAAATTCATACTCAAATTATTAGCCGTTGTTTGGTGGGACTGATAATACTTCTGCAGCGGCTTCAAAGCATTGTTAGTTACCTTGATAGTATGGTCATCAGTTGTCACATATTGTGCCAAACCCATTTGCGGATTCTTCAAACTAACAATAATCTGGTCAATCTGGTTGTTGCGGCTGTAATGATTACTACCCCAAGCATAAAAACCGCCAAATAGAACCACGATAATTGCCACTAGCCACAAAGTAACCTTGGTTTTCTTCTTAAGCGGCTGCTTTTTCGGTGCCGCAACTTGATTAACCTGCTGGCGCGACTTAGGCGGCGTGTGCTGACCAGTCATTTTAGCCGAATTTGCTTTTGTTTGCGGCTGAGCAGTCGCCACGTCTGTCAGATCAGCACCACAATGTGGACAAAATTTAACGCTTGCCTCCACTTTATTACCGCATTGCGGACAAAATTTTTTCTCTCCCATAATTAACCTCCCTTAACTTATAGCCTGGTAAAGTACGAAATAAACTGCAAAATAACGGTATTATAAACAACCGCCAGCCAAATTAATCCGACAATAAAATTGGCAAATAAGGAAATTAGGAAGCCATACATTTTGTCACGCACTGGGTTGGTGTCGCCCAATAGGACTACTTGGAAGGCATCGCCAAAAATGCCAAAGCAAATCAGGCACAACAATACAGCAAAAATCTTGCCACCGATGCCCAGCATCATAAAGATAAAGGCAGCTACGATTAAGATGACATTGAGGTTAGATGCCTGAATGGCATAATTAAAAAACGAAATAAAACTGCGTCTTTGACCATAAATAAACAGGTATGCCAGATAATTGGCCCCAGCAATCGCTGCTTCTAAGAGCATGACAAAAAACAGGACTTCAAGTGCCGTACCAAAAGAAATCCCGGTAAAGACAGGCAATTGTTGACCATTGATATACTGACTGGAAATCCCGCTCATGCCAATATATAGCCCTAAGGCAAAGATTACATCCTCAATCAGTAACGTAATTGCGCCATACCAGTTAACACTTTCCTGCTCACTAAACGGATGCCGCCACGACTTAACGAGCCAATGCCAGTATTTTTGTAATTGGTCGTCGGAATTTTGCCGTGATGTTTCATCAGCTGTACCCTGACCACGATTAATTTCTGCTTGAATATCCGCACGGTTAACCTGCTGTTGCGCAACTTGTCGAATATCCGCACCACAATTAGTGCAAAAATTTACGTCAACGTTCATTAATGCACCACAACTTTGACACTTTTTCATTTAATTTTCTCCCACTAATTAATTGAATTTTCGAACATATTTATTTTAATATAATTTCAGCCATAAAAAAAGAGCAGGTAACCTGCTCTTGAGTTTATTAACGGCCGTTTACTCTACCGTAATTTTTTCATTACTGTTTTCATTGGTGTAACAATAATTGGCGTGATAACAGCCGTGAAGATTGCTTCAATTAAGCCGTTCATCCCTAATGCCAAAATCAAAATCACAATTAGCGGCGTTCCCGGCGCAAAATGCCCCATGCTTGCTGCCAATTTGCCATTTCCCATAAAGATAACACTTGTCAGTAAGATTACCATCGCGGTGTTGGTCAAGGATGTGACTGCCCCAGCCAAGATGTAGCCCAATTCCTTCATCTTACCCGACTTATGTTCAAACATGCGGCCAATTAGCCCTGGGAATAGCCCTGCCAAAATGCTGGGCACAAGAGAAATAAAGACATTTTGAAACAGCATTAAACTGACAATATCGCCCGGCTGTGTGTACGCCTGAAAGAGCCGCAATAAGCCCCAGAAAAGGCCAAAAAGTGTTCCTGCCTTAGGTCCCATTAATAAGGAATAAACGGCTACTGTCAGCGGTACAGTCGTAATTGCCGGCAATGTTGGCAATATCCGAATGTAGCCAATATTAGGAACGAAAGTCTGTAATAAAAAAATTGCAACAAATACTGCGGTAATTGCTAAGTTACGCGTTTCTTTTCTGTGCATGTGTTTCTCCTTGATAAATACTTACAATATATTGCTGATAAAATTTGTGCTGGCTGTCTTAACCATTAATCTTACCAAAAATTTGCTAAATCGTGTCTGGCAACGACCTTATTCAAGCTGTGAACCATTATCAAAAAAATGGCGAAATTGCTTTGCCTCAGCTTGCAAGGTCGTTTCATCATCAACCTGCGATAATTTATAACCAACAAAATATGCCGGCGCCTCAAAACGAGCAATCAATTTAGCACAAATACCGCCATCTTCACGCGGATAAAAGAATAGATTATACGATGTGCAGCGACCGTTAAACATGATATTGAGCATGTATTTAACGCCGCTCTGAATCCAGTCAGACCATAAGTCTAACCCCGACTCCTTTAGCAAATTAATGTTTAGCTCATCATAGCCTTGAACTGGATGTGTGGCAATATTGACCTCAACGTCCTGATTATCAAACACGGAAATCCCGGCAAAATTATTTTTCTGAAGATACTTATAGCCATCAAGCTGCTTCAAACCAACCAGCTGCATGTGCGGATGTTCAAGCGAGCCACCAGAATACGGCCCATAATTTTTGTACCACAGAACAGACCTGTACTTGCCGCTATCATTCATCTTTTTAAAACATGCCAGAGCAAAACGCATGAGTTTCCGATTATAAATGGGAGTGTAATTAGCAATATCACCAGCATGATTGTTAGATTCAATCAACACTGTCTGGACAGTATCGCGTAAAGTCGGGAATTTGTTATGCAGCCAGATCATCTCACCGCGTTTTTCATAAATATCGGTTAATTGGTCAACTTCACAAAAGGGACAGACCGGCTTACGCGGTGTCTTACGGTATGAGTGCGGCTTACCCTTGGCAATTCCTAACTCAAAAACTAACGGTTCATTTTCCATTTTCTTACTCCCCCTAACAATAATTTTGCCACCTTAATGTTACGTATTATAAGTTAATCTTTCCCAAGTAACAAAAAATATTCTATAATTAATTAAATACATATCCAGTTATTATCACAGATAACCCGCTTTGTTGATAAGTTTTACTATGCTTGTAATAGATGATAAACTGTAGCAGCGATCATCTTACAGGTGTTTTATTTTGTTTGATTTTTAGTAGGTAAATTTATGCAATCACGAAAAGACTTAAAAAGGTACAATCACCGCAATAACCTCTACTTAGTTATTGCTGGCGTTATTTTGATTTTGGCCGTTATTTTTGGTGTGGTCTTATACAATAACCATGTTGCCTCCGAAAAACGGGCACGCGAGTTTGCCGTTGACCACTTCAATCCCAACGTCACCATTTATGGTGTAAAAGTTGGCAATCTAACGGTCAATAAGGCAACTAGTAAGATTAATGCTCGCGCCAATAATATGGCTTTACTTGAAAACGGCAAAGTCACCATTGAGCGCGACCCTAACACCAGTACAATTGACGCGGACACAGTAGCGACTTACTTCAAAGAGCAGCATACAAGAATGCCAGACAAGCAAAGTCATACTTATGACTTTAAGCAGTTAAAGGCGGCCGCCAAAAAGCTCAAAACTATTAGTAAAGCAAAGATTAATTATCAAGTCGCCGGCAAAAATTATAACTTGCCCGCAAAGAAAATGATTAACCAGCTGACTTTTAAAAATGGCAAATATTCCTTCAATAATGTTGAGAACTTAACCGCTAAGCTCAACCAAATTGATAAGGATGTCTCAACTCTGCATAAGAGCTACACCTTTGTCGTACCAAGTAACACTAAACTAAACAGCAACAAAATCACGGTCAAAAACCAAAGTTACGGCTGGGGCGTTTATGTCAAAAAGGCCCAAACAGCGGTTGAACAAGCCTATCTGAACCAGACCAAGACAATTGACGGTCAAGATTATATTTATGGACTTGGTTACAGCACTTATGGCCTAGGCTATGGCAAGAACAACCACGGTATTGGCGATAATTACGTTGTCGTTTCTCTTAAAAAGCAGGAGGTCTGGATTGTTCGAAAAGGTAAGCTGGCAGTTCACCTGACTGACGTTGTTACAGGAACTAAGGACGGCGGCAAGGGCAACCGAACACCGCAAGGCGTCTGGTATATCCAAGACAAACAGTCACCGGCAACACTGCGCGGCCGCAATGACGATGGTTCTAAATATGCTTCTAAAGTTCAATATTGGATGCCATTCACATTGAGCGGCTGCGGCCTGCACGATGCCAGCTGGCGCACCGATTGGAGCAAGAAGGCATACTTACGTGGTGGTTCACACGGCTGCGTTAATATTAAGCCAAGTGAAATCAAACAGGTTTGGCACAATATTGTTAAGCACGAAGCCGTCATCGTTTATAATTAAATAAGCAAAAAAATATCCGTTAGTTATTAGGACTAACGGATATTTTTTGTTATTAATTAGTGAACTCCAGCCATTAAGCTATCAATTTTCTTAACTAAGAAGAACATCAACAAGCCCAAAAGAATACTTACGCCACCAATAATCAAGAAATATTGAATTTCAGTACCAGTAGAGAAGTATTTAACAATTTGTGAGTTAACTGCTTGTCCTGCTGCATCTGCTAAGAACCACATACTCATCATCTGTGAGCTATAAGCAGCTGGTGCCAATTTGGTTGTAACTGATAAGCCAATTGGTGAAATCAGCATTTCCCCAATTTCAACAATAAACCATGAACCGACAAGCCAAAATGGACTAACGCGGCCAGCAGTACCGTAAAGTAGACCTGGAACTGCCATCACTACATAGGATAAGCCGGCGAAAATTAAGCCCCATGAGAACTTACCGGCAGCACTTGGCTGCTTCTTCCACTTACTCCACAGCCAAACAAAGAATGGCGTCAAAATCATGATAAATAACGGATTAAGCGTCTGGAAGTTAGCAGCCGCAAAATGCCAACTACCAATATGAAGAACCGTTCGTTCTTGCGCAAATAGAGCTAGGACAACTGAACCAGATTCTTCAATTCCCCAGAATACGGCGGCAGCGATAAAGAGTGGAATATATGCGAGAACACGTGAATGTTCAATCTTGGTTACCTTTTTACTCCGCAGCATAACGACAAATAAGTAAATCGGCAGTAAAATTGCGACAATTGTAATCAATAAGATGACATTGGCAATATTTAATTGACCGCAAGCTGCCATAATGGCTAACAATACGATAACGGCAATCACGGCAACTACCGATTTTTTCAAAATCTTAATTAAGCTATCGTGATCGATTGGATCAGTTGGCAGCAAGCTCTCATTTGAGAGATATTTTTTCCCGCCAAAATAATATTGCATTAAGCCAAAGAACATTCCAATTGCAGCTAGTGAAAAGCCAGCATGGAAGTTCATTTCATTGCCAAACATGTGAATGCCAAAGCCGTTAGCAGCCCAAGGTACTAAAATTGGTGAAATTGCAGAACCTAGGTTAATTCCAAAGACAAACATGCTAAAGCCAGCATCACGACGCCGGTCAGTTTCGGAATAAAGACCACCAACCATGTCAGAGACATTAGGCTTCAACAATCCCGTACCTGCAACAATCAAGGCAATCGAAGCATAAAGTGCAACTAGTCCCATCGGCAAAGATAAGACAATGTGACCGAACATAATTAAAACGCCACCGATAAAGACGGTTTTGCGCGGGCCCCAGACCCGGTCGGACAACCAGCCACCGACAATATTTGATAGATAGACCAGCGAGCCATAAATTGACATTACCGAGGCAGCCGTAGTTTGGTTCATGCCCAAACCGCCCTTGCTTACCGCGTAATACATGTAGAACAATAAAATTGCTCGCATCCCATAATAACTAAATCTTTCCCACATTTCAGTGAAAAAAAGCGTTGATAACCCTTTAGGTTGGCCAAAGAACGCCGTATCGTTATTTTTTTCCTTCATTATTAAAATTAAGCTCCTTTAATTAGACAGTACCTTACAATTATACAGCTAATGTTAATAAAAATTAAATCTTATACTCACAATTAAAAAAATAAAAGAGCATTACCTAGAGAACAGTAATGCTCTTTTAACTTTAATTGAATTTAATCTTTAATTGCTTGATTAACAGCAGCTTGTTCTTTCTCAACTAACTCTGCCTTGGTTGCAATTGCCTTGGTGTCCATGATAATTTCACGACCCAAGCCAGGTTGGTCAACCTTAGGCTCAAAGAAAGCCTTAAATTCAGCTAACCGTTCTGGTGTGTGGAACACTCTGGAAGTAACAGTGATGTAGCTGGTAAATGCCATGTCACCACCGACCGTCTTCTCCAGCCATGACCACTCATCACGCAGCCAGTCCCAAGCAGCTTGTTCACCTTGAGGATTAGCCAAGATATTGTAGTACCAGGTCCGCAAATCCTGCGGCTTGATAACATCGGCATCTTCAAAGTCAGCTACAATTTGCTTGATCTCAGCATCGTTCTTGGTACTGGTAATTGCGGCAAGCAAGTCTTCCTTGTAATAAGGATCAACTGCTGTTTGGTATTCCTTAATCAAACGGTCAACCAAGCCAGCCTCATTGTAGTTCTTAACCTCGTTAATTAAAACGTAAGGTCTTACAGATGCTTCGATTGCGGCCAAATCATCTTGATGCGCAGCGAAAATCTTGTGTCCTTCGTCAATTACAGCTTGATTATCAGCGTACAAGGCAGCAGATAATTCAATTGGCCGCATTTGCAAATCAGCACTATTATCATCTGCCTTAACTTCCCAGCCCAAACGTTCAACTTGCTTAGCTGACAATTGGTTAAAGAAGGCCTTCAAGTTCTTTTCTTCAACTGAATTTGGCTTAACAAACTTACGTAATTGCCGAGCAGAACTAAATAAGGAATTAATCACAATATTTGATCTTGAAGCCGCAAATTTTGGCAATAATGGCACAATTTCAGCGTAAGAAATTTGGTTGCCTTCTGCTAATAACCCTAAGTCCTGCAATAATTGCAATTCATCAACTGGCTTGAGGGTATCCAATTCATTCATAATGTCAGCCATTAAGGTTTCATCATAATTAACGATAAAGTGAGAATTATTACCAACATTGATGCGCAAAGCATGACCAGCTTCAGCGCGCAAAGTCTGGTAGTCACCTAAGTCTAATTCTTGCTCTGTCATAATTTGTGGTGCCGCAAAGTTAGCATTCAACGGAATTGCCCAAGTGCGGCCAGCGTCCTTACCTTCACCAACAAAGAATTGCTTTTGACTTAATAATAAATGACCGTTCTCAACCCGCGCACTGACAACCGGATAGCCAGGTTGGTCGAGCCAAGTGTGCATAATCTTACCGATATCTAAATCAGTTACCGTTGATAAGGCGTTCCACAAGTCGTCCCCTGTGGCATTGCCAAATTGATGATGGTCAAAGTAATATTTAAGTCCCTTACGTAAAGCATCATCACCTAACAATTGACGCACCATTACCAGCATTCTTGAACCCTTGGCATAGACAATTGCACTATCAAAGAGTGAATCAATATCTGCTGGATGTTCTACCTCAACGTGAACTGACTGCACACCATCGGTTGCATCACGGTTTAAAGCTGACGGAACTTCACCAGTTTGGTACATATTATTCCAAACATCCCAGCTAGGCTCCATTGCATCAACTGACAGATACATCATCATGTTGGCAAAACTTTCGTTCAACCATAAGTCATCCCACCACTTCATGGTTACAAGGTCACCGAACCATTGGTGAGCTAACTCGTGCGTAATGACACTAGCAACGTAACCCTTTTGTTCAACTGTCGCGTTGTCAGGATCAAGTAAAATTGCGGCTTCACGGTAAGTAACTAAGCCCCAGTTTTCCATTGCACCAGCAGAGAAGTCTGGCAATGCCAATTGCCATGAGTGCGGCAATGGGTACTTAGTCTGGTAAAATTCTTCATAAAATTCAATTGCTCGTTTAGCAATATCCAAGGCAAAGTCTAATTCCTTAGCCTTGTGCGCCTTGGTTGCGAAAACGCCGACCTTAACGCCATCTTTAGTTTCCGTTAATTTGGACTGCAATTCACCAAAGGCAAAGGCAACCAAGTAGCTGGACATTCTAACTGACTTTTCAAAGTAGTGCACGCCATTTTCAACTTTGACTTCTGGCATATTGGCAATCGTTGTCTCGCCTTCATGCTCATCATACTTAATTGCTAAGCTGAACGTTGCTTTAGCTTCCGGTTCATCAACACACGGAAAAGCTTGTCTTGCGGAAGTCGTTTCAAACTGGGTACCAATAATCTGCTTTTTGACACCATCAAGCATGTAATATGACGGATAAATCCCCATCATAGTATCAGTTAACGGTGCACTATAAGTAATCGCAACGGTAACTGTTCCAGTCTTGCACAAGTCAATCTTAATTGCTTCTCTATCATCATCAACAGTAAACGGCACGTCCCTGCCATCTTCTTTAACTGCCGCAATTTTCATGTACTTTTGGTTGACTAAAATTGTGTCTTCAAGTGCCTCACCAGTGATGGTTGAGGTACCAGTAATCGTCTTTTTTTCACGGTTAACATCTATGAACAAATCATAATGTTCTGGGTGAAAAGTTTCGTAAAAATGTTTTACTGCCATAATTGCCTCCTGAATTAGTCATTATTATAAATTCTACCAAAAATGTACAGAAATAACATTAAAACTTGATTGTAAGGTCCATGTGTTATTTCTGTAACAACAATGAAATATTGCTAGTGTACTATAATCAATAGTAAAAATTAACGAATTACAGGGAATGAATAAATAAATGAAACAAATTAAACCTTTTATCCTTAAATTAATCGCGGCACTCTCGCTTGCCATAGGTGTTACCGCAGTGATGCAGACAACCACTAACAATAATACTCAAACTGTTCAAGCTGCACGCAAGTTATCCAAAACTGAAAAAGCAGCTAAAAATTGGATTGCCATGCAAGAGTCCGGCGGCAACTACTCCGCAAGAAATGGTTCTTGTTACGGTAAATACCAATTAAATATCGGCTACCTGCACGGTGATTATTCGAAGAAGAACCAAGATAGAACCGCTGATAATTATGTTTACGGTCGCTATGGTTCATGGGTTAACGCCAAAAGATTTTGGCTAGCTCACAACTGGTATTAAATTTAATTTTTATTAATTCCCTCAATAAAAAGCAGTCTAATAATTATTAGGCTGCTTTTTTAATACCTGTTTTTTATCATCAGATATTGATATTTAACTACTTTTAACAAGCAAAAAGCCGCACTTCGCAACTTGCAAAATGCAGCTTTTTTAATTAATCAGTTTACGCTCTGTGCGCGCTGTGTCTCGCGTGTCGTAATAAATGTGCCTCAACTTTTCTCTTCTTGATCCAGCTGGCAAAAAACGCAAATCCGAAAATCATCATGGCAATTACCGCCATAAAGATGATCAAATTAGCATTATTTGCGATTGTCTGCTCACCTGCTAAAAAGCTGCCTGACTCATTAATTTGATTGCATAACCCAAAGAACAACATGATTAAACTGCTCACTGTCAGTAAGCCATTAATTGCTGTCAATAGTTTCATCTTTAATAACTTCAAAAAATCATGTCCTTTCTTTCGATATAAATATTTGCATTATATACCCTCTAGCAAAAATTGCAAGTCCTTTGCTTAATAATTCTAGAAAATATTAGTTAAATAAAAAGGCAACCTGCTATTTAGCAGATTGCCTAATTTTAATTACCATTCACTTGTCAGCCATTCTTGAGCAAGGTCGAACCAATGTCCCGCGTGCGGATTTTCTTGCCATTCGCGGCCCTTAGTTACCATATCCGCGCGTGCCAGTGAAAAGCCGTGACCACCTTTATTGAAGATATGAACTTCACACGGTACATCTTTTGCCCGCAATGCTGCCACATATTCCAAAGTGTTCTCAACTAATACAACCTGGTCATCCCACGCATGAAAAATAAAGGTTGCTGGCGTTTCACGTGTAACACTTAATGCACTGTCCTGCAAATACCTATCTTCTGGGATCATGCCTTCTTCACCATCCGGCACATCAAAGCCAATCTTATTAACATCAATTAATGGATAACCCAAGATTGTCTTGTTCGGGATAACATCCTGACAAGCAAAATTGTACTGTGCTTGGTACTTACTTGACGTCGCAAAATCATTGGCAATGCTGGCAACATGACCACCAGCAGAAAAGCCAATTGTGACAATTCTTTCTGGATCAATCTGGTATTCAGCGGCATGGTCACGATAATACTTAATCGTAGTCAAAACATCGAGCCCTGCATCAGGATAGATGTCCCCTTCATCTTGGATCAAGTTATAATCCATTACAACACTGTTAAAGCCGCGATTATTAAATGCCAAGGCAACTGGCTCGCCCTCACGTTTAGACAAATGGTCAAAACTGCCGCCGGGAATTACTACGGCCAGCGGCCTCTTGGCTATCACTAAATCGCCAATATCGCCCAAAGTATAAGTATGAATTTTAAATTCACGACCATTAAAATTAGTTAACGTCTTATCTTCTATCTTCATTTTTCACCTCACGTTTTGCCATTCCTCTTGCCAAAAAAGCCGTCGACAGCGGAACAGTTAATAACACACCAATGAGCGAATACATAATGATTAACGCTTCATTGACAAATAACTTTTCATTTAAAACTTCACCCAGCGTGTAATGCAAGCGGAAATACCACAAGAATAATGAGAGAAAACTACCGAACATCCCAAACAAAATTGTGTTCATCGCGGTTCCTAACACATCCTTGCCAATTTTGCCGCCGCTAACAAGCAGCTCATGCTGACTAATGTCAGGGTTGTGCTTTTTAATTTCTAATAGACCGGAACTCATTGCCACCGCGGCTTCCGCCACTGCACCTAATGTTGAAAAGATTGCCACGGCCACGGCAATCAGTGGGTAACTCAAACCCGGCATTTGTGACAGACCAACTAAGACTTCTCCCGCTTCTGGCCCTAGACCTGCAGCTTGCGCCAGCCATTGAAAACCCAAAATCAGGCAGCTATCAATTAAACAAACAATCAGCGCTGAATAAAATGAGTTTTTAGCAACTTGATAATCATGAGTTCCTAAAAAGATAATTGTTACTAATTTTAACGGAATAAATAACAAAATCAAGACTGGAATACTGATTCCCCACGAAATAAAAACTGCCACCAAAATCAAAAGCAGCGTGTTGATTAACACACTAAAGAAGCTGCGAATGCCAGTTTCACCGCCAATTAGCGTCATCAAAACCGCCAAAACAATAATTAACGCCATTAAGGTACTCATTTGTCCGCCCTCGCCTTCCATTTTTTATCTTCTAAAAACAACAGACTGCAGCCGGTCGCAAACACTACCGTTAAGACAATTCCGATTGCCGAAATGACACTTTGCGTCACTCCCAGCGACAAAGTAAAGCCAAAAGCCGAACTTAAACTATTATTATCACGCAAATAGATAATTGTCATGGGCAGTGCCTCGGACATAAAAATCAAGACCAACACATTAATCAGCGGCCCCATGATTTCCTGACCCATCGTGCGCCCGCTTGCTATCATTTGTTTAGCGGTCAGGTCCTTCTTGGTTTGAACCAATTCATATAAACTAGAAATAATATCCGTGGCTTCATCCATAACTGCACCCAAAATTCCGAGTAGAGTTTGGGCTAAAAAGAGCCCGCGCGGGTCTTGGGTGGCATAGTCACCAGTTTCATACTTGATTTCGGACTCACCCGTAACGTGCATAATCAAATAACAGAGCGCAAAGGAAACGAATACTCCAAGTAAGGTTGCCAGCCAAGTTGCCAGCATTTTGCGGTTAAGTCCCTGGACAATTAACAAGCTGAAGAACGAGAACACAACATCTGCTAAACCAAATAACAGAATAATGTAGGAACCATTCAACTTCACGTCGCAGATAATTACAAGATAAAACAACAGCCAGCTTAGCGCCATTGAAACAACTAAGCCCAATGACTCTTTGCCTGCAACCAAGACCATTAAGACAATTGTCACGGTTAACGCCAAGACCAAGACCCAATCACGCTTAGGGTTCTTGATTGCCGGATCGCCGCTCCTGATACTTACAAAAACACGCTGCCCCGCGCGGTATTTTTGCGTGACCATTTGCGAGGGATAATAGATATTCGGAGCTGTAAAGGTACGGCCGCGATATTTTCCTGACAAAATCTTGAGGTGCAAAATCTGCTTTCTGGTTTCATCATGATTATTGTAGACATCACGATTTTTCTGCACTAAGGTGTCCTTAATCGTATGGTCCGTGATAACTGCCACATCATCTTTACTATAAATTGTAGTTGCAAAATAAGTGCAGACCGTCAATATTAGCCCGATAATTGCTATAATTAACGCCACCCAGTAGCGCCGCTTAACTTTTTTCAACATAATCATCCCATCTATTCGTCTACTGTAACGCAAAACTAACCCTTACGGCGCAGATTTTAGCTAATTTTAACATGAAAAAACGACTTTTAACTAAAAGTCGTTTTTCTATTTATAAATTAATAAATCGTTGCCACCAGTGCTTCTTTTCTGGTTCCAGCTGCATATCCTGCAATGTCCGATGGGCGTTGCTTTCGGCACGCTTTTGCGCGTTTTCTTTTGCCTTAGACAGAATCTCATCATGAAGCTGCTGACTTGATTTTGCTTCATCAAGTTCAACTTGTGCCCGTTTCTCTTCTTTAGTTAGGGGCTTTTCTTCCTGCATTGCTTGAAGCGGTGCTGATTCTTCCTCATCATCTGACACAATTCCAGAAATATCTGGCAAAGCACTAAAATCCTGCTCGCCTTTAGGCTGTTGTAATTGGTCTTGCTTAGCTAGCAGCTCTTTATTCTGCTCTTCAATCCGGCTAAGTTGCGCCTGTAAATCCTTAATCGCCGTGTTCTGCTGACTAATTGTCTGTTGCAGGGCATTTAGCAGTTTAACCGCCTGCGGCGTGGTCATTACTTCCTGATTCTTGGCAGATGCAGTGCCTGCTTCATCATCCTTATCACTAACGGCATAGATTTGTCTGGCTGCTTCCTGCAAAGTCAGACCGTTATTTTGCGCTAATTTATGAAAATCATCCAGGTCCTGCACGTCCTGCTTGCTGTAAAGCCGAGCTCGCTGCTTATTTCTGGCATAATAATCGGACTTGCCCGTAATCCGCTCAACAATCAGCGAATACTTGCGCAAAGTTGCCACACTAATATGCAACTGGCGCGCCGTAGCACCTGGCGCCAGTAATTCTTCAAAATTATGCTTATCACTTGTCATCATGTGTTCTCCCTAGCACTAAGTGATTAACCAATTTTGTGAAGTAAAGTCTTCTTATGGTTGTAACGTTCAATCCCCTTATCAATCAAACGTGTAATCAATTCAGTGTAAGGAATACCAGCTTCTTCAAACAACTTAGGATACATACTAATATTGGTAAAGCCAGGCAAGGCATTGATTTCAGTTAAAATTATCTTGTTGTCGCTAGCACGCAAAGTCGAGTCAACCCGAGCCATCCCGCTGCATTCAGTTGCCTCATAAACCTTGATAGCATTGTCGCGTACTTTGGCAACGATATCTTCAGGCAAGTCAGCCGGAATTTGTAATTTTGAAGTGGAATCATCATCGTACTTGTTGTCATAACTGTAAAAAGTACCAGCGGCATTGATAATTTGACCAACACCTGACACGATTGGGTGATCATTACCCAAAACGGCAGTTTCAACTTCAGTACCATGAATTGTTTCTTCAATTAACACCTTGTCGTCATACTTGAAGGCATCAGCTAAGGCATCCTTAAACTCAGCCTCATTAGTAACATGGTGCACCCCAACAGATGAACCTTGATTAGATGGCTTAACGAATAAGTCGCCGCCAAGTTTAGCACTAACCTTGGCATAATCACGCTTCGGGTTAGTCTCATCATCATACTCAAAGCGCTTAATGGCAATCCAATCAGCTACTGGCACGCCAGCACGTTGAGCCAAAATCTTGGTAAATTCCTTATCCATTGTAACTGCAGCAGCTAGCACATCATCGCCGACAAATGGCTTATCCAAAATCCGGAACAAGCCTTGTAAACTACCGTCTTCACCTAAATTACCGTGGACAATTGGGAAGAAAACATCAATTTCCGGTAAATTAGCTAACTCACTTAAGTTAGACAGATTGGCTACCTTGTGCGGATTAGCTACCGTATATTTAGGATCATCAAGAACCTTAAACGAGTCTTCCTCACTAGCAATATAGCCATCATTGGTAATCCAAATTGGATGCACTTCAAATCTTTCCTTATCAATCGCCTTGTAAATGTTATGGCCTGACATGATTGAAACTTCATACTCCGATGAATTACCGCCAAAAATTAACCCAACTTGTGTTTTCTTAGTCATTATTTTTACCTCTTAATTATCGTTATCACTTGTTAATTATACGGCATTAGCTAATAGAAAAAACTTAAATTAGAGTAATTTTAGAAATATTTTTAAGGATTAAAAAAGCAAACTAGTTTTTTCCTAATTTGCTTTTGATTTTTCTATTTAGAATTAACTTATTCAGGACAAACACAACCCAAGAATTTTTTAAATCCCAGATTGCTAACAAACAATTATCTTTGTATAATTACTGCAAAAGATGAATAAAGCTAAAGGGCGGTGGCTGTTTAATCCCAAGGAGATGATTGTCTATGGAAACATGGAATAAATTATTGAAAGGACTAGCAGCTAGTGAGTGTTTACGATGCATTAACGCTGATGTTTACGTTCGGTATGTTTATTCTTGCGTTGCTCGATTATATCGACAAGCACAACCAAAAATAATTGTACTAAAAAAGCCGTCCAATACTTTAGCAGGTTACGCGACGACTTTCTTAGTTTAACGTAATTTGGCCACCGCCTTTTAAGCGGGAACATCTTTTAAGAACCAAGCTGGAACTTGGTTCTTTTTCTTTATACGGCTATTGTAGCATATTAATAATTGAAATTAAAATATTAATGAACTTTGGACTAACCAAAATACTTTTTACTTATCTTCCTTGCAAAATAAAGTATCATAGAAAAAACTGCAAGAAAAACAGGAGTGTAATTATCATTAATTGGTTTACAGATTATTACCAAAATAGACAGCACAACATAAATGATAGAGATTAAAATATTGATTGTTTTTAAGTTCATGGACTTTACCAGGATTATAATTTAACATATTTTTTAATTATTATTATGCAATAATTTATACACATATGCAATAACAGTAATCAAAAATATCCAACATTTTTACTGTTACATCTTTTATTATATTTTTAATCCTAATTAATCAAAAATTACGAAATATCGACTATAATAATTTCATACTTACAAGAAGGGGGCTTAGAATGTCACGCAAATTGCTAATTACGCTTGCTAGTCTATTGCTGGTATTTGCGATCGGCAACACGACTGTTATGGCTGCTGAGTTTACACCAGCTGAAGCCAATAAAGTCGAGCAATTCCAGGAACAATATGCCGCGCTAAACAAAACACCATTCAATCTCAACAATCTTTATGAAGCTAAGCCAAAATTAAGCCGGCACTTCAAGGAAGGCATACTTGCACCCAGCTATTCGAATACCCAGCTGGACTACATTAATTATTACCGTAGTCTTTTTGACCTAAGTCCAGTAATTGTAAATTCAACCGCTGATTTAAAATCACAAAAGACCGCGGCAGTCCTCGCAGCATTAAATGCTAACCCGCTGATTAACCAACACGGTTTGCCTTACGAAAAACGTCCAAAAGAGATTACACGGGCTACTTGGAAAATTGCACAAGCCACTTCTAAAACAGCCAATCTAAACTTTAATACAGGTAATCAGTCAGCCGGTGATGTCATAACTGACCTATTGACCGACCGCTACAACTTATCGGGGCTTGATACTGGCCACCGGGCATGGCTATTATCAACCCGCTTATCTTGCGTCGGTACCGGAGCAGCTTATGGCAGTAATGGCTATCGTTATTCTGTTCAAAAAGTGCTCAACGCCTGCGATGCTTTTCGGCCAGCTAGTCAAGAATCGGTAACTTATCCTAGCAGTGGGCTCTTCCCAATAGAATTAGTCAGTGATCGGCAAATTGCCTGGTCACTCTACTTTTCCAATCAAACAATCACAACTACGCCGCAAATTACAATCACGGATGACGATACTGCACAAACTTATCCGGCAACCAACGTAACTAACTATCAGAATATTGGCTATGGCAATTTTGAAACAATTATTACTTATCTGCCAGGTACAACACCTCTAATTGCAGGTCACGAATACGAGGTTAAAGTTGACGGTATTTGCCAGTATAAATTCAAATTATTTAAGCAGGAATAATTCGCCCAAACTGTTAAATATTGCTATAATTAAAAAAGAAGTCCTACGCTAATAGAACTTCTTTAAATAAGCAGCTCTGCCTTTAAGAGCGGTGGCTTAATTATAGGTTTGTCAGAAGACTATCCCATAACTGGCCAAAGTTATGATTGGGACAGTCTTTTTTGTTGCAATCATTTGTCGTGATAATTGCATATTGTTATTGCAGCTGTTACAATATGGCTGTAATTAAAAAGAAGTTCTACGCTAATAGAACTTCTTTGAACAAGCAACTCCGCCTTTAAGAGCGGTGGCTAAAATTATAAGTTTGTCAGAAGACTATCCCATAACTCGCCAAAGTTATGATTGGGACGGTCTTTTTTGTTACAATCATTTGTCGTGATGGTTGCTGTTGATATACATCAATAGCGCCAGCAAAACTAAACTTAATTGCAACATCAAAGAAATTGCATCGAACGTGCTCATTAACTGCTAACCCTTTCAATAATTTGTTCCATGTTTCCATAGACAACCATCTCCTCGGAATTAAACAGCCACCGCCCTTTAAAACTTTTATTACATTGTTCAACAATGATTATAGCAAAAATAATAGCTGCTTGTTATCGTTAAATTATTTTTATTAAGTCACTGAAATATTACCCAAATTTTTTACCTAAAATGTCTAGGTCAATCAGTCGACCATCCATATCGGCAACCTTAGGCAAGTGACCGTAAACTTGATAACCAGCTGCCTTAAATAAGGCCTGACTTGCCTTGTTAGTGCCAAAAATATAAGCCAGAATAGTGTTAATCTCTAGCTGCTTAGTCTGCGCCGCCGCATATGCTAGCGCCTTAGTGCCCAAGCCTTGGTGTTGAAATTTGCGGTCAAGATAGATACTAATTTCAACCGTTGCGTGATAAGCTGCTCTTCCATAAAAGGACTCTAAACTCAGCCACCCAGCAAGTTGGTTATTAACCTCAATTATCCATAATGGTCGCTTCTTATTATGGTCATTGAACCATTCTTGACGCTGATCGACACTAACTGGCTGCAAATCCGCGGTCACACTTTTACTAGTGATATTTTGATTATAAATTGCAACTATTGCTGGTAAATCCTCCTGCTTTGCCGGAATAAACTCAACTGCCATAATCCCTCCTAATTAATTCCATGCTAACTAACTATTCAAATTTTTATTTTATACTTTTAAACTAAGTTTTTCCTTACCAAAAAAGATCCTGTTTACTTAAAAACAGGACCTTCTTATTAATTATTCGGTGAGGTAATTTCCCACGGAATAGTACTCAGAATATAGACAATGACGCCAGCAATTACAAAATCCAAAAAGATACTGCTGCCAATCTCAAGTACATAACCCAAAACGGCTAAGCCACTAACATTGAATACAACTGGAATTAAGGCCAGCAAGCCAGCAATCAAAATCAGCCAGAAACCAGCCCACATTCCTGCAGCAGTAACATCATGAATGAGCATCTTAGTAGTCATCATTGTCATCATTTCTTCAATTAATGACTTCAGACTAATAATCGTCACTACGATAATTACAATATTCATAATGAGCAAGATCAGTGCAATATTAGCACCAACTCTAATCGTATTCAGACTAAAGGCTGCAACCACTTCATGCGGTGCATTATCTTTTTGCTTTTTTAATTTTTCCTGGACCAATTGCGCATTACTAGACGAGCCTTGATCGATATTTAAATCAATATCATGCAAAATCTGCTTGGCTAGCCTCAGATTATCAAACTTGAACCAATGAAGGCCAAATGTGTAATCAATAATGTGATCTGCAATTGGCTGGGTTTGCTTGCTGGTTAATAAATTCGAGTTGCCACTCTGATTAGCGCCAATTGCTTCCGCCAACGTGTCAAAATGACGATTAACTTGCCTAACCACAACTGCTTCATTGTTGCTGGTTCTAATTTGCCCTTTCATAAACAAAGGATTTAAAAAAGTCCCAGTAATCATAATCAGCGTCACAATTAGGAAAATCATAAAGGACAGCACCTTTTTATATTGGGTGTTCTGCTCTTGATTTACTCTGCGCAAACCAGTTCGCGCGCCATTTACCATATTATTCCCTTCTAACACACAATTTCTTTACCTTCAGCAAACATGGTATCAATTGCGTGATGGATCTTTTTAATATCGATTGAAGCGATAATTCTATGCCCATCATCAAGTGCAGTTTCGATTTGCTTAGGTGAACAATGCAAAAAGCTAAACATTAATGAGCTAGTCGCATAGTCTGCCATTTGTTCTGCTGATAAACCGCGTAAATCACGATCATGATAAAGTCGGCCAACACCGGTAACTACAAAAGCAATACCTGTCTGCACATCATCAAGATCATAATTATCCTCAGCAAACAAGCGGTTGTTTTCAATCCAGCCGTTTAACATTCGACTCCAGTTATCAAGCGTTTCATTACTCATGAAGACTTCGGAAATGATGCGATCTAGCCCGCGATCATAAACTCCTAATTTCGCAATCGTGTAGATAAATGCCTTTGTTCTAGCACAAATATCACTATCATCAGTTTGGTTAAACTTCTCAACTTGTTGATCCAAGGTGTTGAGCAGATTGCGAACAACGTCATCAATCAATTTAGACTTATGTGAATAATACGACTGCAGCAAGGACTTGGAAATCCCCGACTTCTCTGCAATCATTTGAAAAGAAACATTATCCATTCCATTTTCTCTAATTAAATGAAATGTATTACTTAGTATTATTCTTCGTCTCTCTAAATTTTTTCTTCTTGCCATAATTTTTCTCTCTCCGTTTTCCTATACATCTTGTTTTATTATAACAATGATGTGGAATAAATAAACAAATATGTACTAATATTAATTAAAAGTCTCATAATTAGATTTATATTTGTTCTTTGTCAGAGAAGTATTACAGTATAGAAAATAATTTACATTATTAGTTGCTTTTTATTTAAAATCGCTTTCATTAATTGAGTGCATTGAGCGGTCATTATAAACACAGTTAATTCCTCGTGCTAAAAGCAAATCAACTGAAATCCGAACCATTCTGTCTGGATAGCGCTTATGCTTGATTGTATCAGTGACAACAATCTGCTCAATTGGCAGCTCATTCAAAACTTCTGTCGCATCTTGTGACAATAATGCATGAGTTGCAGCAACGTAAACCTTCTTAGCACCTGCAGCCATGACTGACTTAGTTGAAGAAGCAATCCGTGAACCGGTATCGATTAAGTCATCAACAACAATACACTTTTTATCCTTAACATCACCAATCATGTCATGCACATCTTCATCATAGCGAGCATGACGCTGGTCAACAATTGCAATTGGGGCATTAAAAATTTGGCCAAAGTTCCGGGCCAATTTAGCACCAGAATGGTCAGGTGAAACAATTACCAAATCGTCATCATCTTTAGAAGCAATCCCATTATCCAAAAAGTATTGACCCAAAAGCGGCAGTGCGTGCAAGTGGTCAACTGGTACATTATAAAAACCTTGAATTTGTGAAGCATGCAAATCAAGTGCAATTAAGTGATCCATGCCTGTCAACTGCAACAAGTTAGCAACTAATTTAGCAGTAATTGGTTCACGCGAACGCGTCTTGGTATCAGAACGTGAGTATGCCAAGTATGGCACTACTACGTTAACCTGGTGAGCTGATGCGCGATGTAAAGCATCTAATGTGATTTCCAATTCCATAAAGTTTTCGTTAACTGGATCTTGAATTGATTGGATAACAAAAACGTCACAGCCTCTAACACTTTCGCCGATATTTACTTGAATTTCTCCATCGCTAAAATGTTGAACCGCAGTCTCAATCAACGGCTTTTTCAAAATTGTCGCGATTTTCTCATTTAAAGCCGGATTTCCGCCCAAGCCAATCAACTTCATTGGATGCATTAATTCCAAGATTTCTTCCTTGTTCATAGCTACCTCTTTATCAAAAAATACTATCTTTTCGTCTATTATAACCAAAAAACACTCTTCCTGACTAGGAAAGGGATAAATTCTAACAAAAAAGCTGAGTATTACACCCAGCTTTATTTGAAAAAGTCTTCCATCAAATTCAATAATTTAAAACTATTTACCGCATAGCCGTCATGCTTCTGCCGCGGCATGACTAATAGCTGCCCTTGCGGAATTATCTGGCTATACCAGCGGACATGGTCAACCTTGACCCAATCCTTCTCGCCGACAACGCAATAAGTTGGAATTGTTATTGCCTTTAAGCTGTCAACGGACATAAAGCTCTCGGTTAATTCCACCTGACTGTCACGGTCAAAATGCAAGTAGCGCAAGACGCCCTCAGTTAAGTAATGGTAAGACCGAATGCCGTTACCATTAACGAAGACGCCGGCAACCATTAACTTTTTAAAAATCTGCTGGTCTTGACTGGCAAGCATCATGGCAACAAGTCCACCGGCATCAAAGCCAAAGCAATAGCAGCCACGAATATCGACCTGCTTAATAAAAGCCGCCAAATCCTCAACTTCTGTTTGGTAATGCTCGGCAACCTCGCCTTGACTTAGGCCATGACCACGCATATCCAGCACATAAACCGTGTAATAAAGCGATAGTGGTGCTACCACTTGGTCGAACATCCCGCCATCTAAGTGGTGACCATGCAATAATAAAAGCGGCGCACCCTGACCTAATTTATTATAGTAGAGTTCGTTGCCGTTAACCTTTTCTCTCATTGCCTATCCCTCTCACTTGCCTCAACTAAGTGCTGCTTTTGCTGCTTGTGATGATGCTCATGCCACAAACTGTTTGCCACAATTTTAGCTACAAAATAATTAGCCTTGAAGTCATCCGGGATCATTTTTAGGTTAAAATTGTGCACCATACTGTCCTTACGCTGCCAATAATGATACAGCGGTCGACTATCGCAATAGAACCCCTCAGTCAGTGACAAATATTGGACATTGAATATCTGGTCCTCCATAAAGGCGAGATCTTCCACAAACTGCAAATGATGCTGGCGAATGACCGCGATTTTATAACCCTTATTCCATGTGTAGCCCTTAACTGACGTTGCCAAAATCCGGTTGTTGAATAATGAACCTAAGGGATTGCTGACCAATTGATACGTCCTAAACTTCGGCTTCATCCCGTGAACGACCTTTTTCGTTGCTGGAATTGAACCCGATTTATTTTCATAATCCAGCCAAAAGCCGCACGAAACCATGGCCGCATCCGGATGAGCATGAAAAGCTCGCACAAAAAACGCCGTATAATCGGGATCAACCCAATCATCACCATCATGAAAAGTCACATACGGGGTATCAACGTTTGCTAGGCCGACATTACGGGCATCGGACAAACCGCCGTTTGGTTTATTAATAATTTTAAAATAGCGAAAGCGATCTTGATAGCTCTCAGCTATTTCACGTGTATTATCTGTTGAGCCATCATTGACAACCAGCAGCTTAAAGTTCATGTCATTTTGCACCGCCAAGTGATCTAGCGCCCGCGCTAGATACTTAGCAACATTGTACACTGGCATAATGATAGTTAATTCAGGTTGCTCGAGCATATGTCCTCCTCAATATTATGTTTATTATACCATCTAAGATATTAAAAAAACGTAAAATAAACGACACGAAATCGTAACTTGACCTTTTACTATGAGTACCTATTATAATTAAGACATCAAAAGGAGTTAAGATTCTTATGAAAAAAACAATTTCGATAATAACAACATTAATCGTTTCTCTAGCTGCAATTTGTGCAGTTTTTGTGCCCAGACAAACGGTCAAGGCTGATGACTTGCCAATTGTCTGCTTAGGTACGTCATTAACTGATACTCAGCGTGACGGTACCCTGAAGACCTTGACCGAGCCACTTAACGGGGCCAGCTACCAAACAATCACAATTGATGGCTCCGACCTTGTCAAGTACCTTAATCCTTCAGGCGATAATTTCACTACCAGTTCAGGAGTTTGGTCAAGTGCAATGATCCAAAAGACAGCGAGCGGCAGCGGCATCAATGTGCAAATCTTAGATTACAAGGGTAATAACAACATTACAACAATTACCGCTAACCAATACAAGAACGCCGCCTTAACTGCCGGAATTGCCGACGCCAACATTTATGTCACCAGTGCCGTGCCGATTGATGGCTCTGGAGCTTTAGCTGGAGTCTATGCCGCTTATGCCAAGACCGGCAACCATTTAAACCAAAGCCAAGTGAATGCGGCCCAAGATGAGATGGGCACTTTAAGCAAAATCACTAAGGAAAATAAGGGTAAAGATGGTTACACCGATGCCCAATTAAACAACGCCATTGCTGGTGCCAAGCAAGAAATGGGCAAGATCGGCAACAACATTTCCGACAGTCAAATTCACGATATTGTTAATAATCAAATCAACATCAACCACCTTGGCAACACTATTAATAACAATCAAAAGCAACAAATCATTAATGTGCTGATTGAGGTCCGTGATTCTGGAGCTTTAAAGAACCACAACTTCAAAGAACAGGCTGCCACCCTTTCTAAAGGGATTGAAAAGAATGCCAAGGATATTTTCAATAAGCTCAATACTCAAGAAAACCGCAATTGGTTCCAGCAGCTCTGGGATAATATTACCAGCTTCTTTGGTCATTTGTTTGGCGGTACGATTGTCACTATCAAGTAACTACATCTGATCCATAAACTTATTCAAAGTATGGTCGACAAACTCATTACCGCGATTATTGGCATGACCCTTAGTCCATTCAAAATGGGTATCGGTGAACTGGTTAAGCAAGCCATCTAATTCCTGCCAACCAGCTAAGTTGGCAATTTCGCCCTTAGAACTCTTGTGCCAGCCCTGCCTTTTCCAATTTTTAAGCCAGCCCTTGGTAATTGGATTTAAGACATATTGTGAATCTAGCACAAACAAAAGCGGTTTGGTATTAAACTTTAGTTCAAGCAACTTTTTGAGAGCTTCAATTAAGGCGGTCAATTCCATCTTATTGTTAGTGGCGCCAAATTCACCGTTTGTGCCATAAGTTGACTTGGACTGGTCTTTTTCCTGCCATTCGATTAGGTAAGCCCACGCTGCCTTGTCCGTCGACTTAACGTGGCCACCCTTATAATTGCCGGTATTACGTGTCCCGCCATCTGTATAAGTTGTCGCAAAATAAGTCCGCGTATCTTGCACCCGAGTTTTCTTGGGTGCTTTTTTAATTGCCGGCTTAGTTGACGGCTGGGACTTAACCTGCTTATTAAAATCTTGAATTTTAGCAAGCGCATTTTCTAATGTATCTTCGCTCTCAGGAAGTGGCTTACTTGAAGCAATATTTTTGTGGGCTGGCTTAGGTCCTGCAACTTTTCCAATTTGCTGTGATGATTTATTTTGCGGCCAGTCCATGTATTCTATTGCATCAGCCTCTTCCTTAAAGGATTTATAAACTGCATTAGAAAACCCATCGACTTGCTTTTTGGCTGCATCCCACGTACGATAAATCCCAGGAACACGGCCTTTTTTTACGGCGTAAAATTTCATATGTACCTCATTTACTAAAAAGTTGTTAGCAATGTTAGAATGTAATTAATTATTATTTTAAAGGTGGGCGCAATGTTCTTCAATACCAAAAAATATAAGGAAGAAGCAGAAAAAAATCGCAAACATAATCTATCTGAAGAACCCAGTCGGTTTAATATGCTCCTTTTGGCAATTTTGGCCAGCATTGCTCCCACTAGGCCGCTCTTGCACTTGCACAAAAAGCACATTGACAACAAGGCTGTAATTGAAGAAAAAACTGACGATTTTGAACAAATACCAGTGCTCTACTTTCACGGCTTTCGCGGCGGCGATTACACAACCAACGTAATGGTTAAGCAGGCTTTAAAAGATAAGGATAATCCTAAATATCTTAAAGTAACCATTGATTTACTAGGTAATTTTAAACTCGAAGGCACTTGGACTAATGACTTACATCCAATCGTTCAAGTCGTCTTCCGCCAACGATTAATCGGCATCTACGCGATTGATTATTATCTGCGCATGCTGCTGCCCTTTCTGGCACAAAAATTTCACTTTAAAAATTACATGGCTGTCGCTCATTCATTGGCCTGTCCTTGCGTTGTCCGTACCGAAATGCGTACTTCCCGCAAGAAGAATTTTCCGCGGTTAACTAAGTGTGCCCTGATTGCCGGACCATTTGACGGTGTTACCTACATGGGGGATATTCCTAACGTTAACGGACTTAACGCCAATGGCCGCCCCAAGGTAATTAATCCGCATTACATTTACCTTTTACTTAGGCGCAAACGGTTCAATCCCGACATTTCGGTCTTGAACATCTATGGTAACGTCCTAGACAACACCAACAGCGACAAGTTCATTTCCGTTATTTCTGCCAAAAGTATTCGCTACATTCTGGCACCTGGCGCTCATTCATACCACGAAGTTGAAATTCGTGGGCAAAAATACGCCGAGCACAGCTGGATGCATGATAATCCGTTCGTTATCAAGATTGTCGATAAATTTATCGGCCTGACACAGTAACTTTTTTATTATTCTGGAGGATTTCCGTGAGTCTGCTTCGCGACATTGCGCGTATCATCGTTATTACCAACACTATTCTCGCCTTTTATATTGTCTTTCATAGACGCCGGTCTGTTTCAACAACGTGGGCCTGGCTAATTATCCTACTTGTCTTTCCAGTAATCGGAATGATTATGTACGGCTTTTTTGGTCGTGGAATTTCACAAGAAAACATCTTTGCCATTAATAAGCAGCACCACATCGGCCTGCGCAACGTCCAAAAGTCAATCACTAAGGCACCCAAGAAGATTAGCTCATCAGATACTTCTAACAAGGCCAAGATGGTCGTTCACTTCTTTGATCGCCAAGGTGAATCGCCATTAAGCAAGAACAATCAGGTCAAGCTCTATACTGACGGGCAGCCAATGTTTGCTGATATGATTCGGGATATTAAAAATGCCCGTGAAACCATCAATGTGGAATTTTATACTTTTTATAATGATGATATTGGCAACGAAATCCTTAATTTATTGATTAGAAAGGCCTGCGAGGGCGTGACTGTCCGTGTCCTTTACGATGCTTGGGGGTCAATGGGGGCAACCAAGTCATGGTTTAACCAATTATGCCAAGTCGGCGGACAGGTTCTACCCTTTGTTACATCACGCAACATGATTACCCGGTACCGGATTAATTACCACCTGCACCGCAAGATTGTGGTTGTCGATGGTAGGATTTCATGGACTGGTGGTTTCAATATTGGCGACCAGTATTTAAGCCGCAAAAAGAAATTCGGCTACTGGCGCGACAGTCAGGTACGCATCGTTGGTTCAGCTTCACTGCTGCTTCAAGAACGGTTCGTCATGGATTGGAATGCTTCAATTCAAAAGGACAGTCAGCTGATTACCTTTAACCACCTGCTTTTCCCTGATTTAGATGAAAATGAAATCCACCCCGGCGATGTCGCAACGCAAATCATTTCCGATGGTCCCGACCATTACAACGCCAACATGCGCAACGGAATTATGAAGTTAATGTCCCAGGCCAAAACGCGACTTTGGCTGCAAACACCTTACCTCATTCCTGATGATGCGATGTTTGCGACCCTACAGACAATTGCTATGTCGGGAGTGGACCTGCGCATTATGATTCCTTGCAAGCCGGACCATCCATTCATTTACCGGGCAACACAGTGGTACGCCAATGAATTGTCACGTTATGGCGTCAAGATTTATATTTACAATAATGGCTTTATCCATGCCAAAACAATTGTCGTTGATGACGACTTTGCAACTGTCGGTTCCATGAACCAAGATTATCGTTCTTATGACCTTAATTTTGAAGATATTGCGATTTTTTATGACAAGAACTTCACCAGTGAAGTCGCCCATGCCTTTGAAGAAGATATGAAGCAGTCAACTTTGCTTACACCAGACATGATTGCCAAACAAGGCCGCTGGCTGCGCACTTTGCAGAGTTTTTCCAGAATGTTATCACCGATTTTATAATTGAATGAAAAAAGCTTTTACACTTATCTGTAAAAGCTTTTTTTATTTATAAAATATCTTGCACTTCAATTCGAACATTATGACCAATGCGATTTTTCAAGACGGCAATAATTTGCGCAACCCCTTCAGAAAATCGCAGATAATATTGCTGGTGCTTGTTAGTAGTCAGAATGCAAATCACCATTTTTTTCTTAGGGTTGGGTACCTTAATTAAAGTTACTAGAGCAATATCTTGATAAGCAACTGTCCGCCTAATGTATCCTGAAACCACTGCCCTTTTGGGTGTTAAACCGGAAAAGCCATCAATAATTCCCATTAACAAGAAGATAGCTAGGAACATACTCAGGCCCGGATCACCTTTTTCTAAAAGTTCCCACGCAAAGCCGGCCCAAATGATTATTACTGTCCAGACAATTGATGAAGTTCGATAACGCCCCTTTAAGTCAATACTTGCTTGCCAGAACCAGCTGTAACAAGTGTAGGCAAGCACTACAGCATCAAAAAGAAAATATAAAAATGTCGAATTTCCCATAAAAATTCTCCTCGCTATTATTCTTTATTATTATAACAGAGTGACCCAATTTCGATAGTCATATCGAATATAATTAATTTTTCCTTGCAATTTTATTAAAACTAGTGTTAAATATCATTAAAATAAATGCAATGATAAAGACGAGTAAATAATTTATCTCTATTCAGTGAGGTGCAGTTAGTGAGAATGCACTAGACCCTGAATTATCGAAAAACCCTTTTAGCAACGCACTGAAATTTTACTAGAGTAGGTTGCGTCGTCCCCAGTACGTTACCACGCTGGTGAAGCATGTTAGTGCTTCATGAGTTGGCTCATAGTTTGAGCAATTTAGGTGGTACCGCGGAAAAAGCCTTTCGTCCTATTGAATTGACAATTGGACAAAGGGCTTTTTTCTTTGACCTAATTTTGGAGGTAAACAACCATGACTTTAATTTTGCCAGAAAAATATCAGCCAACTTTAACAATTCGCGACACTGAAGCAGCTATTGTCTTCATTCGGGAACGATTCCAAACCATTCTAGCGCAAAAGCTTAACCTGCAGCGGATGTCTGCGCCAATGTTTGTCGAAAAAGATACGGGTTTAAACGATAACTTAAACGGTGTTGAACGACCCGTTGCCTTTGATGCCAAAGACATGCCTAAGGACGATACAATTGAAATTGTCCACTCACTTGCCAAGTGGAAGCGGATGGCGCTGAAGAAGTATGACTTCGGCATGCATGAAGGACTTTACACCAACATGAACGCAATTCGCCGCGATGAAGAAATGGATAACTTCCACTCCATCTATGTTGACCAATGGGATTGGGAAAAGGTCATCAGCAAGGAAGATCGAACGATTGAAACCTTGAAGCAAACCGTGCAAAAGATTTACGCCGCAATTAAGCAAATCGAAGCTGAATGTGCTGAACGTTATCCCGCTTCTACTTATCACTTGCCTGACGAAGTCCACTTCGTAACAACGCAAGAATTGGAAGACCGCTGGCCAGACATCAGCCCAGAAGAACGTGAAAACAAGATTGCCAAGGAAGAAAAAGCCGTATTCTTAATGAAGATTGGCGACAAGTTAAACCGCAGCGGCAAACCTCACGATGGTCGCGCACCAGATTACGATGACTGGCAACTAAACGGCGACTTAATCTTCTGGTATGAACCTCTCAAACAAAAGCTGGAAGTTTCTTCAATGGGCATTCGCGTTAGTCCCGAAAGTCTGCACGAACAACTAACAAAAGCTGACTGCCTTGACCGTGAAAAGTTGCCATTCCACCAAATGCTGCTAAAGGGTGAGCTTCCTTACTCAATCGGCGGCGGCATTGGTCAATCACGACTATGCATGTTGCTGCTGGGTAAGGCACACATTGGCGAAGTCCAAGCAAGTATCTGGCCTAAAGAAATGGTTACTACATGTGCCGAGCATGATATTCCTTTATTATAAAAACTGCTAATACACGATTCTGATATTTTGATATGAACCCCGAAATTAGAACAATCTAATTTCGGAGTTTTATTATGGTTAAATTATCTAAACAAGACAAAATTGATATTTATAATTTATGGAAGAACTATGGCATCCGTCCTAAAGAATTAAGTCTGAGATATAACATTAGAGTTGAAAACATTAAATACCTTGTTACTTTAATTGACCGTTACGGTTTTAGTATTCTTAATAAGTCTTATACTACTTATTCAATTGAATTTAAAGAACAGGCAATTAAACGCATTCTGATTGGTCACGAATCTTTTAGGACTGTTGCGCTAGATTTAGAACTTAAGAGCCCAGGAATACTGCTTAATTGGGTGCGTTCTTATAAAGAAAACGGGTATAATGTCGTTATTAAAGCGAAAGGACGCCCTAAACATGAACGCCAAAGACAAGCTAATCAAGCAGGAAAATCAGCGTCTAAAACAGCAGGTCAAAGACTTACAGGAACAGAACTTAAAACTTACTATCGAGAACGAATTTGTAAAAAAATTGCACGTCTTAGTCAACCAAAGGAACAAGAACCAAAAGCCGCAGAAATAGCCTTGGCAGTTACCCACCTAAGACGTGAACTTAAAGTTAGTGTAACTTTTATTCTTGAAACCATTAACGCTAATCCTGATCTGCCGCATATGTCGCGCAGTAATTATTACTACACCATTAATAAGAAAGATAAAGATGCCAAAAATCAGCCGTTAATGACCTTAATTCGTAAAATCTATGAAAGCAATCATCAGCGTTATGGCTACCGCCGTGTTGCTCAAACAATTCAAAATTTAGGTATTAAGGTTAATCATAAAAAGATCCAAAGATTAATGACTAAAATGAAATTATATGGTATTAGAATCAAAGGCTGGCGGAAATACAATAGTTATCGTGGCACTCAGGGACCAATTAAGCCTGATTTGATCCGGCGTAATTTCTTTTCTGTTTTGCCTGATCGTAAATGGTATTCTGATGTGACTGAATTCAAACTTAATGGCCAAAAGACTTATTTGTCACCAATTATTGATGGTTGTACTCAAGAAGTAATCTCTTATACTATTTCTCGTCGTCCTAATTTAAAGCAGACAATGGACATGTTAAAGTTAGCTTGGCAAAAACATCCAGCATTAAACGGCTTAGTCTTTCATACCGATCAGGGTTGACAGTATCAGCACGCTAGCTTTCAGGCATGGCTTAAGAATCATGGCATTGAACAGTCAATGTCACGCAAAGGTAATTCACTAGATGATGGGTTAATGGAAGGCTTCTTTGGTATCTTAAAACGGGAAATGTTTTATGGTTTTGAGAAGAACTTTAAGAATCTAACTGCATTAGAACAGGCAATCAGAGAATATATCGACTACTACAATAACGAAAGAATCAAAATAAAATTAAAAGGACTAGCTCCGAAAGAATATCGGAAGCTAGTCCTAAGTTAAAGTTTAATAATCTGTCCTAATTTTAGGGTTCAGATCATTTTATCGGGGTCGTGTATTTTTATTTGCTTAATTCTACTAATGAAAACAAACTTGAATATATATCGCCTCTTTTATATACTATTAGAATATAAAAATGTATGCAGTATATACATGACTGGAGTTGTCAATTATAAAAGATAAATATAAAGGCACTATGCGGGAAGCAATTTTAAATCCTCGAGGATATAAATTCGCGTGGTTAATCACGATAATTGTATTAATTGGGATTTTAATTATTCCATGGTTCAAATTATTTGATTTTAGCGTATCTTTGATTGGAACTTATTTGATGCTTTTAGTAGACCCGCTGGCTACTTTCTTTCAAAAGCATCGAATTATTGGTCCTATTGCTATTTTGCTTGCATTCGCTTTGGGAATGATAACTTCAGCTATCCTATTTTTCTATGCCATGTGGGCCTCAGGTAGAGTACAGTTTGTCAAATAATATTTGTCTGGTTTAAAAACTCAAAACCTCTAGTCTACCTTACTAAACTCGTTCATTGGAACCACATTGTAGTAAACTACAGATAGTGAATTGATTTTAAGAAAGGTGCAAAACTAATGATTGACCCAAAACAAATAACTGAATTAAAGCACGATATTGACCAAGCCCAGCACATCACGTTTCTAACTGGTGCTGGCGTTTCTACTCATTCTGGCATCCCCGACTATCGCTCCAAAAACGGTATTTACGACGGTGTCTCTGAAAGTCCCGAGACTATTTTAAGTGCAGAAACGCTCAACAGCCGGCCTGACTTTTTCTACAAGTTTGTCATGGATAACATGTACTTCCCTGATGCCAAACCTAATGCCATCCACCAAAAAATCGCTGAGCTTTGCAATGAAAAAGGCGATTTGATTACCCAAAACGTTGACCATCTTGATACAAAAGCCGGCAACCAGCACGTGACCGAATTTCACGGCAGCCTTTACGATATCTACTGCACCAAGTGCCACCAACCTGTTGCTTACGCAGAATATGCCAAAAGCTTCCGCCACGAAAACTGCGGCGGCATCATTCGTCCCGGCATCGTGCTCTATGGTGAAGCCATCAACGGCGATAATTTATCCAAGTCCGTTAACGCCATGCAAAATTCTGACCTAGTAATTATTTCTGGAACTAGCTTTGTCGTTTATCCGTTCGCCCAATTATTGTCTTACCGGCAAAATAACGCCAAAGTTTGGGCAATTAATAAAACCGAAATTCCAGCAGCCGGCATTTCTTCAATTATCGCGGACGCGCTGGACGTTTTTGAACAACTCTAATGCTTTACTACGCCGATTTGACCGTTGACCATGTGACGTTTGAGCTAATGGCAAACAAAAACGGTCTAACCTATGTTGGGCAAAAAGACTTGCCAACCTTATCAATCAGTCATTTTTATCCACCGGAAAAGTTACTCTCTGACCCAGCAAAACTAGCTCCCTACCTTTGCGAATTAGCCGAGTTTTTAACTGGAAGTCGAAAGGAATTTGATTTACCGTTAAGTATCAGCCAAATAGTCACCCCTTGGCAGCAAAAAGTGCTTAATCAAGTAAGGCAAATTCCTTATGGCCAAACCGTTAGTTATCAGGACTTGGCTCAGGCAATTAACCAGCCTAGTGCTGTCCGGGCCGTTGCTCATGCCGTAGCTCTTAATCCAGTATTATTTTTTATTCCCTGTCATCGGGTAATTTACGCTGATGGTACTTATGGGCAATATCGTTTAGGCAAAAACTATAAAAAGCACCTGATTAATTTAGAAAAGAGTTTTTAGATGTCGATTATCAATTCAATTATTAAAATGTACGCGCCGTTTTTCAGTGCCAGCAACTGGCTGCACGTCTTAACTAGCGGTAAGGATTGGATGATTATCCTTACCCTAATTTTAATGGAATGTCTGTTGTCCGTTGACAACGCCGTGGTCTTAGCTGCGCAGACTAAGGCCTTACCTGACAAAAAGCAACAGGAAAAGTCATTATTCTACGGTCTTTGGGGCGCATATATTTTTCGCTTTATTGTTATCGGTATCGGAACTTACCTGATTAATTTTTGGGAGATTAAGTTAGCCGGCAGTTTCTACCTCTTCTATTTGGCAGTTAAGTTTTTCTACGATCAACGTCACCCGCAAAAGGCAGCCGCAAAAGAAAAGGCGGAGGAAGCTAAGCTTAGTAAGCACCAGACAAAAAAAGGCAAGCACGTTTTATCCCTTTTCTGGCGCACAGTTATTTCAATTGAAGCCATGGACATCGTCTTTTCAATTGACTCCGTTCTAGCTGCCTTGGCAGTGTCCAGCAATCCGGTAATTGTCTTAATCGGCGGTATGATCGGTATCTTGTGCATGCGGGGCGTAGCCGAAGTCATTATCAAACTAATGGACATTATCCCTGAGCTGCAGCCAATGGCCTACATTTTAATTGGGATTATCGCACTTAAATTGTTGCTGTCGCTGCCGCCATTTAATTACGAACTGCCTAACACGGTGTTTGCAATGATTGTCTTTGGCATTCTCCTACTGACAATTGCCTTTCACTTCTGGCGGGTTAAACGCCACGGCCACAAAAAGCTATAGGGATTGCAATACATATTCTTTGAGTACAACCGTTTGGTTGTGCTCTTTATTTTTAGCACCGTATAAAAACAAGACGTCTGTTTTAGACAATTGCGTCTTCACTAATGCTAAAAATTGCGGCACTGCAGGATTTGCCCCTAATTCAGTAAGATATTGCTCTTTAAAAGACACAAACTTCGCATCATCATGATTAAACCATTTGCGCAAATCAGTACTCGGGCCCACTTCCTTGGCCCATTCATCTAAATCAGCCTTAACTTTACTCATTCCGCGCGGCCACAGTCGATCAACTAAAATCCGGTAGC
This sequence comes from Lactobacillus sp. ESL0703, assembly GCF_029433435.1. Classification (NCBI taxonomy): domain Bacteria; kingdom Bacillati; phylum Bacillota; class Bacilli; order Lactobacillales; family Lactobacillaceae; genus Lactobacillus; species Lactobacillus sp. ESL0703. Next base: position 173,043 of record NZ_JAQTIB010000003.1, read on the forward strand.
CTTTAGGTTGCTGGTGGTCATAAATCCGGACCAACTTAATTTCTGTCATCGTAATTACCTCTTTAATTTTTATCGTGTACTACTAGGAAAGAAACATGGATTATTCAACTTATTTTACTAACAATTCTACCGCCAAAATCACGGCTGACCTAATCGGCCGCCCGTTAACTTACAATGACGGCAACCACTTAATGGGCGGCTATATCGTTGAAGCCGAGGCCTATTTAGGTATTCACGACCGCGCTGCTCATTCCTATAATAACCGCCGCAGTCCAGCTAATGAAGGGCTGTATCGCGCTGGCGGCACCATTTATATTTATAGCCAAAGGCAATATTTTTTCTTTGACGTTGCCACTCAAGAATTGGACGAGCCACAAGGAATTTTAATTAGGGCAATTGAACCCGCATGGGGCATTGACCAGATGATTATCAATCGCAATGGCAAAGACGGCGTTTTATTAACCAATGGCCCTGCCAAAATGATGCAGGCCTTTGGCATCCATGATAAACATTGGAACCTGCACTTTTTGACTGATTCGCCGTTTAGCATTGACCTTGATAATGCTCATAAAAGGCATGCAGTTAAAATTATTGCTGGTCCGCGAATTGGGATTAATCAATCCAACCAAGAATGGGCACAGAAGCCTTTGCGTTATTACGTCAGTGGCAATCCTTATGTCTCGCGAATGAAAAAGCGCGATTATGATAAAAATCATGGTTGGGGCTAGGTTTAATGATAAAATTATTATGTATAACAAAGTAATTAATTTTCTGCTGGTTTTCTGCTGGTTTAAACTGCCATAATTTATAAAGTTGTGGCAGAATCCCTATAATCCAGCGTTTTACGTAATTAATTTTCTGCTGGTTTTCTGCTGGTTTTTAAAAAAAGGATTTTGTTTATGAAAATAATAGACTATAATAATTCGCTACCTCAAGAAGATGAACATTTAGAATATAAAAAAAGCAAGAATGCATTTCCCAAAGATGCTTGGGAGACCATCTCAGCTTTTGAAAATACTGACGGTGGAATCTTAGTCCTAGGTGTTGAAGAACTATCAGATCATAAATTTAAAATAACTGGTGTCAAAGATACACAAAAAGTTCTGGATGATTTTTGGTCAAGCAACACTAACAAAAATAAAATAAATCACTCTACTATTGAAAATAGTGATATTAAGATTATTCCGATAGCAAATCAAAAAATTATAGAAATAACTATCAAGCAAGCTGACGATACATATAAACCAATATATCTAAATGATAATTTTGCTCAAGCTTTCATAAGACAAGGTAGTACCGATCGTAAATGTACTGAGGATTATCTCAAACGTTTATCAAGATTATCTGAAAGTAGTTTAGATACCAAAGTTGTTAAAAATTATAGCATTGATGATTTAGATCTTGATTCTATTGAACTATATAAAAAAGTTCTTACCAGAATAGAGACATATAAAAAGTATAACAATTACAAATTAGAAGATTTTTTACGCAGGATAGGCGTTTTAATTAAAGATCGCGATAATGACGGTAAAGAAGGTATATCCTATGCAGGTTTGTTATTTTTTGGTAAAAATAATGCAATTATTCAGAAGTTCCCTTACTTTTCTTTGGAATATTACGATAAAAGTCATCCTGAACAAGAAAGATGGACGTCTAGAATATCTTCTGTAGAATCTGACTTAAACATATTTACATTCTTTATTAAAGTAATTGAGCATTTTAAAGCAACCATTCCTAACCCATTTGGTTTAGACAAAAACGGTCAAAGAAAGGACACATTTGGTTCCATGTTTACAGCTTTACGTGAAGCAACTGTAAACATGTTGATGCATGCAGATTATTTTGAAGGTAGTCGCATTATTTTGACTGAATATCCAAAATTTTATAAATTCGAAAATCCTGGAAAAATGAAAATTCCTAAGGAAGACTTTTTCACTACTCATAATTCCAAAAGTAGAAATGCTATTATTTCAAAGCTATTTACACAAGCACATTACGGTGAACGCGAAGGAGTTGGCGGCGAAAAAATTTTTAATTCCTCTGTAGAAAATAATTTTAGACACCCCGAAATAGAAACAAGTATTGAAAAAGGTACTCAACTAAAAATCTGGAAAGTAGATTATGCAAGTTCTTTTTCTGGAAAAGAAATCTCTAATCGTGAACAAAAAGTTTTAAAAGCAATTGTTAGTAGTCCCTCTAATTCACTTTCACATAAAGAAATAGAACGTCAAACAGGCTTCTCTAGATACATTACTGATAGTACACTTTCTTCACTTTTAAGCAAAAAAATAATTGAAGTACACGGAAAGTCACGATCTACTAAATACACGTTACCATCAACCGCAGAACAATTGGTAGCTCAAATGCAATCCTTACCAGGTATTTTTAGACAACTAATTAGAAATTCAAATATTTCAAATTGATTCAGTAAATTATATTAAAAAATATTTAGCGTTATTGAAAATTATTCATATTAAGTTCATAATTATTGAATAATATTTTTACAGGAGCTAAATATGAAAAAAGTACGTAATTCTTCTCTCTTACCAATTATGGCATTGATTTCTAATCTTGGTGACCTAGCTGTCGGCATCGGCGGCTCAATTTTAATCGCGTCTTTTTCACGGTCAGTTACCGTCAATAGTATCTTTTCCAGCTTAGAATCCTTTGGCGTTATCATCTTGACGCTTTTTGTCGGTTCTACTATGGATCACATCAGTAAGAAGAAAGCCTTACAAGTTACTTATCCCCTACTTGGCTTAATCCTACTAATCCCATTCCTATTTAAAGGAAGATACTTTATTTATGCCTATATTGGCTGCGATGTTATTATGACTTTTATTTCTCTCTTTGCTCAATCCGCATATAACGGGGCCACCAAGCGATTCATTCCTGACGAGCAAGTTGACATGGTAATCGGTAAGAATACCACTTTTGGCAATATTGGCTTAATTTTAAGTTATCTGGCAATTGGCTGTGCTTATGTTCTAGCTAGTGAATTTAATGATGGTTCAATTATCTACAAATTTTTATTGCTAGTTGGCAGCATTTCCTACCTGCTGTTCTTTATCCCCACTAGTTTATTAGATGAAAACTATGACCCAAACCTTGTTGGTCATGACCTAGCAACCAATTCAACTTTAGCCCAAATCAAAAAGATTTACCGGCTGATTAAGGCTAATACTGGTTTGCGCAGCTCAATCATTCTGGCAATCTTTGTTAGTCTTTTGATGGGCTACTTTAATAGTCTAATGGTTTATCTCTGGAGCAGCGTTGATCCCGAATATACCAAGATCGTCTATTTGGTTGTCGATTATGCAGTTGGGACTATCTTGGGCAATCTGGTGTTACGTACCAACTTGAATTTTAAGAAAAGTATGATGCTAATCACCTTACCTGCTCTATGCCTAATCATCTTTGCCGTCAGACCCAGCGTTTACAGTTTGAGCATTTGCATTATCGCCGTCATGCTTTCCTGCATCCCCGTCAGCACGTGGATTTCGCGGCTGCGCATCAGACGAACTGCAGTTACAATTCAGTCTGGTCAAGCAAGCTTCATTACTTTTGGTACGTCCCTTCTTGATGTCTTCTTTGGAACCATTGTTGCCGGCATCTTTGATTTACTTAAAAAGCCACTTTTACTGCCGGCTTTTATTGCGATTATTACCGTGATTGTCTTTATAATTTTGGGTAAAGACATGACGGAATACGAAAAAACGCCCGTCGTTAAAAATTAAATATTAATAAATTATTTTTAATAATATAGTTGACAATCAGTAAAATTTAATTTAATATTTTCACCAAGTTAATAATTTCCAATGCAATAGAGGTCGCGATAATTACAAACCTAATCCGAGCACGCTTGATGCGATGACGATTAGCTCAAGAATTACCGCCGAAACTGTGAATTTGTCCAGCGCAAATTCACGGTTGGGCTGCAAGAACATATCTTGCAGACTGTCCCGGTTCGTCCCCGGGGAGCGCTATATGATTTGTTTAAATATGATCACTTGTAACCTCATTGCTATTTAGCAGTGAGGTTTTTATTTACGCTTTTATTGTATTGGCTTTATTTAAAACAATTTGGAGGTTTTAAAATGAAGTCAAAAACCAGATGGCTAGTTGCGTTATTCGCAGTCGTTTTCACTTTAATTAGTGGCCTTAGCTTGAATAATAATCAAGCTAGTGCTGCCAAAAAAGATGATGGCGTCCTCAAAGTCGCAATGGAAGCCAATTATTCGCCTAACAACTGGACTCAGACCGATAAGTCCAATGGTGCTGTACCCATTGATGGTTCTCACACCTATGCCAATGGCTATGATGTCAAAATAGCCAAAATTATTGGTAAAAAGCTGCACAAAAAAATTGTTGTCATGAAAACCGAATGGGACGGGCTATTGCCTGCTTTAACCAGCGGCAAGGCCGACTTAATCATTGCCGGCATGAGTCCTACACCAGAACGGGAAAAGGCCATTAACTTTACTAATCCTTATTGGAGCGGTGTTTTTGTCGTTGTCACTAAGGCTGGCAGCAAGTATCTTAATGCTAAAAAGCTAACTGACTTTAAGGGTGCGCGCCTTACTGCTCAACAAGGAACGTTCCACTATCAGTTAATCAACCAGTTGCCTGGCGCTAAAAAAGAGCCTAATATGAAGGACTTCTCAGCGATGCGGCAAAGTTTAATTTCCGGTACCATTGATGGTTATATTGCCGATTCAACCGAAGCGATTTCCTTCAAGATGGTTGACCCCGACATTAGAGCCGTACCGCTGAATCCGATGAAAGGTTTCCACGTCACTAAGGCACAGATGGTTTCCTCAATTGGTGTTGCCAAGACTAACCCGAAATTGCTCAAGCAAGTTAATAAAGTCCTAGCTACAATTTCGAAATCCAAGAGAACTAAGCTAATGACCGAAGCCATCAAGGAGCAGCCAAAAACTGATTCCAAGAAAGGCAAAAACGGAAAAAAGCAAAGCTGGCTCATTTCCATGCTCAAGCAATATGGCGGCATGATTATGAGCGGGATTGGCATGACTTTGCTGCTTGCAGCTGTCGGTACTATTGCTGGGTTCTTCATTGGTCTGTTTGTCGGCATCATTCGCACCATTCCAACGCCAACAACTAGCGGCAAGAAATGGGCATTAAAGTTTGTCGACTGGCTGTTATCCGTTTATATTGAAATTTTCCGGGGCACGCCAATGATGGTTCAGGCTGCCGTTATCTACTATGGTATTGCTCAGTTCTGGCACATTAATATTGACCGTACCGCGGCCGCTCTAATCATTGTTTCCATTAATACTGGTGCTTACTTAGCCGAAATTATCCGCGGCGGGATTATCTCCACACCACAAGGCCAATTCGAAGCCGCCAGTGCCTTGGGAATGACCCACAATCAGAGAATGTGGCACATTATTCTGCCGCAAGCTATCAGAAACTGTCTGCCGTCAATCACTAACGAATTCATCGTTAACATCAAGGATACGTCAGTATTGAGTATCATTTCTGTTTCCGAACTGTTCTTCGTTGGTTCAACTATTGCCAGTCAAACTTTCAAGTTCTTTCCAACCTACCTGACAATTTCCGCAATTTACCTGATTTTGACGTTCACAATTACCAGAATCTTCAATTTAATTGAAAAACATCTTGACGGTAGTAAAGACTACAACTTAATGGCTAACCAAGTTCAGGTTGCTACTAGAGACAAATAATTATCTGTAAAAGTAAGGGAAAAATATGTTAGATAAACAAAGACAAATTAAGTTATTGCAGGATTTAATCCAAATTGAAACCATTGACGACCACGAAAAAAAGGTTGTTGATTATGTCGTTAAGCTGTTTGCCCCGTTTGGCGATCGCGTCCGCATCACTCGTGTACCCTACCAAGGCGACCGCGAAAGTTGTGTCATTTCAATTGGACCTACCAACGGTAATTTCAAGCTCGGCTTTTCCGGACACATGGATGTCGTTAATCTAGGGAACCGCGAAGCTTGGCGCGACGATCCATTTTCCGGCAAATTATACGATAATGACACCAAAATGTACGGCCGCGGTACGACAGATATGAAGAGCGGATTAGCCGGAATGATTGGGACCTTGCTGTCTTTACTTGAAGATAATGTGCCGTTAACAGGTGAATTGCGGTTGTTAATGTCAGTTGGTGAAGAAACTGGGCAATGGGGCGCTGAAGAACTGACTAAGGAAGGTTTTATCGATGATTTGGACGTTATCGTCATTGGCGAAGACTCCAACCTCGATATTTCTTATTCCAATAACGGCGACATTGACTACACCGTTACCTCTTACGGCAAGGTCGCTCACTCTGCCCAATTGAATGTTCTCAATGCCATTGACAATATGACCGACTTCATTCAATTAGCCAATCAAAAGTTGCGTCATTTACCAAAAGTTCATGAAAAATTAGGCCCTGTGCTGCACAACATTACGATGATTTCTGGTGGCGATCAGGTCAACAGTATGCCCGACAAGGTTGTTGCCCGCGGCAATATTCGGATTAATCCATTTTATACAGTCAAAGATATTCAGGCGATATTGACTGATGTAATTAATGAAGTCAACCAAATGCCGCAGCATCATTTTGAATTGCAGTACGATTATTTGGGCGAAGCTGTCTCTGGTGACGAAAACGATGAATACGTCCAAGCAGCCCAAAAGTTACTTGAAAATATTCTAAAACGCCCAGTTAATTTATTCACCGAGTCAGGAACCACTGATGCATCTAAATTCGTCAATAGTCCGTCGGCACCAACCATGTTTAGCATTGGACCCGGAAATGACAGCTGCCACCAAGTCGACGAATACGTTGATATTCCCGATTACCTCGCAGCAACTGAATTTTATGAACAATTTGCCAAAAAATACTTAACCAAATAAGCCCACGAGCCTATCATTCATTTTTCACATCAAGCAGCAGTTTAAATTAACTACTATCTCGCTTCATCTTATATTTCATTATTAATCATCATCAGGCCTTGAGTTGACAAGATGTAATTTTTAGCCTATCATTCTCTCTAAGTTAAATAATTTCCAATGCAATAGAGGTCGCGACAATTACGAACCTAGTCCTAGCGCGCAAACGCAATGATGACTACTCGGAAGAATTGCCGCCGAAACAAAAAATTGATTTGCGTCACTTTTTTGTTGGGCTGCAGGAGCATATCTTGCAGACTGTCCCGGTTCGTCCCCGGGGAGCGCTATATGATTTGTCTAAATATGATTAATTGTAACCTCGTTGCGAACGCAGCGAGGTTTTTGGTTTACGCTTTTATTGTGTTGGCTTTATTTAAAACAATTTGGAGGTTTTAAAATGAAGTCAAAAAGTAAATGGTTATCTACTTTCATTGCAATCTTGCTCGGGCTAGCAATCACGTTAGGATTGTCTCCGCGAGCTTATGCTAAAGATACCGGTGTCCTCAAAGTCGCAATGGAGGCTAACTACCAGCCATACAACTGGACCCAAACTAATAATGCTAACGGTGCCGTTCCAATTGATGGTTCTCACACTTTTGCCAATGGTTACGATGTCAAAATCGCCAAAATCATTGGTCAAAAATTGCACCGCAAAGTAGTCGTCTTTAAGACCGAATGGGACGGATTACTGCCAGCCTTAACCAGTGGCAAAGCCGATTTGATTATCGCTGGTATGAGCCCTACTGCCGAACGTGAAAAGGCCATTAACTTTTCACAGCCTTATAGACGCAGCACCTTTGTCGTTATTACTAAAGCTAATAGTAAATACGCCAATGCCAAAAGTCTAAGTGACTTTAAGGGTGCCAAATTAACAGGGCAACAAGGAACGTTCCACTACCAATTAATCAGCCAATTAAAGGGTGCCAAGAAGCAACCGGCAATGCGTGACTTCGCTGCCATGCGCCAAAGCCTAATTTCAGGCACGATTGATGGTTACGTTGCCGAAGATACCGAAGCCACATCATTCAAAATGGTTGACCCCGACATCAAGGCAATTCCTGTCAACAAAATGGCGGGCTTCCACGCAACCAAGGAAGAATCAGTAACTTCTATCGGAATTGCCAAGCCTAACAAACAGCTGCTCAAGCAAGTTAACCAAATTCTCGCCACAATTCCTAATTCCAAAAGAACAAAGTTAATGACCGCAGCTATTAAGCAGCAACCAAAGACCGATAATTCTAAGGGTAAAAAGGGCAAACAACAAAACTGGTTTGTCTCCATCTGGCAACAATATGGCGGCATGATTATGAGCGGGATTGGCATGACCTTACTGCTTGCCTCAGTTGGTACTATTGCCGGGTTCTTCATTGGACTATTCGTTGGCGTCATCCGGACCATTCCAACACCAACAACCCGCGGCAAGAGATGGACATTGAAGTTTATTGATTGGTTACTATCAGTTTATATTGAAATTTTCCGGGGCACGCCAATGATGGTTCAGGCTGCCGTTATCTATTATGGTATCGCCCAGTTATGGCACTTAAACATTGACCGGACAATCGCCGCATTGGTAATTGTTTCGATTAATACTGGTGCTTACTTAGCCGAAATTATCCGCGGCGGGATTATGTCAACGCCAAAAGGTCAATTTGAAGCTTCTAGTGCTCTAGGAATGAGCCATAACCAAAGAATGTGGCACATTATTCTGCCGCAAGCTATTAGAAACTGTCTGCCGTCCATTACCAACGAATTTATCGTTAACATCAAGGACACATCAGTTTTAAGTATTATTTCTGTTTCCGAACTGTTCTTTGTTGGGACTACGATTGCCAGTCAAACGTTCAAGTTCTTCCCAACTTACCTAACAATTTCTGTAATCTACCTAATTCTGACCTTCACGATTACCAGAATTTTTAATTTAATTGAAAAGCACCTTGAAGGTAATAAAAACTATAATTTAATGGCCAACCAAGTTCAGGTCGGCTCAACCGAAAAGACGGAGGTTAACAAATCATGACGCAAGCAAACGATACGATTTTAAGTTTAAAGCATATTCAAAAATCTTTTGGCACTCACCAAGTATTGAAAGATATTTCCTTTGATATTAAAAAAGGCGAAATTGCTACAATTATTGGTCCCTCTGGTGGTGGTAAGTCAACCACCTTGCGCTGCATCAACATGCTGGAGGAACCAACAGCTGGGGAAATCGACTTTCATGGTGAGAACGTCTTAGCTCCGGGCTATAACCGCAATATCTACCGCGCCAAGGTCGGCATGGTCTTCCAACAATTCGACTTGTTTGAGAATAAAGACGTCTTAGCCAACTGCATGGTTGGTCAAGAACTGGTCCTGAAGCGTTCTAAAGAAGAAGCGCGCAAAGTCGCCGTCGACAACTTGAAAAAGGTCGGCATGGCAGAATACATTAATGCACGCCCCAAGCAATTGTCCGGTGGGCAACAACAACGGGTCGCAATTGCCCGTGCAATTTCAATGGATCCAGAAATTTTATTATTCGATGAGCCAACTAGTGCCCTTGATCCAGAAATGGTCGGCGAAGTTCTCAGCGTTATGAAGGACCTAGCTACTACCGGTTTAACAATGATTATTGTTACGCACGAAATGGCCTTTGCCCGTGACGTTTCCGATCAAGTTTTCTTTATCAGCGACGGCGTCATTGCCGAGCAAGGAAGTCCCGACCAATTGCTTAACCACCCACAAAACGAAAAAACAGCGAAGTTCTTACGTAACTTCCAAAACAGTTAATTTAAAAAGCCTGTCTATTAATAGACAGGCTTTTTTTGATCTTTCTTTTTCATTAATTAAATGGCCACCACGGGAAATTTTTATTCAATCTAGATGCAGGTGCTCCGTCTTTAAACGGCATATAATAATCTAGCATCGTTCCACGCATTTGCATGGGTATTTCACTCTTCTTAACTAAGCGAATTGCATACACATAAGAGCCCTTATGCATCACATACGCCCAACGGTGCTTTAAGTCGTATTCGCCAGTAGAGAATTTTAGCCACGAACCATGATCGAAAGGATCGTCAGTAACATATGCATCCACTTTTTGTGGAATCTTGAGCCAAACTTTTTTCTTAGTTTTACCATACTGCTCAATTCCGCGTTCTTTTTTCAATTCAACCTTATCCGGCAAAACAGCATAACCATACTTAGTCTCCAAAAATGGATTAAAGCGATCAATCCATTCCACTTGATTTGCTCGACCATAGCCTAAAACACAGAGCCATATTAAAATCACGGCAAAAATACTGCCAATGATTATTAAATAGCGGCGGTATCTCCGCTTATCATTTACATCTGAACTAATTTTCTTAACCATTGCGTTATTGTCTCCTTTCAATAAAGTGTCAAGCGGAACTGCCAACAGGTCACTCAGTTCTACCAAAGTGTCCAAATTAGGATAGCTCAATGAATTTTCCCAGCGCGATAGTGTTTGCCTTGTGACATGCAACTTATCTGCCAACTGCTGCTGGGTCAAATTCAATTCTTGCCTTCTTTCACGTAAAACTCGAGCTAATTCCATTTGCACTTTACCTTCCTTTCTAAACAATAACTTAACAATATATGCCGCAAAAGTAACGCAATTATCATGTTACATCCGCGCCAGAAGCGGCTTAATAGATAAATGTTTTTTAATCAAAAAGAACCAGCTTACGACAAGTTGGTTCTTTTTGACCACAATAATTTATTCGGCTGGCAAAAATTGTCTTACCGAACGAGCCAATTCTTTAAGATTGCTAGTTTGTAAATAAACAACGCCATGACCATAAAAGCTATCAACTAAGCCTTCTCCAGACATAAAACCAAATGACCCACTAGCTGATTCAATTTTATAATCGAGCGAATCTTCCCACGCCAAGACATTGTCATTATCAATTTGGAAGTTATTTTCGTCCGTAAGTTCCATTTTGACGATATTACCGGTACCATTAATCAATAATTTGCCCGTTCCCTTGGTATGTAAAATGAAAAAGCCACCGGTTTTGCCAAACACAGCTTTCGATAGGCCCTTTTGTCTGATAGCTTCATAGCCTGTATTTTCATCCGCTGCCAAAAAAGCGCCCGTGTTTAGTCGATATTGGTGCCCTTCAGCCAAAGTCAATTCTTCTATTGCCCCGATCGTGTTAGGAGCTATTCCTACTAATGCGTTATCGCCAGTTGCTTTAACTTCATTAATAATCATGCTTTCACCTGTGACCTTGCTGCGAGCAACCGAGCGCACTAAACCACCTAAGCCTTTGTGATCGTTAGAATTCATTTTTGCGTGTAATTTTACATTTTGCATATAAGCCATACTGCCACGTTGAATTTTAGCAGTTTCACCATTAGCTAAGGACAATTCAACCAGTGGCGAAAGCCCCTTATTAAAAATTTTGATTTCCATATTATTTTTACTCCTTCAGCCAATATTTTTTGCATTAATTTATATAAAAATATTCATCATTAATTATAACAAAATTGATAGAATAAAAATTAGGCAAATTGATTAGCTAAAGAATTACGCCAGCTAATCAGCATAAATTTACTAAATAATATCAGTTTTTTTCTGTTCCTCAACTAATTTCCAGCCAGTAATAAAGTGCTGCTCACGTAAATTACACAAGTCACGATAATCGCTCTCCAAACTATCAATGGCATCCTGCAGCTTTTTATTTTGCTTGCGCATCTCATTCAGCTCCGGATCATTAACAACACCCTTAAGATGCATGGTTGCCGCCAATTTACGTCTCCGCTCTTCAAATTCACCCTTCAAAGTTGCTAATGCATTCTCATACTTAACCAACTTCTGATTAATCTGGGAAATCTGGTCGTTTAGCTGGGTAAACAAGTTAAACGGCATATTAGACTTGATTCGATTACATTCCTGACACGACAAGATCAAATTATCCAAGTCATTATTATGCGAGAGTGACACTGGATCCTTATGGTCAACGCTGCGGCCGCGCCGACCGCAATACTGGCAGCGATAATGGTACTTGGCTCGAATACGTTCACGGTCAATGTAATCAACTTCATTTAATTGAAAATCAACTTTTAACCCCAATTGCGTCAAATTATCTGCAAAAGTTAAATCAAGCTGAGGCACAAAGTTATTTTCACCAGTTTCACTGGCGATAACTGCCGCGTTAAAATCATTGCGGGATAATTGCTGCTGGGCTAAACTATTGCCGTCATAATCCTGAATAAAGGCTTCATAACGCTTGCGGTATTCCTTTTTGCTTACCAGAAAGTCATGTTCACAAGCAGCTGCTGATTGACCCACAAAGGTATAGAGCAGCCCTTGCGCAAAAATCTGCACCGCTGAATTAGCAAAATCTTTAGCGTCTTGTCCTCTTTGCAAGCAAATATCACAGATACTCGTTAATTTAGGGTTCATCAACCCCTGCTGCTTAAAATGCACGGAGTTCATCCGTAAGCCGCAGCTGCTGCATTGAAATTTCACGTTGCCCTTCTCCTTTAGGTTAAAAGTTATCATTATCTCAATTTTACTCAATTTATCGTAAGAAAAAAAGGTAGATTGCAAACTGCAATCTACCTTTTTATTTTATTATTATCAGACTACTTGTTTTCGTCTTCTTTGGCCTTGTTCAAGAAAGCAACAACAGCAGCAACGTGAGCAACACGCTTCTTACCGTTTCTCTTGTTCTTAGGTCTTTGGTTTGGTTCACAACCAGTGTTGTAATTTTCACCTTTACGCATAGTACTATACTTCCTTTCAGATTTTCGAAAATCTTACTTAGTTTACCACGTTAAGGCTCATGAATCAAGGTATGACACTAATTTAACAGGTTTTACCTTCCTCTAGGTCCTTTTTAGTTACTGCTGACGGCTGATATTCGTTAATTGAAACCGCGCCATCAATCACACCGCTGTCATCTGCCAAACTCATTGTGGCATTTTTTTCAGAGATAACTAAGTTATTATCTAAATACTGCATTTCTGCAGGACTAGTAAATAAACTCAATCCGGCATTATTATTAATTGTAATTGAAAATTCGGGGTCTTTTTGATCCAAAATCACAAATTGAAAGTTAGCCCCAATGGTACAAGTACCACCAATCTTAGAATATTGGTTAGAACCGTCATTTAGCGCCAACAGTACAACTTGGCCTTGCTTAACGTGGCTCTTAATTCTGGCTGCAGCTTCAGGCTTTATATTCATTTCAATTGTTTCAGAATTACTCATCATAAATCCCCCTTATTTCTTCTACTTACTAAAGTATAGCTTGTGTGCATAAAAGAAAGCAAAATTCCTGCTTAGTAAATTTACATTTTCATAGTCAAAAATTTATCGTTGCACACAGCGGAAAAAAAGCTCAAAATAGAAGTAATGATTATAGATGATTGTAACTTGCGAAAGGGGACATTTTATGACCGTCTTAAAGAAAATTTTTAGTGATAGAATCTTGCAGATTACTGCTATAGTCACAATTATAAGTCTTTTTTTTGCTAGACCGCGACTTGGAGATATCAACTTACATACTATATTTTCAGTCGCTGCGATGCTAATTATCATTCAAATCTACGCGTACCTGCACGTACTTGATGTGCTTGCATACAAATTAACTAGTATCGCTGACAATACACGTAAACTGAATATTCTGTTCACACTTTTGGCAATTATCGCTGGGATGTTTCTGGGTAATGATATAACAGCGCTTACATTAATTCCGCTTTATCTTAACATTGCTAAAAGATATGACTTACCGCAAATTTTGCCCGTTACTTTAATCGGAATGGGGGCAAATATCGGTGCGGCATTCACACCTTGGGGTAATCCACACAATATTTTTCTGGTTAGCAAATATTCAGTCAATGCTCTGACCTTCTTCTCATGGTCACTGCCATATTTGCTTAGTGCATTGGTGATTACATTCATTATTTTTCACTTTATCCCACGTAAGCAAATTCCTGTTCAAGAGACAAAGCAAATTAATATTAGTATTCGACCAACCATAATAACGACCGTTGTATTCGCCTTCTTCTTTTTGGGTGTCTTCAAAGTTGTCAATGTTGCTTGGCCGATGCTGGCGGCGATTGTTCTTGCGCTTTTGATTAATCCGCGCATTCTGCTTAAAGTCGATTTTGCCTTGCTGCTTACATTTACCTGCTTCTTTATCTTTATTAGCGATATTCAGCAGATTCCAATCATTGTCACGATTATTCATACAATGATTAATTCAGAAAGCTCAACTTACTTTACGTCAATCTTATCCAGCCAAATTATCAGTAACGTGCCGGCCACAATCCTTGTTGGTAAGTTCACGCCATATGCCAAAGCACTCTTCTTAGGAACGAATATCGGTGGTTTCGGCTCACCTATCGGCTCAATGGCCAATATGCTGGTTCTTAAAACCTTCATGCAAAACGGAACTGTCCCTAGGAACGAATTCTTCAAAAAATGGAGCGTTATGCAGTTTATTGGCTTATTCATCCTGATGATTATTGGTTGGCTACTATTGCTTATTTAGTATGCTTGACTTATCTGAATCATGGCGTAATGCCATATCCTTTTTTTCTGTCCAAAAAATATATAATCAGTTATAATGAAGCAGTATATATAAGGAGGTTTAACCTATGCCATCATTAACTTGGATAATTCTAATTATCATTGTCTTATTAATCGCTATCTATATTGCTATCTACAATGGTCTTCAAAAAGCCAAAGTTTATACAGATGAATCATGGAGCCAAATCGACGTCCAATTAAAGCGGCGCAACGACCTAATTCCTAACTTAGTTGAAACCACTAAGGGTTACGCTAAGCATGAACAAGAAACTTTAGAAAATGTTGTGCAGCTGCGCAATCAATTAACTAACGTTCCTAAAGATGACCGCGCCCAAACTTTAAAGGTTTCTAACCAAATATCTGATGCTTTAAAGTCAATTTTTGCTTTGCAAGAAAACTATCCTGACCTGAAGGCCAACCAAAATTTCTTGAAATTACAAGAAGAATTGACCAATACTGAGAATAAGATTGCTTACTCACGTCAGCTCTACAATTCATCAGCAGCCCTTTACGACCAAAAGCTGCTTACTTTCCCATCAAATATGATTGCACGGATCCACGGCTTTAAGAAGGTTGACTACTTACAAGCCAGTGAAGCCGAAAAAGAAGCACCTAAGGTTAAATTTTAAATATTAGGTCTCTCTACTATGTTATTTCAACAAATTGCTCGTAATAAGCGCAAAACTGGCATCATCATGGTTCTGTTTGCCGTGATTTTAGCCCTTGTTGGTGCTGGATTAGGTTACATTTTTAGTGACAGTCCATGGAGCGGTGTAATTATTGCACTTATCATCAGCATTCTTTACCTATTTTTTGTCATGCGTGATCCCGCAAATCTAGTCATGAACTTAAATCATGCCCAAGAAGTTAACGAACAGGATAACCCTGAATTATGGCACATTGTCCAAGATATGGCCATGGTTGGCCGGGTACCCATGCCACGCGTATTCATCATTGATGATTCCAGTCCTAATGCTTTTGCGACCGGTCGTGATCCTGACCATAGTGCTGTTGCTGTAACTCAAGGCCTACTTGACATGATGAACCGTGAGGAACTAGAAGGCGTCTTAGGACACGAAATTTCGCATATTCGCAACTATGATATTCGCTTATCAACGGTTGCCGCGGTTCTGGTTGGAGTGATTTCATATTTATCCGGAATTGCCAGCCGCTATATTTGGTGGTTTGACGATGACCGTGGCAGCGACAAAGACGACGATAACAATATTGTCATTATTTTTAAAATTGTTGCAATTGTCTTTGTGCTTATTCTTGGACCATTATGTGCCAGCCTTGCCCAGATGGCCTTGTCGCGTAATCGTGAGTACTTAGCTGATGCTTCATCAGTTGATCTTACTCGCAACCCACAAGGTCTGATTTCTGCTTTAGAGAAAATCGACGGCAGTAAGCCAATGAAAAAGGCTGATACGAGTAGTGCTGGCATGTATATTGAAGATCCATTGCGTAAAAAGCACGGTTTTACTCATCTATTCGATAGCCATCCGCCGACAGAAGACCGGATCAAACGGTTAGAAAAAATGTAATATCCAAAAAAGACATCTGTTAATTAAACAGATGTCTTTTTCATTTTATTTCAAATTAATATTAGCTTGACGAAACAGCTCTGCACGCATTTGGACCGGCGTTTGATGATAATATTCATTAAACTTTTTATAGAAAAAGGACTTACCATTGTAACCTACCCTGGCAATAATTTCCTTAACCGAAATGTCGGGGCGAGCAAGCAAATTACGTGCTTCCTGCATTCGCCGTTCATCAACATGCTCCACAAAGCTTTTTCCCGTTTTTTGTTTAACTAAGCTAGAAAAATAATTTGGGTTAAAGCCAAAATGTTTGGCAGCCGAATCCAAAGTAATATCGGCAAAATTGGCATCAATATAGCTCTCAAGTGTTACATTTGCAAAGCCTTGCTTCTCTGCCGCGGTTGATTCAAAGCTTTGATTACGGACAGCTGTAACCAACAACAAGTTCAATTCTGCTGCAGCTACACTTTGGGCAAACAGGTTTTGATTTAAATACTCATCAATTATCTTATTCATTAATTGGGCCGACTTAGAAATTGGCGTTGACTTTAAATATAACAGCCGATTGGTATGTAAGCTGCTAATGATTTGCTTAACTGCCCGTTCTTCACGAGGCTCATCATGAACAATATTTCCCAGGAAATATTGTAAATCATACTTAGAATTTAAATCTAGCTTTACCAACACGTCAGTCTTAGTTTGCTTTTGCACTTCATAGTCACTCTTGGCCGGCAAAAAGACGATATTACCTACCTTTAGTGTAAAGTCCTGACCATGAATTTTAATGTTTGACTTGCCGCCAGCTTCATAAAAAATCATTGCATTTGTTGTTTGATAGCGATGAACACCGGTATTATGATTTTCAAGATAGACCCTAAACAAGTCAAAATTGCCTTCTGCTTTCAACCGCAATTCGTTTGTATCGCTATTGGTTGAATTTAAAATACTAGCCAAATACTGCGCTAATTTAACTGCTGCCATAGCTTCACCTTCTTATTGTTATTTTAATACTTTTATTATATAGCAAAAATCATATCCACTACCATTTTATTTTCATAAAGTTACAAGGACTAGACAGAGAAAACTCTTTCGTGTACAATCAGTTTGATAACTTTGGGGTGCCGCAAGGCTGAGAGAATACCCGTTGAACCTGCTATGGACAATGCCAGCGAAGGGAAAATGAATTTTTACGTCGTTAGTGCAGCCTGCCCTAGCGATTTTTTTAATTGGTAAAAATAATGATTACAAGCAAAAATTTAACTTTTTCATACGAACAAAATATTAAAATTATTGACAATCTTAATCTTGAAATTCCCACGGGAAAATTTTCACTCTTAATTGGGCCTACTGGTTGCGGCAAGTCGACTTTACTTAAAATACTTGCCGGACTCTATCCTAAATACGCGGGTAAACTCAGCGGTAAACTTAACCTTGCTGGGTTAAAAGCAGCCATCATGTTTCAAAATGCTGGCGAACAGTTCACCATGGCAACACCACGTGAAGAAATTATTTTTGCCCTTGAAAACTTACAAGTTAAACGTGAAGATTACCAAAAGTACTTAACCGCCGGCGTCGAATTTGCCCAAATTGAAAATCTATTGGATCAAAAAATCAATACAATGTCTGGCGGCGAACAGCAACGAGTAGCACTTGCCGTTCTCATAGCAATGGATATCGACTTATTCTTGCTAGACGAACCCTTTGCCAGCTGTGATCCACAAGCGCGGAAATTTTTGATTACCAAATTGGCGCACTTGCGCGATCAGGGTAAGACCATTATCTTAAGTGACCACGTTTTAGACGGCTATCAAACCGTCTGCGATTGTCTTTTTGAGTTTAAAGACCACAACGTCAAGCAGCTAAATCCCGCAGCTAAAAAGCAGCTGCTCCAAACAAGCGTACAAAAAAATGATTATTCATTTGCTCTGCCGCAAAATGAGGCCGCTTGTTTTACCCTAACTAAGACACAGCTAACGCAAAATCGCCTTTTGTTAGACCAAAATCAGCTCAATATTATTGCAGGCAAAACCACACTGATTACCGGTGCTAACGGTGTCGGCAAAACTTCACTATTTAACGCTCTGACTAAGATGCTATCCTATAGCGGCAGTTTGACCTATCGCAACCGTGAAATCCGCCAACAGAAGACACGCAAATACTTACTGCATGTTGCCCAGATTTTTCAGAATGCGACCGACCAATTCTTGAGTATTACCGTTCAAGACGAAATTAACTTGAGCAAAAAACAGCGAACCAATGACTTTTTTACTGACCAAAAAATCAAGGAAGTTTTAACTGACCTTGACCTCGACCAGCACCTGGACCAAGTAGTGTATTCTCTTTCTGGCGGCCAACAAAAAAAGCTCCAAATTCTGCTGATGCTGATTGCGGATCAAGACGTATTACTCATTGATGAGCCATTAAGCGGCTTAGACCACCTATCCAGTCAAAAAGTCATGCATTTGCTCAGACAAAGCCAAAAAGAACGCGGTCAGACTTTACTAATTATCAGCCATGAACTTGATGAGTTAGCCGATTGGTGTGACTACCATCTGGTCTTTGCCGACAAGCAGCTGCATTACGTGACTAAGTGAGGTAACTTTATGAATCCTAGTTTTAAATTTATTTTGGCCTTAATTATTTCGCTTGAAATATCGCTAAAAATTAGCCTAACAACCAATTTTGCGATTATTATCTTGGCAATTATTTATTTATCAGTTAAAAAAATTAAGTTAAAAAGTTTACTGCTCCTGCTAATAGTGCCGTTTATTGCCGCATTTACGATTTTTGCGACACTTGAATGGTTTACGCCAACACCCGACTTATTTAACGCCCTTGGCTTGTCCAGCCGGATCTATGTTTATATCTTAACCATTAGCTGCGTCACGATCGACACCAGCGCGGAAGAATTAGCACGATCTTTTGAGCAGAATTTCCACTTACCAAGCAAATTCGCTTACGGTGTTTTAGCTGCGCTCAATATTGTTCCCCGCATGAAGCAAGCTGTTAAGCAAATTCGGACAGCTGGCATGATGCGGGGAGTTTATCTCAGCTTTTGGTCGCCGGTATTATATTTCAAAGCAATTTTAGTAGCACTTAATTCTGCCGAAAATCTGGCACAAGGTATGGAATCTCACGGTTACCAAGAAGACAAACAGCGGTCGACAATTGTTGCCGTCCCGATTAAGGCATCAGACTGGCTCTGGAGCGCCATTATTCTTGTTCTACTTAATCTAGCCTTATTCACATTAAAATAAAAAATGCAGCCGAATCACGACTGCATTTTTTATTAACTTAATTTTGAGCTAAGAAATTCAGAGCTGCACCGTAAAGGTTAGCCGAATTATGATACTGGCAAGTCATTACTTCCGGCATAATTCGGGGCAGCCCAAAATCTGCCAGCTTCTGCTTGAGCCTCTTGGCAACTTCACTGCTGATTTCTGCGCGTGCAGATACACCACCGCCCAAAATAAAGGCATCAAAATCAAAAGATACTTGCAAATCATACATGCTGCTTGCCAAAAGATCATAAAAACGATTAAGCAAATTTTGAGCTAATTTATCGCCCTGCTCGGCTAAAGTAAATAATTCTTTCCCCTCAACCTCTGTTTTGGTCTGTTCAGAGTAATCACGGGCAGCCTTGACTACGGTCGCATCCATACTTAATATCCGGTTAGTGCCACCTCTCATAAAGCCAAATTCACCGCCGACTAAGTGCGCACCTCGGTACAATTCATGATTAATAAAAATCGCGCCGCCAATTCCAGTTCCGATAACGATGAACCCAACATTATTGAACTTACGGCCATTACCCATCTTAGTTTCGCAAATTCCCGCACAATTAGCATCATTTTCAATTGCCACGGGCAAGCCAAATTCTTCTTGCAATTCCGCAAAAATTGGCCGCTGGTGCAAATACGGCACCATACTTCTGCCCTCAATTACGCCAGTCTTAATATTGACATCACCTGGCGCACTAATTGCCAGTCCTGTAAAATGCCGATCATCAATTAGTTCATGCATTTTTTCTTTCAAAGCTGTGAAAGTTTTAGGCGTTTTAAAACTCTCCTGCTCAATAATATGCTCATCTTCATAAATTCCTGTCTTAACGGTGGTCCCGCCAATATCAAAAACCGCTAACTTCATTTTCAAATCTCCAATCTACTTGTGATACGGACTACCGCTATTAATCATAAAACCACGATAAATTTGCTCAATTAGAACGACCCGCATTAATTGATGCGGCATAGTCAACTTACCAAAGCTAAGCAGGTCATCCGCCCGGCGATTAACGGCTGGACTAGTTCCCAAGCTGCCGCCAATTACAAAGGTAATATCGGAATGCCCATAGGTTGCAAGATTCGCTAATTCACCGGCAAATTCTTCACTGGTTCGCTCCTTGCCCTTAATTGCCGTCACATAGACATATTCCTTATCCTTGATTTTACTTAAAATCCGTTGCCCCTCAATTTCCTTAACTTGTTCTTGTTCAGCTTGGCTGAACTTTTCAGGTGCCTTTTCATCAGCCACCTGAACTAGCTGAACCTTGGCAAAGCGACTTAACCGCTTTTGGTATTCAGCAATTGCATCCTTAAAATATTTTTCTTTTAGTTTTCCCACACAAATAATTTTAATATTCATAATTACTAGTTTATCCCCTAACTCCCAATCTTTCCACTCAGTTTTTCCACATCTGTGTAAAAGCGAAATCTACATTTTGTGGTCTGATTCTTTTATTTTCGGCTAAATTGTGGTCACCAAATTTTTTTCTGTCTTTTAATGAATTTTACCCACACACATACTTTTAACAGCCCAAGTTCACAAACTTATCGCGCTAAAACACTGTTATATCAACTTGAACAATTGTTTGTGCAAATATATTTTCACTAATATTTAAACACAATTAACAGATTATCCACAGCCATTTAAAAGCATTCTCACATATTTTATGCACAATCCACAAAGTTTTCCACAGTTATCAACAAGAATTACCGTCTAAAATTTTACTTGACAGTCCTCATTACCGAATAAAAAAATGTTTCCCATAATTAATATTAACAAAAAAGCTATATTGACGACTTAAACCGCTTAGTATAGCCTTTTTCCTGTTTAACTTATTTTTCTTAATCAGCTTGTAACTTAGCCCGCAAATCGAGTGTTTTGCCGTTGCGATCAACGGTCAAACTGACGGTATCTCCGACTTTATGATCGTACAAAATACTGTGTAACGAAGCAACATCTGTTACTTTTTTGCCGTCAACTTTCACGATAACGTCCCCAGTCTTGATACCAGCAATGGCAGCTGAACCATTCTTAGTTACTGAAGCAATGTAAATACCACTGTTCAAGTTAGATTTAATATTCAAATGCTTCTTATAGCTGGCTGGAATACCTTGCAAGGCAATAACCTTAACCCCAAGCTGCGGTCTGGTAATCTTACCCTTCTTCACCAGTTGGTTAACAATTGTCACAACTTCATTCGACGGAATGGCAAAACCCATGCCCTCAACTGAAGTCCCATCGCTTGATTGCGCCAGCTTCATTGAGTTAATCCCGATAACTTGACCAGCGGAGTTAACCAAGGCACCACCTGAGTTACCCGGATTAATCGCTGCGTCTGTCTGAATAACCGTTTGCTGGTTAGCCGATGAAGTTGTAATGCTTCTAGCAGGAGCCGAGATAATCCCCTGAGTGACGGTTGACGCGTATTCACTGCCAAGTGGGGAACCAACGGCAATTACTGACTGTCCGGGCTGTAAAGTCTTAGAATCGCCAAATTCGGCCGTTTGCGTAACATAACCAGAGTCAATTGCTAACACGGCCAGGTCGGTCGTCGCATCCGTTCCCACAATCCGTGCATTAACTGTCTTACCATTTGACAACATAACTTGTACCTTGTCGCTGCCGGAAACTACGTGGTTATTAGTTACAATATAGCCCTTGTTGCCGGACTTCATGTAGATGACACCAGAGCCTTCACTATAAGTCTGCAATTTGCCCTTCTTACTGCCACTGTCATCATCATCGCCAAAAATATCAAACAACGAATTACTACTATTATTTGTCTGCCGCTTCATATTAATTACGGACACAACAGCACCCTTGACATCGTTATATGCTGGGGTCATTGCACCACTATTTTTGGCACTGTTTTTAGAAGTTTTGGCACTATTAGAACTAATTGTTGTTTGCGCTTGATTATTGTTCAAATTAGCATTATTAATCTGGTCAATAGCAAAATAGGAAGCCCCGCCCCCAATAAGTCCCGCTACGACACCAACAACAGCGGTCTTAACAAGAAACTTATTCTTACCATGATTAGAATTTTGATTATCCATATCATTATCTCCTTTACATATATCGCCTAATATACTAATAATTTTTGAAAAATTATCGGCAAAAATATTAAATTTGTACTAAGTTCGTCGGCTGCGTCGGATCAGTCAACTGAATTTGGACATCACTAGGTAGATTAGCATCCCCAGCAACCAAAATTTGCTTGGCTGTGTCATATGCCAGCTTCGCCGTATTATTATGCTGACTGCGGTGAGCTAAAAAAATATGCTTCGTTCGCGGGGTTACCACATCTAGCAGCGCTTGCCCAGCTTCCTCATTAGACAGGTGACCCTCATCTGACAATATCCGCTGCTTTAATCCCCAAGAATACGGGCCATTACGCAACATCATATTATCGTAGTTAAATTCCATTAGGTAAGCATCCGCATCAGCAATCACGCTTTCAACTTTCTGTGACACATACCCAGTATCTGTCAAAAAGGCCATCCGTTTGCCCCCACTGGTAAAGACATAATACTGCGGTTCAGCCGCATCATGACTGGTCGCAAACGCGGTAACGTCTAAGTCACCAAACGTTCGCGTTTGCCCTGGCTCAATCGTATTCATCTGCTCAACCGGCAGCTTACCGATTTTATTTGTTTCGCATAAATATTGCCACGTGCCGCTATTACTAAAGGCGGCAATCTGGGGATAGCGCCGCATCAATACGCCCAAGCCTTTACTATGGTCTGAGTGGTCATGACTTAAAAAGGCCATGTCAATGTCCGCAATATCAACACCAACTTGACTAAGCAGTCCTTTAATTTTGACACCTGACAAGCCAGCATCCATCAAAATTTTATGTTGTCCTGTTTCAATCAGACTGGTATTGCCCGTTGAACCACTAGCTAAAATCGAAACCCGCACCTAACTGTTCCTTTCTAATTCTTTTGTACACTATAAGAATTACCCGCCTGCAAAATTTGGGCGGTAAAAGCGTTAACTCGCTTAACCGTGATGTTTTTGGTTGTCTTATTCTCAACCCAAATCAGCCATGTCGGTAATAAAATTGTGCTGCCGCGAACTTCCGTCAACTTGGAATAACCCAGCTTAATCTGAATAACGCGCGAATTATTAACAATCTCACGGTCGGTATACATCGCCTTAATTGCGTGCCACGCGCTGATAATCAGCTGTGGTTCACGGACCGCGTTAATCGGTCCCATATAAGAAATCGTGTAATTAACGATGGTATTATTTCGAACGTTAATTGTTAACTGCGCATCATTGTCATAAACTTGCCCATAATCCGTATTTTGAACATAGCAGTAGGTATTAGAACCAGACATGCGGGGCTCATACTTAAACTGAGCCCCATAAGGAACATTTTCCGAATCATTCTTAAAACTATCAAGCTGCTTTAAAATCTGATTATGACTGCCGCTTAGAGAAACTAATACCTTGGGCGTTCCAGTTAAAACATTGTCACTTTTAGAAAAATGGGTGTTAACTGCAGTCAAGCCAGCAAGTTTGCCAGATAGATAATTGCGCTTCTTGGCAGCAAGGTAGTAACCTGACTGCTGCTTATGTGAAATATGCGCCGGTAAATCAATGCCATCTGCCCGCATCTCAGAACGAATACTGGTCGACTGGGTATTGTCGGTATTGCTTAGATTAACAGGTGAGCGCCAGATTTCAATCCCTAAATAAAGGTCAATTAATAGGAAAACAATAAAAAATAACCATTCAATTCGTTTGCGGTCCATCTTATTGCGCTCCTTCCTTATTGGTCTTATTTAAAACTGATAGGTCTTGCTTTTGCCATTCATCCAAACTCTGCCAGCGATTATAAGCCTTAACATAATAAGTTGGAATTAAGTTAGCTAGATGGTCGTGGCTGTTATCCTTAACCATCCTAAAGCCAACGATTATCCGTTGAATTTGGTCTTTTTTTAGACCCTTGTTGACTAATTCCTGCAACACCGTATCAGTCGCGGGCAAATTGCGCGTCTGTCCGTCAAATGGGATTGGAATTTGCAAATCAATATTATTAAAGGCTACCTGCATTGATTCTGGAGTAAAAGTCGTCTTAATCTGCGGCGTATGCTGTGCAGTAAAGACGGGCAGGCCTTCAATATAATTGGTATAACTAATTGCCATGCCATTCGTATCAAAGAAGCGCAAATCCTGCTCACTTAACCCCACCTTATGGACATAGTCGACACTATCTAGCAGCTGCTCATGCATCGCTAGATTTTTACTTTTCTCATATTTGGTGTACAAAAAGTCATGCTTCTTAGTGCCGCTCTTGGGAATGCGCAGTTTGGTGTAATAATTAAGTGAATAAGTCACCCAGCCCTTTTTACTTGAACGAGCCGTCACGTTAGTTGTCCCGAGCAGGCGCGAAACAAAGTACGAATCTGTCTGGCTGTTAGTCAAATAACTGTATACCCGCCAACTCTCAGCCTTCGTATAAAAGACCTCATAATTGTTCTTCAGCCGCACAAACTTAACCGGTGTCTTACTGCGCGCGTGACTGGCATAATTACGCAGCTTGGCAAAATTAGCCCGTGCCAGATCAATCTGATAGACGGTCATTGTCTGGTCATTGCCTAGATAGAGGCGATCATTATTAGCAGAAATAAACACACGCCGAAACTTTTGCCCACTTGCAGATGAGCCCTGCTTAGTAAACAGCTTAATACTAACCTCATCAGGAAAAGTCAGTTGGATATAATCAGGATTGTTAAGCAGGTGTTCATATTCCGAACGGCTAGTGCTCGCAATACTGAGATTTTTAAACTTGATCCCCTTCAATTCCTTAGTGAACTCAAGCGGCAAGTTCTTCTTCGCATCATAAAGCCGGTACAACTGCCCGTTTTTAAAGCCGTAAGAGCTAGTCGGAATATACAGATCATATACCGAATTATTGAGCCGGTTGCGCGCCTGCTGGGTTACGCTGCTGGTCTGATTAATATGGCTAAAATATTGATCGTTTGTCATAACAAAAATCCACAATACAATCGACAAGCCAAAAACGAGCAATGTGCCCAACATTAAGAAGAAATCGCCAAACTTAAACTTAAATTTCATCCCAATCATCCTCCTCACTCATCGGCTCGTACGGTAAGGCAATGTGGAAGGTAGAACCCTTACCTTCGCTGCTGCTGGCCCAAATTTGACCATGATGGGCCACCACAATTTCTTTGGCAATTGCTAAGCCCAGACCGGTGCCGCCTTGAGCACGCGAGCGTGCCTTGTCAACTCGATAAAAGCGGTCGAAGATTTTATTGAGGTCCTCGCGCGGAATCCCCAGTCCTTGGTCAGTAATACTCAAGAGCAAGCGGTTCTGTTCCCGCTTCAACTTAACCGTGATTGTACCACCATCTGGCGAATATTTAATCGCATTATTCATAATATTGTCGATTACCTGCGCCATCTTATCGGTATCAATCTCGACCCACAATGCTTGGGTGCCCAGTTCACGCTTAATCGTGTACTTCTTCTTGCCTTCTTTGGTATCAGTTTTAACAATCATGTCAAACCTGTCCAAAATATGGGCCACAAAATCATTAAAGTTAACCCACTCAAAGTCAACCTTCGACACGCCGCGATCCATCCGCGACAAGCTAAGCAGCTCATTAATCATGCGGATCATACGTTCCGTTTCTTCCTGTGTTACCTGCAAAAATTGCGGTGCTACGTCGGGATCCTTCCAGGCACCCTCATTTAAAGTTTCAATATAAGCATGCAGACTCGTCAATGGCGTGCGCAATTCATGCGATACGTTAGATACGAACTGCTTTTGTGAGTTTTCATTCTTCTGCTGCTCGGTAATATCATGTAAAACACAAACACTACCGGACACAAAGCCCGTTACCCGCTTAATCAAAGAGAAGCTAGCATGTAAAATTACTTCATCACGTGTTCCCTGATTAAGCGTGATGACAATTCCCTTTTGATTAGAAATCAAATCCTGCGAGGTCTCTTCTAGACCTAACACTGTCGCGATTGGCTTGTTAATAATTGCTTCTTTGGTTGTATTCAAAAAGTTGAGCGCCATCTGGTTAACAACGCTGACGTTGCCGTGACGATCAGTCGCCAGAACCCCATCACTCATGTGCGACAAGACACTGTCCAGCCGCCGCTGCTCACTCTCGGACTCCTCCTGAGAACGCTCAATGCGCACCGACAAGGTATTAAAGGCTTGACCTAATTGTCCTAATTCATCATTAGAATATATTTTTACCTGACTGGAATAATCGCCATCGGCAATATTTAAGGCCTGCCCCTGCATTTCTTCAATCGGCTTGGTAATCGCGTGTGACACGACTAAGGATAGTACTGCCCCCATTAAGGCCGCGATTAATGACGTTACCAAAAACATAAAGGAAATATTACGCAAATTGTTAAAGACACCCTGCATTGAGGCCCGCACATAAATGGCGCCGACAGTATTGGCCGACCCATTACCCGCATTCAGCGGCGTAACCTGCACCATATAATTGTCATTATCATTAATTACTTTGGTTTCCTGGCGGCCCGTTGACGTGACCTGCTTAACCAACAGGTTATTAACCCGCTGACCAATTCGACTTTTATCGTTCAAATTCGATACTGCGCGAATAATATCCTTATTATCAACCACGATAATCTCACTAATCGTGTTAGTACCGTTGCTATAATCATTAACAATCCGGTTCAAACTGGTACTTGAGCGCTTATTATCGCGCAACAATTGCAGCGACAATTGGTTGGTGACAATCGGTGGGACTTGAATTGACGACTGGAAACTTTCAATGCTGCTTTGTTCCAATTGTCTGGTAAAGTACGCCCCAATCACTTCAATCATAGCAATAATCATCGCCATAAAGACAATTGCGAGCGTGGTATTAATCGAAATAAATAGATGTTTAAATTTGCTTTTGAGTTTCTTCATTATTTTTATTAATTAGATAGTAAAAAAGCCGCGCACTAAAAAATAGTCCGACAGGCTTGTTTTGGTTTATTCTTCATTTTGTTGTTTGACGTAATAGCCGACACCGCGGCGCGTCAATAGGATTTGCGCTTGTACTGGGTTATCCTCGATCTTCTCGCGCAACCGGTGAACCGTTACGTCAACGGTCCGGACGTCGCCGAAATAATCATAACCCCAGACGGTCTGTAATAGATGCTCTCTTGTCATTACTTGACCCATGTGTTGAGCTAAATAATAAAGCAGCTCAAATTCACGGTGGGTTAATTCGATTTTTTTACCATCTTTTTCAACAATGTAAGCATCTGGCATAATTACTAAGTTGCCAATCGTGATATTTTTAGTTGCCGTGTCTTGATTAGCACTCTCAACCTTTTTAACAATATCACGGCGCCGCAAATTAGCCTTAACCCGAGCGACCAGCTCCCGATTAGAAAAAGGCTTAGTGACGTAATCATCGGCACCCATTTCCAGGCCCAAAACCTTGTCAATTTCGGTATCCTTGGCTGTAACCATGATAATTGGCATGTCGTGCGTCTGTCTAACCTCACGCGCAACTTCCAAGCCATCCTTCTTCGGCAGCATCAGATCCAAAATCATTAAATCTGGATTGTATTCATCAACTTTCTTGACGGCTTCTTCGCCATCATAAGCAGTGTCGACATCGAATCCTTCCTTAGTTAAGTTAAACTTAATTATATCGGAAATCGGTTTTTCGTCATCGACAACCAGAATCTTCTTTGGCATCGAAAGTCCTCCTTTGCTTTTATTATACTGGTTTTTACCCTATTAGCCAAAAAAGTCACCGAAATTTAATAAAAAAACTTGCAATTCACAAAAAATAATAGCATAATAGTTTCTGTTGGTTATGTGTAATCACAACTTGGGTGGCTAGCTCAGCTGGCAGAGCAACGGACTCTTAATCCGTGGGTCCAGGGTTCGAACCCCTGGCCACCCATTAAATGTAGAAACAGCGATCATTAATTTGACCGCTGTTTTTTATTACCTTTAATTAATCAGAATATCACCGTCATCAGTTTCAACCTTGATTAGGACATTATTACTCGAATTCTTCTTACTAAATTTACTGCCACAATTATTCCCAAAAAATTTAACTTCACCTTCATCTGTTATCAATTGATAATTATCTTTTTTAGAAGCATGATGTAAGTTGAAATCACCATCATCAGTTTTAAACTTGCAATCTTGCTTAATTACAACATTTGATAATTTACTATCGCCAGAATCGGTTTTAATATTTAATTTTTCTAGTTGCGTATCCGCTAATTTGAAATCACCAGAATCAGATTTGAACTTTAACGTCTGTAACTGGACATCCTTCAAGCTGAAATCTCCATCTAAACAATTAGCGATAACTGCTGATAGCACCTGATTAGTTGGAATAGTAATTAAAACTTTTAATTTCAATCCTTGATTAGCCCAGCCAGCATCACCAAAAGGACGTCCGGGACCGTGGTCACGTATTATTAATGTACCTTGCTTAACTTGTGACGATACATTGGCACCTTTAGTATCCATTATTTTAACTTGATACTTATTGCCGCTACGAACAGCAATATCTGTTGCCGAAACTTTGATACTTATTTTATTAAATTCAGCTGGCGAAATAACGCGCGTACGCTGCTTATGCTTGATATGCTTTGTGCTTACTTGCTCTGTATTAGTCGTTCTAGTGTGTCCATGCGCACTCGAATTATGAATGCTAACACCAGCAATAACAATTACAGCCAGTATAATAAGTACAATGATGTATTTCTTCGACTTACCTAGTTTCATATTTTGAACAGCCCTCCCGTTTTTAAATCATCTTTTTATTGTAATTTATTACCAACTTATAAAAACAAAATAGTTATATAATTCAAATTTATGTCATTACATGACATAAATTTTTAATTGTCCCCATAATTAATTATTTGTATTAGACTTTCTAACATACTTCAAATAAAATTTTTCAAGTTCATCACTATACTCGACTAATCCAGAATAAGCAATTGCCTTTATTAGACATTCACACTCATCTAAATATTCAGATTTTGAGTCATAACGGTACTTAATTATACAAATGTCAAAATCAAGTATTAGGTGTTGACACAAGTTTTGATAATGTATCGGTAATTTTTCAGCCATGCGGACAAACGGAAGCGCATCATCATATTTATTTTCTTCAATACAAATAGTCAACAAATTAAAAAATATACTTAATATAATTCCTTGAATTTCAACATCTGTATTAGTTCCAAATTTATCAAATATTCGATTTACCATAAAAATATTATCGTCCAAATCATAAAACCCCATAGTATTACAATACAGCCTAATATTATGTTTATCTAAATTCTCAACTTCAAATATCTCCTTCTTAATCTGAGCTTTTTCTGTGCTATTCAAACTATCAAAGTCATTATTAACTGCTGCTAGGTATACTTTTACTACCATAGATAAGTTTTGCTTAGTATCATCCGGTAATTTGGATTTTTCGATCATATATTTGACCTGATTTATTTCTGCTTCTGAATTATGATAGTATGCGTTAACTAAACGATAACGTAGTTGCTGCTCCAAACTATAATTATTTTCGCCAGTTTCATTATTACTAAAAAATTCACTTGCTACAATTCCATTTCGATCTAGAAGTTCAAGTAAACGTTCAGTAGTAATTTGTGACATCCCCCTTTCAACCTTACTATATTGTGATGGTGTCATTACATTGCCAACCCATTCTTTCATACTTTTATTTTGACGAATACGATATTTTTTAAGTAGTGTACCAATATTCATTTCTATACCTTTCTCATGTTGGATATTAACCTGACAAACATTCATATCGAATTATTATATTCTATGTTAGATGATATAATTCTTTGCCTAAACAAGTTTTTTAAAAAGTTTTATCATCTTCCAATTAAATAGTCATATTAATAACTAGTAATAAGCTTCTAATCTGTCAGTTGGATTTAAACAAAAAAACAGTGGTCAAATTAATAACCACTGTTTTTTGCATTTTTTAAATTTTTTTAGTTAAAACTCTTGTCAAAATCAAAAATAATTGCTAATATATTTAATTGTCAACAGAAATATATTTGGGTGGCTAGCTCAGCTGGCAGAGCAACGGACTCTTAATCCGTGGGTCCAGGGTTCGAACCCCTGGCCACCCATCTGATAGAAATGGCACTGCAAGTAGGCGGTGCTTTTTTTATACCAAAAACAAGTTCCTCAGATACTAATTTGAGGAACTTGTTTTGTGTTTAATAGCAATTCCAATTTACCATTAGTAAGCATCTGAAATGTAATCACACTGCCAGATATGCCACTATCAATATTGCCTTGTTTTGGAACTACCTCGGAATATTCTCCTTACCAACCTGCATAGTATCAGGATTACCTACTTTTTTCATTTCTTCTTAAAAATCAGCATCATCATAATCACCATTAAACCACGAATTAGAGTTAACAGCTTTATAAATCAATATATCATTATCTAAATTTTTTCTATCATAATGACACCCCTTTATTTTTGTGCATCTACAAATAATCATCAAATTACCACTTAATACCAAAAATTCATGTAAAAGAAGTCATGAAACCTAGATGGACTTCTTTTTATTGTACATATTAAAAATCACACATTACTTAAAGAGCTTTACACTGCCCTGCTAAAGAATTATGATGAAAATGAATTTATTATTAGTAATTTTGTATAAGGAAAAAACATGAAAGAAAAAAAGGTCAACCAGATCCTCAAACTTGTCTTTGGTGTAAGCCTGATGATTTGCGGTTTAAGCTATCCTCAGCAAGTTGTTCACGCCGACAGCCAAGTAAGTCAAGACTCGCCAATAATTGATTATAGTGCATTTAATCCTGAGGCCTTGCCTAAAGGACAAGAAGAAACCATTCCTACAGGTACTGTTATCACCCAAGATTCCGAAACTGCTAAGTTAAGCCTAGCTAATTGGCAAGACATGCCCGATGGTACAAGCTTTGTTTGGCATAGTAAACCTACCACTATTATTAATGGCCTTGTGAACGGTACTGTCAACGTTATCCTGCCCGACGGCACGACTAAAGCCGTTAGCGTCAAAGTGTTAATCGCCGGACAAAAGCAGATTAAACTCAAGCACGATACGTACGTATTTAACGCTAATGGTCAACGTCTTAACAGCTTAATTTTAAAGGCAAATTCAACTGTTAACATCAATGGCACCAAAAAAGTTAACGGACATAATTTTTATCTTTTAGATGAGCAACATTACTTGCCCGTTAAAAATTTCAAAGTTAGCAAGAAAAGCCAAATTACATCCCCTAAGAATACTAAGCGTGTCATGCACAGTACTTACTTATATAACGACAAAGGTCACCGCGCAAACGGGATAATTTTAAAAGCTGGTTCACGAGTTAAAGTTCATAAAATTAACGAAGATACTATCGAAAATAAAAACGCACATTACGCTAGCGGACGGTCCTTTTACTTAATTGATGACGGATACTATATACCAGCAAGTAATGTTAGCGGCCGCGGAATTACTTGGAATGATAAAGCAATAACTCTTTATAACTCTAAGGGTACCCCGCGCGGCAAAATTCCAGCACATACACCATACAATATCTATGGCGATCCAATTAAAGTCAAGAATACATCTTACTACATTGTTGGTAAGGGCAAATTAATTAAAGTAAAGTGGTAAAAAATGAAACTAAGTAAAAAAATAACTATTATTCTAGCCGCTGTACTACTCAGCAGCCCTATCTCATCGCTGCTTGAACCACAAATGGTACAGGCCGTTAGCAAAACCAAGAAAAATACCATTACAGTTATCGATGATCCGTTTATTTACAAGGCAAACGGCAAGCGTTATCGTTACTATAACAATATACCAGGAATACGTATTATTAATACTGACAATCAGGGCTACGCTTACTTAGATTGTGACTATGACACTACTGATATTGCATACACGGGGCAAACCGCTTTTATTCACGGAACAAAATACTACCAAATTGCCCACAATGCTTACATTAAGGCAAAGTATGTTATGGCAGTTAATGGTAAGCAGCTGCAAAAAGGCAAGTTGCTGCTCAACCACGCCTCTAATATTTACAACAAAAACGGGAAAAAGGTAGGAAAAACTTTAGCTAAAAATACATTGGTTAAGTACACCGGTAAAATAAAAACCACTACTACAATTCCCAAGTACTTTTACTATCAAAATTCTAAAAAACAAAGTTACCTGCCAACTCA
This sequence comes from Lactobacillus sp. ESL0703, assembly GCF_029433435.1. Classification (NCBI taxonomy): domain Bacteria; kingdom Bacillati; phylum Bacillota; class Bacilli; order Lactobacillales; family Lactobacillaceae; genus Lactobacillus; species Lactobacillus sp. ESL0703. The sequence continues at coordinate 205,559 of NZ_JAQTIB010000003.1, forward strand.
TAAAATTAAGGGCCAAGATTATTATGCACTGGGAAACAACCGCTATCTAAATGCTAAGAATGTTGGTAAAATCAATGGTCAAATTGCTCGTTATAACGGCATTACAACCGCAATAGTTACTAAGAATACCCATACGCAATACATCTCTAATCGCAACGCTAGTCGTAAGCTTAAAAAGGGTCAAAAAGTAACAATCGATCGGTGCGTTAACCCTTGGTCAGAAGACTTTGACGGTTACATCTACCATTTACATGATTATCCTAATGAATATCTTGATGAAAGCTTGCTCAAGATTAGGAATGATTTGCCAATTGCTGATTATGACGACATGGCCTATCGCACTTTTACTTCTATTTCTGATAAGCCAATCCAGCTTTATTCATCTACGGGTAAGGAATTATCTACATTAACCCCGCTAAAAGATGAAACAATCAGTGCCGATGGCTTATTTTATATTTGGGATAATAAAACCCAAAAAGCTGAGTTGTACTATCACTTATTCCGAAAAAATCATGACATAATTTCCGCGTCTGATCCTGACCGTCTAACTTTTAACAACAGTTTTGTTAAAGCCGATGCAATCAAATTTGATAACAACTACATTACTCTTCAGCCGTTAAACACACCGGAAAGTGCCAAATCCGATCAAGTAGAAGCAAGTTCCAGCGACAAAAAGGAATTAGAGCAGGTATTTATAGATGGTCAAAATACTTTGAGCGCCATAGCAATTGATGCAGGACTTAAAAATAATTACGAAAATGCTTTAGCGATTGCCGCAGTTACTCTAAGATCATCTTCTGTTAGCCGAAGTGAAGTTAAAGAGGTTACTTGGCTTGTTAAAACAACAAAAGAACAACTTAATTCACTTTACTTCGAAGATTGGAGTTAAAGATTACTAAGTAAATATGGTAAGAAGCACCGTAAATAACAAGGAATTTTTATAAACTATGAACGATAATGAAATTTGTAATAAATATCTTAATAAAAATAATTTAGTAAGGGTCTACCAAAATATAGAAGACAATGACTTTTTATTAGGATATTTAATTGATAATTTAAACCAATACTATATTTTCAAATCAATCGATGAATATGGCTGTTTAGATAGCTATGTTTTATACAAAAAAGATAATATTGCAAAAATCATACAGGATAATAACTATACGTCAACTTTTGATTTTTTTATTAACTATCAGAATAGTCAGAATAATTTTGATTACTTACATCTTGAAAAAATTTATAAAAATATTCCCAAAAGTAATATAAATAGCATATTAAATTATTGTTGTGAACAAAAATCGATTATTACACTTACCACTACTACTGACGATTATGTTCATACTGGGAAGCTTATCAATATCAACAAAAAAGAATTACTATTAACTGAGCAAGAATATTATAAAGATTTTGGAATAACCGATGAGCTAGACAAATCACCCATATTAATAGATGATATTTTAACATTAGACATTTTAAACAAAGAAAATTTTTTGTATGAACAATATTTAAAGCAAAAATAGAAATACGTCAAAAGAAAAAAGCGATTCCTAATGGATCGCTTTTTTACTCCTCTTAATAAATATCTTCAAAAATTGATACTAATTTCGTAACGTTGCCAAAGTTTACTTTCGCTTTTTAAAAAACTTGAAGAGACTAACTAGGATATCTACAAAATCCACAAAAACTGACAAACCAATAAGGATGCCTGATATTGTAAATATACCCAGAAATATAATTGACTTTTTATAAAACGAATATAATGCTATAGAAATTAAAGCTACAGCAAACAGTGCTATAAGTATAACAGCACTATAATTACGTTTATTTTTCATACTATCATCCGAATCTTTTTCTACTGAAAATGAGACATAAAAAATAAATACTATTACAGCAAGAGATATTAAATCTCTAATCATTGCCCAGATATCGTGTCTTTCCACTAATAGTATTGCAACAACCAACGCTATTGCGATAAACAAAAGACAAAACATTTTTAACCTATACTTACTTTTCTTTTCCATTTACTATTCCTTTTTATATAACATGTATTATATTATATATTCAAGACCATTCTCAACTCAATACCAATTTAATGCAGTATTAAATACAAACTATAACTTTAAAGTAAATTATGTCAGCAAGTTGGAGTTGCTCAACTAACTGCTTTTTTATTTTTCAATAAAAGCACATCCCTATAGACATAATTTAGTAAGCATAGTAACTAATCTTCCAGTCCCTTGCTACAAGCGCTTGTCACTAAATATGTGGAATGGATTTCCTATTTTTTAGCCTTGATGTAAAATTATATTTCATAAAGAGGAGAATCTATGAAAAAAACAAGAAAACATGCCATAAACTTATTAGATTTAATAATAACTATTGCTTTATTATTTCTTGCTATATATCAATGGAAAACAAATACTTTTAGTTCAATAGTAGATATAATTATAGCAATTATTTTCTTTTTTATGGCATCATCTTTAAACAATACTCATAATCATGCACCGTCTACAAGACAGGTAAAAAAAGAAACTAACGAAGATATTGAAGGCAATGAAAGCATAGCCATAGCAAAACAAAAGACTTTAAAATTTATAGAAATATTATCTCTTGTAGTTGGTATAGGTCTGGTAATTTTGTACTATACAGTATTAAAGTATCCTACAATTATAATTATTGCTTATGTCAATTTAGCATATTGGTCTATCTGCCAAATTCTACCAGTTATTTTGTTACTAATACATTATGCAAAAAAATAATAAATATTTCCTTATAATATTTATTTGTATATAAATAATAATTTTAAAGTCCTACATTAGTGGACTTTTTTCTTTGTTCTTATTACTGAATAATCTAAACTCTTTTATTAAGTCATTAACATAATACATATTTTTTATCAAAAATAAAATAATTAATTTGCAATATATTTAAATAAACGTATAATAATATATTGTTTTATATTAGGAGGTTAACATGAAAAACAAAAGAATGAAATTTTACACTATTTTATCATTAACTTTACTTGTATTTTTAGGCGCTGTCCCAAGTAATGTATCAGCTAAAACGAAAGCAATAACACCTTATGGTTGGAGATTTCCCGAACAACATTCAACCTATGTAATAAACAAGCAATCTAAGTACTACAAGTCTATATGGAAAAAAGCAACAAACGCTTGGACAAAAGCTGGTTTTAAATGGACAAAAGCTAGCTCATCAAAAACACACTTATTGGCACTCACTCAAAAACAAGATAAAACCTTAATAGGTCTGGCTGGTGTAGACCATATGCAATATAATACAAGTAATCACTTAATTGTCAGCAACAAAGTCGAACTCAACAAAACTTCACTAAAAAAATATAACTACACAACTCAACAAAAAATTAATGTGGCCGAACATGAATTAGGTCATGCATTAGGTTTAAAACATAATTTAAAAAATAGTAAATCTGTAATGAATCCAGCTAATAGGATTTATTCTATTGAAAAGCCTGATATCCGAGGAATGAAAAAAGCATATTCTAAATCTATAGCAAATCTAGGAGATTCAATTAGTAATAATAATATTGTATCTATTGATTTACCTATTAAATTAAATCCAAGAATCACTCATTTTCATATGAATTATTCTGGAAAAACTCATAAATTAGCTATTAGTGGGCATACTTATGATATTTCCAATTTAAATATCAAATACAATAAGCAGACTGTTAAAAATTATAAAGTGAAGAAAAATGGTGCTAAATTCAAAATAATTTTACCATTCAAAGGATATAAAGACTTTACAATTTACAGTGGTAAGCATTTAATTAAAACAATCTCAGCATCAAAATATGCTACTAATAAACCAACCATACTCAATACTAAAAGAAATAAAAATTCTGTTGAATTAAATATTCTAACCAAACCTGGAAATATCATTAAAATTTGGGAACACAATAAGCCCATATTCTCGACAATAAGTGATATTCCTGAAGATAATATCACTTTAGATACTAATGAAAACAATAATTATGACGATTTGAGATTAACTCAACACGAACGTGGTAAAAAAACTAGTAAAATGATAAAACTACCAAAATTAGATGTTGGCAATAAATATCAAAGTATCGGTTAAAACAATTACGAAATAAGCAAAATAAAAAGACTGGCCCCGATAAAATATCAAAAGCTAGTCCTAAGTTGAAATTTAATAAGCTGTCCTAGTTATGAGGGCAGCTTATTATTTTCCTTTTTATTTTTTACCGGCATGAGCACTTTTACTGTGCTGGACACTATCTGTATTCGGAACTAAGCCCGAATTATCAAACATACCCTTTTTCTTGGCAGCTGGCACGTGACTAGTATCAAGCTTACTCAGATCAACTTGCGTTAGCTTTTTATCACTATTAAACATATTAGTCATGTTGGCTGCCTTGCTGGTATTAAGGTTACTTAAATCCAACTTATACAGGTTTTCATCATCACTGAACAGTTCGGCCATATTGACAACTCTACTAGTATCAACAAGGTTAAAATTATCAATGGTTTTTAAATTATATAGATAACTAAATTTACCCCCAGAATTAATTGCCAAGCTAACTGGTGTAGCAAAATTTATGTGTTCAATCCAACCGCTCCAAGGAATAAGACCACTTATCTGCCCACTCAAAACTTTAGTACTTAACTGTGACCCGCGACTGCTTGAACTAATTGTTAAAGTCCTAGTTACAATATCGTAAGACCAATCACATTGCCCATCTTGTCCGCTCCACAAGCCAGAAAAGTCAGTGGTATTAGAATTCGCACTGTCAGCATTAACACTGGTAGTATTTACAGCCATACTGCCAAAGCCAAACAAGGTTATTGCCGTAATTAGTAAGATTAACCTATTTTTCTTAAAAGTTGTTACTTTCATTTTTCGTACCTCAATGTTATTTAACCTGATGAATTTAATTATAAGCTTAAAAAGCACCAACATCACAATATTTAAATAAAAATATCATAAAATTTATAGCTGTTTAAATCATCATTTAATAAACTAAAAGGCTATAATAGATGCAGAAATAATTTTAATTTAATATTGATTTGATATGTGGAAGAATAGTCATGACGCAAATAATTGATGATTATATTAAAAATTTAACACGTGAATTAGCAGATTTATCCCCTGAGCAGCAACAAGCTACCCTGGCTTTTTACCGTGACTTTTTAATCAGCGGCGATTTTCAAGCAAAAGAAGAAATCGAAAAAGAGCTTGGTACCCCCGCAGAATTAGCCCGCGACGTCTGCACTGACTACCAAAAAATCACAGTTGCTCATTCGACACTCTCAAAATCTGCCAGTGACAATTACGTGCGCGGATTTCATGTAGAAAAAAATCCTTCACGTAAACGAACAATTATTCCTGATAAATTCACCAAGATCAAGCTCACCTTACGCAATGCAGATGTGTATATTCATTCCGGTAAGGAATTTAAAGTTTTTATCACGGATTATACCAGCAGACCGATTGAAGTTAAAACTGACGAGCAAACGCTACTCATCAGCGAGCAGCCTCCGCAAAAAGGCAAAGGCTTAATTGTGATTAATTGGCGTACGGCAACTAGTCACATTGAAATTATTGTTCCAAGCAACTGCCCGCTTACGACTATTAGCGGTCATAGCACCAATGGCAACATTATCTTGCAAAATATCAAGCTGCAGTCAATCACCCTGCAGCAGGACAACGGCAATACTTTATTCAATGATGTCATCCTTACTCAGGATTTAACCCTCAATTCCCAAAACGGCAACGTCCAGATGATCCAGGTTAACATCGCGACCACGTCCTTGCGGTCATGTAACGGCGATATTACCTGCAAGCGTAGTGCCTGCAAGCAATTTATCATGCAAACCTTAAACGGCAATGCCAACTTTACCCAGTGCAACTTAACCCTAAAGCTTAATTCCAAAAATGGCGACGTTAAAATTGAACGCAGTCAATTAACGAACAACAATATCGTTAGTTCAACTGCTGGCGACCTGTTCTTAAAGCAATTGGCACACGACATGAATTATCATCTATCGTCAAAACACGGCACGATTATGTACCATAAATCCAGCGTCGGCAACAAACTGTCAAATACGATTGGCTCAAATGATACTTTACGAATGGCATCAACCGACGGAGATATTATTATTTACTAAAAACAAAAGACAGTACCTAGTGCAGATACTGTCTTTTGTTTGCTTAAAATAATTAATAACCTTATGCCAACTTCCTTACAATCTTTTTCATATTATAAAATTCATGATAAAATTACATAATAACATTCTTGAAAGAAGGGTTTTACTGTTAAACGCAAATATTATTATCATAATTTAACCGATGACGTTGTTGCCAGCAGCGGACAAGATTATCAGCTGCCTGATGACTATGATATCTTACCAACAACAACCAGCGGCAAATTATGGTCACGAGCTATCCGCCCCTTGGCAAATCTTATTAGTTTTATTTACTTAAAATTAATACTTAAGGTTCAGCTAGTTGGCAAAGAAAAACTGACTGCCAGCCAAAATCAGGGACAATTTATTTACGCTAATCATACCCAAGCTTTCGGCGATGTCGTTATGCCGTTAGCAGTTATCCCAGCAAGCAACTACTATGCAATTGCTTCTCAGGCCAACTGGGGCATCCCCATCTTGGGTAAACTTGTCTTGCCCTATTTCGGCTTGCCTGTTGGGCATAACCTCAAAGAGGCAAGTAAATTAATTAGTGCAATTACTACACTAATTGCTAAGCAAAAAACAATCGTTATTTATCCGGAAGCGCATGTTTGGCCCTACTACACACAAATTCGGCCCTTTTCAGCGACCAGCATGCATTTTCCCATCAAGCTCAATACTGCTAGCTACGCGATGACGACGACTTACCAGCAGCCAAAATCAGGCAAACAAGGCAAGCGCCCGCAAATTATCGTTTATCTTGACGGACCCTTTTATCCAGACCCCAATCTAGATAACAAGCACGCCCAGCAAAAATTGCACGACCAAATTGTGGCGGCAATGCAAGAGCGGGCAAAATTGAGTAATTATGACTATTGTACCTATCAAAAAACAAATTAAGGAGTTGCCTCAATGAATATACTTTTTTGCGGTGACCATCATGCCGAAGATGGAATTTTAATTGCCACATTATCATTATTAAAAAATGCTGGCGCTAAAGAGTTACATATTTATATTTTAACTATGTACACGCAAAATTATAAAAAGAAGTTTCAGCCCTTTTCCAAGCATGCCGCAGATTATCTCAGCTCACTCTTGCTTCAGCAAAATCCCCAGAACACCCTAAAATTAATTGACTGTACGGGATTATTCGCTAAAGAGCCGCCACTGGCTAATATGGGTACGCATTTCACGCCCTACGCAATGCTGCGGCTATTTGCCGATGAAATTCCGCAATTGCCGGATAAGATTTTATACCTCGACGCTGACGTCATTGTGCGACGCAGTTTAGAGCACTTTTATGACCAAGACCTGACCGATACTGAATTTATTGGGGTGTTAGATTATTGGGGGCGGTTTTTCTTCCATAATTTGCACGAACACACGGTATTTGACTATGTTAATTCCGGTGTCTTACTGCTAAACATGACCAAAATTAAGCAAACCCGGCTCTTTGCCCGTGTACGTCACTTATTACAAACGAAAAATGTTTTTATGCCTGACCAATCTGCCCTTAATCATTTCGCCCAACACAAAAAAATTGCGCCGCGGCGTTATAATGAGCAGTACAAATTAAAATCTGACACAGTCATCCAGCATTTCACCACCAGTTTTCGCTTTTTCCCACTGTTTCATACGCAAACAGTTAAGCCTTGGGATGTTGAGCGGGTCCATCAGGTACTGAAACTGCATGAATACGATGACATTTTGAACCGTTACCTAGAATTAAAGGGTAATCTAGATCAAAATTAATTTTTATTGGAGAGAAATTTATGACAATTCCAGTTTTTTATTCAATCAGCGATGATTATACAAAATACGTAGCTGTATCGCTTAACTCTTTAGTTAAACATGCTAATCCAGCTAACGATTACACCGTTTATTTTTTAAATCAAGATTTAACTGAGGAACACAAAAAGGACCTAGCAGCCTTTGGCAGCGACAACGTTCACATTAAGTTTTATACAATTGATGAACAAGTTGTTGAAGCAATTGAAAATCGCCCTGAAAATTACCTCAAGGCCGACTTCTTCACCATGTCAATCTTTTATCGCTTGTACATCCCGGATTTATTCCCAGAATATGACAAAGCAATCTATATTGATGCAGACACAATTATCAATGAAGATATTGCCAACTTATACGCAACTGAGCTGGGTAATAACTTATTCGGCGCCTGCATGGATTCATCAATCCAATATGTTCCTAAAATGATTACCTACATCAAAGAAGTCTTGGCGCTCGACCCGAAGAAGTACATCAATTCAGGCGTGTTAGTCCTTAACTGCCAAGCATTTCGCGACGAACACTTTGTGGCGCACTTTACTGACCTGTTAACCAAGTATCATTTTGACTGTATTGCTACCGATCAGGATTATCTTAATGAGATTTGCGACGGTCGGATATTTTACCTTGATCCTAAGTGGGACGCAATGCCTAATGAAAACACCGAGCCACTAGCTCAGCCAGGACTTATTCACTACAACTTATTCTTTAAGCCGTGGCATTTCGCTGATGTTCAATATGCGCAATATTTCTGGGATAATGCCAAAGAGACTAAGTTCTATGATGAACTTAAAGCGGGCCTTGATAATTACACTGATGAGCAGCGTGAACAAGACCGCAATAAACTGAACTTTATGCTCTCTAAGGAAGATAAAACCATCAAGGACCCACTAAATTGGGCACAAGTTAAGAAACAAGGACCGGTTACTTTATGATTATCGGAGACGATCGCGAACGTGTAATTGCAAATATCAAGCGGGCAACTGAAACTGGTGATTTAAATGCTAAAGTTGAGGTTGGCGACCCCGTTCTGTCATTGCAAGAACGAAAAGATTTGGTTAATGCATTTTGGCAGGAACAACAAAGTTTAAAGGGCAAACTGAATAATAAGGTTGGTCACACCTTTTTCAATACCTTGGCACGCGTTTTAACAGCTTCAACCACATTTACGGGACTTGATAACTTAAGTGACTTACCACGCGGCGGAGCGATTATTACGACCAACCACTTCAACCAAATTGACTCACTGCCAATTAAGCGTCTGGCGAATAAAACCCACCACCACTTAACGATTGCAATTGAGGATACCAACTTAAAGCTGCCGGGCATTCTAAGCTACTTGATGAATTATGTCGGGACTATTCCGCTGGTTCAAAGTACCAGCTATATCAGCGATGACTTCCCCAAGCATTTACATCATGCATTGGCCCAAGATGATTGGGTGTTAATTTATCCTGAACAGGAAATGTGGTGGAATTACCGCAAACCGCGGACTTTGCAGCGTGGTGCCTACTACTTCGCTGCCAAACAAAATGTGCCGATTATTTCAACCTTTATTGAGATTCAAACTCTCCCAAAGTTGGAAAAAGACCACCCTCATTTTGAGCAAACTAAGTACATTGTCCACGTGCTGCCCCCAATTTATCCTGATACCAGCGTTAGTGCCAACATTGACTCCAAACGCATGCTAAAACAGGATTATCAACAAAAAGTTGCCGCTTACGAAAACGCTTATCAGCGCAAGTTGGATTACACTTTTACCCCGTGGGATATTGCTGGTTGGCGCAACAAGTGAAAGAATATGCAAGCATATAAATAGACTTATTTATTTTGGTGGATTATTATAACAGTAGTTACTAAAAGTAAGGTATAATTATTGATATGGAAGGAGTGTTCTTCAATGGAGAAGTTCACAAAAGATACTTTAGCAAAATACGATGGTAAAAACGGCAACCCAGCTTACGTTGCTATTGACGGTAAGGTTTACGATGTAACCGGCAATTCACACTGGACTAACGGTGAACACCACGGCTTTTCGGCTGGTCAAGCTTTAGACGAAGGGATTGCACAATCACCTCATGGTAAGAGCGTTTTGGCTAAGTTGAACCAAGTTGGTACATACGAAGACTAATCAATTACCACCCCAATAAAAAAGCAGATGTCTCTAAAAAGACACCTGCTTTTTTTGTTTATTCTTTTATTTACGCAAGACCTTAATTAAACGTGCAATGTTTTCAGCGGTAATCGCCACATCATGTTCGGCATTGGCAATCGCCTGTGGTAACGCCTCAGCACCAATCGGTGTTGCGAAAATCGCGTCAATTATGCCATTTTTGTACAAGGCACTAACATCCTCGCCAATATTACCGGCAAGCGCTAACACCAAGGCATCAGGTACAACTTCTTTAGCAGCAAGGGCAACACCATAGGGGGTCTTACCAAACTGTGTCTGATAGTCAATCCCACCTTCACCGGTAATTACGATATCGGCTTGCTGGAGCTTTTCTTTCAAACCGCTAAAGCGAATCACAATGTCACTCCCCTTAGCCATTGTCGAATTGGTAAAGGCAATTAGCCCGGCACCTAAGCCGCCCGCAGCACCAGCACCGGCTAGATCCTTAACTGCTACACCTAGGTCTTGCTGAATTACATCCGCATAGTGGGCAAGGTTACGATCTAACTCCAACACCATTTCCGGAGTTGCTCCTTTTTGCGGGCCAAAAATATGGCTGGCACCATTTGGTCCTACTAATGGGTTAGTCACATCCGAAGCAATTAAAATTTTTACCTGCTTGAGCCGTGAATCAACCTTACTGGTATCAATTTTAACCAGCTTATCAAGCTGACCACCACCAAAATCAAGCTCACAACCTTGACTGTCAAGCAGTTGGTAACCAAGTGCTTGGGCCATTCCGGCACCGCCATCATTAGTTGCCGAACCGCCAATGCCCAAAATAATTTGGCTGACACCTTGATTAAGGGCACTAATAATCAGCTGTCCTGTACCAAAAGTCGTGGCAAGCGTGGGATTATGGGTCTCTTCTGTCACGTACTGCAATCCACTAGCAGCTGCCATTTCAATTACAGCAGTATTGGAAGTTCCTAGAATGCCGTAAGTCGCTGTGACTTCTTGTCCTAGTGGCCCCGTCACTTGTTCTTGAATGAACTTACCGTAAGTTGCTGCTGTCAGGGCACTTACTGTCCCCTCGCCGCCGTCAGCCATCGGTACTAGTGTATATTCAGCTTCCGGCAAAATCGGCTGCATCCCCCGCTTAATTGCATGAGCAGCTTCCTTAGCCGTTAAGCTCCCTTTAAATGAGTCTGGTGCAATTACAATTTTCACAATCAGATTCCTTTCTGAATACTACATTAAATGCATAAAGCCGTACATCATCGTCGCAACAATTGTCGCACTTAACCCCACAATTGTTTCATAGCCAATTGCCTTAGAACGTTCCTTAATATTCATGTTCATTGCATTAGCGGTGACGTGGAAATAATTACCCTGTGGCAAGTGATCGATCACAATCGCACCTGTATGAACCATTGCGGCACCAGCTAGTGGTGAAATCCCAAAGCCCAAAATCGCCTTGGTAAATGATCCGGTTGCCAAAATAACCCCAGTAGACGTCGATGCAGACGCAGCTGCCATTAAGATACCCGAAATTGGAGCTAAAAAGACGCCTGAAATACCTGAAGACTTAATTAACGTAATAATTAATTGCGGTAAGGTTGAATTAGTTATCGTGGCCCCAATTGCCCCTGCGCCAATTAAAATTAACACAACATCGGTCATTCGGCCAATTCCAGCTTGCGCATAAGCACGTAACTTCTTGCCCTTCTTCATCGCAAGCGCACCAATAATACTGGCAATTGGCAGCACATACATTGCATCCAAGTTTATTTTGGTCAAAAAGGTTAACTTACAGATTGAACCTATTGGGTTAATTAATAATAACAAAATAGCCAAGATTGGGGTAACTAACGCTGAAGCTAAAGAAGGCAGAACTGCATTATTACTATCAGCAGCCAAACCTTCTAAATCTTTATCACTAACGGATTCACCCTTGCCTTTAATTAAACTAGCAACAATTACCGTAACTAAGAGGGCAACAACTGCCGGAATAAAGTCAGCAATCATTAATTGACTTAACTCAACTTTAAAGCCCTTTGCGGCCGCAATCGTATTAGGATTGGGCGAAATAATGTTTCCGGCCTTACCACCGCCAGATAATGCAACTAGCAGCGCCAATTTAGAGATATGCATCCTCTTGCCTACTTCCAAAGCAATTGGCGCAACTATTAAAACAGCCACCGGAATAAAAACCCCGACAGCCGTAATAACCATTGTTGCAAGTGCTAATGCAAAAATCGCCAACTTATCACCAAGCTTATTCACAATTGTCTTAGCAATTATATTGGCTGCGCCAGATTCCATCATTACACCAGCTAACATCCCCGCAGCCAAAACCCGCAGGATTGTTCCGATCACACTTTGACCACCAGCAACTAGAATATTAATCGTTTGTGTTAAGTTGGCCCCGCCTATCAGACAAGCAAAGATTGCTCCCAAAATCAGCGAATAAACGGGATTTAATTTTTTTAGTATTAAAATAATCGCTAAGATCAATCCCAGCAGCGCCGACCACCATGTTAAAACCATTTCTTTCTCCTTTAAAACGACACGAATATTTCTTAACAAATAACTTTATTTTGTTAAGTTTTTGATGTTTTTAATAATTTTTGGCAACTTGAGCCACTTTTTAAATTATGTTATTCTCAAATTACCGGATAATTGATAAAAAATTATAATTACCGTAACAGCCTATGTTACTACAGATGTACGAATTTTAGAACACAATTTAATAAGCAAGATATTAATCTATGATAAATTCAATTACACAAAACGCACTGCGCGCGCTTTTATATGAAGTTACAACAGAACCCAAACCTGGATTAGTTGATCCCGCTAGTCCCGGCCCCCACCCTGACATGAACATCTATACTTTCATTGACAGCAGTCTGAGTCTGACACGATACTTAACTGACGCGGTCGAACTTGGTAGAAATTTTAAGGAAACAGACTTAACGCAAATGTTTTACATGCTTCGGCAAAAAGGACTGGCCGCTGAGAAAGCAATGTTTACGGCAACTCAAGGTGTTAACACTCATAAGGGGGCAATCTTTGCTTTAGGGATTTTTACTTGCGCCGAAAGTTACTGCCAAACTAGACAGACAGAACTGTTTACCACTATTCAAAAAATGTGTCGCGGCTTAATCAAACACGATTTAGTACGCAACTCCTTGCCGCAAACTGCCGGCGAAAAAGAGTACGCCAAATACGGCTACGGCGGCGCTCGCGCCGAAGCAGAACAGGGTTATCCAATTGTCGAGAAGATTGCACTTCCTTTTCTAAAAAATAGTACAGGAACCGTCCAAACTCGCTTATTGGATACGTTAATGAAAATTGCAACTGTCACTGTTGACAGCAACCTAATTAAACGCGCTGGCAAAGCCCAGGTAATTGATTGGCTGCACCAAGAAGCTGCTGAGTATTTAGCCTTGGGCGGCTACGCTACACCAGCTGGCCAGCAAAAGTTAACTGAGCTAGCACAAGACTGTCTAGAACATAACTACAGCTTAGGCGGTTGTGCGGATTTACTAATTGTTACTATTTTTGTTGGGTTAGAACGCAACTATTTATAAGCAAAAAAATAATAGCCAACCATCAAGGTTAGCTATTATTTTTTTATTTATTAATTAATGTGCAGATGCACCGGTTGAAGTATCGGTGTCTTTTAATTCACTGCAAGCAGTATCGGCAGCAATCCGACCGAAAGTAAAGATATCAGCCAAAGAGTTACCACCTAAACGGTTACCAGCATGCAAGCCGCCGGCTACTTCACCAGCAGCGTACAAGCCATCAATTACTTGATCCTGTTCATTAAGCACTTGTGCCTTAGGATTAATCTTAACGCCACCCATTGTATGGTGAATGGCTGGTTTACGTGGTGTTGCATAAAACGGTGCAACTTCACACTTCAAGTGGAATGCGCTCTTACCAAATTCAGGATCTTTACCTGCTTCAACGTAAGAATTATATTTCTTAATTGTTGCAACTAAAACATCTGGATCCATTCCCGCTTTTTCGGCTAATTCTTCAAGTGTATCAGCCTTGAGCAAAGTACCGGCTTCAACCTGCGCATCAATTGATTCTTGCGTTGTGTTATAGGCTGTAGCCTTAATCTTGTCATCAGCAATCAGGTAGAACAGACCGCCATTGGCAATGGCTGCTTGAGCCAAGGTGTCACGTTCAGCGAATTCATTAACAAAACGTTCACCCTTTTGATTAACCATAATAAAGTTCTCTGGCGGTGTCTGCAAACCAGTAAACAATTCACCAGTTTTTGGATCAGAAACAGGCATTAATTGAATAAAGCCCATACCGACCAACTTAGCACCAGCTTCTTGACCAAGTGCAATCCCGTCACCAGTAATTGCTGGCGAATTGGTTGTGGCAATATCGTCATCAATATGCTTCCAATAAGTGTTGTACTTTTGAACCATTGGCGTATTCGCACCAAAACCACCGGAAGTTAAAATTACTTTTTGCGCGTGAATGGTTACTTTACTGCCATTGCCAGCTTCCGCAACTACACCCGTAATTTGGCCATCATTAATAATTAAATGCTTGGCTCTGGTCTCAGTTAAAATCGTTGCTCCATGTTCCTTAGCCCAATCACCTAGAACGTGGATAAAGGCGTAGCCCATTGGCTCAACTGGCTTATGACCTCTGCGCCATAAAGCACCAACTGGCATAGTAACGTCGCTGCGATCAAATTTGACCCCTAAATCTGTCAGCCACTTAACGGAATCCAAAACATTGTTAACTAATTCAGTTACTAAGGCATAGTTACCGTGGATTTCATTACCATTTAAATCTTTCCGCTTACCACCTAAATAAGTTTGAATTTCATGTAATAACACTGAATCAAACAAGTAATCGCCATCAGATTCAACATAAGCATTAATCTGCTTTTGTAATTTCTTAAAGTCTTCCTGATATTCGGGATCAATCTCGTCAATTGGTGTTTCTGCTAACTTAATCAAGCTTTCTTTTTCACCTGGAAGTGCCTTAAATTGCTTTTGCCAGTCAGGTTCTGCCGCGTTTAATGGACCACCGGCACGAGTTGTGTTACCGCCGATTTGTGGATATTTTTCCAAAACGATAACTTTTTTGCCATTTTGAATTGTTCTTGCAGCTGCAGCAAGGCCGGCACCACCAGCACCAATTACGACAACATCAGTTGTGTATTCTTTGTCTTCACCATCATTAACGCTTGGCTTAGCACGGTTCTCCCATTCTTGAGCATCACCGCCGGCTTGAGTTATCGCTTCAGCAACTCCCGTAACCACACCGTTACTTGAGATCGTTGCACCACTTACAGCATCAACATTTAAAGTTTGGTTGGCAATGATTTGCTTTGGTAGCCGCTCAAAAACTTTATCGGCAACTCCCTTAGTTTCACCACTGGAATCAATTGTAATATCAGTTATTTTATCTTCAGAAAGTGTCACCTTCATTGGCATAAAGCTAGCGCCGTGACCCTTTGCTTTTACATTATATGTACCTGGTTTCATTATTTGTACTTCCTTTCTGCAACATTCAATAACTAAAGTTTACTAATCTTCAGTTAAATCGTAAAATACTTTTATGACAAGTAAGTCATAACAATTTTGTTATTGGAGAAAATTTATGAAGAATCCAGAAATTTTATTACACTATCTTGACGCTTTACTCAAGGAAAGTAATTTTACCCGGGCTGCACATGAATTGTATATTTCCCAGCCCTATTTAACCCAACTAATTAAGCGAATTGAGAAACAATTGGGCGCCACAATCATCAATCGCAATAATCTTCCCTTTACCTTAACTGAAGCTGGCCTAATTTATTACAAATACTTAGAAACAGCCATCAGTAACAAGCAAAACTTAACTCAAAAGTTAACGCCCTATGTCCACCCGGATAAAGAAATTATTCGAATTGGTATTTTAGAAAGTCTCGGAACCTTTTTACTGCCAGAGTTGTTGCCCAATTTCTTAACTGATAATACTAATATTAAGGTTCAATTATTTGAATCATTCCCGCGAAAAAACGAGGCTCAATTATTACACGAACAGATTGACTGCTACATCGGCCAAACACCTGAATCACTCAATCATGGGCTGGATTTCTATGTTAACGGCAGTGAAAAATACTTTGTGATTATTCCCCCTGCTTCACCTTACTTTAAAAAGGGTAAATTCATTTTGGACCCAGAAGAATATGACATTAAAGAGCTATTGAAAGAACCCTTTGTCGTCAGCTCTGCTAATTCAGCAATCAGACACCAAGTAGATGGTGCTTTCCAAAAGTTCCATATTAAGCCCAACATTATTTTAGAGAGTAACAGTATCATTACGGCTACTAATTTAGCTATTAAGGGCGTAGGTCTAACAATTTCTGCTGCCAGCATCATTAAAAGAATGGCACAGACACCTATCAACCTTTTGCCGTTAGATCCACAATTGATTGAAATAAAATATTTCATCGCAGTCAAACATGGAAAAAAACTAAGTCACAGTTTAAGTAACTTAATTACCAAGTTTCAAGAATTACAGATTCAACCAATTATTAGATAAAGAGAATACACAAAAAAGAGGACCAGAGGTCCTCTTCCTTTTACCTTGCTCCGGCTGTCAGACTCGAACTGACGACATCTTGATTAACAGTCAAGCGCTCTACCAACTGAGCTAAGCCGGAATATTAAAAAAAGCACGGCAGCGTCCTACCCTCGCAGGCAGTCTCCCACCAACTACTCTCGGCGTGAAGAAGCTTAACTACTGTGT
>NZ_JAQTIB010000004.1:0-214133 GCF_029433435.1 Lactobacillus sp. ESL0703
ACACAGTAGTTAAGCTTCTTCACGCCGAGAGTAGTTGGTGGGAGACTGCCTGCGAGGGTAGGACGCTGCCGTGCTTTGGAGGATTAGCTCAGCTGGGAGAGCATCTGCCTTACAAGCAGGAGGTCACAGGTTCGAGCCCTGTATCCTCCATACCGAGTCGTTAGCTCAGTCGGTAGAGCATCTGACTTTTAATCAGAGGGTCGACGGTTCAAGCCCGTCACGACTCATGGCCCCATTTTGCGGGTGTGGCGGAATTGGCAGACGCGCTAGATTTAGGTTCTAGTGTTTCAGGACGTGTGGGTTCAAGTCCCACCACCCGTATTTGCCAATATTATATACCATATTTACATCTTGCCGATTTAGCTCAGTTGGTAGAGCATCTGTCTTGTAAACAGGGGGTCGTACGTTCAAATCGTATAATCGGCATTTATATATTACGCGGAAGTAGTTCAGTGGTAGAACATCACCTTGCCATGGTGGGGGTCGCGGGTTCGAATCCCGTCTTCCGCTTCATTACTTGCCGGGGTGGCGGAATTGGCAGACGCACGGGACTTAAAATCCCGCGATTGGTTTCAATCGTACCGGTTCGACTCCGGTCCTCGGCATATAATGACGCGCCCTTAGCGCAACTGGATAGAGTGTCTGACTACGAATCAGAAGGTTGAAGGTTCAAATCCTTCAGGGCGCATTATCTCGGGAAGTGGCTCAGTTTGGTAGAGCACCTGGTTTGGGACCAGGGGGTCGCAGGTTCGAATCCTGTCTTCCCGATTGTAATCTTATATTGATTACTTTAATATTTTTTGGCGGTGTAGCTCAGCTGGCTAGAGCGTCCGGTTCATACCCGGGAGGTCGAGGGTTCGATCCCCCCCGCCGCTATACTAGAGCTTGGACCTTTAGCTCAGTTGGTTAGAGCAGACGGCTCATAACCGTCCTGTCGTAGGTTCGAGTCCTACAAGGTCCATAAACTGGATTTTGTACTTTTATTTTTTAAACATCGCGGGATGGAGCAGTTAGGTAGCTCGTCGGGCTCATAACCCGAAGGTCGGTGGTTCAAATCCATCTCCCGCAATATGGTCCATTGGAGCAGTGGTTTATCTCGTCTCCCTGTCACGGAGAAGATCATCAGTTCAAATCTGATATGGACCGTAAGATGGCTCGGTAGCTCAGTTGGTAGAGCAAAGGATTGAAGCTCCTTGTGTCGGCGGTTCGATTCCGTCCCGCGCCATTATATTATATTAATTTGTTGCGGGTATGGTTTAGTGGTAAAACGAAAGCCTTCCAAGCTTTAGTCGCGAGTCCGATTCTCGTTACCCGCTTTAATGGGCCTATAGCTCAGCTGGTTAGAGCGCACGCCTGATAAGCGTGAGGTCGATGGTTCAAGTCCATTTAGGCCCATTGGAGACTTACTCAAGTGGCTGAAGAGGCGCCCCTGCTAAGGGTGTAGATCGGGTTATTCCGGTGCGAGAGTTCGAATCCCTCAGTCTCCGTAGTATAAGCGAATCTTGTTAATTCAAGATTCGCTTTTTTTGTTTTCTTTACTTTAAATTGCTTATTCTGTTTCTTATTAATAGCTTATAGGGGAGAATAACAGCAATATTAAGCTTATTCATGAGCTTTGAGATAAAATGGCTAAAAAGGCATTAAAATTAAGTTATACATAATTTATTTGTTATGAAGCAAAGCAAGCAAACAAACTGTTAAGTAGCAATTATAGATAATGATTAGAAATTTCTTTTTAACTAAAATAATTTGTTACTAAAATTAGTCAGCAAAAAAATTAATTCTATAGGTAAAATAATCTTGTTGACACTAATAATTAGCAGCCAAATTGCTATTAGCTCTAGGAACTTAGCTAAAAATGATATATAAAAGCATTGATAAATTAGGCTTAATGCGCTTTCTAAATAAAAAACAAAATATTTTTGCATAAAAGTCTTGCAAGATGACGACTAATCCTGTATTATTAATAACGTTGTGATTGAGGTATCGCTTGATAGCTCTGAATTACAAAAATAAAACAGTTGACTTTTTAATCAATATTAGGTATTATAATTAAGCGTCTTATATATTAAGAAGAAAACAAATATGACCCGTTGGTCAAGTGGTTAAGACATCGCCCTTTCACGGCGGTAACATGGGTTCAAATCCCGTACGGGTCATTACCAACAATATTGGTATTTTATTTTTTACATTATGGAGGATTACCCAAGTGGCTTAAGGGGACGGTTTTGAAAACCGTTAGACGGGTTTCTCGTGCGTGGGTTCAAATCCCACATCCTCCTTTCAAAACATCGCGGGATGGAGCAGTTAGGTAGCTCGTCGGGCTCATAACCCGAAGGTCGGTGGTTCAAATCCATCTCCCGCAATATGGTCCATTGGAGCAGTGGTTTATCTCGTCTCCCTGTCACGGAGAAGATCATCAGTTCAAATCTGATATGGACCGTAAGATGGCTCGGTAGCTCAGTTGGTAGAGCAAAGGATTGAAGCTCCTTGTGTCGGCGGTTCGATTCCGTCCCGCGCCATCAGCCTGGAGGAATAGCGAAGTGGCTAAACGCGGCGGTCTGTAAAACCGCTCTCTCTGAGTTCGGCGGTTCGAATCCACCTTCCTCCATAATAGGGATATCGTATAAAGGTAGTACATCGGTCTCCAAAACCGCTAGTGTGGGTTCAATTCCTACTATCCCTGTTTACCTTCATGGCGGAATTGGTGAAGGGGTTAACACACCGGTTTGTGGATCCGGCATACATGGGTTCGAATCCCATATTCCGCCCTAGTATTGGGATATAGCCAAGCGGTAAGGCACTAGACTTTGACTCTATTATGCGCTGGTTCGAATCCAGCTATCCCAATCTATTATTTAAAATAGCTGATGGCGGTGTAGCCAAGTGGTAAGGCAGAGGTCTGCAAAACCTTAATCGTCGGTTCAAATCCGATCCCCGCCTTATGGTTCATTGCTAGAACTATTGATTAATAATTGAATATCATGGCGGTGTGGCGGAATTGGCAGACGCGTCAGACTCAAAATCTGGTGTCCTTTTCGGACATATCGGTTCGACCCCGATCACCGCTATAAATTAGAAGCAGCTCCCATCTGGGAGCTGCTTTTGTTTTACAATTAATAATTTTGCTTATAAAAATTGCACAAGTAATGCGGAATCTTTATAATACCAGTATATGGAGGTAGGCAAATGAATATTGGTATTTTTACCGATACATATTTCCCACAGATTAGTGGTGTTGCGACATCAATCAAGACACTCAAAGATGCACTTGAGGCTCAGGGACACAATGTATTTATTTTTACGACAACTGACCCACATGTCAAAAAGGGAACAGTTGAAGCTAACGTTTTTCGGTTTAGCAGTATTCCCTTTATTTCGTTTACTGATCGGCGAATTGCTTTCCGTGGCTTTTTTGAAGCTACTAAGGTAGCACGGGAAGTTAAATTGGATGTTGTCCACACGCAAACAGAGTTTGCACTGGGAATGATTGGCAAATATGTTGCACATCAACTTAAAATCCCGGCAATCCACACTTATCATACGATGTATGAGGACTATTTGCATTACGTTTTGAACGGTCATTTACTTAGGCCATATCACGTTAAGCAATTTACCAATGTCTTTCTCAAAAATATGGACGGCGTAATCGCGCCTAGTGAGCGCGTAGAGGCGTTATTGCATCGCTATGGTGTAACTATACCAATGAGAGTTATTCCGACCGGTGTAGCCGTTAATGAGATGAACCAGAAGCCGACTCGTGATATTCGGCAGGAATTAGGCATCGCTGCCGATAGTCCAGTGTTATTAACGTTAAGCCGAATTGCTGGCGAGAAAAAGATTGACCGCATTTTAAATGTTATGCCAGAAATCGTTGATGAATTTCCTAAGATTCGGCTGGTGATTGCCGGTGATGGTCCCGACGTTGCCGTATTAAAGCAGCAGGTTGAGCGGCTGACACTTGAAGATTACGTGATTTTCGCCGGAAATGTGCCGCATGAAGATGTTGGTTCATATTATCAGATGGCGAACCTGTTTGTTTCAGCCAGTGATACGGAAACTCAAGGCCTAACATACATTGAAGCTTTAGCAGCAGGCACGAAGTCTGTTGTCTATGATACTGATTATACGGAACATGTCTTTGATGATCCTGATTTGGGACAGGTTTTTACCAGTCAAAGCGAGATGCTCAAGGAGATTTTGACTTATTTGCAAAAGGGCAATTTTCAAATTCCACAGGCTAAATTGGATAACAAACTTAAGCAGATTTCGGCAGAACATTTTGGTAATTGTGTTTGTGAGTTTTATCAAGATGTGATTGCTAATTATCAAGAAAAGCGCAAAGAGGATTCAAATGATTAGAATAAATATGTTCTCACAGGCTGCATCAGTTGAGGGGCAGGGCGTTGGCTCGGCCTATAACGAATTATTAAGCCTGTTAAGAACGCGATTAGTTGACGAATTTTATGTGACAAATAATAAGTATGGTGCAAGCGACTTAACGCATTACCATACGATTAATCCGACTTATTTTGCTAACAGCTTTTCACACAGCCGCGGCCGTAAAATTGGTTATGTCCATTTTTTGCCAGAAACGCTGGAAGGTTCAATTAAGTTGCCAGGGGTTGCCAAAAGCGTCTTTTATCGCTATGTCATTGACTTTTATAAGCGCATGGATCAGATTGTCGTTGTTAATCCGATTTTTATCGATAAATTAGTTAAGTATGGCATTAAACGCGAGCGGGTTAAGTACATTCCTAATTTTGTTTCTAAGGACGAGTTTTATCCCGAGAGTCAAGAACAAAAGGACGCTTTTCGTCATGAATTAGGTATTCCGCGAGATAAGTTTGTGGTTTTTGGTGACGGACAAGTTCAGGAACGTAAAGGCGTTGATGATTTTGCCAAAATGGCACTGGCAAATCCTGATATTCAGTTTATTTGGGCCGGTGGCTTTTCCTTTGGTAAGATTACCGATGGCTACGAGCACTTCAAGGCGCTAGTTGATGATCCGCCGCAAAACCTTAAATTTACCGGAATTATTGACCGGGCAAAATTGGTTGATTATTTGAATATCGCTGATTTGTTTGTTTTACCGTCCTATGACGAGTTATTCCCAATGTCAGTACTGGAAGCCTTTAGTTGTGGTACGCCGGTTCTGTTGCGTGATTTGGACCTCTATCAAGCAATTATTGACGGCTATTACATGAGCGGTCATGATTTTGCTGAGATGAATGCTCAATTGCAGCGCGCAGCTGGCGACCAGGCTCTACTTAATAAGTACAGTAAGCTATCAGATTTGGCCAGCCAAAAATACTCTGAAGATCATTTAGCCGAAATTTGGAATGAATTTTATCATGAACAATACGACTTGGGTAAAAAGTTGGGGCAGATTCGCTAATGAATAAAAAACACTTATGGGGCATCCTAATTGTTTTACTTATCAGCGGTGGTGTTTTATTTGTTGATTTAAAGGAGACACCTGTTGCTCAGTTGCGTGCAGCGGCCCAGAATATTAATTTTTGGGGACTTATTGCAGTATTTGGCTTAATGCTTCTGTCGTACGTTTTTGAAGCTAGTATTTTGGCGGTTTTAGCAAAACGTAAAAACGAGCCGAAACGCTCCAGCTGGTCATTTTTGCGGATACCAATAATTCAAGCACTGTTTAATGCGATTACCCCAATGTCTACTGGTGGTCAACCGTCGCAGTTAGCGGCAATGGTGCAGATGGGAATCGAAGGCGGTCGGGCAACTTCATTGCTATTGATGAAGTTTATCATTTACCAAATCGTGGTTTTTATTGCCTATGTTGTTACGATCATTAGCGGCTTTCACATGGTAGCTGCTAAATTTGGCGGGTTAGCATTTTTTATCGCTATTGGCTTTTTAATTCACGTCAGTTCCATTGTGCTTCTCTTGGCGGCTTTATTTGCTTATCAGTGGACCAAAAATGCGGCTAACTGGATGATGAACTTGCTGGCTAAAGTGGTTAATCCTGAAAGAGTGGCTGTTTGGCGGCAAAACACGATGGCGAAGATTGATACCTTTTATCGTGAAAGCCAAGAATTAAAAAAAGAAAAAAAGAAGCTGCTGTTGAGCGCGCTATTTACCGTTTTGCAGCTAGCATGCTTTTATTCAATTCCCTACATGGTGCTGGTGGCACTCAATGTTCCGGCCGATTGGGTCAGCGTCACGCAAATGAATATTATGATTATCATGTTTATGGCAATTATTCCAATTCCCGGTGCGTCTGGTGGGGCTGAATACAGTTTTCAAACACTGTTTTCAACTTTTATCTCGTCAAATGGTACCTTGATTTTGGGGATGTTCTTGTGGCGGTTTGTGACCTACTTCTTTGGAATGATATTGGGAATCTTTGGCTGGATTTTTAAACCACGGAAGATTCCAAGTCCCCCAAATAATTAATTTTTGCTAAAATCACTTTGTTTAATCAAGCTTTAGCGTAGTATATTAGCATGGTGAGAGGAGAATAGAATGACACGGATCAAGTCTTTTTTGCAATGGCTGACAGAAACCAAGCTAGGCTTTTTCATTACTGTTTTAGTTGCCTTTTGGCTGAAAACATATGCAATTTACTTAACGAAATTCAACTTGGGTGCAGTTGGCTCAATGCAGAACTTTTTGCTCCTGCTTAATCCGCTGCCAGCGGGACTATTATTATTAGGGATCGGCCTGTTTTTTAAGGGACGCAAGTCGTATTGGATTATTATTGTGATTGACCTGGTATTAAGTCTGTGGCTGTTTGCCAACATCTTGTACTACCGTGAGTTTTCCAACTTTTTGTCCTTATCAATTATTAAGACTTCAGGCTCGACCGCGGATAACTTAGGGAAGAGTATCGTGGGGATAACCCATGCAACCGACTTTTTAGCCTTACTCGATGTTGCAGTGATTATTGGGTTGTTATGCGGTAAAGTCATTAAGTATGATTTGCGGCCGCTTAAACTTAGGTTCAACGTGTTAGTTGAGGTTTTGGCAATTATGATGATTGGTCTAAACCTAAAAATGGCGCAAAAAGACCGGTCGGGATTATTAACAAGGACGTTTGACAATAACTACATTGTTAAGTATCTGGGAATGAACGAGTATGCTGTTTATGACGGTTTTAAAACTGCCCAAACAAGCGCACAGATGGCCAAGGCCAATGTTTCCGATCTTGGCTCCGTCCAAAAATATTTGAAGGCCAACTATGTGAAGCCTAATTCGCAGTATACCGGCGTTGCTAAGGGCAAAAATGTTCTAGTAATCCACCTTGAGAGTTTTCAACAGTTTTTAATTGGCTACAAGTGGAAGGGCAAGGCAGTTACGCCTAACCTGAACAAGTTGTATCATGCCAAAGATACCTTGAGCTTTGCTAATTTTTATAACCAAGTTGGTCAGGGGAAGACATCAGATGCGGAAATGATGTTGGAAAATTCACTCTATGGCCTGCAGTCAGGGTCGGCAATGTCAAGTTACGGCACGTCAAACACCTTTGAAAGTGCGCCGGCAATTTTAAACCAGCAAGGTGGTTATACGACAGCCGTGATGCATGGCGGCGCAGGTTCGTTTTGGAATCGGAATAACGCCTACAAGCAGTTCGGTTACCAGTATTTTATGCCGTTGTCATATTATCAAAATAAACCAAAGTATTATATCGGTTATGGGTTAAAGGATAAGATCTTTTTTAACCAGTCGATTAAGTACATTGAGCGTCTGCCGCAGCCGTTCTACTTAAAGATGATTACGGTAACGAACCACTATCCGTATGAGATTGACAAGAAAAACCAGTCGATTGATAAAACGGATACGGGGGATGAAACCGTTGATGGTTATGTTCAGACCGCGCATTATTTGGATCAAGCAATTGGTCAGTTAATGCATTGGCTGAAGAAAACAGGGCTTGATAAAAAGACCCTGATTGTGATGTACGGTGACCATTACGGTATTTCCGGCAACCACCATAAGGCTAGTGCCCAATTGTTAAAGCAGGATGAATTCACCGACTTTGACAATTTGAAGTTTCAACGGGTGCCGTTGATGTTTCATATGACGGGACTTAAAGGTGGCATTGATAAGACTTATGGCGGTGAAATTGATGTTTTGCCAACTCTGCTTAACCTATTAGGAATTAATGACAGAGGCACGATTCAATTTGGCCATGACTTGCTTAGCAAGCAGGCACCACAGATTGTGGCGCAGCGTAACGGCGACTTCATTACGCCGCAATACGCTAAAGTTGGCGGGACCTATTATGATACTAAGACGGGCATGGAAATTGTGGACCCTGATAAGAAGTTGAAGTTGCATTTGATGGCAATTTCTAATCGGGTAACCACGCAGTTATCCTTGTCTGATCGAGTGATTGATGGTAATTTGCTGCGCTTTTATAAGCCTAAGTGGTTTAAAAAGGTCAAAGCTAATGATTATGACTATAATAAGGACAAGGCACTAAAGAAGCTATTTAGTCCTAACAAAACTTCTTTGTGGTACCAAAATCATAAGAAGACGACGCAGAAACAATTTAAGACGGATGCGCCGGAACTTGAAAAATAAATACTCGAAAAAAGCCGTCTTTTATGATAAACTTTGTAAGTAATCGATCTGTATATTGGAGGCAGCGCATTGTACAATTTATTTATGACGCTACTAATTATTGTTTCAATTTTAATTGTTATTGCAACAATGATGCAGCCGCAAAAGCAGCAGGATGCATTGAATGCCCTATCAGGCGGCGCAGTTTTTAGTGGCCAAACGAAGAAACGTGGTTTTGAAGCATTTATGGAAAAAGTTACAGCAGTTTTGTTGGTTCTCTTTTTCGCTTTTGCTATTGTGTTAGCTTATTTGTCTTCAAAGTAAGTTTTAGTTCCTCCCGATCAAGTGTGTTGGGGAGGACTTTTTTTATATTTTTTAATAAGGAATGGAGATTAGTGCATGGCACAAAACGAAAAAATTTTAGCTAATGTTTTAGAAATCTTTCGCCATAATCCCAAAAAACAATACCAAGTAGAGCAAATTGACAGAATGCTGCGGCGTGATCGCCTCGGCAGTTTTTCTGATATTGTCAAGGCACTCTCCTTTTTGGAACAAGAAAAGAAAATTATTACTGACGGTAATGGTCATTATCAATTAGCCGAAGAAAATACCATTGTTGAAGGGTCATTTCGGGCTAATGATAAGGGCTTTGGCTTTGTCAAACTAGAAGATGAAGAAGCCGATGATATTTTTATTGCCAGCGATTATACCGCGTACGCTGTTGACGGCGACAAGGTCCGCGTTAAGATTACGGCTGGTGGTAATCCTTGGAATGGCAAGGGACCAGAAGGTCAAGTTCAGGAAATTATTGAGCGCAGTCTGGATACATTAGTTGGTGAATTTCACCCAATAACTGATGCGCAAGTTAAGGTTAGTCACTTTTTAGGGTATGTTTTGAGTACCAATAAGAAGCTGCATAAGTATCGCGTTTATGTTGGTGAAAATGGCCTGCACCCGCAAATGGGCGACATGGTTAAGGTCTCAATTGCTAACTATCCGAGTGAAGACAATCCGGACTCAATGGCTGGTGTGGTAATTGAGATTATTGGTAACAAGAACGATCCCGGCGTTGATATTATGTCCATTGTTTCTGCACATGATGTTCGCACTGAATGGCCTCAAGATGCAATGGATCAGGCTAATGCTATTCCTGACCATATTGAGCCAGAGGAATGGGATAACCGCGAAGATATTACCGATCAGCCAGCTGTCACAATTGACGGTGATGATTCTAAGGACTTCGACGATGCGGTAGTTTTATGGAAATTACCTAACGGCAATTATCATTTGGGTGTTCATATTGCCGATGTATCTCATTATATTAAGGAAAAAACGCCGCTGGACGAGGAAGCTTTTGCGCGTGGCAACAGTACTTATTTGGTTGACCGCGTAATCCCGATGCTCCCATTCCGGTTATCAAATGGGATTTGTTCACTTAATGAAGACCAAGACCGGCTGGTTTTATCCTGTGAAATGGAATTTACCCCAGAAGGTGAGCGGGTAAATTACCGGATCCATTCATCCGTGATGCGGTCACATGGTCGCTTAACTTATAACAAGGTTAACCAAGCACTTGATCCTGATAACACTGACGAGTTAGAAGAAAAATATGTTAAATTGTGGCCGATGCTGCAAGACATGGCAGAATTGCACAATGCGTTATATCAAAAGCGTCACCAACGCGGTGCGATTGACTTTGAAGAGCCAGAAGCTAAGATTATTGTTGATGAGCAAGGCAAGCCAACAGACATCGTTTTGCATAATCGGGGTACTGCTGAAAAGATGATCGAATCATTCATGCTGGTGGCCAATGAAACTGTAGCTGAAGACTTCTTCAAAAAGCACGTGCCATTTTTGTACCGGGTTCATGAAACTCCTGATGGTGAACGGATTAAGAACTTCTTTGAATTTTGTAGTGCCTTTGGGTTGGATATTAAGGCTGACCCGAACCACATCAAGCCAATTGACTTGCAAAAGGTAGTTGCTAAGACAATGGGAACACCTGAGGAAGCAGTCGTTCAAATGATGATGTTGCGCAGCTTAAAGCAAGCACATTATTCAGAAGAAGCATTAGGCCACTTTGGCTTGGCTGCGAAATTCTATACCCACTTTACTTCGCCAATCAGACGGTATTCTGATTTGATGGTTCACCGTATGATCCATGCATACAGCGACCAAGGAACTGGTAAGGAAGTTCAGCAGCATTTTGCTAGCTACTTGCCGGATGTTGCCGATCAAACTTCAACTCAAGAACGAGTTTCGATTGATACCGAGCGAGAAGTTAATGATTTGAAGATGACCGAGTTCATGGCCGATCAAGTTGGCCAACATTTTGATGCGGTGGTTTCTTCGGTAACAAGTTTTGGGATGTTTATCCAATTGCCAAATACGGTTGAAGGCTTGATTCATATTTCGAATTTGAATGATGATTTTTATAGCTTTAACGAGAAGAGCTTAACCTTAACTGGGCGTGGCACGCATAAGCAATATCGTGTTGGGATGCCGATCAAGGTCACCTTAATTAATGCCAACATTGAGCAGCATCAATTAGACTTTGAAGTTTATGATCCAAATGCGCCAAAGCATCCACATCATGATCGAGGTAACAATAATCGGCGTCGCGGCAGCCGCGGCTTCCATAACGACCACGGCCATCGCGGCGGTCATAACGGCAGCAGCCGGAATGGTTTCCGTAAGAATGGCAACCATCCGCATTTTAGTAAGTACAAGCATTAGGACCACAAGCCGATGAAAGAAAAAAATGAAAATTTAATCGCGCAAAACAAAAAAGCGCATCATGATTATTTCATCAAGGAAACATACGAAGCCGGGATTGCACTGACGGGAACAGAAATTAAGTCGGTGCGTGCGCGGCGGATTAGTTTGCGTGACGGCTACGTGCAGGTAATTAATGGTTCTGCTTTTTTAGAAAATGTGCATATTAGCGAGTATAAGCAAGGCAATCGTTATAATCATGAACCCTTGCGCAGCCGCCGGTTGCTTTTACATAAAAAAGAATTAACGCGACTAGCTAAAGAGCAAGCTGAGCGTGGGGTAACAATTGTTCCACTTAAAGTGTATTTGAAACACGGCTTTGCTAAGATTCTAATTGGTGTTGGTCAGGGTAAGAAGCAATATGATAAGCGCGAAACAATTAAAAAACGCGATCAGGAGCGTGAGCTTCGACGCCAATATAAAGTTTAAAAAGAAGTTTGATTAGTTATACTAATCAAACTTCTTTTTGCATATGGCAAGATATTGTTAATAGCTAGTTCGACGACTACAATTAGATTTTAAGCAGGTATTGTAATTATTCAATTACCAAAAAAATTATTTTGTGACTGTTATTTTTTGGCATAATCATGTATCATTTGTTAATATTGTCATTGTATATATTGCTCATAAGTTAAGCAATAAGATTGTTAAATTGTTTTAGTTGAATATTGGATTAAGCCAAATTTTAGCGGTGGTATAATAGAGTTATGTTGTTTCACTAGAGAAAATAATGTTTAATAAACTAAAATGTTAGGATTTGAATTTTAAATGGAATTTAAGGACGTATATAATCATGAACGCGTGACGCGTAAGTTTTCCAATCGGAAGGTTAACGAGAAGCTGCTTGCGAAAATTATTAAAAAGGCCCAGCTGTCACCGTCATTACTTAATTCACAACCTTGGCGGATATATATGGTAACCGGTGATGCCTTGAGCAACTTGAAAGAAGAAGTCATGCAAAAGATTAAGGAAGGCGTTGACCCGCATGAAGATTTTGCTACGATTTTGTCGCTCAACTGGGATGCTTATCCAAGTCAAAGTTTGGCAACGGTAGGTGCATCGCAGCCGTACTTTTACAATAATAAGATAGAATTGTTTACCCAATCTAATGACACGATGTTTAACGCTCAGGATGTAGCATTCATGACAATTCCGCGGACTTCGCCTGCATGGTCGGTGTTTGACTTAGGTATTTTTGCTCAAAGTATCATGCTTTTGGCACTTGATGAGGGACTGGCAGTGATGCCGGCGCACTCAATGGTTGCTTATCCAGAACTGGTGCGTAAATATGCACAAATTCCGGAAAATGAACTTGTGGGCATGGCTATTGGTCTAGGTTATAAAGATAATGCGGCGGAAGTTAATGATCCGAAGTATTACCCAGCAAGATTGCCATTCGAAAAGATTTATAAGTTTGTCAAGTAAGATTAATTTTGATGATTAAAAGTGCGCTATTGATGCTAAAATAAAGGATAGAATTTTTTGACAAAAAGGTGACAAATTTTGAGTATAGCCCAAATAATTACTTACTTAATAGCGACTTTGGTGATTTTTGTCTTTGCGGCGTTCTTTGTTGCCGCAGAGTTTGCATTAGTCCAAACTCGATCAAGTCAGCTGGAAGATATGCTGACAAATAATACCGGCAATCGCCGCAAGGTAAAGCGCGCGTTGCACATGGTTCACAATTTAAATGAATACTTATCAACCACGCAGGTGGGGACAACGCTTGTGGGGGTTGTTTTAGGTTGGTTTTCTGCTGATACATTCGCAACTTTGTTTGCAGATTTATTAAATCTAGCGCATCTAAACCCTTCGCTTGTCAGGTCGGTAAGCGCACTGCTAGGCGTTATTCTACTGACATATTTAGAGGTTGTCATTACGGAAATCGTCCCTAAAAATATTGCCATTGATATGCCGGTTAAAATGCTGCTGAAATTAGCGACGCCACTGCAGGCATTTCATACCTTGGTTTATCCGTTCGTGTGGCTGCTTAATACTAGCTCGAATGGCTTGTTAAAGGTTTTGGGTTTTAAACCCGCTGATGAAGAAAATCAGGTTTATTCACAATCCGAAATTATCAAGTTATCGCGTAAAGCCGTGCACGGCGGCTCTCTTGATAAAAATGATTTAACCTACATGAAACGTGCCTTTGAACTAAACGATAAGGTCGCTAAGGACATTATGACGGATCGGACACGGTTAATTGTGATTGATTCGAGTGATACAATTGCTCAGGCGTTAGAAATGTATCTTGAAGAAGGCGCAAGCAGGCTGCCGGTAGTTCGTGATAATAATAAGGACGATATTGTTGGTTATATTTATGCCTTTGATGTGGTTCAACAGAGCCGCATTGATGCCCACGTGCCAGTGACGCGGATTATTCGGACAATGATTACGGTGCCGGAGTCGATGCCAATTCAGGATGTCTTGCATTTAATGATTAAGAAACACACGCCGATTGTCTTGGTTGTCGATGAATATGGCGGTACCAGCGGCGTTGTGACCGATAAAGATATCTATGAAGAATTATTCGGTACAGTTAAGGATGAGATTGATGACGTTTCCGATGATTACATCATTAAGGATGCGGAAGGCAATATTCATGTTTCTGGGAAAACGACCTTGTATGATTTTGAACGCTATTTCAGAACTGATTTAAAGAGTTTTCAAAATAGTGATATCATCACTATTGGTGGTTATATGATGGAACATTATCCAGACTTAAAAAAGGATGAATCTGTTGAGTTTGAAGGATTTTCGTTCACACTAGATAATATTGAACAGGGCTTTATGCGTTGGTTTATCGTCAAACGGTTAGCTAAAGAGCCTGCAATGAATAAAGAAGAATAAAATTAGGCTAACAAAAAAGCGTTACTTTGATTAAGTAACGCTTTTTTTATTATAAAATTATTTGTTATCAGCTAGCTTGATTACTTCGGGCTTTAAAACGCCGATATATTTGATATTGCGAAAGGCATTCATGAAGTCTAGACCATAACCAACGACAAATTCATTGCCAACCTTTGAGCCGTAATATTCAATTTCGACATCAGTAGCGCGGTTAGCTTCCTTGTTAAGAAGCACGCAGCACTTAACACTCTTAGCGCCGCGCTCTTTAAGCATGTCTTTCATATATTTTAAGGTAAGCCCAGTGTCGACAATATCTTCAACGATTAAGACATCACGATCCTTAACATCAGTAGTCAGGTCGGTAATTAAATCAACCTTACCTGAAGAAACAAAACCATCGCCATAACTGGAAACGTCCATAAAGTCGATTTCTTCTTCAACGTCCATTTCACGGACCAAATCAGTTAAAAAGAAAATCGCACCTTTAAGTGCCCCAACAATCAGCGGCTTCTTGCCGGCATAATCTTCAGTCAATTGTTTGCCTAGGCGGACACACATTTGGTGAATATCGTCTTCAGTAAATAATTTATGGTCAATAATTCTATTAATATTGTCGTTTTTTGGCATTTATCTACCCTTCACTTCAACTAATTCAAGATTCCTAATAGATTCGATTATATCATTCTTTTGCATAAAAAGTAGCTAGATTTACACTTTTTACGGGGGTTTGCGCGGATTTAATTGCTAATATTTTACTTAAATTAAAAAATCGCTTTTTATCTGAAAAATAACTTAAATATTTTAATTTTACGTGACTATTTTTGCTACAATATAAGTAAATATTTTTTGCATGAAAGGTTAAGCAGAATGGAAAAAGAACAAGAAATAAAAATGTTAAAAGCTTTTTCGGATGCAAATTCAACTTCAGGATTTGAAGGAGAGTTTGTTAAGTTGTTTACCGAAACAGTCAAAGATTTTGCCAACGTTAAGGTTGACGGCATGTTAAATGCTTATGCTTCTAAGAAGGAAAATAAGGCGGGGCGGCCCGTTATTCAGCTTGATGCCCACTCAGACTCAGTCGGGTTTATCACTCAGGCAGTTAGACCTAACGGCATGATTAAGTTTGTTCCATTAGGCGGCTGGGTTAAGTATAATATTCCAGCACTGCGGGTTCGAATTAAAAATCGTGATGGTGAATATATCCCCGGCGTTGTAGCCACTAAGCCACCACACTTTATGACGGAAGCTGAACGCAATAATGTGCCCGATGTAGCTGATATGTCGATTGATGTTGGTTCGAGTTCACGTGAAGAAACATTGAACGACTATAAGATTGACACTGGTTGTCCAATTTTTGTTGATGTTAAGTGTGAATATAACGAAAAGTCGGGTTTGTTTTTTGGCAAGGACTTTGATGACCGTTTTGGTGCTGCAGCCATGGCTGATGTTTTGGAAACATTAGATGGCGAAGAAACGCCATTTAACGTTGTCGCTGCACTGTCAAGTCAAGAAGAAGTTGGCTTGCGCGGAGCTTATGTTACAGCTCGCACTGTTAAGCCCGACTTGGGTATCGTGCTGGAATCTTGTCCAGCTGATGATACCTTTACTCCTGATTGGCTTTCACAAACTGCCTTAAAGCACGGACCAATGATGCGTGACATGGATACGTCATTCTTGCCTAATCCTAAGTTCCAGCAATATGCTTGTGATGTAGCTGATAAGAATCACATTCCTTATACGCGGTCAGTTAGAACTGGTGGCGGCCAAGATGGTGCCGCAATTTATTATGAAAATGGGGCACCGACAATTGTAATTGGTATTCCAGTTCGTTACGAGCATTCACCGTATTGCTTTAGTGCCTACCAAGATTTCAAGGCAGCTGTTGAAATGACAGTGGCAATTATTCGTGATTTAACTACTGAAAAATTAGCTAGTTTCAGCCAATTTTAAGTAAATTTAATATTTTAGTTGCAAAAAATTATTAAACGAGTAAAATAATGTTCCAAAGAAATAATTAGGCGACAGAGAGCGCTTGTTTCGGAGGAATTAAATATGGATACAACTAATGAGCACAGTCATGCACTAACTACAGATCAGAAGTGGACCATCGCGTCGACTTCATCGGGATTTATGTTAGAGAACATGGATGTGCTTTTTCTATCGTTTGCGATGAGTTCGATGATTGCTGACCTGCACCTATCTGGTGGTGCTGCAGGGTTAATTTCGTCGATTACTAATTTGGGGATGTTGTTTGGCGGGATTGCCTTTGGTATGTTGGGCGATAAAATCGGCCGCGTTAAAACTTTCAGCCATACCGTGATTATTTTTGCGGTAGCGACAGCCTGTATGGCCTTTGCCAATAACATCTACTTGATTTATGCCCTCCGTTTTTTGGCCGGAATTGGTGCTGGCGGTGAATATGGTGTTGGGATTGCATTAATTGCCGAGGCTTTTCCGAAGAAGGAAATTGGTAAAATGACCTCAATTGCAGCAGTTGGCGGTCAGGTGGGGGCAATCTTCGCGGCGCTAATTGCGGCATGGATTATTCCAACTGCTGGCTGGCACATGTTGTTTTTAGTTGGTATTGTGCCGGTAGTCTTAACGGTTTTCATTAGAAAACACCTGCATGAGAGTAAGCAATTTTTAACGGCTAAGGCAGAAGAAAAGGGTTCACTGTTAACCAATGTTGCCCGCAAGATGTTTGCAACACCGCGGCTTGCTTGGCAGAGTATTGGCTTGATGATTATGATGACAGTCCAAATTGCTGGTTACTTTGGTTTAATGAACTGGCTGCCAACAATCGTACAGAAGCAATTAAATTTGAATGTTGCCAATTCAAGTTTATGGATGATTGCAACGATTATTGGAATGAGCATTGGAATGATGACCTTCGGCACCATTTTCGATCATTTTGGTCCGCGGCGGGCCTTCGGTATCTTCTTAATTGGTTCAGCCATTATGGTTTATACTTTAAGTTTGGCCACCAACATGGTAACTTTGCTTATCATTGGGGCGATTGTCGGCTTCTTTTCTAATGGGATGTTCGGTGGTTACGGTGCGGTAATTAGCCGGCTGTACCCAACAGAAATTCGCTCGAGTGCGAACAATATTATTGTTAATATTGGCCGTGCAATTGGCGGGTTTTCATCAGTTGTGATTGGTATCTTGATGGATCACTACAACTTAACGGTTGTCATGGGTTTCTTATCAAGTTTATACATTATCAGCTTGATAATTATGATTAGCTTGCCTGGATTGAAAAAGCTGGCAAATAATTAGTGAAGTAAAAGAATGGTTTTATAATAATTATCATTGTGGTATACTACCTATAAATAGATTTTAGTCACTAGGGGTGCGCTTAGCTGAGAATTACCCTTGGAACCTGAACAGGACAATGCCTGCGTTAGGGAAGTGTTTGAATAAGCATTTAACTGTACTCCTTCTGACTTAATAGTTAGTTAGGAGTATTTTTTATGTTCACAAGATCATCAAAATGGAATGTTAAATCGGTAATTTTGGTTGCGTTGATTGGAATTATTATGGGGGTAATTTATACCTACGGCTTTAATTGGGCTTACAACATTATAAAAATGGCACTGGTCCCTACGGGTTTCGCCCCAGTGACCGACACGGTCTTTTCGGGCCTATGGCTAATGGCAGCACCCTTAGCAATGTATTTTGTACCAACGGCTGGTTCTGGGACAATTGGCGAAGTGTTAGCTTCAATCGTAGAAATGGCAATCGGCGGTCAATGGGGCGCGATTACTGTTATTTCAGGGCTTATTCAAGGTGCAACTAACGAAATCGGCTTTTTCCCCAAGAATTCACGTTATCAAGCATTTTCTTGGAAGAGTGTTATGATTGGTGCCTTCTTTGCAGGACTAGGAATTTTTATTCCGTCATATATTCTTTACAGTTGGGGCAAATTTAACATGACGGTTCAGATTGTAATGTTCATTACCAATATGGTTTCGGCGCTTGTCTTTGACGGCGTACTGGTTAAATTAATCGCTAATCTGTTTGATCGCACATTGAAGCCGCGACTGGCATAGATTGAGGTAAATCATGTTTACACGATCATCAAAATGGAATGTTAAGTCGGTAATTTTGGTTGCTTTGATTGGTATTCTCATGGGTATCTTTTATACCTATGGCACTAATGACCTTTATAACCTAGTTAAAATGTTACTACTGCCGACAGGGTACGCCCCGGCAACCGACGCCTTTTTTGCAGGGTTGTGGTTAATGGCCGCGCCTCTTGCAATGTATTTTGTCCCCACAAAAGGTTCAGGATTAGTAGGAGAGCTGCTCGCTTCAATAGTGGAGATGGCTTGCGGTGGACAATGGGGGATTACCACTGTAGTCTCGGGACTAATGCAGGGACTAACCAATGAAATTGGCTTTTTCCCGAAAAAGTCCCGCTACCAAAGATTTTCATGGCGAAGTGTTCTGACAGGTTCATTTTTTGCTAGTTTTGGCTTTTTTATTCCGTGTTATCTGATGTATGGCTGGTATAAATTTGCCGTTAAGGTGCAAATTGTGATGTTCTTTGTCAGTATCCTTTCGTCAGTTTTATTTGATGGGGTACTAGTTAAGTTAATTACTAACCTGTTTGATCGCGCATTAAAGCCGAAAGTAGCATGATTTTAAACAAAAAGGTCGAGGATAATTACCTCGGCCTTTTTAGATAGCTGCTTCTTTTCTTAAAATTGCGTGAACCTTAGTGGTTAACATGTCGATTGCAACGTTATTTTCGCCGCCTTCGGGAATAATAATGTCAGCGTAACGTTTAGTAGGTTCAATAAATTGATGGTACATTGGCTTAACTGTGCCTAAGTATTGTTCAATTACGGAGTTAATTGAGCGCCCGCGTTCATCAATATCTCGTTCAAGTCGTCTGATAAAGCGAATGTCGTCATCGGTATCAACGTAAACTTTGATGTCCATTAAGTCCCGAATTTCCTCATTTGCTAAAACCAAAATTCCTTCAAGAATAATGATATCAGCAGGTTCAATGTGAATAGTTTCATCACTTCTGGTGTGTTCCTTAAAGTCGTAAACGGGCATTTCAATTGGCTTGTAGTTAAGCAAGTCATTGATTTGGGCTTTAAGTAATGGAATATCGAAGGCATCAGGATGGTCATAATTGATATTCATCCGTTCGCTCATTGAAATACCGGTATTATCCTTGTAGTATGAATCTTGCGTCATAATTAGGACGTGTTCATTTTCTTGCATTTGGTCAACAATTTTGTGGGCAATCGTTGTTTTACCACTACCCGAACCGCCGGTAATCCCAATTACGACGGGTTTTTCAAGTTTAGACATTCAGACTCTCCTTTTTATCAAATAATATTTTACTGTAGTTTTTGCTGTAATACCACTAAAACAGGCGATATTTTGCGATTTTGGTCAATAATTTTTGCAATAAAAGATAAAATCTGTACTTGAAAGGGCTTTATAAAATAGGTAACATGAAAGTGCAATTGTTAACAGACGCGATAAGTTTGCTGTTTGGTAAATGAAGGAGATAAAGTATGTTATTAGGTTCAATTGAAGCTGGCGGGACTAAGTTTGTTTGTGCGGTGGGTAATGAAAATTATCAGGTTAAAGATACGATAACTTTTCCGACAACCACACCCCAAGAAACTTTGCAAAAAGCTGCAGATTATTTTAAGCAATTTCCGGTAACAGCAATTAGTATTGCTTCTTTTGGTCCAATTGAAATTCGCCAGACAGCAGCTAATTATGGCTATATAACTACAACTCCTAAGAAGGGCTGGCAAAATACAGATTTTGTTGGCTTCATTAAACAGCAGGTTAATGTGCCGATCTTTTTTACAACGGATGTTAACGGCTCTGCATATGGCGAATATGTCATGTCATTATTATCCAATGAAGATATTGATTCACTCGTTTATTACACAATTGGCACTGGTGTCGGCGGTGGCGCGATTATTGACGGCAAGCTGGTTGGCTCTCTGGGGCATCCTGAAATGGGACATGTCTTACTCAAGCGCCATTCAGACGACTTGAATTTTAAGGGTGTATGTCCATATCATCAGGATTGCCTTGAGGGACTTGTTTCTGGGCCGACTTTTGAAGCTCGCTTAGGCAAAGCGGGCAAGGACGTGCCATTGACTAATCCTGTCTGGGATATTATGAGTTATTATGTGGCACAAGCCGTTTTACAAGTAACTCTGATTTTACGACCAGATAAGGTTGTCTTTGGCGGGGGTGTGACTAGTGAAGCATTTTTACAAAAAGTACGCCGAGATTTTGCCAAGATGTTAAATGGTTATGTTGAAGTGCCAGACTTAGCTAAATATATTGTGATGCCGGCAATTGCCGATAATGGGTCAGCGACTGTTGGTAATTTTGCTTTGGCTAAGCGGCTGTTAAAAGCATAGTACTAAATTGCTGATAAAAAGTTTACTTATTATATGAAAGCGCTATAATTAAGGCATATAATTCAATGTTTATTACATTTAGGAGATTGATAATATGACTGAAGAAAAAAACACAGCTAAAGAAGAAACTCCAGAAGATCCGGAACAAGCAACGTTAATGGCAGCGATGGGCTTAATTGCCAATGGTGGTAATGCTAAGAGTTTAGCATTTGAAGCGATTCGCGCTGCTAAAAAAGGTGATATTGATACTGCTAGAGCTAAGCTAAAAGAAGCTGACGATTCTTTGCTTCAAGCTCATAATTCACAAACAGATATGTTAACCAAAGAAGCGCAGGGTGAGCATACCCAAGTTACTTTGCTAGTTGTTCACTCACAAGATCATTTGATGAATGCCATTACTTTTAGAGATTTGGCAGGCGAAATGGTAGATTTGTATGAAAAATTATACCAGGCTAATGCATTAGAAAAAGATAGTGAATAGATATTTGAATAAAGCGGTATTGTAAGTAGAGAATATAATTATAGATAAAGTAAGCTAGTTATCTTTTACGATAACTAGTTTATTTTGTGAGGAATAAAAATGTACAAACAGAAATTCGGAAAATACATCTTAACCTTATTAAAAATTATCCTACTTCTCCCTTTAGCCTTTATTATCCAATTTCCAGCAGGTTCGGAGTTTTTGTATTCCAATGAAACTAAGTACAATATTAATTTAGTAAATCATTTAGTAGTATTGATTTTTGGAATACTTATAGCATTTTTTAGTGTTTTTTATGTTTATAGAAAGGTGAATGGCGCAGCTATTAGGCTTTTTTCTTTTAAGTTAAAATGGATTATATTTACGATTATCGTTATTATTGGGGCATTATTGATAGAAATATTAATTAATCTTCTGTCAAAGAATAGTGCTGCTACTACTAATTATTTAATATCGATTTCAATCGGCTTTCCATTACAGCCCTTCTTTTTAATAGAAAATGTTATTGTTGGACCTATTTTAGAAGAATTCTTATTTCGCGGCATATTACAAAATGGTATTTTAAAAGATACTCCTGCTTGGATAAAAATACCTATAACTGCATTTTTATTTGCATTTATGCATGAAGGAATAATAAATTGGAAGCTCATGGAATGGTTCACTCTAGGTCTAGGACTAGGATACATATATTATAAAAGCAATGATCTTAAAATGTCTATTTTTGGTCACATGTTGTCCAATGCCTTAATAATTATTATTGACATTTGTTAATTACAATATAAAAAGGTTTCTACATTAATTGTAGAAACCTTTTTGTGTGCTTTAAATTATTAATCTAAATCTTGACCATTTGACTTAATAACTTTTTGATACCAATAGAATGAATCCTTGCGTGACCGCTTCAGAGTTCCTTCGCCCGCATCGTTTTTATCAACATAGATAAAGCCATAACGTTTATCCATTTGACCAGTTCCAGCAGATACCAAGTCAATTGGTCCCCAAGGCAGGTAACCCATTAGGTCAACACCATCAAGGGCAACGGCTTTTTCCATTTCTGAAATGTGTTTGCGTAAGTAGTCAACACGGTAATCATCATGGATTGAACCATCTGCTTCAACTTTATCATAAGCACCAAGGCCATTTTCCACAATGAACAATGGCAAATGATAGCGGTCAGTTAAGTGGTTGAGAGCAATCCGCAAACCTTCTGGGTCAATTTCCCAGCCCCAGTCGCTGCGTTCAAGTGTTGGGTTAACGTCAACTGCTTGTGCCAAGTTACTGAGTTCATCAGGCTTAACTTTCTTGGCAGAAACTGTCGTTGTTTGGTAATAACTAAAACCAATGTAGTCAACAGTGCCTTCTTTTAGAACGACACGGTCTTCATCCGTAATGTCAGGACGATAACCATGACGCTCAATGTAGGCTTCGACTTCTTTAGGATATTCACCAAAAGCATGAACATCTGAGAACCAATTACGCCGTTGTTCAAATTTATCAGCTAGTAAAACATCGTCAGAAGATGGCGTTAACGGTCTAACTGGTGAGTAATTAATCATGCAGCCAATTTGGAAGTTAGGGTTGATTTTATGACCAACATTGACAGCTAGAGCCGAAGCAACTAATTCATAATGAGCTGCTTGGAACATGGCTGCTTCTTTTTCTTGATCCGTCATTCCTTTTTTGAATAGAATGCCTGAATTAGTGGCCATTGAGAAGTCATTGCCGAAATCGGATTGATTGTCAATTTCGTTAAAAGTCATCCAATACTTAACTTTATTTTGGTAACGTTTGAAGCAGACTGTAGCAAAGCGTAAGAAGAAATCAATTACTTTTCGATTAGTGAAGCCATTATATTTCTTGGCTAAATGAAACGGCATTTCAAAGTGGGATAAAGTAACGACTGGTTCAACACCATACTTATGGCAAGTGTCGAATAATTTATCGTAAAATTTCAGTCCAGCCTCATTTGGTTCTGC
Organism: Lactobacillus sp. ESL0703; assembly: GCF_029433435.1. Lineage (NCBI taxonomy): Bacteria > Bacillati > Bacillota > Bacilli > Lactobacillales > Lactobacillaceae > Lactobacillus > Lactobacillus sp. ESL0703. The sequence continues at coordinate 23,025 of NZ_JAQTIB010000004.1, forward strand.
TTCGTCGCCGTTAGGAAAGATCCGAGTCCAAGCAATTGAGGTTCTAAAGGCTTTAAAGCCCATTTCAGCCATTAATTTGATGTCTTCATCGTAATGGTGGTAAAAGTCAATTGCACTGTGGTTAGGGTAATTTTTTCCCGGAATAACGCCATCAGTTATTTCTCTGGGTTTAGTAGCGGAACCAACAGTCATGACATCGGCCATTGACACACCTTTATTGTCTTCGTCCCAAGCACCTTCTAATTGATGAGCGGCAACGGCACCACCCCATAAAAAGTCATCTGGCATTTTTGCTGAATACATAAAAAACCTCACTTATAAAATCTGTTAGCATTGATAACGTTTACAACTAACATTTTATAACAATGGATTTTTATCACAAGTAAGATTTTTAAGATATATAAAAAATTAACATTTATTTGCACTTTTATTGAAAGCGCTTTATAATGTATTGCATAGAACAAACTCTATAGGATACATTTTAGGAGGATATATTATGGCAGAACAGACAATTATGTTGAATTGTGCGGCAGGGATGAGCACATCTTTGTTGGTTACTAAGATGCAGGAAGCTGCAAAAAAGCAGAACATTGATGTGAAGATTTTTGCGTGTCCCGCTTCAGAAGCACCACAACATTTGGATCAAGAGACCATTGATTGTGTATTGCTAGGGCCACAAGTTCGTTATATGGAAGACGATATGAAGGACAAGGTTAAAGGCAAGGGTAAAGATGGTGCCGATACTCCTGTTGCCGTAATTGATATGCAAGCATATGGCATGATGAATGGCGAAAAAGTCCTTAAACAAGCCGAAGATTTAATTAACGGTTAAGGGGCATTATAAATGGCCGATGAAAAGGATGAAATAGCTCGTAAAAAATATGAAGATAATCTGAAATATCTTTATTTTAGTCGCTATCTAATGTTAAGGTATTCGGTTTCTGCGTACTTATTTACAAATATATTTTGGTTGATATTTTCATTACCATACAAAAGAATAGCTGGGATTATCGTTGCCGCAATAATGACAATTTTTGCGGCGGCAGCAGCGATTGAGCAGCTAAGTAAAATGCACAATCGCGACTTAGATGTGCCGATAACTAGAATTTATTTTTTGATTCAAATCGTTGTGAATATCTTGTTGATTATTTTGTTACAGCTTCCAATTGGAAAGTATCTTTTCCCATTTGTCTCAGATCAAAGCAGTAAAGTGCTGATTTTAACGATTTTATTAGTTGGAATTGTTCTTGCTGGCTGTTGTGAACTACGAATTAAAAATATTCTTAACGGAAAAGATCGTTATACCAAAGTAATTGCAACGTTTAAAAAGAATAACTAAAGCCAATTAAGGACTTTACTGTTAGGGGAGGAACGTTATGGCTGAAGAAGAGAAGAAGCCGATGAAAGACCGAATATCTAAATTAATTGGTAAGTTTGCGGCTACTAGATTTGTACGGGCAATCATGGATGCTGGTTACAGTGTAATTTCATTTACTATTGTCGGAGCATTTTTCTTAATTTTGACAGTTTTACCTGATGTAGTTAGAAATCCTGGATTTACTAGTTTTTATAATAGTACGATTGGCCGTTTTGATAATTTATATCAGGCTGTTTATAACGCCACAATGGGTATTTTGGCATTAGTCTTCTCTGGGACTTTTGCATACTCATATACTAAGATATACCGTGATGAAGAGCACATTAATTTAGTTCCAGTTAATGGACTAATGATGTTCTTGATGGCCTTCTTTATTACCGTACCAGAATTAATTTGGAAGAATGGTACAGTTCAATTTGTGACCATGTTTACTAAAGATAAAATGCTAGCAGGTGGTTATCAAGCTTCACAAACTGCAGGTATTTATCGGATTGGTGCCGTTGGGATCTTTATCGGATTGGTAATTGCGTGGTTAACGGTTCAAGTTTATCGCTATACCATTAAGCATAATTGGCGAATTAAAATGCCAGCATCAGTACCAGCCGGGGTATCAAACTCATTTAGTGCATTAATTCCTACAGCTTGTGTATCAATTATTGTTGCTGCAATTAATATGGTATTGGTATTAATGGGGACAGACTTATTTAAGGTATTGTTTGTACCATTCTCATTTATTAGTAATATTGCTGATAGTTGGTGGGGTATCCTAGTTATCATGTTCTTGATTCACTTCTTATGGTGGTTTGGTATTCATGGTGCAACAATTATCAGTTCCTTCTATACTCCAATTGTATTGGCTAACTTGCAAGCTAACCAACATGGAGGTGCTTACCATGTATTTGCTGGTGAGTTTACCAATGCGTTTGTTACGATTGGTGGTTCTGGCGCAACTTTAGGTGTTGCCATTTGGCTAGTTTTGCGGGCTCGTTCGGCACAGTTAAAGGAAATTGGTAAGGTAGAAATTGTTCCAGCAATCTTTAATATTAATGAACCATTGATTTTTGGTTTACCAGTAGTTTACAATGCTAACTTAATGATTCCATTTATCTTAGCACCAATGGCTTCGAGCTTAGTTGCATATTTAGGAATTGCCACTCACATGGTACCGAAAATTATTGCGCAACAACCATGGCCATCACCAGTTGGTTTAGGCGGACTGGTTGCAACGGGAAGTTGGCAAGGTGGAGTTTTGTCAATCATTTGTGCAATTGTTGCATTTGTAATATGGTATCCATTTATTAAACATTACGATAATATGTTATTGAAGCAAGAAAAAGAAGCTGCTGCACAAGAAAATGCTTAGAAGTTAGTGTGTGAATAAAAACAGTTAGTTTGGTACTAACTGTTTTTTGTTTTAAAAAATTACAGTGGCTCTCATTTTTTCACAAACAAGTTTTAAGTAATCCAACTCACTTTTTGTTATGATAAAAATGTAACCAAGAGTGTTTGAATAGGAGGAATTTTATTATGAAATATCCTAAGACAAAAGAAGTTTTAAATCAATTAGTAGCAGATTTGACGCAAATGCACATGATTGTGCACCAACACCATTGGTACATGCGCGGTGAACGCTTTTTGAAGTTGCACCCATACCTTGATAAAGTAATGGATGAATTGTCTGACCAACAAGATTTAGTCGCAGAGCGATTGATTACTTTAGATGGTTCACCAGTTTCAACACTTAGCGACATTGCTAAAATGACTAACATCAAGGACGAAGAACCAAACTGGAACGAGACAATTGATGAGCGTTACAGCAAGATTATTGCTGGTTATCGTCAATTGGAGCAAGACTACCAAAAGGGCTTGGAAGTCAGCGATGAAGAAGGCGATTATTCAACTAATGATATGTTCACCACTTGTCACACAGAAGTTGAAAAGCGTATTTGGATGATGTCTGCAGAGATTAATCAGGCACCAGGAATTGATCCAGAATAAAAAATAATTGTTAAAGAGTAGTTTTGCTAAACTACTCTTTTTTATTGTGATTACTTATAGAAAATTTTGCTATAATAAGGTTGATTGATGAGTTGGTAATGATTTAATAGTGGGAAAGTATGACGATGGATAAAGAAGAACAGGATAAATTAAAGCAAAAAGCTGGAATTAAAGCTGCTAGCCTGGTTAAGCCGGGAATGAAATTAGGAATTGGTACTGGTTCAACCGTAGCCTTTTTGATTGATGCTTTAGGTAAACGCAAGCAAGAAGAAGGCTTGGAGCTAGCTGCCATTGCCACTACTTCTAGTAGAAGCAAAAAGCAGATGGAGAGTTGGGGCTTTAAAGTTAACCAGCTTGCTGAAATTGACCAGCTTGACTTAACAATTGACGGCGCAGACCGTTTTGCGACTAACTTTGATGGGATTAAAGGCGGCGGTGGCGCGTTAACACTAGAAAAAAATGTTGCCGTTAATTCGAAAAAAGTAATGTGGATAGTTGATGAATCGAAAGTTGTCGACCACTTGAGTGGTTTTGCACTGCCTGTGGAAGTTCTGCCGATTTCATGTGAACAAACTTTCCGTCGTTTTGAAGCAGAAGGGCTAAAGCCCAAGTGGCGAATGACTGCTGGCAAACGCTTCGTCACCCATTACGCTAATTACATTATTGACTTAGACCTTGACCGTATTCCTGTGCCACATGGTTTGGCTGATTATCTTGACCACACTGTGGGGGTTGTGGAACACGGCTTATTCCTTGATATGTGTGATGAAGTTATTATTGCTCATCGCAATGGTGAGATTGAAGACCGCAAAAAATAAAATTAGGGATGAATTGTTGATAAATTGGTTATTGACAATTCATTTTTTCTTTTAAAAGAAGCAACTGGTGTCGAGATTTGGTATGATTGACATATAAACTTTTTAAAAGAGGAAATTTAATGACAAGAAAACCTTTGATTATCAGTACAGACCCCGGAATTGACGATGCAGTGGCAATTACCATTGCTTTATTTGCCAAAGAATTAGACGTCAAGTTAATTGCGGCAACTTGGGGTAATGTGACTTTAGACAAAACCTTGCAGAATGCTTTAAAATTAGAAGCCTTCTTGCAAACTAAGGTACCAGTTGTCGCTGGGGCAACGCGGCCGCTGCTGCGGGCAGCAATTGATGCTTCAAGCGTTCATGGTAAGTCCGGCATGGCTGGCTATGATTTTCCTGAAGCTGACGAGACATTATTGGTGCCAGGTTTAGCTGCCAAGGCAATCCATGAAGTAGTTGCTAAGAGCGAGACCAAGGTAACTTTGATGCAGATTGGTCCAGCGACAGATTTTGCCTTATACTTCAGACAATATCCTGATGACCTAGCTAAGATTGAGGAATTAGTCATTATGGGCGGTGCAATTGGCCGCGGCAATTGGGGACCATATAGTGAATATAATGTTGCCGGTGATCCTGAAGCTGCTCAGATTGTCTTTGACAGCGGCGTACCAATCAAGGTTGCACCACTAGAATTGGGCCACCAAGCATTTATAACCCAAGAAACGCTGCAGAAGATAAAAGTTTTGGGTAAAACTGGTGATATGTTGTATCGTATTTTAACTAATCTGCATGATGAAACCGAGACTGATGGCCGCGAGATTTATGATGCCCTGGCTGCAGGGATGCTGTTAAATCCTAAGATGTACACCTTTAAGCCAGCTTACATTGTGGTTGATACCAAGAGCCCACATGCGTATGGTGCGTCAATCATGGACTTCAATGACTTCTTTGGTAAACCTGCTAATGCCCAAGTTGGTGTTAAGATAGATCAAGACGTATTTTCTGATTGGATTATTCAGGCAATTAAACAAGCAAATTAGTGAGGCAGTAAATGGCAGATTTTGTTTATCGGACTGTGATGCACGATATTAAGCAGAATATTTTAAATAATAAGTATGATGGGATGAGATTGCCTGATGAGCGCAGCTTGGCCGAACACTACCAGGTTAGTCGTTCGTCGATGAAGCGGGCAATGGAATTGTTGTCGCAACAAGGAATTGTCTTTAAAAAACGCGGCAGCGGCACTTTTATTAACCCACTTTATTTGAAAAATCAGTCCTTATTTCGTTATGAGGGTTCTAATCTAGGCTTGACTGATAGTTTAAAAGTCCCTGGCAAACAGCAAAAAATTAAGCTGCTTGATTTTCACGTTGTTAAATCCCCCGAAAGCATTGCACAAGACTTATTTTTAAGCAAAAATGATTTTGTTTATGAATTTCGGCGGCTGCGGTTAATGGATGAACAGCCATTTTTAATTGAAACTGGCTATTTGCCAATCAAAATTGTGCCGGAATTAAAGCCGCAGCATTTACAGAGTTCACTGTTTAATTATTTGGAAGATACTCAAAATAAGGTTGTTACCAAGGCATTTTTGAATATTACTGTTGATCCATCAAGTGCTGACGATCAAGAGCAGATGCAATTGAAGGCAACTGAGCCAGTTGGCGTCATGGAAGGAATTTTCTTTTTAGATGATGGTACCCCGTTTGAATTTTCAACAATGCGAGTTCATTATCAGTACATGCGTTTTAATACGTTCGTTAATTTGAATAAATAACAAAAGAGCAAGCCTGAGCTTGCTCTTTTTGCTAGGATACATATTATTTAAAGAAGAAAATTATTGTTTAGCTAACTTTTTTCTTTATAACTGAAATAATTTGCGTTGTTGGCGCAAAGTTTTGCTTAATCTCGTCAGGCAATGGCTCATCAGTGATAAGCACATCAATCTGACTAAGAGGAACAGCCATGTAAGGTGCAATTTTCGGATTGTTAAACTTATGCTTTTCGGCGACAACGATAATTCTTTTCGCCCGCGAAGTTGCGACTTTGATTAATTCGGCATCGTTGATTTTAGGTAGGTAGATACCATCGCTTTTTACACTAGCCGTACCAACAAAAGCATTATTAAAACTAATTCCTTTTAATAAGTCAAGTGCGTGAACGGAGTAATTAAACCGGTGTTCTTTGTTAATTATCCCGCCTAAAAGTAAAACCTCGGGAAATTCCGACCGCATTAGTTCAAGCGAATTATCAATTGAATTGGTAACGATTTGTAAATTAGTACCACTGATTAACTGACACAACTTTTTAAGGATCGTTGATGGTCCAATAAAATCGCATTGTCTGGTATGGATGAAGTGCTGTGCCATTTGTGCCATTTGGGTTTTAATTGGCGAGTCAATCTGGTTGCGGGTTAAAAATGGCAGACCTTCATCATCAGTGTTTCTAATTAATCCGCCGTGGACGCGAATTGCTTGGCCAGTGGCAACTAACCGAATTACGTCACGTCTAGCAGTATCAAACGAAATATTGAAGTGCTCAGCCAAATCACGGGTAACCAGATGGTTTTGCCTAACAAGCATTTGTCTAATTTCATGTAATCGTTGCTCCTGTGTCATTCTGCTTCCTCCAAAAATAAATTTATCATGTTTAGAGATTATTATAAATATTTTAATTAATAAGTCAGAATTTTTATCAGCATTTATCAGTATTTTGGCAATAAAATACTGATAAATAAAAATAATTAACTGGATAAAGCTTGATGCAGCAACTATTAAGTATTTTAAATACTGATTTTTAAAATTGGAACGAACCAATTTTTTAAATGGTTGAACTTTTAGAAAAACTTGCTATAATATATTGTGTAAAGAGAAATTAAGTAAGTAATTGCTAAAGGAGAAATAAAATGGCAGTTGATTACGATTCACAAGAATATTTAAAGAGTGTCGATGCTGACTGGCGCGCAGCTAACTATCTATCTGTTGGACAGCTTTTCTTAATGAGCAATCCACTATTAAAGCATGACTTAAAAGCTAGTGATGTTAAACCTAAGCCAATTGGCCACTGGGGCACAATTTCACCACAAAACTTCATTTATGCTCATTTAAATCGGGTAATTAAGAAGTACAACTTGGACATGTTTTATATCGAAGGTTCAGGTCATGGTGGTCAAGTAATGGTTTCTAATGCCTATCTTGATGGTTCATATACCGAGCGCTTCCCTGACATCAAGCAGGATGAAGAAGGCATGGCTAAGTTGTTCAAGCGCTTCAGTTTTCCGGGTGGTTCAGCTTCACACGCTGCTCCTGAAACACCGGGCTCATTGCACGAAGGCGGCGAGTTAGGTTATTCACTCTCACACGGTACAGGTGCGATTTTGGATAATCCAGACGTAATTGCGGCCGTTGAAATCGGTGATGGGGAATCAGAAACTGGACCATTGGCAACTAGCTGGTTCAGCGATAAGTTTATCAATCCAATTAAAGACGGTGCCGTCTTACCAATCTTACAAATTAATGGCTTCAAGATTTCTAATCCAACCATCGTTTCACGGATGACTGATGAAGAACTGACTAAGTATTTTGAAGGCATGGGCTGGCACCCATACATTATTTCTGCTTATAATGGCGGCGAATTTGATGGTTACAAGGACCATATGCAAGTTCACCAAGAAATGGCTAAGTTAATGGATACTGTGATTGAAGAAATCAAGGCAATCCAAAAGCATGCTCGTGAAAATAATGATGCTACCTTGCCACATTGGCCAATGATTATCTTTAGAGTACCTAAGGGTTGGACTGGTCCTAAGTTTGACCTTGATGGTAATCCAATTGAAAACTCATTTAGAGCACACCAAATTCCAATTCCTGTTGAACAAGATGATATGGAACACAAAGACATGCTGGTTGATTGGCTTAAGAGTTACAAACCAGAAGAATTGTTTGATGAAAATGGTGCACCAACTGAAATCGTTAAGCAGAATATGGTTCATGGCGACCAAAGAATGGCAATGAACCCAATTACCAACGGTGGTAAAAATCCTAAGCGTTTGGCTTTGCCTGACTATCGTAAGTATGCGTTGAAGTTTGACAAGCCAGGTTCAGTTGAAGCTCAAGACATGGCTGAATGGGCAAAATATTTGAGTGAAGTTGCTGACATGAACCCAGATACATTCCGCGGCTTTGGTCCAGATGAAACTAAATCCAACAGAATGTTCAAGTTGCTTGATGACCAAAAGCGGCAATGGGGTGAGCAAATTCATGAGCCAAATGATGAAAACTTGGCACCAAGTGGTCGAATTATTGACTCACAATTGTCAGAACACCAAGATGAAGGTTGGCTTGAAGGCTATGTTCTAACTGGTCGTCACGGTTTTTTTGCTACTTATGAAGCCTTTGGTCGTGTTGTTGACTCAATGTTAACCCAACATATGAAGTGGTTGCGTAAGGCCAAAGAACAATATTGGCGTCATGATTACCCATCGTTAAACTTTGTTGCTACTTCTACTGTATTCCAACAAGATCACAATGGTTATACTCACCAAGACCCAGGTATTTTGACCCATATGTACGAAAAGAACCGGCCAGATTTGATTCATGAATATCTGCCGTCAGACACTAACTCATTATTGGCAATTTCGCAAAAGGCCTTTACTGACCGTGAATGTATCAACATTTTGGTTACTTCTAAGCAGCCGCGGCCACAATGGTTCTCGATTGATGAGGCAACTAAGATTGCACAACATGGTTTGTCATACATTGATTGGGCTTCAACTGACCAAAATGCTAAGCCAGATGTTGTCTTTGCTTCGACTGAAACTGAACCAACAATGGAATCGTTAGCTGCGATTGATATCTTGCACAAGGAATTTCCAGATTTGAAGATGCGTTACATTAATATCATTGATATTATGAAGTTAATGAATACTAAGGATAATCCAGATGCAATTTCTGATGAAGAATTTGATCGCTTATTCCCAAGTGATGTGCCAGTTATCTTTGCATGGCACGGCTTTAAAGCAATGATGCAATCAATCTGGTTTGGTCGTAAACGTGATAATATTCATATCCACTGCTACGAAGAAGAAGGCGACATTACCACGCCATTTGATATGCGGGTAGTGAACGAACTTGATCGTTTCCACTTAGCTAAAGATGCTGTTTTGAGCGTACCACGGCTGGCTGATAAGAGTGCTGGCTTTGTAGCTAAGATGGACAAGCTGCTTGCTAAGCACCACCAATATATTCGTGATAATGGTGAAGATATGCCAGAAGTTACCGAATGGCAATGGACCGGTTTGAAATAATTTAACTAATCAAATATCCCTCTAAATAGAGAAGAGCCTAGTTTCAATTGAAACTAGGTTCTTTTTGATAAAAATGTAATACACGTTTAATAAATTTATGGAATTATAATGTGCATTGACATATAATAAAAGTAACATTCAGATAGCTTGAACGCGGTGGCAAATCCTGATTCTAAGGAGATGATGCGTATGGTGTAACAAAACCATGCAGCAGAATTCTTGTTAAAGAAGGGAGGAGCCGAGTACCTTGCTGGGTACTTTATTGAGAGTTGGCTGGTCAATAATATCGCTAATTGTGATGATCGATATAATTATTAAGCAAATTAATATTTTATTATCTGATCTGATTGAAATGGCGATTTTGCATGATCTGCTAATGAGTTTGGTAAAATTTTTTACCAAACAAAAATAACCGCTAAGCGTTCGCATCGCAACGGTTATTTTGTGAAATAATTAATGTAATGCCACCGCTAATAAGCGATGATTCTGAGTGCTGGCGATCTTATTGATAGTAGGATCGTCTTTTATTACTCATGGATATTATAGCATGGGATTAGTATTGTGAACAAGCGATGCCTTTTGCAATTTAATATTAATTTTTAATTGATTTTCCTTGTTAAAATAAAATAAATTATTTATAATTAGCTTAATCATAAGGGAGTAACAGCAATTACTTGCGATAAGCCCAACAGCCGAAAGTGAAACTTTCTGGACTTATCTTAATTAGTGAGACTTGTGTGCAGTATGCATATAAGTCTCTTTTTTATTAGGAGGTAAAAATGGCCCAAGATTATTACAGACAAGCGGTTCAAGAAGTAGCCAGTGAATTAGACACGTCACTAAGCAAAGGATTGACTGCAAGTCAAGTTAAGCAGCGCCGAGAGCAATACGGTGCTAACAGTTTGGCTGGAAAGAAGAAAGTTAGCCTTTGGCAACGTTTTTTAGCTCAATTCAAAGATTTTATGATTATTGTCTTGATTATTGCGGCGTTATTGTCAGGATTTGTTGCTCAAGAATGGACTGATGCGGCAATAATTATGATTGTTGTCTTATTGAACGCAATTTTGGGCGTTTTTCAAGAAGCACGTTCAGAAGAAGCAATTAATGCGTTGAAAAAAATGGCAACGCCAAGCGCGCACGTCAGGCGTAATGGTCAGGTTGTGGAAATTCCCAGCACTGAATTGGTACCAGGGGACGTTGTTTTATTAGAGGCCGGTGATGTGGTCCCAGCTGATTTGCGCTTAATAAGCGTCAACAGCTTAAAGGTTGAGGAATCGGCATTAACGGGCGAATCTGTCCCAGTTGACAAGCAGGACACACCGCTAGAAGACGCGCAGGTTGCTCTGGCTGACCAAGACGACATGGCCTTTGCAAATACCAATGTTACTTATGGCCGCGCCGAAGGGATAGTTACCCAGACGGGAATGCATACCGAGGTTGGTAAAATTGCGACGCTGCTTAATAATACCGATGAAACTGATACGCCGCTGAAGCAAAATCTGAATCAGCTGGGAAAAACACTGACGATTATGATTTTGGTAATCTGTGCGATTGTGTTTGCTGTTGGCTTCTTTACCAAGCAAGGTACAGAGCCAGTCGACAAGTTAGCGATTGACATGTTTTTGGTAGCTGTGTCGTTAGCTGTAGCGGCAATTCCGGAAGGTTTACCAGCAATTGTTACCATTATTTTGGCATTAGGCACGCAAGTGATGGCTAAGCACAAGTCAATTGTGCGCAAGTTGCCCGCTGTGGAAACATTGGGAGCAACAGACGTTATTTGTTCTGATAAAACAGGAACACTGACGCAGAATAAAATGACAGTTGAACGAGTTTATTATGACAGTCAAGTTCATCAGGCTGAACAAGCAATTACTCCAAAAAATCATGCTTTGTTGGCAATGCTGCTAGCAAATGATACGCAAATTAGTGATAAGCAGCTTTTGGGCGATCCAACCGAAACGGCTCTGGTTCAGTATGCAATTAACCAAAAAATTAATGTCCAAGAATTGTTGGCACAACATCAACGTGTGCAGGAAGTTCCCTTTGATTCAGAACGTAAGTTGATGAGTACTGTTAATCAAGATGGCGATCATTTTTTGGTGGCTGTTAAGGGGGCACCTGACCAATTATTAAAACGGGTCACTAAGATTGAGAAAGATGGGCAAATTGTTCCGATTACTGAGGCCCAAAAGCAAGAAATTTTAGCAGTTAATCAAACTATGGCTGAACAAGCATTACGTGTACTAGCATTGGCTTATAAAGTTGTCAAGCAGCCGTATGATGAGCCAACAACTGACAATGTTGAGCAAGACCTTATCTTTGCTGGGTTGGTTGGGATGATTGACCCAGAAAGACCAGAAGCTAAAGCGGCGATTGCGGAAGCCAAGCAGGCTGGCATACGAACGGTAATGATTACGGGCGATTTTCAAGTAACAGCACAAGCAATTGCTCAACGGCTGGGGATTATTGAGCCGGGGCAAGACCAGCAAGTGATTACAGGTGCCCAACTTGATGAAATAAGTGATGACTACTTGCAAGAGCATGTTGGTGATTATAGCGTTTATGCGCGTGTTTCACCGGAGCACAAGGTGCGGATTGTTAAGGCATGGCAAGCACAAGGCAAGATTGTGGCAATGACTGGCGACGGTGTGAATGACGCACCGAGTTTGAAACAAGCTGACATTGGTATTGGTATGGGGATCACAGGAACCGAGGTTTCTAAAGGTGCCAGCGACATGATTTTGGCTGATGATAACTTTGCCACGATTGTTGAAGCGGTTAAGCAAGGACGAAAAGTTTTCAGCAATATTCAGAAGGCAATTCTATATTTGATGAGCTGTAATGTTGGTGAAGTCTTAACTGTCTTTATGATGACAATGCTTGGCTGGGATATTTTGGCACCTGTGCAATTATTGTGGATTAATCTGGTAACAGACACGTTGCCGGCAATTGCATTAGGACTTGAACCAGTGGAAAAGGGCATTATGAATCGGCGCCCGCGGGGGAAGAAATCGACGTTCTTCAGCGGCGGAGTTGCCAGTTCGATTGTTTATCAAGGTGTTTTGGAAGGCATATTAGTGTTGACAACTTACCAGTTGGGACTTAATTTTGGCCCACATCTTGCTAATAGTACCCTGCAGCATGAGGATGCATTAACGATGGCCTTTTTGACTTTAGGATTAATTCAGCTGTTCCACGCGGTTAATTCCAAGTACATTCACCAGTCAATCTTCACGAAGCAGACATTTGCTAATAAGTGGTTTAACTGGGCAATCCTGGTATCTGCATTGGTAATGGCGGCAGTAGAATTGCCGTTCATGACGAAATTCTTTGACGTAACGGAATTGAACGGCGTGCAGTGGTTAATTGTTCTGTTAGCTGGTATCTGCATGATTGTAATTGTGGAAATTGTCAAATTCTTTGAAAGAAGATTGGGCGAAAAGTAAGTTTTAAAAAATCATGAAAAAATCCCCTTTGCAGAATTGCTTCTGTAAGGGGGATTTTTTGCTGGTGAAAGATTTAAGCGATTACTAACATCGTTATTTTTGCTAAATATTCCGCGTCGACTTCGTCAAAAGTCGCGAAATCATTACTGTCCAAGTCTAGAACTGCAATCAGCTCATTGTTCTTGATGATAGGAACGACAATTTCAGAATTAGTTGCGGCATCACAGGCAATGTGACCGGCAAATTGATGAACATCTGGGACAATTTGCGTTTGCCGAGTTGCAGCAGCCGTACCACAAACGCCCTTGCCCAAATTAATATGCATGCAGGCAACAGGACCTTGGAATGGCCCTAAAATTAATTCGCCATTTTGATAGCGGTAAAAACCGGCGTAACTGACATTAGGCAGACCGCTGAACAATAATGCGCTAATGTTACTCATGTTGGCAATTAAGTCATGCTCACCTGTAAGTAAGCTCTTGGCCTGCTCAAGCAGCAGTTGATAATTTTCTTGTTTATTCATTTATTTCTCCTCATTAACGTTAGTGTAAACTAGTTTGTTAAATTTGAAAACGATAACAAACTTACGAAACTAATTTTATTTTGCTATTCTAAATAAGTCGTCTAAAAATTAGGGACGAAATAGGAGGAATTTGGATGAAAAAAATGGACGCAATTGTCAAGGTGGAAAAACCTTGGCTTGTAATGGCAGGGATGTTAATCGGCACCTTTGTGGGGATGCTGTCAGAAACATCATTGAACATCGCATTGCCCCAATTAATGAAAATTTTTGGCGTTAGCAGTTCACAAATTCAATTTTTAGTAACAGGCTACATGTTAATTATTGGGATTATCTTGCCATTTTCAAGTTTATTAACTAAATGGTTTAGCACACGAAAAATTGTCATTACTGGGTTATTGGCCTTTATTATTGGGTCAGTTATTTCAGCTATGGCACCTAATTTTGCCATTTTATTGACTGGCCGAATGATTCAAGGAATTGGCACGGGCTTAATCCTGCCAATTACCTTTACGGTTGCGATGTTGATTTTCCCACCATATAAGCTGGGAACAGCAATGGGTGTCTGCAGTTTGGTTATTATGCTGGCACCAGCAATTGGCCCAACTTTAACTGGAATTATCTTAGGCAAGTTATCGTGGAGCTATGTTTTCTGGCTATTCGTACCATTCTTGGTTATTGCGTTGATTTTAGCCATCTTTGGTTTAAAAAATGTTGGTCAAATTACTAAGCCACGCGTTGATTTCTTATCTGTAATCGAATCAGTAGTTGGCTTTTCAAGTTTAGTTATGTCAGTTAGTTTGGCAAGTGGCTTGGGCTGGAGTTCACCTGTTGTCTTAGGATTACTCGTTCTTGGCTTAATTGTTTTGTTCTTTTATGGCAAGCGTCAATTGCATTTGACCGAGCCGGTTTTGAACTTACATGTGTTCAATAAACGTGCCTTTACATTGGGTGCATTAAGTGTAATGGTCGATTTTGCTATTATTTTGTCGGCAATGTACTTATTACCGCAATATTTGCAAAAAGGGTTATCACTGCCAGTTGCGATTACTGGGTTAATCATGTTGCCGGGCGGAATTATTAATGCCGCTGTTTCAGCTTTTGCTGGGAGAATGTATGATTCACTTGGCGCAAAAATTCCAGCGGTACTTGGTTTTATCTTGGCTATTGTTGGGATCGTGATGTTATTAATGTCTAACAGTCATTCCAGCTTGGCTTACGTTGTGGCAGCGCACATCATTTTAATGGTTGGCTGTCCGCTAGCAATGTCACCAGCCCAAACTTACGCTCTGAATTCTCTGCAGGGGCAAGAATCGGCTGATGGCAGTACGATTTTGAATACCATGCAACAGATCGTTGGTGCCTTGGCAACTGCTTTAGCAACTAGCTTGCTCGGATTAGGACAAGCAGCTTATCAAGGCGCTGATAGTGCTGCTCGGTTCACTAACGGAGTCCACTATGGTTTGTTCTTTACCCTTGCGTTAGCTGTTGTTGGTGTCTTATTGGGAATTAATTTTGGTTCAAGAACGCCAAGTAAAGATCTTGATGCTTAAAAAATAATACTACTAAATAACTTTTATCTTTTAATTTGAGGTAAAAGTTATTTTTTACAAATATAATTAAATTTATATTAACTATTTAATATTTAACTTAAAATAAGGCTTAATTTTTCTAAAAAATTAATTGGTATAGTAAAATAGACTTAGTTATATATTAAATTTTATTGCAATGATAATGAAAGAGGCGATAACAATGTCGATGATAGAATTCCATGATGTGCAAAAATTTTATGGCCATTTTCATGCACTGCACGACATTAATTTGAAGATCGATCAGGGGGAAACGGTTGTCTTAATTGGGCCTTCTGGCTCAGGTAAGAGTACTTTGGTAAGAACCGTCAACGGCCTTGAATCGATTCAAAAAGGCCAATTGATTGTTAATAATCATGACTTATCCGATCCCAAAACTGACTTAAATATTTTGCGGCGGGACGTCGGTATGGTTTTCCAACATTTCAATTTATATAAGAATAAAGATGTGTTAGAAAATATCATGTTGGCACCGCGGATTGTCAGTCATATGCCTGAAAAAGAAAACAAAGAGCAGGCGATGCATCTATTAGAGATGGTTGGTCTGGAAAAGTGGGCACACAACATGCCGTCACAGATTTCTGGTGGTCAAAAGCAGCGGGTGGCAATTGCTAGAACGCTAGCCATGCGGCCAAAATTGATCTTATATGATGAACCAACTTCTGCGCTTGACCCAGAAATGATTGATGATGTTTTGCAGGTTATCAAGAAGGTTACAACTGATAGCGGCATGACATCGCTGATCGTTACACACGAGATGGGCTTTGCTAAAGAAGTTGCCAATCGGGTAATCTTTATGGATCAAGGGAGAGTTGTGGAAGATGACGCTAGTGAAAGTTTCTTCAAACGGCCTAAGACGGAAAGAGCACAGCAATTTTTGAGTAAAATTATTTCACACTAAGGAGGGAGCAATCATGAAAAAGAGATTTTGGTTGGTTTCTCTATTAGCTAGTTTGCTCTTGTTAACCGGTTGTGGCCGCAGCTTAAGTGACCAGTCAGTTTTGGACAATGTTAAGCGGACCAATACAATTAGCTGGGGCGTTAAGGGTGATGTTAAGCTGTTTGGTCTGATTGACGTTAAAGATGGTCAACCCAAGGGCTTCGATGTCGATATGGCTAAGGCAATCACGCGGCATATTTTAGGACCAACAGGTAAAGCTGAGTTTACAACGACTACCTCACAATCACGGGTGCCATTATTGAAGAACGGTAACGTTGACGCGGTGATTGCAACCATGTCGATTACGCCAGAACGGGAAAAGGTAATTTCTTTTTCTAAATCTTACTTTGACGCGGGGCAATCGCTATTAGTGCCGAAAAACTCACCAATCCATAGTGTCAAGGACCTTAACGGCAAGACAGTTATTGGCGTAGTTGGTGCCAATTCAGTGGCTAACATTAAGAAGGTTGCCCCAAAGGCCCGCGTAATCGAATTGCAGGATTATGCCCAGGCAATGAACGCACTTAAGTCTCACCAAGGTGATGCCTTGACAACTGATAACGGGATTTTGTTTGGTTTAGCAGTGCAGAACCCGGGCTATCAGGTTCGCGGCGGCACGTTTACCGTGGAACCTTATGGTGTTGCCGTTAATAAGGGTCAGACTGGGTTTACTAAGGCCGTTGATAAGGCGGTTTTGGAAATGCAGCACGATGGCGAATACAACCGCTTGATTAAAAAATGGTTTGGTAATGTACCAGGATTTAAGTATAAGGAGTTGTATCGCAAATGATTAATATTTTCTCTCATTTTAGTAGTCAACTGCTAGTTGGCTTGGGTTGGACTGTGTTGTCAAGCGTGATTGCCTTATTCTTCAGTCTAATCATTGGTACTGTCTTTGCGATTATGGAGATTGTACCGAACAAGGTTTTGCGGACAATTGGACGTGCTTATGTCGAGATCTTCCGTAACATTCCGTTGTTGGTAATTACAATGTTCTTTTACCTTGTAATTCCAATGTATGTGGTCAAGATTAACGGCTTTACTGCTGGTACGATTGGACTAACGCTGTACACTTCTGCCTTTATTGCGGAAACAGTCCGCTCAGGTATTCAATCAGTTGCCGGAGGCCAGATGGAAGGTGCCCGCTCAACTGGGATGACCTATTGGCAGTCAATGCGCTATATTATTTTGCCGCAGGCCTTTAAGATTGTTATTCCGCCGCTTGGCAACCAGTTTGTTAATTTGGTGAAAAATTCGTCGGTATTGGCTTTTGTAGCTGGCTTTGACCTCATGTATCAAGCCAACTCAATTGCCTCGACAACTTTTGATACGATTAACAGCTATCTAGTGGTTGGCGTTTTGTATCTGATTATTACATTGCCGCTTAGCTATTACATGCAGCATTTAGAGAAGAAATTGGCCTAGGGGGTGCAGAAAAATGCAAAATTGGATTAATGCTCTTTCGTGGCTCAATGTACGCTTTTTGCTGATGGGCCTTTGGGTGACAATTTATATTTCGGTAATTTCGGTAATTCTGAGTTTTATTTTGGGTTCAATCTTGGGGATTATTCGCTACTCTAAGATTAAATTTGTTTCCAAAATTGTCGGCTTTATTATTGATATTATCCGTAATGTGCCCCTGCTATTGATTATTTTCTTCACCTATTTCGGATTGCCGAACTTTGGCTTGCGTCCCGAAACAATTCCTGCGGCGATTATTGCAATGACCGTTTTTGAATCAACGATGATTGCGGAAATTGTGCGTTCAGGTATTCAGTCAGTTGACCCAGGTCAAATGGAGGGTGCCCGTTCAACCGGGATGAGCTTTGTGCAGGCATTGTGGCACGTTGTTTTGCCGCAGGCGTATAAGAATATGATCCCGACAATTATTAGTCAGTTTGTATCCTTAATTAAGGATACGTCGCTAGCAACAATTATTGTGGTGCCAGAATTGATGCAGCACGCGCAAGTTATTTATGGGCAAAATGCCAACTATATCTTGCCGATGTTTGCGGCTTTAGCCGTGCTTTACTTTATCGTCTGCTTCACGTTGTCAGTGATTGGTAATCAGATTGGTAAGAGGCTGTCGTAATTGCTCTAAACTATAAATTTTTAAAAAATAACGCGAAAAAGCTTGAGTTTGCTCAAGCTTTTTTTGTAGGCTAAAGAGAGATTATTTAGGAAAGATTGATTATGAAAAGTTTTTTGTTTCGGCTTTACCTGCAAGTGATGAAGCTGTGGGCACGGTTTACCAGAATAAATAACAAAAAGATTGTCGTGCTCAACGGGGCAGGCCGTTCAGGTTCCAATGGTTACCTGTTTGCTAAATATGTAAAAAAATACCATCCAGATTACACGGTCACACTAGTTGAGCCATGGCCGTCTTCACATTTATCTTTTGCAACTTGGCGGGAAATCGGCGCGGCTAAATTTGTTTTGACGACGCATCAGCCCTTTAAGGTTCGCAAGGGTCAGATTAACGTGCAATTTTGGCACGGGATACCTTTAAAACGAATGGGCATTATGGCCAACAATACTAAGGCTAGAGATAACAAGCGCAATCAGACATTGTGGCGCAAAACCGCAGATATTGTTTGTTCAAGTTCGGATTTATATGAAACCTTAATGAGCGCCTGCATTGGAGTTAGTGCTAACCAATACCGCCAGCTTGGCTTTCCGCGCCTTGATGCCCTGCAGCATCCAGCAGTCAGTCAAAAGCAATTGCTACGCGACCTGTTTGGGGCAGTTGCTGACCATGCCCAAGTTGGGATTTACATGCCAACTTTTCGCTATGAATTAGATGATGAAAATGTCATTGAGCAGATTAAGGCAGGGAATTTTTTGACCTTAGCTGATTTTGATGCGCCGGCCTTAAATGCGGCGCTTAAAGAGCAGCACCAATATTTAATTGTGAAACTGCATCCTTATGAGATGAAGCTGTTTAACCATTTAAGCAGTCAATTCTCTAATATTGCCTTTTTAAATAATGATTATTTAGTTCAAAACGATTATGATTTGTATGAGCTGCTTGGCGCGACAGATTTTTTGCTAACGGATTTTTCGTCAATTTATTTTGATTATCTAAATTTGGACAAACCCGAGATTTTTATTACTAATTATCTCAAGCAGTATGAACAAACGCGGGGACTGCTCATGGGGCCGTATGAAGAAGTTGTGCCGGGGCAGTGTGTTAATCAGCAAGTAGAATTGATTAAGGCACTGGGGCAGTTGGCACGAGGTGAGGACAATTATCAACCAAAGCGACAATATTGGCGCCGTTTAACTAATCAAGTCTCTGCTCAATCAGCTTGCGAGAGAATTTTTACTTTCATGACCCAAAACTATTAGAGGAAAAATTGTGAAAAAAACATTTTTAAATATTTTATATAATGCGGTTTACCAAATTTTCCTTGTCTTGGTACCGTTAATTACGGTGCCTTATTTGTCACGGATTTTGGGACCGAAAACCTACGGCATTTACAGTAATGTGAATAATATCATGCAATTCTTAATGATCTTTTGCACATTATCGATTTCGTATATTGGTATGCGGACAATTGCGCAAGTGCGCGCCTTTGGGACTAAACAGGAATTAACCGATGCTTTTTGGGGGTTATGGTACTTTCAGGCATTAGCTAGTGTTGTGACAATTGCTATAGTCGTTATTGCTGCAAGTTTATTCCATATTAAGTACTGGAATTACCTGCTATTGATGCTGCCGTATTTGATTTCAGCGCAAGTGGATATTTCGTGGTTCTTTCAGGGGCTGGCGGCGTTTGGCCGGGTCGTTTTGAAAAACACGGCGGTTAAATTAGTCTCGGTAGTTTTAATTTTGCTTTGGGTCAAAAGTCCCAGTGACTTGTGGAAATATATGCTGATTATGTCGGTGTCTACAATGCTTGGATCATTTGTCTTTTGGTTTGATATTCACCGCTTTGTTGGTGGGCCAGTCAAGCATTTTTATAAGTACCAAACGACAATTAAGGCTATTATTACCCTACTAATTCCGCAGATTGCCACGCAAATTTATACGTCATTAGATAAACCAATTTTGGGAATTTTCAAAAATTCAACTCAAGTGGCGTTCTATGACAATTCACAGCGGATTTCGAATATGGTTTTGGGAGTAATTACCAGTATTTCGCTGGTAATTATGCCCAAAATGGCGAGTGAGGGTAAAGATGAGCAGCGTCTTGTCTTGAAAAAGTCGCTTGAGGCGACGGTCTGGCTGGGTACCATGTTTGCGGTGATTATCATGGCTAACACGCGAGAATTTGTACCGTTCTTTTTTGGCGCAAAGTTTACGCCGATGGTGCCATTGATGTTCTTTTTTACGTTAACAATTGTCATGATTCCCACAGGTGGGGTCTTTGCCAATCAGTTTGCCTTAGCCAACCACCGCGATCGCGATTATGCACTGCCGGTAATTGTTGGTGCGATTTTGGAAGTGGCGTTGAGCTTCTTTTTAGACCAATTTTATGGGGCTACTGGTGCAATGGTCGCAATTTTAATTACTGAATTTGTCGTTTTGATTTTGCGGTTGTGGATTGTCCGTGACGGCTATGATTTTAAATATTCTTTCAAGGAAATCCCGAAGTACTTTGTGATTGCGGCGATTGTTTTGGCGGTAGGGATGTTAATGCCACAGCTGGTGTCGTCGGCTTTTCTAAATATGACGATTAAGTCAGTTATCATGCTTGTACTCTACATGGCATTAATGTTTATGATGCGGCTTGATTTTAATCAGGATATTGTGCAGTTAATTAAAAATTTTCTCAAACGAGGTTAAAGATGATTCCTAAAATTATTCACTATGTATGGGTTGGCGGCAATCCGAAGCCCAAGAATATTCAGCGGTGCATGCGAACTTGGCAAAAGCACCTTAAGGGCTATCAGCTTATTGAGTGGAACGAGCAGAATTTCGATATTCACGAAAATAAGTACGTTGAGCAGGCTTACAAGGCTAAAAAATGGGCCTTTGTTTCCGATTATATTCGTGCAAAGGCCGTTTACGAGATGGGTGGGATTTATTTAGATACTGATGTGTTGGTATTAGATGATTTGACCTCATTATTAAATAATCATGCCTTTGTAGGGTTTGAAAATCAGGATAATCCGTTTACGGCGGTTTTTGGCGCTGAACCCAAGCATCCGTTGTTAAAAGACATGCTGGCGTATTATGATGACCGCAACTTTACCTTTGACAGTCAGGATCAGATGGCTGGTGTTAATACGGTGTCAGTTGCTGATATTTTAAAAGAAAAGTATGGTGCGGTTGCCAACAATCAGGAGCAAGTTCTGCAAACCGGCATCCATGTTTATCCTGATGGTGTTTTGTGCAATCCGTCAGCTAATAGTAAGACAATCCATGTCTTCACGGGGACTTGGATGGAAGGAGACAAACCATTCAAGCGCAAACTGGTAACGGCGCTAAAGGTTCGGATTAAAACGAGGCGTGAAGCAGCCTTGTATGCGCGCTGTTTCAGGTAGTAATGACTGAAGCAGAATTACAAAAGCTGGTTGAAGAAATTGCTGTGAAATATTTTGGCCAGTCCTTTAGGCATCAAGTCAAAATCAATTACCGCATGACTACTACTGGTGGACGTTACCAGTTGAAAGACCATCGGATTGAGATTAATGCGCATTTTTTGGTTCCGCAGTACCGCCACGAGTTAATTGGAATTATTAAGCATGAGTTAACGCATTATTTTTTGCACTTATCTGGTCGAGGCTATCGTCATCGCGACCAAGACTTCAAACAGCTATTAAATCAGGTTGGCGGTTCACGTTTTGCGCCGGATATTGGTCTAGGTAAAAGGCGGCAGCGTAAGTATCTGTATTCTTGCCAAAAATGCGGTCAAGAATATCGGCGTGTTCGGCAAATTAACGTGCGCCGTTATGGCTGCGGTAAGTGCGGCGGCAAGCTAAAATTAGTAAAACAGTTATTGGGTTAGACTTAGGCAGCCAATAGCTTTTTTTATTTGACAGATTGTTAGGCACCAAACTATAATTCAAAGTAGTAAGTTTAGGTACCTAACAAAACTTAAAAGGACGATTAATTATGAGTGCAACAAATCAAAACTTAATGAAGCAACTAACTTTTATTATGCGTGCCAGTCGCTATTTTATGTACCAAAATAAACAGCCGTTTTCTGGGCAAAAAAGGGTCTTGGCTGTCTTAAATTTGGAAGACGGATTGACACAAAATTATTTGGCAGAAGTTCTGGCCCTTAAGCCGGGATCGTTAGCGGAACTGCTAAAAAAGCTGGAAACAAAAGGCGAGATTAGGCGCGAAACTGATCCTGATGATCGTAGAGTTAAGCGGGTTTATTTGACCGCTGCTGGCAAAGAGCGGGTTGCAAATTTAAATGAACAGTCCCAAGAAAATACTGAGACTGACTTTTTTGCTGGGCTAACGGTTGAGGAGCAAGCTAAGTTTAGTAATTATTTAGAAAAAATTGCGGCGGGCTGGGATGATTCTTTCAAAAAGCAGGCACAACAGTTTGTCGACCCAACGACTAAGATGAAAGAGATGAATAAGTGGCGTACGCAAATGCGTGAGCGTAATTATTCACGAAAAGAGCGAGATGAATTTTGCCACAAAATGCACGGCTGGCACCGGCGCTGCCATGATTTTGACTACAATGACCACCATTATAAGCATGAATATGACCACGATTTTTGGCGTAATTTTTGGCATAATGAGGATAATGAAATATAATTAAAAACAATGATTAAAAGTTTTTCCGCGAGTGAAAAACTTTTTGTTTAGTTTAAGAGAAAGTCGGTAATTAGATGGCGTCGAAATCACGCAAGAATGAAACACAAGAGGTTAAGCTGAAAGACTTTTTTCAGCTGTTAAAGGGACTAGACCTGAAAAAAGGATTGTTTATCCTGGGTCTTATTTTCAGTTTGATTACTAGCGGTGCCAATCTACTATTACCGCTGTTAACCAAGCAATTGGTGGATACGAGCAGTCTGGCAAAATTTAATATGCAAGTGTTGCTGATTTTAATAGTGATTTTTGTCGTGCAATTGATTTTGGGAACCATTGGCGGTTATATTTTGCGTTATTTTGGCGAGAGTGCCGTGAAAAAATTACGTGAAAAGTTATGGACCCACTTGTTACGCCTGCCAGTTTCTTATTTTGACGTGAATAAGGCTGGTGAAAGCAGCTCACGGCTAGTTAATGACACGGGAATTATTAAAGACTTGATTACTTCACAGTTTCCTAATTTTATTACCGGAGCGATTCAATTACTGTTTTCCGTTATTATCTTGTTTATCATGGATTGGCGCATGGCGGCGTTAATGTTTATTAGTGTGCCGGTAGTAGTTATTATTTTGATTCCAATTGGGAAAATCATGGCCCGTCTTGGTCGCCAGATGCAGGCAGCGACAGCTGACTTTAATGGTGACGTTAGTGAAAAATTGTCCGAGGTTCGCTTGATTAAGGCAAGCAATGGGGAACAATTCGAAGAACAGCGCGGTAAAAATTTTATCGGCCGTATTTTTACGATTGGAATTAAAGATGCCAGAGTTGAAGCAATTTTACAGCCGATTATGACCACCGTGATGATGGGTGTTTTTGCGGGGATTTTGGCTTATGGGATTGTCCGCCTCAGTCAAGGCACGTTAACTTCAGGGACTTTGGTTGCCTTTATTCTTTATTTGTTTAACGTGATTGCTCCAGTTGCCAGCTTTGCGACCTTCTTCTCGCAGCTGCAAAAGGCAATGGGCTCAACTGAACGTATTCAGGAAATTTTGCGGCTGCAGCCAGAAAAAGGGCTGACGCACCAGCAACTTGATGTTGAGGGTAAGACCTTAGTTGCCAGCAATCTGCAGTTCAGCTATCTTCCAGAAGAACCAGTGCTGAAGTCAATTTCTTTTACGGCTGAGCCGAATACGGTTGTCGCTTTTGCTGGTCCCAGTGGTGCTGGTAAGTCAACAATTTTTTCTTTACTTGAGCGCTTCTATCAACCCGATAGCGGGCAAATTACGGTTGCTGGGCAAGATATTGCTGAGATTGACTTGCGTGATTGGCGCTCACAGATTGGCTATGTTTCGCAAAACAGTGCCATCTTTTCAGGAACAATTCGCGATAATTTGCAGTATGGGTTAGAAAAAGACTTGAGTGATGAAGATTTATGGCGGGGGTTATCCTTGGCGTATGCCGACCAGTTTGTTAAAGAATTCCCGCACCAATTAGAAACCGAAATTGGTGAACGGGGAATTAAATTATCGGGTGGTCAAAAGCAGCGCCTGGCAATTGCACGGGCTTTTCTGCGGGACCCGAAAATTTTGATGCTTGATGAAGCTACCGCTAGTCTTGATTCAGAATCCGAAGGCAAAGTTCAGCAGGCACTTGACCAACTAATGGTCGGCAGAACGACGCTGGTTATTGCCCATCGATTAGCGACAATTGTTGGCGCTGACCAAATTTACTTTGTTGAGCATGGGCAGGTTACCGGGCATGGTACGCATAGTGAACTGATGGCAACTCATAAACTGTATGCGCGTTATGTTCAGGAACAAATGGTTGACTAGTTTTTCAAAAAAAGACACAGAAAACTCTTGTGCAAAAGTCAATTTTGCGTTATAGTATTCTTTGTGTCGCGGGCATGGCGGAATGGCAGACGCGCAAGACTAAGGATCTTGTGATCGTTTTTAGATCGTGGAAGTTCGAGTCTTCTTGCCCGCACTAAGTAATGGAGCTACGGCTCCATTTTTTGTTTTAGAGAGTTATTCTGGATAGAGTAGCTCTTTTTATTTTAAAAATTAATTACATTGCAAAATTTACGACCAAGACAGGTTATACTTAGGGTACTAATATTTTAAGTAAGGAAAATTTTATGGCAAGACGACGTAAACACAAGGCACAATCTAGCTGGCAGATTATTTTGCGGGCATTTATTATTTTATTTTTGTTAATTATTGCCTTCGCTGCTTTTCGGTATTATCGCAGGCAGGCCATTCAATCCGAACAAATTCGGCAGGAACAATTGGCCCGTGAAGAAGCACGCGAAAAGGTTATCAGGCAGCATAAGGCGTTTATTAAAAAAATTGGGCCAATTGCCAAGGAAGTTGACAAGTCTTATGACCTATTGCCGAGCATTACGATTGCACAAGCCTGTCTTGAAAGTGACTATGGCCAGAGTAGTTTATCGCAAAAATATAATAATTTGTTTGGTGTTAAGGGAACTAATCCTAATACCTCCGCGATTTTAACAACTAAGGAATATGTTAAGGGTGAATGGATTGTTGTTAAGGCACGCTTTCAAATTTATGATTCCTATGAAGCGTCAATTAGGGCACATGCGGAACTTTTCCAAAAGGGTACCAGTTGGAATAATAAGCAGTATCGCCATGTTTTAGCGGCCAAAGACTACCGCAAGCAGGCACAAGCTCTGGTACAAGACGGTTACGCCACGGACCCTAACTATGCGGATAAGCTGATTAACCTAATTAAGCAGTACAATCTTGACCAATATGATAATTAAAAGGCGGGGGCTTCCAGCTTTGGCCTTTATTTTTGGTACAATAAAACAGTTATGAAAAAATTTTTGTGAAGGGAATTAGAATGAGCGAAGAATCAATTTTAGCAGGATTAAATCCGCAACAGGAAAAGGCCGTCAAGACTACTGAGGGACCGCTGTTAGTCGTTGCTGGTGCGGGCTCTGGCAAGACCTCGGTGTTAACCAGACGGATTGCTTATCTAGTTGAGGTTAAGGGTGTATTGCCGTGGAATATTTTGGCAATTACTTTTACCAATAAGGCTGCCAAGGAGATGCGCGAGCGTGAACAAAAATTGTTGGGTCCAAGTGCCAATGATATTTGGATGTCAACGTTCCATGCTCTGTGTGTGCGTATTTTACGCCGCGATGCCGATAAAATTGGTTATAGCCATAACTTTTCTATTGCTGACTCATCCGAACAGTTAACCTTAGTTAAGCATCTTGAAAAAGAACTGAACATTAACCCTAAAATGTATGAACCGCGGGGAATTTTGTCGGCAATTTCAAATGCGAAGAATGACTTATTAACGCCGCAGGCTTACAAGGCAAGTGCAAGTTCGCCCTTTGAAAAAATGGCTGCCAAAGTTTATGCAGAATACCAGCGCCGGCTTAAACACGATCAAATTATGGACTTTGACGATTTAATCATGCAGACACTGGTATTGTTTAAACAAGATCCGACCGTACTGCATTACTACCAAAACAAGTTCCGCTATCTATTAGTTGATGAATATCAGGATACTAACCAGGCACAATACGAGTTGTGCCATGAATTAGCAGCGCAATACCAGAATATTTGTGTGGTTGGGGATGCTGACCAGTCAATTTATGGTTGGCGCGGTGCCAATATGGAAAATATCATGAACTTTGAACATGATTACAAGGATGCTGGCGTGCAGACCGTTAAGCTGGAACAGAATTATCGCTCGACTGGTCATATTTTGTCTGCCGCAAATGCCGTAATTAAAAATAACCGCAACCGCAAAGCAAAGAACTTGTGGACTGACCAAGGTGAAGGGGCCAAGATTACTTATTATAAGGCTCAAAGCGGTGACGATGAGGCGCACTTCATCATTGGTAAAATTCAAGAAGAAGTTAAAGCAAAACATCGTTCTTATCATGATTTTGCCGTCTTATACCGGACAAACGCGCAGTCGCGAACAGTCGAAGAATCGTTTGTGAAGTCCAATGTGCCGTATCAAATTGTTGGTGGTCATAAGTTTTATGACCGCAAAGAAATTATGGATATCATGGCTTATTTAAAATTAGTGGCCAATCCAAGTGATGCCATGAGTTTTAACCGGATTGTTAATACACCGAAACGTGGAATTGGTGCGGTAACAATTGATAAGTTCATGGCACTTGCCCAAGAAAACAACTTATCGCTGCTTGAGACGTTTGACCATTTGGGAATGTCGGGAATTTCGACTCGTGCTGCACTTAAATTAAGTGACTTTGGTGCTAAATTGCGTGATGCCATTAAGTTTGCCCAAGACCATAGTGTAACTGGCTTAACCGAAAAAGTTCTGCAGGACTTTGGCTATACCGCAGCTCTTAAGAATGAACATACGATTGAAGCAGAAACACGTTTAGAAAACTTAGATGAATTTTTGTCGGTCACTAAGCGTTTTGATGAACAGTATGAAGCTGAAAGCGATGATAACAACCCGCTAAGTGATTTCTTAGCAGAGGTTTCTTTATTGAGCGACCAAGATGATTTGGCCAATAATGATGACCAGGTTACTTTAATGACGCTGCATGCGGCTAAAGGACTGGAGTTCCCAGTTGTCTTTTTGGTGGGGATGGAAGATGGCTTGTTCCCATTATCACGGGCACTATTAGAAGACGATCAATTAGAAGAAGAACGGCGTCTGGCATATGTTGGGATTACCCGGGCACGACAAGAACTATTCTTGACTAATGCTTATTCACGCATGATGTTTGGCCGGATGCAGAACAATCCACCGTCAAGATTCTTGGAAGAAATTGACGCCGAAGATCTGCAAGTTGAAAATCCTAACGCTGGTAATATTATTGCCAGCGGCTTTCAAGCACAGACAGCGCCGTTTGCCAAAGCCGACGAGCGAGCTCGCGCACAGGTTTATACACCTAAGGTTAAGCCAGCAGGTGCTGTTGGTGCTGAGAAGAAGGGCTGGAATGTCGGCGATCAAGTTGAACATAAGGCTTGGGGCCACGGTGTCGTGACTAAGGTCAACGGCACAGGTGAGGATATGGAACTTGATATTGCCTTCAATGGTAAGGGAATTAAGCGGCTTTTAGCGGCATTCGCTCCAATTAAAAAGGTATAATTAAATTAATAGTTAAAGAATTAATCAGGAGGAAGAAAATGGCAGATTTAACTCTTGATGAAGCCAAAAAAGAGGTTACGGGACTAAGGGCAGAACTTAATAAGTGGGCAGAAGCCTATTATTCTAAGGATGCACCCGAAGTTGAAGATAATGTTTATGACCAAAAATACCAGCGGCTGGTTGAACTCGAGCAGCAGTTTCCCCAGCTGGTAACGCCTGACTCGATTACCCAAAAAGTTGGTGGGCAGGTAGATTCTGAGTTCACTAAGGTAGATCATGAAATTCCAATGTTGTCGATGGGGGATGTCTTCTCCAAAAAAGAACTGCAGGAGTTTGATGATCGGGTGCAAAAGCTAGTGGGCCATCCAGTTGCTTACAATGTTGAGTTAAAGATCGATGGTTTGTCGATTGACCTTGAATATACAGATGGCAAGCTGGTGCGGGCTTCAACGCGGGGTAACGGCCGAGTTGGTGAAGATGTGACAGCTAATGCCCGTTATATTGCTGACATACCACAAGTTTTACCAGAAAAAATCACGACGGAAGTGCGTGGTGAATGTTATATGGGTAAAGAGGCCTTCGCTAAGTTAAACGCTGAACGCGATGAAAAAGGTGAGGCGGCCTTTGCCAATCCCCGTAATGCGGCTGCTGGGTCATTGCGGCAGTTAAACGCTAAGGTAACTAAAGAACGGAATTTGAGCACCTTTATTTATACTTGGGTGAATCCGCCAGAAGAAATCACTAGCCAGCATCAAGCCATTAGTGAAATGGCGCGGCTGGGCTTTCATACTAATGATACTGGTCGCAAATTAGCCAAGATGGCTGATGTTTTTGCCTTTATTGATGAATATACGGCCAAGCGCGACACACTTTCATACGGTATTGACGGGATTGTCTTGAAGGTTGACGACCTAAGTCTGCAGCAAAATATGGGTAACACAGTCAAGGTTCCACGTTGGGAAATTGCTTATAAGTTCCCACCAGAAGAGCAGGAAACTGTGGTGCATGAGATTAAGTGGACAGTCGGTCGAACTGGCGTGGTAACGCCAACAGCAATCATGGACCCCGTGCAATTAGCAGGAACAACAGTTTCACATGCGGTTTTGCATAATGCCGACTTGTTAAAGGAAAAAGATGTGCGCATTGGCGACACGGTCCTATTGCACAAGGCCGGCGATATTATTCCGGAAATTTCGCAAGTTGTCTTGGCTAAGCGGCCAAAGGACTCACAACCGTATCTAATTCCGACAACTTGTCCATCTTGCGGGCAAAAGCTAATTCATTTAGAAGGCGAAGTTGCTCTGCGCTGCGTTAATCCGTCATGTCCGGCTCAGATTGAAGAGGGGATTACGCATTTTGCGTCGCGGCCGGCGATGAATATCGATGGTTTGGGACCAAAAATTGTGCGGCAATTAATCACGAACGATTTAGTTCATAATGTTGCTGACCTTTATCGCTTAGACGCAGATGATTTGGCTAAGTTAGATCATTTCAAGGAAAAGTCCATTAATAATTTATTGACGGCGATTGCTAATTCGAAGCAAAATTCGGTGGAATTGCTGCTCACGGGACTTGGAATTGACCATGTTGGCGCCAAGGCTGCACGCTTAATTGCCCAAAAGTTTAAAAATATGACAAAGATTATGTCAGCTAGCGTGCAAGATGTTGCCGCAATCGCTACAATAGGCATGACGATTGCGGAATCACTGACGACTTATTTTGCGCAGCCTGAAGTTGACGAACTGATTGCGGAACTAGCAAGACGCGGGGTCAATATGAATTACTTGGGCGCAACTGCAGAAGAAACTGCTGAGATTCCAGATAATTACTTTAAGGATAAAAAAGTCGTACTGACAGGTTCACTTGCCCACTTTACGCGTAGTGAATTTACTAAGAAGCTGCAGGCATTAGGTGCCAAGGTAACTGGCTCCGTTTCTAAAAAGACGGATTACGTGATTTATGGCAAAGATGCCGGCTCCAAATTTGCTAAGGCGCAGCAGCTTGGAGTTCCAGTTCTAACGGAAGAAGAAGCAATTGCCCAAATCAAATGAAGGAATAACTAAATTGAAAAAATATGTGCACATTTTAGCGCTTTTGGGAGCAGCATTAACCTTAACAGCCTGTGGTAATTTGAAAAATTCAGACTTGGCCAATAATGCTAAAACTTCGTCTAATTCTAAGGCTAAGACTTATCAAACAACTGACACGGGGAGTAATGGCTATACGGTTTTATTAAAAAACGGTCACTACATTACCAGCCCGATATCTGGCTTAACGGCGACTGATAATGATAATTCGGTTGATACACGTGAACTTGAGCGCGGGCTAGTTCAAATCTCAAAAGACGTCTATTCTACTAATTCCAATGTCTTTCAGGAAGGTCAATATATTAGTGCTGCAACGGCTAATGATTGGCTGGGGCGCAAGTCTAAGGCTAATCCCTTGGGCCTTAATCCAGAAGAAGGTACTAAGAAGAATTACCACCCGTATTATTTAGAAGAAATCTTAGAGCAGGATTATTTGGCTGGGTCAGGTTCCAATTACCATATTAATGGGATGAGTATTGGTCTGGCGATGAACTCGGTTGATTATTATCAAAAGACTAAAGATGGTGCTGAATACCAAGCAGCAATTTCGCGTTCTGAGCAAAAGGCAGCTGGGCAAAAGGCAGCTGAGCAAATTATTGCCCGTCTGCGTCAGCGCAAGGCACTCAAAAATGTCCCAATTACCGTTGGTCTTTTTTCTAAGGCTGCTAAAGACTCATTAGTTGGCGGAACTTACTTTTTGAGCGGGACAGCGGCTGCTAATAGTAGTAAAATAACTAAATGGAAATCTATTTCCGCGCAAACGGAAGTGTTGCCGACTGTTGGCAATAAAAAAGCAATTAATAGTAGTGATGCCTCGAGTTTCAACAGTTTTAAGGTATCAATTCAAGATTATTTTCCAAATATCAGTGGTGTAACAGCCACTTTGCGCTATGAAAATGGTAAGTTAAGTCAAGAAAATATTTCCATTACCACCCAGTTTTACGGTTACGAGCAAGTGCAGAGTTTTACGCGGCTAGTCTTATCAACAGCCAAAAAGTACTTGCCAGACAACGTGCCGGTTGAAATTAAGATTGGTTCTGTTAATGATATTCAGGCTTTAGTTGCTAAAGAAACAGCAGATGGTAGTTATCAAGTCCATATTTATGGCGGTGAATAAGGAGGGTCTAATAGTGGAAATCACAGAAGACACAATTAAGCACGTGGCAGCCTTGTCACGGCTTGAGTTTAATGAAGATGAAATCGGTACAGTTACCGAACAAATGAGTTCAATTATCAACATGGCCGACCAATTATCAGAAGTTGATACTGATGGTGTTGCCGAAACAGTGCAGGTCGTTGATCGCGACACTGTTTTCAGAGAAGACAAGCCAGAACACTGGCAAAGTCGTGCTGAATTAATGAAGAATGTTCCTGAACAAGCCAATGGCTTCATTAAGGTTCCTGTAATTATTAATAAGGATGAGGACGAGTAATGAACTACTTAAATGAAGATATTGACTCATTAAACCAAAAACTTGCACAGGGCGACTTGTCAGCTGAAAAGCTTGCTCAAGACACTGTTGCAAATATTAAGAAGACTGACGACAAGCTGAACGCTTGGATTACTGTTCAAGAAGATGCAAAGCCTGCTGCTGATTTAGACTTTGCCAAGAATAAGCTTGCCGGTATTCCAATTGCTGTTAAGGATAACATCATTACTGATGGGGTTAAGACTACGGCTGCCAGTCATATTTTGGACAACTATATTCCAGTTTATGATGCAACGGTTATTGAAAGATTGAAGAAGGCACAAGCAACTTTTGTTGGTAAGACCAACATGGATGAATTTGCAATGGGTTCTTCAACTGAACATTCATACTTTGGCGCAACTCATAACCCATGGAACTTAGACAAGGTTCCTGGTGGTTCATCTGGTGGTTCTGCTGTTGCTGTTGCTTCCGGTCAAGTAGTTGCAGCTCTTGGTTCAGATACTGGTGGTTCAATCCGTCAGCCAGCTGCCTTTAACGGAATTTTTGGGATTAAGCCAACTTATGGCCGGGTTTCACGTTGGGGCTTGATTGCCTTTGGTTCATCACTTGATGAAATTGGGGTAATGAGCAAGCGTGCCAAGAGTGCTGCTGAAGTATTAAATGTTATTGCTGGTAGCGATGACCATGATTCAACCTTGTCAACTCGTGAAGTCCCTGATTTTACCCAATTTATTGGTCAAGATGTTAAGGGCTTGCGCGTTGCCGTTGTTAAGGAATACATGGATGCCGTTGATGGTGAAATGCACGATGTCATTCAACAGCAAATTGATGCTTTAGAAGATGCTGGTGCAATTATCAGCGAAGTATCATTGCCATTAACCAAATATGTTGTTCCTGACTATTACATCATTGCTTCAAGTGAAGCTTCATCTAACTTGCAAAGATTTGATGGTATTCGTTACGGCTACCGTGCTGACGACACTAAGAACTTGCTTGATGTTTATGTTAAGTCACGTTCAGAAGGTTTTGGTACCGAAGTTAAGCGCCGGATTATGTTAGGTTCATTTGCTTTGTCAGCTGGTTCATATGACCGCTTCTTCAGACAAGCTTCAAAGGTTAGAACCTTAATTTGTGATGAATTTGATGAAATTTTCGCTAATAATGATGTTATTGTTGGGCCAACAACTACTGAACCAGCATTTGGCATTGGCAGTGAAATTTCTGACCCAATTAAGATGTACAATAACGATATTTTGACAATTTCTGCTAACTTAGCAGGTATTCCAGCAGCTAGTGTTCCAGCTGGCTTAGTTGACGGGATGCCTGTTGGGTTCCAAATTATGGCTAAACGCTTCGATGAAGGCAATATTTTTAAGACAGCTGACTTTATTGAACGCACGAACAAGTTTTATGAAAAAACACCAGCAGGAATGGAGGATTAACTGATGAATTTTAAATCAACGATTGGATTCGAAGTCCACTTCGAGTTAAAGACAAAGAGTAAAATTTTCTCACCTTCTCCAGTAAGTTATGGTGCTGAAGCTAACACTGAAACTAACGTTATCGACTGGGCAATGCCGGGAGTTTTGCCGTTTGTTAACAAAGATGTTTATCGCTTGGGAATTATGGTTGCCTTAGCAACTCACGCACATATCTTGCCAACCACGCACTTTGACCGGAAAAACTACTACTACCCAGATAGTCCTAAGGCCTACCAGATTACGCAGTTCTTCCAACCATTAGCTCGTGATGGCTATGTTGAAATCGAAGTTCATGGCAAGAAGAAGCGTATCGGTATTCACGAAATGCATATCGAAGAAGATGCTGGTAAGAACACGCACGGGACTAACGGCTTTTCATATGTTGACTTGAACCGTCAGGGTGTGCCATTACTAGAAGTTGTTTCTGAACCAGAAATTTCTGACCCAGAAGAAGGTTATGCTTACCTTGAAAAGTTGCGTAAGATTGTTCAGTTTACTGGTGCTTCTGACGTTAAGATGGAAGAAGGTTCAATGCGGGTTGATACCAACATTTCGATTCGTCCAGCCGGTCAAAAAGAACTTGGCACCAAGGTTGAAATGAAGAACTTGAACTCATTTGAACACGTTCGTAAGTCACTAGCTTATGAAGAAAAACGTCAAGCTCAAGTGTTGCTGTCAGGTGGTCGTGTACAATTATCAACACGCCGGTTTGATGATGCAACTGGTAAGACTGTTCTTGAGCGGGTTAAGGAAGGTGACGCCGATTACCGTTACTTCCCAGAACCAGACCTTGCTCCAGACCATATCAGTCAAGAGTGGATTGATGAAATTGCGGCAACTTTGCCACGTTCAGCTGAAGAACGTTACAACCAATATGTTAACGACTTTGGCTTGAAGGACTATGATGCCAACGTTTTATTGCAGACTAAGGAAAGTTCTGACTTCTTCGATGAAGCAGTTGCTGCAGGTGCTGATCCTCAATTAGCTGCTAACTGGATGAACACGCAAGTTAATGGTTACTTGAATGATAACCGTGTTGAATTGGCTGACATTAAGTTAACACCAGAACACTTAGCTGCAATGATTAAGCTGATTAAAGATGGAACCATTTCTTCGAAGATTGCCAAGAAGGTCTTCGCTGAAACTATTGCTAATGGTACTGATCCTAAGAAGTATGTTGAAGATCAAGGCATGGTGCAATTATCTGATACTAGTGTCTTGGAACCAATGGTTAAGGAAGTTGTTGATAGCAACCCGCAATCAGTTGAAGACTTCAAGAACGGTAAGGATCGTGCCATCGGTTACCTTGTCGGCCAATTGATGAAGCAGACCCGCGGTAAGGCTAACCCAAAGGTCATTAACAAGCTGTTGAATGAAGAATTAAACAAACGTTAATGTTGATTTTTAAGTAATAAGGTAGTAACTATGACTAAAAAAGCAAGATTGATTTATAATCCTGTATCTGGTCACGAACAGATGCCTAAAAATGTCGCTGATATTTTAGACGTCTTAGAACGTGCTGGCTATGAGGCGAGCGCTTTTAGAACTACACCAGAAAAAAAGAGTGCCCAGCAAGAAGCAACGCGGGCTGCAACTGAAGGCTTTGACTTGATTGTTGCTGCAGGTGGTGATGGTACCATTAATGAAGTGGTTAACGGCATTGCCTTTTTGGAAAAACGTCCGAAGATGGCAATTATTCCAGCAGGGACAACCAATGATTATGCTCGAGCATTGCATATTCCGCGTGATAGCATTGCAGCTGCAGCTGAAGTTATTTTAAATAACAAAACGCGCAAGATGGATATTGGCCAAGCTACTTTTGCTGGTGAAGACCAATACTTCGTTAATATTGCTGCTTGTGGATCTTTGACTGAACTAACTTATGGTGTACCATCAGAGGTTAAGTCGGCCTTAGGCTATGCTGCGTATTTGATTAAGGGTGCGGAAATGTTGCCGCACTTGACTGAAAACGAACTGCGCCTGACCTATGATGCTGGTGTTTATGAAGGTAAATTATCAATGCTTCTTTTAGGGATGACCAATTCGATTGGTGGCTTTGAACAGATAATGCCGGATGCCGAATTAAGCGATGGCTTGTTTCAGTTAATTATTGTTAAGCCATCTGATCCAGTGAAATTGCTGCGCCTAATGGCTTTGGCATTGAATGGTAAGCATGTTGATGATCCAGATATTATTTATACCAAGACGCGCAGTTTAAAAATTGATCTGATTGGCAAGAGCGAAGGTCAAAAATTACCGGTTAATCTTGATGGTGAAATCGGCGATTACTGCCCAGTTACTTTTAAGAATTTACAACAACGCATTGAATTTTACGTTGGCGAATAAAAATAATAGTGTTATTTTTCTGAAGAGAAAGATAACACTATTTTTATGCCTAATAATAAGTCTTAGGCGAAAGTAATTGGCTTAAAGTCAGCTTACATGTTATTTATTACACTGAGTAAAGCGCTTTAATTGACTGAGGATTTTTTAAGCTTTATGATAAATTTATAAAGTGTTTAAATATATAATTTTATATATCTATCATAGGAGCAAAAAATGTTAGGACAAAACAATTTTAAAGAGAGATTACGGAAAATGAATCTGGAATCAAAAAAGGATCGTTTTTCAATTAGAAAACTAACAATTGGTGTTGCATCGGTTTTGCTTGGCTTTACCTTCATGGGTGTTAAGGGGCAAACTGTTAAGGCTGATACATTGCAATCAGACCAAAACCAAACTGAAACTACGCAAATAGCTGCTAAAAAAGATAAAACGACGACTAAGGCCGATAAGCCTACTAATAATGACAAGTTAGCAACTTATGCTGGATTAAAATCATTTTTAAGAGATGAGCTGCCAGAAGATACTAAGACTGATACAACTGTTAAAACTCCGGAGCAGGACAACCAGACTACATCAAGTACTACTAATGAACATCAAACTGAACCTGCAAAACCCGATCAAGATAACAACCAACCTGCAGTTAAGCCAGATGAGAATGGCCACCAAGCAGATGCTAATTATGCCGCAACAGTCAATATTACAGCTGGAGATAATTCTGTAGCAGCAACTGCCACTCAGCAGCAAAAGCCGCAGGCTCAAGACTTAGTAGAAACAGCTAATTTGGCAACTACCACGGAGTCTTCGGTTAATGTTGGTTCGTGGAAAGGGCTGACTGATGCTTTTTCCAATGTTAATATTCACGAAATTAATATTATTAATAATATTAAGGCAGGAACTAGCGATGCGGACGTAGACGTTAAAACTAGAGACTTGGTAATCAAGTCTGCGGAAGACGGTCGGTATATTATTGACTTTCAAAGATATCGTCCGCGCGATAAGACATCGTCAACTAAAGTTAATATAACTTATGAAAATTTGGATATTTATAGTTGTACGTATTATGGCTTAATGCAGACCAGTAGCAATAAGCGGGCAATTGTCAACTTTAAGAACGTTAACTTCACTGGTTCACAGATGATGTATGTTGGTGAACATACAGAAATTCATTTTTATGGTACCAACACCGCTCAAACGGTCAAAACATACACTAACGTCTTTGGCACCTCAACAACACAATCAACTAGTCAGCAGCTGTTTGAGTTTACTCAAGAAGGTGGACGCTTAATTTTTGAAGATGGTACTCAATTTACGGGGACGACATACAGCGGCAATGTAGTTGAAATGTCCGGTGGTAAAACAGGTGCAGATATAATTGACGGCATTTCTTTAGCGAATAATAATCAAGTTATTGTTAAAAACGGTGCGGTTGTAACCCTAAATCCTAAGGGTGGTGCCATGCCAGACACGCCGAATACAGTTGAAAATACTAATTCGGCTAATGGGATTGTTATTTATAGTGGTCAAGGATCAGTTGATATTCAAGGTGGCGGTACTGTCAACATTAATGTCGGTGGTACGACCGATTATGCGGGCACGATTAATAACCGCAAGGCCAAAGCAATTAACTTGTCTGATAGTGGCTCAAGCTTAACGGTTGGCGATGGCGGTAATTTAAACATTGTAACTAACGGTAATATTAGTGATCGCAGTGGTAAGGGACCAGCGAATGTGTTAGTTAATATTGGCGGTAACTTAACGGTTGGTAAGGCAGCCAACTTTAATATTACTGGGAAGAATATGGGTAATTTTGC
The DNA here is from genome assembly GCF_029433435.1 of Lactobacillus sp. ESL0703. Taxonomy (NCBI): domain Bacteria; kingdom Bacillati; phylum Bacillota; class Bacilli; order Lactobacillales; family Lactobacillaceae; genus Lactobacillus; species Lactobacillus sp. ESL0703. The sequence continues at coordinate 59,998 of NZ_JAQTIB010000004.1, forward strand.
CGGAACGTTAATGAATATCGGCGGTTCGTCAGATATTACTGGTAGCAACTTCAAAATCCAGTTAACTGATAATCCAGGGACTGGCAAGCTAACGTTACTTAATCCTAGTTCGAATACGCAAATTAATAATCCTCACGACTTTTTGCTGGATACTGGGGCTAACGACGCGGCCAATATTTTGTCGACGGGTAATTTTACACTTAATAGTGTTAGGTTAAAGCAACCGGGAGCAAGTACGTCGAATGCCTTTAGAACTTTTGGCTTTAAGGGGAATAGCAATGGAACACTCTCTACGATTAGTACGGCAATTGAAGGAATTAGTCCAAGTGACGAAACAGCGGCTATTGACCTCATTAATGGTAAAGATTTGGCGGTACTTGAGTTTGTTAGTGCTAACGAGGGCTTTTTAACAATTGATCCAATTAGTGATGACGATATTATTATTGATGACGGCGATAATCAAGTAATCACTGGTTATGCGAATGAGGGCGGCGCCTATATTTCTGCCGTAATGCCGGATAATAGCCGCTTAGGAAATATAACTAGTCCGTATTATAAGGAAGCAGCACAAAATATTAAATATGCGGCTGTTTCTGCTGATAGTGCGGAAACTAGTGGGGCCCATCAAGGTAAATTCAAGTTTACGATCACTATACCTAAAGCTCAACTTGCTAGTATCACGGCCGGCAGTACGGTGACATTAACAGCGACTAAGAATTTTGTCCAAGGTGATCCGTCACTAGAAGATCCGCAAAATCCCCAATCAGCTAAATTGTATTCTGCTAGTGAAATTGCGGTTAAAAAACAAGAGGATGCAGTCAGAGCAATTAATGATGCCGCTACTGCTGCCAAGCAAAAACTGACCAATTTATTTGGTTCGGATACTGCTAAGGCACAACCATATGTTGATGCGATTAATGAGTGGGTTACTAAGTCGACAGCTAATGATCCGGCTTCAGCCGATTCTGTTTATGGGACAAGTGATAGTGCGGAAATAGTTAACCGGCGTGATACAGCGATTGCGGGAATTAATGACGAAGTAACTAAGGCTGAGGCAGCTAACGTAAATGAATTAAGGACTGCTGCTAAAAATGAATTAGCTGCGTATGCACAAAAAGCCAACCAATATTTAGGCACGACGGATGATTCTGACATTGCTGATTTGGTAAGTACTGCTAATGATGTCTTTGATGATGAAAATAGCACTAGTGATGAGATTAATACTGCACTGGCGACTGCTAAAGCTAATATTTTGGCTTCATTCAAGACCAAGGCAGAAGGCAAGATTACAACTACAACGACTACTAATACGCACAAAATTACTAGTGTCTTGGCATTGTCGTCTGAACAAAAGGAAAAATATCAGACAGAATTAGAATCTGCAGCTGATGCTGGTAAAACTGCCATTGATGCAGCTGCTGACTTGGATACAGCCGGAACAGCTTATCAAACAGCTAAGAATGATACAGATAAAGTTTATGCAACGGCCAATACGGTTTCAGACTTGCGTAAGTATAAGAATACTTTGAAACACAATTATCCAAGTTTGGCTGACCAGCTTGAGAGTGAGTCGGCAACTTACGAAGCACAAATTGATAATGGTACTAGTGATTTAGCTGCAGGTAAAGCTGCACTAGATCAAATTGTTGCTGGGCACAATACCGCTGCAGTTAGTGACTTGCAGGCAGCTTATGATGCCGCTAAGCCGCAGCTGGAAGGCAGCTCTAACCAGAAGGTGCAGGATGCGTTGACAGCTGCCCAAGATGCAATAACGGCAGTAGGTACAGCTAATAGTGAAGATGATATGACAGCTAAAAAAGAAGCTGCCCAAACTACCATTGATAAACTAAACGCATTAATTGCACTGCAAAATGAGGCTACTAGTGAAAAGGCAAAGTATGCCGCAATGTATCCAAGTAACGGCGCAGTTACTAATCAAATTAATACTGATATTGATGCCGCACTAGCAACGGGGATTGATAATGTCACAGCTGGTTCGACAACTAAAGATAATTTGGCAGAAGTGCAGACTACTGGCGTAGTTGCTATTGATCGTGTTGGTGCTAAGGCGCAACTTGGGCAAAAGGCACTGGAAATCGAAGAACAGATTAACAATTTACCAGGGTTAAGTGCTGGCGAGCGTGACGAACAGATTCAGGCCGTCAAGGATTTGATGACTAATGATGACCATACTGGTTATCAAGATCAAATTGATGCGGCAACTAGTCAAGATGCGGTTAATACGTTAACTACTGCAGGTCTGACTGCATTGAACAATTTGCTTGCAGATCAGACATTAGCGTCTGAAAGAAATAATGCCATTGCCAAGCTGCAGGCTGCCCAAACTGCCGCTAATGCACAAATTGACGCAACTGGCTTAAGTGCTGCCGACAAGGCTAAATTCAAGCAAGATATTCAGAATCAGGTCGATCAAGGAATTAGCAATATTAACACGGCAACTGCGATAGATACAATTAATGATGCGGAAGTGGCTGCCGAGAATGGTATTAATGGGATTGTTACTAACGCGAGGACGCAAAATACTGCATTGCAATCTGCTCAAGCAGCAGCAATTAGTGAACTAACGCAATATGCGCAAACTGCTAAGACAACCATTGATAATTTACCAGCAGATCAATTGAGTCCAAGTGAAAAAGAAGCTTATAAGGAACAGATCGATCAGGCTGTTACTGCAGCAACTAATGCTATTAATGCGGCCACAACTCCAACAGATGTAACTAGCGCTAAGACAATTGGTAAGACGAATATTGATTCGATTCAAGTAGCTGCTGATTTAGCCGCCGCTAAAGCCAAGGCATTAAAAGAGTTGACAACTGCTCAGACAAATAACAAGCAGGCAATTGATGATTTGTTTACAGCTGGCAAGATTGACGCTGATAAGCAAGTTGAATTAAAGGGTAAAATTGATGACTTTTACAATAATGCAGTTGAAAAAGTAACGGATGACACTACAACTAACCAAATCGTAATTGATAAGACAGCTGGCATTAATGCGATGAACGGTGTGGCGACTGATGCTACCGATACCGCTAATCAAGAATTGACGACTGCTAAAGATAATGCCCTAGATAACACAGGGAATCCAATTGGTTTGAACAATTTGGCTGCCGAGATTAAGGAGCATATTGAACAAGATAACAATTTGGGTCCTAACCAAAAGTTAGCTTATCAAGCCCAAGTTGATGCGGCTTTGAACAAGGCAAAGGCTGATGTCGCTGCGGCGAAAACAACAGATCAGGTTGCACAAGCGGCAACTAACGGCCGGGATGCAATGTTGCTGATTAAAGCCGCAGCTGATTTGAACTCAGCTCAAATTGCTGCTGAAAGAGCATTACTAGCCAAACATGATGCTGTTATTGCGGCGATTAATCAAAAGGCCAATATTGACAATGATGGTAAAGCAGCTTTAATTGCCCAAGTTGAAAGTGCATATAATGCTGCTCTAGCTAAGGTTGATAATCCTGCGCCAGCAACAATTGCTCAAGTCAATAGCGACCGTGATGCGGGGATTGATAACATGCAAAATGTGTTGATTAATGCCGGCGATTTGGACAGCTCAATCAAGGAATATCAAGATAAGCTTGACCAAGTAGCACAAGCTGCGGTAGATCGCGTCAATAAGTCGGCAATGACAGCTGATGCTAAAGAGACAGCAATTACTGCAATTAACGCTGCACGCGATCATGGTAAGGAACAGATTGCAGCTCAAGATAATTTAGCTGATATTAAAACCGCTGAAACTGCAGGTGAAGCAGCAATTTTAGAAGCAGAAAAAGAAACTAGCTTAACTGCGTCTAAGGCGGCTGCCAATCAAAAGATTGACGATGCAGTTGCCATTGCTAAGCAGCAGCTTCGTGATTCTGTTAGGGGATTATCAGCTGATGAAATAGCTGCTGCTGAAGCCGCAATTAATACTGCTGCCGCTACTGCTCATAATGCTATCAATGGTGCTACGAGTGAAGCAGCAGTTACTACTGCTGAAAACTTGGGTGAAACCGCAATTTATCAAGAAGTTGCCAAGGCTGGATTAGCTGCCAATAAGCGGCAAGCTAAGGAAGCAATTCAAGCCGCAATCGATAATGCCCAATTCAATGAAGAAGATAGACAGCGGGCTGAATCAATTCAGACAGCTGCTAATAATGCAATTGATGCGGCAACTACTTCTGCGAAAGTTGACGAGCAGAAGCAATTGGCTCTAGATGCGATTGCTAATGTTAAGACAGCAGCGGATTTGAACGATGCTAAGGATAAGGCAATTGCTGCTCTTGATAAGGAATTGAATGGTGATGGCACTCCTGAAAATCCGGGAATTTTAAACCAAATTGCTAATAATTCTAACTTAACTTCTGATGAAATAGCAAAATACCAAGATCAAGCTAGGAATGATTACACCAATGCCGTGGCTACAATTAATGGCTCTCAAGATGAGTCGTCGCTTTCAGCTAAAGAACGTGCGGGAATTTTGGCGATTGACCAAGCCTTAGTCGATGCAACTTTGCAAGGCAAAAAGAATGCAGCTAATAGTGAATTGGATCAAGCTGCTAAAGATGCGGATGCAGCGATTGACCAATTAAACTTGGACCAAACCAAGAAGGATAACCTACATAGTCTAGTTGCTAGTGAATTGGAAAAAGCTAAGAATAAGGTTAATGCCGCAACTGATGAAGTCGGAATTAATGCCGCTGTAACTGAAGGAAAAGCCGCAATTAATAATATTGGTAGCAACGCTACTGATGAGGAGTTGACCCAAGCTGCAACTAATGCCAAGAATAATTTGCAAAGTCAAGCAGCTGATGTAAAGGCGCAAATTGCTAAGTCATATCAAGATGGAAAGCTAGATCAAGATCAATATAATGACTTGAATGAGCAGGTTCAAACTGCCCTAGATAATGCAATTACGGCAATTAATCGGGCTAATAATCCAGCTGAAGTTACCCAAGCTGCAGCTACTGGTGCCACAAACATTGCCGCAGTTGCTTCTGCTAAAGATGTAGAAGAGACCTTGAATACAAATTTGGCAGCTTTACAAGCTGCTGCAGATCAGGCAACTCAGGCAATTGACGCATCATCGGCAACTTCTGAACAAAAAGAGCAGATGAAAGCAGTAATTGAGGCTGAGCGAGTTAAGGCTGCAGACAAAATAAAGGAGGCCAAAGAAACTTCAGACCCAATTACCAATATGGCAGCAGCTAAAGATCAAGGAATAACAACAATTGCCAATATTTCTCAACTTTATGATGAGAAAGATACCGCGATTAAAGATTTGAAGCAAAAAGCGGCCGCAGCTAAAGCCCAAATCGCCGCAGCTGCTAATAATCCAGCTGCTGCCGCAAGTCCATACTTAAGTGTGAGTGAAGTTGCCGCAGCTAACGCGGCTGTTGATGCTGCCCTAAGTGATGCTATTTCTGCAATTAATGCCGCATCAGACCAAGCTGGAATTACTGCAGCACAAACGGCTGGCGAGACAGCAATTACTAATTCAACTTTGCCGGCACAATTAACTGCTGAGAAGAATAAGCAAATTGCCGCGATTAATGCTTATGCTGCTGGACCAAATGGCAAGGGTGCAATAGAAGCTTCTAACTTAACTGCTGAGCAAAAGGCAATGCTGGAAGCGCAAATTGAGGCCGCAAGAAAGAAGGCTGTGGACAAGATTAATAATGTTCAATTGCCTGCTAACCCGCTGCCAGATGATTTGACGACGGCAACAACTGCTATTTCTGATGCTGAAAAAGGAACAGTGCAAGATGGCGCAGCTGACTTTGGTGAAGCAGGAATTGCCGCGATTGTTAGTGCAGCTAAAGATCAAGAAACATTGAATTATAAGGCTAATAAGATTGCAGATTTAGAGCAATACGCCACAGATGCAAAATACAAGATTGAACAATCTGGCTTGCCAGCAGACAAGCAGCAGGAACAAAAAGTCCTGATTGATGCTGCATTTGATACTGCTAAGGCAAAGATCACGGCAGCAGCTGATGCAAATGCAGTTGATGCTGAATTGAGTACAGGTAAGGGCAACATTGATGAAGTTGTTACGGCTGCTCAACTTGCTGGTCAAAAGAGTGTAGCCCTTGATGCTATTAAAGATGAGCAAGCCAAGGCAATTGCAATTGTTAATAAGTCGAGTTTGACATCAGAGCAAAAGCAAGCTGCAATTGCAGATATTAATAGTTCTTATGATGGCGCTAAGGCGTCAGTTGAAGCCGCAACTGATGATACTGCTCTTGATAGTGCTAAGGCAGATGGTATTGATAAGATTAAGTCGGTTTTAAACGAAGGAAATAATCATCCTCATTTTGCTAATGAAATTGATAATACTAAGGATTTGGCAACTGATTATCATAATTTGGCATTAACTGATGAGGAAAAGGCGCAGTACAGTTCTTTAATTACAGAAGTGGAAAATGGAATTAGCGATCTTGATACTGCGGCTGATCTTGGTTCAGCAGTTGAAGCTTATGATCGCGGCAGAACTGCTTTGAATAAGCTAATTGCCGATAAACAAATTAATGATGCAGCTAAGGCAGCAAAAGACAAGATCGATCAAATTCCGGATGACGTTTTAAGCAAGACAGATAAGGCAAACTTGAAAGAGCAAGTTGATGCTGCTGCCAAGAAGACGACGAATGCCATTAATGAAGTTGTTGAGCCGAATGGAGATGTTAGCGCTAAGGCTGAAAAGATTAATGAAATTATGACGGCTGGTATGAGTGATATTAATGCTTATGATACTCAAGCATTAACTCATTCTCAAACTGCTGCCAAGGATAAGTTGGACCAAGAAGCAAATACTGCTAATACAGCAATTGATAATTCAAGTTTGACAGATGAGCAAAAGGCAGAACAAAAGCAAAAAGTCCAGGCTGCCTTGACTGCTGCCAAAGAGGAAGTGGATAATGCAACTGATCAAAATGGAGTTAATACCGCTTTGACAGATGGCAAGCAAGACATCGATGATGTTTCAAAGACTATAGAACTTTTACTTGATAAGAATCAAGCTATTCAAGATCTGCAAAATGCCGCAGATGAAGCAACGACTTTGATTGATAGTTCTAACTTATCTGATGAGGAGAAAACCACAGAAAAAGGTAACATTATTGCTGCTGTAAGTGATGCTCAGGCCAAAATTAACCAAGCTACAACTAGTGATGATATTCAAACTGCCTTAACAGATGGTAAGGAATACATTGGTCAAATAGTTGCTGATGTTAACTTGGAACATGCTAAAAATGAAGCCAAACAAGACTTGGCAACAGCGGCTGATAATGCTAATGAAGCTATTGATAATTCAAGTTTGACGGATGAGCAAAAGGTAGAACAGAAGGAGAAAGTCCAAGCTGCTTTGACTGCTGCTCAAGGGAAGGTAGATGAAGTCACTGACCAAGCTGAGATTAGTGCAGTTGTAACAGATGGCAAGGCAAAGATTAACGAAATAATTGCCGATGTTGATTTACAACAAGCTAAGAATGAAGCCAAGCAAGAGTTAGCTGCCGCAGCTGATGCTGCCAATACAGCAATTGATAATTCAAGTTTGACAGATGAACAAAAGGCAGAACAGAAGCAAAAAGTGCAAGCTGCTTTGACTGTTGCTCAAGGCAAGGTAGACGCTGCAACTAATAGTACAGATGTTGCAACTGAATTGGCTAACGGTAAGACAGCAATTAATGACGTAACAGCTAATACATCACTTCTTGATGTTCAAAACAAGGCTAAACAGGAATTACAGTTAGCAGCTGATGCTGCCAATACGGCAATCGATAATTCAAGTTTGACAGATGAACAAAAGGCAGAACAGAAGCAAAAAGTACAAGCTGCGTTGACAGCTGCTCAAGGCAAGGTTGATGAAGCCACTGACCAAGCTGGAATTAGTACAGCTGTAACAGACGGTAAGGCAAAGATTGACGAAATAGTAACCGATATCAACTTACAACATGCTAAGAATGAAGCCAAACAAGACTTGGCTGCCGCAGCTGATGCTGCCAATACGGCAATTGATAATTCAAGTTTGACAGATGAGCAAAAAGAAGCACAGAAGCAAAAAGTGCAAGCTGCTTTGACTGCTGCTCAAGGTAAAGTAGATGAAGCCACTGACCAAGCTGGGATTAGTGCAGCTGTAACAGACGGCAAGGCAAAGATTGATGATGTTTCCAAGGATACAGAAATCTTACTTGATAAGAACCAAGCTATCAGTGATTTACAAGATGCCATAGATCAAGCCAATAATGCAATTGAACAGTCAGGCTTGTCTACGCAAGAAAAGACAGAACAAAAGCAAAAGCTGGAGGAGATTTTAACAACAGCTAAGGATAGGATTAACCACGCAACTGATGCAGCTGGTGTCACAAGTGAATTGACTAATGGCAAAGCTTTGCTTACTGCTAGACAGGATGCGATTAATAAGATTGACCATGCCTATACAACCGCTAAGGACAAATTGACGACAGGTCAAATTAGTCCAACTCAACTAGCCGCTGCTAAGCAAAAAGTACTGGCTAACTTGAATGACACTGCAACTAGTGATGATATTAATAATAACTTGGTTAGCTGGCTGCGTGACATTGCTACGGCAGCTGTTCAAGATACGGCAAATGCGGCAAATCAGGCAATTGATAGTAATCCTGCCTATAGTCAGACTGACAAGACTAAACTTAAGGCCAAGGTTAATGAACTGCTAAACGAAGCAATCAAGGATCAGGGTGCAATTAGCTCGGCAACAGATCATGAAAGTGTAATTGCTGAACGTGATAAGGCAATCGATGAAATTATCAAGCATTACACTGATAAGTCAACAATTAATCATGTTTTGCATGATAGTGACAGCAGCAGTTCAATTTCAGCGCTGACGCCAACTTTACCGGCTAATGATGTGTCAGCTAAAGAACAAACTTTACTACATAATGCTTATATTTATGATGCAAGCGGCAAGCGGGCTAATAAGTTGGTTCTAAAAGCTGGCTCAAAGGTCAAGACTTATGGCACTAAGGAAATCGCTGGTCAAACTTATTTGATTTTACACAGTCAAGGTCAAGAATATTACCTAATTGACACCAATGTCACTGGTAAATCGGCTAAGTTGAACCATAATGCTTATGTTTATAATCGTGTTGGCAAGCGCATTGGTAACAAGGCGCTTCTTAAGAAGAGCAAGGCAATTACAATTTATGGCAGTCCAGTTAAGATTGCCGGTAAAATGTACTACATTATTGGTGCTGGCGAATATATCAAGGCTGCTAATGTCAATACCGCAACGGATGCTGAGCCATCAGGTCAGCCAGCAACTTTAGGACCTAATGAACAACCGTTAATGCATAATGCTTATTTGTATAATGAGCATGGTGAACGCGTCGGTAAAGTGGTTCTAACCGATAATTCAATTGTTGAAGTTAGTGGAACTACCGTTATTAATGGCCGTGAGTTTACTAAGTTGACCAACGGCTATTATGTAGCTTCTGCTAACATAACTGGTATTGAGCAAGAGTTGGTTCACAATGCCGCTATTTACAACCGATCAGGTAAGCAAATTGGCAACAAGCTTATTGCTAAGGGCAAGCAGGTCACTGTTTATGGTGATCCAGTTACAATTAAGGGAAACCAGTATTACATTATTGGTCGCAACCAATATTTGCAGGTCAATAATTTTTAATAAAATTATTTAGACCTAACAAAAAACGCTAAGCTGAAAAGCCTAGCGTTTTTGCTTGCAAAATTATGCTGTTAATTATTGTTGTTGCCGTATCCGAAAATCTCAAGGATAAACAGAAAAATGTTAATGAAGTCCAAGTAGAGCTGTAAGGCGCCTAAGATTGCCAAACCATTAGTTGAAACCTGATTGCCATAATTGTTGTAAATCATCTTCATCTTGTTGGCATCACTGGCAACTAAGCCGGTAAAGATAATCACGCCAATAAAGGAAAAGATGTAGGTAATCGTTGGGTTGTGCAAAAACATGTTAACAATCCAAGCGATGAAAAAGCCGAATAGAGCGGCGCTGAAGTAAGAACCCCAGTTAGTTAAATCCTTCTTGGTAAAAGTCCCAAAAGCAGCCATCGCAATGAAGACCGCACTTGAAGAAACAAACGCGGTTGTGAGCTGGGTTCCCGTGTAAAAGCCAGCAATTAGGGCAAATTCGAAGCCATAAATGACTGCTAAAATCATCAACATAATGAAGCTAGCAGCAGGATTGCGGTTGGCCTTAAAGCTGATCCCCATTGATAAGGCGAAAGGCACCAGCAGGATGAGCCACATCATTGCGACCGGCATTTGCATGACGGCACTTCTGAAGACAGTCATTGTTAAGTAAGAAGTAAGGGCGGAAACCAACACTGCGATACCCATTAATGCGTACATTTTGGTTAAAAAACTGTTGGTATCAGAAATGCTGCGGATTTGCCGCCGTTCTTGATTAGTATCAAAATTATTCATTTAATGACATCCTTTCTTTTTATTAGATGTTAGATAATACGGTAACACATTTGGTGTAGAGAGTGAAGAAATAGGGAAAATTTGTTTAATATTATATAAGTGAATTTACAATGCATTAATGATATAATTAGACTATGAAAAATCCAGAATTTGAATCATATCAGAGACCTAATGGTCACGATGAATTTGTCGAATGGCTAGATAAATTATCTATTAAAGATCAGCAAAAACTATTACAGGTAATCACGGATACAGAAGAACAGGGGCTGCTCGTTGCTCAAAGGATGAATTGGGTGAAAAAAGTTGGCGTCACTAGGAATTTATATGAATTACGAAGTAAAGTAGGAAAAAACATTCAGAGAGCACTATATTTTCATGTTGAAGATGAACGATATGTTATTACTCATGGTTTTACCAAAAAAACTCAGAAAACTCCTATTTTTGAAATTAAACATGCGATTAGTTTAAGAAAGGAATGGTATGAACAAAATGAAAATTGACGATATTTTAAAACAAAAATTAAAAGATCCTGAATTTGCAGAAGGCTATTATTCTGAAAAAGAGCGCTCTGCAAGCGCAATTGCACTATATTATGCAAGAGAAGATGCAGGATTGACACAAGCAGATTTGGCGGAACGGGCTGGTGTTCCGCAATCAACAATCGCAAGGATTGAGAGCGGCGGTAATGTAACTTTTGATAAATTAGCTAAGATTGCTCATGCAATGGGTAAAACTATTAAAGTGGAATTTTTATAGGAATTCTTTTTGACAATACTTTTCTCGCATTTTCCTGTAAAATAGAAATGTTAAACAGTGTTTGTAAAAAAGGACGAAAGATGGAAAAAAATCAAATTATCGACTTAGAAATCACCGACTTGTCTTATGAGGCAATGGGAGTAGCGCATTATGAAGGCATGACGATTTTCGTTACCAATGCGCTGCCGGGTGAAACAGTCAGTGCTAAAATTTTAAAGGTCAAGAAGCGGTTTGCTTTTGCTAAAATCGAAAAGATTATTAAGGAAAGTCCCGACCGAGTAAATATTGAGCTTAATCAATGGGTGCAAACAGGCCTGGCATCGCTAGCACACATTAAGTATGACAAGCAGCTGGAATTTAAGCGCAATCAGGTCGTTAACTTACTGCAAAAGGCGCACTTAGATAATGTGGAAGTTGGTCAGACTTTGCCAAGCCCAGAAGAAACAGGTTATCGTAATAAGGCGCAAGTGCCAGTGCGAACAGTCAATGGCCAATTGGAGATTGGCTTTTTCAGACGGCATTCACACGATTTGGTGCCATTGACGAATTTCTTTACGACTGATCCCGAGATTGACCGCGTCTTAGTTGCCGTGCGTGACATTTTACGTGCCAGCAAGGTGCCAGCTTATGATGAAATTCATAATAAAGGCGAGGTACGTTATCTTGATGTGCGCCGCAGCAAGGCTAATGGCGAAATCATGGTCATCTTGGTTTGTCTGCACAAGGATTTCCCACAATTAGAAAAAATTGCCACAGAAATCAAGAAGATTGAGGGTGTTACAAGCTTAGTATTGAATTATAACCCGAAGAAGACCAATGTTATTTTGGGTAAAGCTGACTACTTAATCTTTGGTAAGCCGCAGATTGTTGACCAAATTGGCGATGTTAAGTTCAGAATTTCGCCGGAGAGTTTCTTCCAAATTAACTCGCTGCAAACGCCAAGATTGTATGACTTGGCAATTAAACAAGCTGACTTAAAGGAAACAGATACGGTGATTGATGCTTATTCTGGTATCGGAACAATTGGTTTGAGCGTTGCTAAGCACGTCAAGAGTGTGCGCGGAATTGAAGTTGTGCGGGATGCCGTCAAGGATGCCAATGATAATGCCGAAATGAACGACATTCACAATGCCAAGTACTTTGTGGGCAAGGCCGAAGAGTTGATGCCGCGTTGGGCTGACAAGGGTATTACCAGCGATGTGATTTTCGTTGATCCGCCAAGAAAAGGTCTAACCCCAGAATTTATTGCCGGCGCAGTTAAGACTGGCCCGAAGAAGATTGTTTATATCTCCTGTAATCCCGCCACGCTTGTGCGCGACCTGCAGGAATTCCAAAAGCTTGGTTACGACTTCAACCGGATTGATCCCGTTGACATGTTCCCACAAACGCCACATGTCGAAGCTGTAGCGGTGTTGACAAGAAAATAAGTTAAGTCGTGTTAGACTAGGATTGATTAAAATCAAAAATGTATCTTTTTTGAAGAGTAATTCAAAAGAGATACATTTTTTGTTTGAGTCTTAAAAAGGGCAAAGTATTGATAACAAAAGAAAATAATAACAAGGTAAAGATTATCAACTTGTAAATTTTACTTGGCTGTGATTTCTTGGAAATAGGGTGTAAAAAGAATCGTTCAAATCTTGATAATAACTAGAGTGTCTAATATGCCATGATCGCTGAAAGCAGGGTGTAATGAATGGGCTAGTGAAAAACTTATTTATCTAAACTCTCTAAGCTGTAATAGAGATCTTTGTAGTGCTTTGGATCTATGTCAGACAGTTTGTTTGCTCCAAATTTCTTAAATAATTCCTTGATTTCTTGAGTGAGCCCCTTACTGGTCTGCTTTGCAAGCATGTAACGGACAGCTTCCAGGTCAGCTTTAATATTATGCTTATTTTTTTCGGGAATAATGATCATTTGTTTTGATTCACAATCAATCTTAGAAATAGTCTCGCTTAAAGTGCGGGTAGAATCTTCTAGGCGAATGATGTCTTCATGAAATTCACGCAATTTTTCAATGTATTCTTTAGTTTTACTCATTATTGGAAATCTCCTTGATTTGATAAATATTAAAATAAGTTGAAGTTGTTTCTATGGATGAACGATCAGCGATTTCATTGATAGAGGTGGTATTTGAATCTGTATCTTGAAAGGCAAAAAACTGATCCTGGTGACGGACATATCGATGATCAGAATTATATTGGTCATTATATGTATCCAAGATGATGTCAACGATGTCTTTGGTAACAGTGATTATTTTTCCAGTAGTTTTGACTTTAACGACAATTTCATCATTGCTTTCAAAGATAAACTTGTAGTCTGGGTTTTTGAAAAACATAAAAATTCCTTTTTTTGAATATCCCAAGCAAAGAAATCGAAGGTATGTAAAAAGCCACTAATAGGACAAGTTAAACAGACCTAAACAATAAAAATTGCTTGGGTACTGTAACGTTGCTTTACTAGTGGCTGGGTTACAGAAAATTATTAAATTGGTACATGCTAGTAAAAGTTGTTGATCAGACAACACATGCTGAACAGCTAAAAAGTGTGCATACATTAATTTTTAATAGACGTAAGTGTCTTAAAATTGATATAATAAATTAAATACATGTTTTTTTAGCTGCTATATTAATACTAGCAATTTAATGAATTCAGTTCTGCTACGTAATGGTATGAAATGCTAAGCAATGATATTTTTATAGAGGAGTATCTAGCAAATGAGGTTTAATGAATTAGCACCATTGGTTCTTCCTTTCTTTGATTCAGAAATCAGCACGTCAAAAGCTAGAACAGCACGTCAGATGTTTTGTTTAATTACGGACTATAAATCAGATACAGATAGTCCTTTTTATGATTTTGCGGATGAAACCTTTAGATCGTATTTTAATAATGGGAACATCAGAAGGATTTCAAAACTTATTTATAGAAACTTAGATGAACTAAAGTTTAGAAATTTTATTGATGATGCCTCAGGTGATGCCCGTGGAAGGTTAGCTAAACAAATAAAAGCTGGAAATTATACTAAAGGAGTTCGTGTAGACCGTAATACAGTTGCTAAAGTATGTACCGACTTATTTGTTGAATCGATTAATGAAGCTACTGGACAAAAAAGCAAAAAAAGCTCCTTAAAGAATGAGAAGCAAAAATTTGATGTTCGCAGTGGTGCACATCAATTCATTGAATATGAAAATAATAAAAATGTAATTGTTGTGGATGGGACCACATACAAAATCTCTCCGCATTTACAAAGTAATGTATCAGAAAAATCAGAAGGCTTACTATATAGTAATGCTCTTTTTGAGGCATATTCTGAAAAATTACAAGAGAGTATCAATGCTGATAATGTTGATTCAAGTGATTATGCAAAGCACTATAGGAGTCAGCAAAGGTTTTTCAATGAAGCTGCATGGTATGAACACTCTTTAAGGGATAATGTACTTGATTTTGATAATCAGTATGAACTATTAAAGCAAGATATTTATGATGGAATAGAACCTGTTTATAGTGACGAGGATCTTGGAACAAATGGCCTTAAGAGACTTAAGGAAGTTCATAAACAGGTGGTTCTTATACAGTTAGATCGCTCGAACTTAAAGAATATTGACAATATTCTTGGAAATGATACGAAGAAAGGATTGTGCCATGTACTGGTAAATGATAAGAAGATCAAGTCATGGGTTAACGTAGATTACGATGAAATTATTTAATGGAAAATTTGAAATGGCCTTAAGAGTAATGTTGGTTCTTGAAGTACTTAATGAAGCCACAGAAAACGATATTTCAGCTTTTGATCTAGTGGCTACTTATGGTAAATCCTTTGGGGTTGCAAAGAATAATTTGCATGGGACTAACCAATTTGCCTTCTCAGAAATTGCCACACGAAAACAAATGATTAGAATAGGTATTGCTTATTTACGCTTGCATAATTTGGTAGAAGAAGTTTATGATTCTGATCGCGGATACATATATAGACTTACAAAAAGCGGTAAACAAACTATTAAAAAAGTAGACGATGACTATTCAAATGAGTATCAAAGCGTACTCCATAAAGCAGTTTCAAAATCACATGGGATTGATCATAATGAGTTATTTACTATGGTAAATCGCTACTTAATGAAGGAATTGAGGTGAGAAACTTGTCCCTATTTATAAAGTCAGTTAGAGTTCAAGGCTTCGAAGTTGAAGATGCGGTGGTTAATTTTGAAAATGGCTTTAATCTAATTGAAGGGCATTCAAATCATGGTAAAACAATGATTGTGCAGTTTATTGAATACGCTTTCGGTGGGAGAAATGGAAAAGATTCGCTAACCTTAAATATTGATACTACTAGATATAACACCGTAATAGTTACGCTTGAAACTGATCAAGGTGAGATTAGTCTATCCAGAAACCTAAAGAAAAATAAAAACACAGTTCGAGTTGTAAGTAAAGATAGTCGGTTGCTTAGCGGCGAATATACATCAAGTAGCAGCAACGATAAAAAAATGAATATTGGGATTGCATTACTTCAATTAATTAATGTGCCAACTGATCTGATTCTACCTAAAAACAAAAAATGTGATCCTGGACATGTTTCATTTAATGTTTTAAAACCATTGTGGTTACTAAATGAAAATGATATGCCGAAGGCAGAATCGGTTTTAATTCCCTCTAGCGGGTCAGGATTATTTCTTAGCTCATTATTGTATTTATTAAAGGGTGAGCGGATAAAAACCTATGACTGGTCAGCAGTTGAAAAAAGAAGAGCGGTTCGTGATTATATTTCGGTACAAGTTGAGAAAGTTGTAAGTAAGAAAAATCATCTAAATATTAGCAATAGTAAAAGTGAGACTGAACTACAAATTGAGCTTGATAATTTAACAAAGCAATTGAATGAAATGTCAGGAATGGTTACTGAAAAGGTGAACCAAAGTAAAGAATATTTCAGGCAAATGAGGGATGTTAACAATGAGTTAATGACAAGCGATACAACTCTATCCCGTTATAATTCTTTGAAGGAACAGTATGCTTCCGATATTAAACGTTTAAGTTTTATTGCTGATGGTGAGGTGGCTTTTAGAAATATTGAAGAACCATTACTTTGTCCAGTATGTGGACAACCAGTGCCAAATAATGAGAAAGATGACGGCCATATTGAAGCAGCAAAGGTAGAGTTATCCAGAACGATTTCATTGTTAGCTGACTTGAATCAAGCAATTAAAGATATTACTGAAAATGAATCATCTCTAAAAGCACAATATTTAGATTTGGAAAGTAACTATAAAAATATTCAAACAGAACTAAGTGAAACACTTTATCCGCGATTGAATGAAATTAAAGAAGCTGAGAGATCGTATCGTGAGCAAGTTGAGAGTATCTCTCAAAGTAGAATTTTAGATAATTTACTAGATGATTGGACTTCAAGAATTAACGAACTCAATGCAGAGGGAATTCCTGAGAGTAATATAAAGTTCAACCCTAAGAATGAATTAGGAGATGAATTTTATGATTCAATGGGCAAAATCCTAAATGACTTTCTTGAAATTGGCAATTATCCTAGGCATCATGTTGCTACATTTGGAAATGCTTCGTTTGACATAATGATTAATGGTAAGAAAAAAGCTGTTAGTCATGGAAAGGGTTTCAGATCGTACTTAAATTCAATAACCTTTATGGCTTTGAGTGAATATGTAAATAAGAATGCTTTGTTTAAACCAGGATTTTTAATTATTGATACTCCTTTAGAAGGGCTATCAGAAAAGGATAGCGACCATCCAGACGATAGTATGAGATATGGAATTTTTGAGCTCTTTAAGAAGCTAGGTAACAATTATCAAACAATTGTTGTAGAAAACCCCGATCATTTACCAAAAGATTTCGATTTCAAAAAAGGGAATATAAATGTCATTAGCTATGAAAATGATGAGGGTTTCTTAAAGAAAGTCTAGGTATTCGATATTTGTGGACTACTGATTATTTTGCAAATTAGATTGTTGTTTATAATAATCTAAGACATAAAAAATAGAATTAAAGAGTGCTATAGGAGTAAAAATTTTTATAGCATTTTTTACTATCTGAGCGTTTATTTTTCGTGTTATACTTAGTGCTATAAATAGTACCAAGAAGGGATGGATAATGATGTTAGCCAAAAAAATAAATGTACCTTTAACTTCGATTTCTGATGTCAAAAAGGCACCAATGAAGGCTTTTTCATTGTCAAAAGACAATCAGGTACCAGTCTATGTGCTAAATAATAATAAAAAAGTTGGTGTCATGCTGGATATTGACCAATATAACAAAATTATTGATCTAGTTGAAAAGGCTGGACAGATTGTTGATAATGCGGCTGAAGAAAAATATCAGGAAAAGATCGCTCAACGTTTGGCGAAAAATAATGAACAACATTTATCTGATGAAGACGTTCTTGGCAAAGATTGGGAGCAAGGTCTAGAACAACTTTCAGATGAATGGGAGTAATCTTAGGAATGTATCAATTATCTTGGTTTAAAAAAGCAGCTGAAGAATATCGCAAACTTGACGGTTCACAAAAAATTCAAGTTAAAAAAGGTTTAGTTAAAATTAAAGAGCGAGGTTTACAAGCTGGCAAACCACTCACAAAGAAGAAATATGATTTATCAATGTGTCGAGAAATAAAAATGCGTCGACTTGGCTTGAGGATTATCTTTAAAGAAAGTAATAAGTCAATTCAAATCATCGATATTGTTTGTGTTGGTAAACGGTCGGATGAGGAAGTATTTGAGACAGCAGCTAAACTATTAGGATTACTCTAAAAGTAAAGATGATTGCATATGTACTTTGTAAAAATTGCTAAAAGCTTGCTAATTGATTTAATTTGATGGCAATATGCTGATAATTAGTGATAAAATGATATTAAAAGAAGGTGGAATTATGGCAACAGTACAAATTGGCGTTAGATTAAGTGAAAAAGAAAAAAATGAATTTGAAAATAATGCAAAAGCAATAGGATTAACAGCATCGGCAGCTCTAAAAGTTTTTATTGCTAAGTTTAATCATGATAAGGGCTTTAGTTATCCAATTACGGCAGAAGATAATTTAAACTCTGCAGATAGATTACCTAAAGAAGTAGAAAATGCAATGATTATTGCTAAAGCAGAAGAATTAGGATTGATTGATGATACTAGTGAATCTGTTACAAGTATTGAGGATTTGCGTAAACGCTGGGAAAATAAATGAAGTATGAAGTTCGACTTGAGAAAAGATTTGTTAAGCGAATGGATGACCTACAGAGTATTTTCAAATTGACACATTCAGAAGCTGTTGAAGTTAGAAATACAATAATTGATGCGATTGAAATGTTAAGTGAAAATCAGATTTTACCGGTTGAATTTGATGATCATATTTTACAAAGAGAACCTTGGCGTGATTTTCATGAATTTCATGTTTTGTCAGATTTACTGGTAGTTTATTATAAAATCGATCGCAAGCGGCGTATTAGAATGGTGACTATTACTAACCATTCAGAACTGTCTGCAGGATATTTATAGAGATGCTAATCTAGATTATAATAATTTAGGTTAGTATTTTTTATTTGGTAAAAAATATAAGATATTAATTTAGAATTTGGAGTAAGAATGAAATATTTTATTAGATTTATAAAAAGTAACTATATATTAATTTGCTCAATAATTTCATTGATTATTGGGCTTTTATTATTTTATAAAATTTCCCCTAAAATTGGGATGATTCAAGTTGGTATCTTATTAATGAGCATAGTATTACAAATCCCATTATTTCGAGTAATTATCGAAAAGTTGAACTTTACTTGTTATGGATTACTTGTATTATCATCAATAATTTCTGTTAGGCTATTAGCTAATAATATAGCAAATTATATAATCATGTCTTTAGCTTTATATTGTTCATTAGTGATTTGCCCATTATTCATTACATTTGGTATTATCAAATTGTATGAGCATGTTATAAATTCTAATAATAAATATTATTTTAATGATGATAATAGTAGAAGAGAGCCATATTCAGCATCAATTGAGTACCTTTCAAGAAATTACAAAAGTAAATTAGATTCTGTATTTATTACGGATAATGAAAGGAAATGGTTAAATAAATTTAGAAAAAACTTTTTTGATAGAACTCAACCAAAGAGAATATTACTTTTTTCAGAAGTTGACAAAGCAAAAGAGGTAAAATTAGATAAGCTAATTAAGTTAAGAGAATTATTGTCATATGAAAATAATAAAAAAGGAGTAATTTCTTTTTTATTTGAGCTGAAATCATATTTAAACGGATTAATATCTTATGTATTAAGCTATATAGTAACACCTATTGTTAGTTATGCATTAAATTATATTGTTAAGATACTAAAACATATTTCTTTTAAAGCAGAAAATGTTTTGGCTACTTATGTTATTTATTTTCTTATTTGTATTCTTATTGTGTTTATTAAAAGATATATTTTGTCGAAATTAGAGAGTGATCTCATTAATTTTTTGATTGGAATTATTAATTCTGCTATTGAAATAAAAAATAAGGATAATTATGAAGGCAATAAATAAAAAGAATCAAGTGCGAAAAATATTGTTAATGCCAATAGAAGTGATATCACATAGTAATTTTATTTGTAAGTATCAAAACAAAATTTATTCAGGTCAGAGCTATAGTTCTGGCTTTGATCCTGATATGTCTGATTTTGCTGTGGGCTTTTATGAAATTTTGTATAAAAATATTATTCCTGAAAATCATCTATTAACTAGTAATGGGCAATTAATAAATGAAAATTTTGATGGTGATACAATGAATAGCTTTAAATATATTGCTAATCAAATTATTGAGGAGAAAAACAAATTAGGGGAATTAGAAAATAACTGGCAGAAATATTTGTTAAACTACTATAATAATTATCACTGTTTGGCTAATTTTTGGCTTGTTCCTATGAAAGTAGGTAGAACAATTACTCGATATTCTAAAGGAAATAGACGTTATCAGGATTATATGGATCAGTATTTGAATTATCTTTATGAAAATTGGGATACTTTAAAGAGAGAAGAATATTTTGACCAATTTACTAGTTGGCAAGATTTTG
This sequence comes from Lactobacillus sp. ESL0703, assembly GCF_029433435.1. Lineage (NCBI taxonomy): Bacteria > Bacillati > Bacillota > Bacilli > Lactobacillales > Lactobacillaceae > Lactobacillus > Lactobacillus sp. ESL0703. Next base: position 80,258 of record NZ_JAQTIB010000004.1, read on the forward strand.
TTAATCAGCATTTTCTTTATAAAAGTTATATAAAAGAAAATTATCAAGTTAATAATTACAGCTCTAGTAAAAATCCTGAAGAAATTATTTTTAGAATGACAAAGATGATTGAAGAAAGAGCAGAAAGTATTGCTAGTTCTAATTTTTGCGAGGAATTGTATGCCTACTTTGAAAAGTGTGGATTAATTTAAATTAGTTATTAGTTATGACTAAATAATAAGGATCGGCTAGGTTGGTCTATAATAGTAAGGTGATTTTCTGCTAATTTCCTTATTAATCAATATTGCTAGCGCTTGCTTAAAAAAGTATAATTAGTTGAATAACTTATTATGAAAGTGGGTTTTACAATGAAAGTCAGAAAATTATTGAGTGTAATGATCGCAGCAATAGTGCTGGTAATTATTGGATCAGCAAATCTGACAAAGGTTCAGGCTAAGTATGTAGGACATTATGCTACACCAACTGAATTAAGAGGGAACTGGTATCAATATGAAGGTAACAATAAATGGATTCATATAAAAATTACTAAGCATGCTTATATAATAAATGGAAAAACAATTTGTAGCAGTAATAAAAAGGGTGTTAAAAAGTTATACGTAACCCAAAGCCAAGAACAAGGCGGTAAAGTTTATGATTTCAATAAATTTAACTCTCATTATCAGGAAGTTGGCGCTAATTGGCTGTCAAAACGAAAGATACACGGTAAACGGGTAATGAAGAGCTACTATAATATGGGATATTTTCAAGTTTATACACGTAACAAATTGAAACATAAATATAACTATGAAGTTAATGGCAGTAAATATCTAGAACAACTAGGTAAGTAATAATTGATAATATTTGTAGGAGCCTATTAAGTAAGAAAATTAATTCTCCTTTGTCACAGACGAAGAAGACCTATTCTGTCTATGTTGGCGTGGTTTTAGGACCATCTGTTAAATATCGTGATGGCAAAATAATTCATGATTCCAGTGCTAGTGAAAATAGTAAAGCTACTAATAAATTACATTCAACGCAAAGTTATGCAGAAAAGCTTTTAAGAAATGAGTTCAATGTTTTAATGACGCGTGGAGTGCATGGCTTGTATATTTATGCAGTAGATGAGGAATTAAGAGAAGCCTTGAAACGAGCAGAAAGTTAGAAATAAGTCTCTGGCATTACCGACCAAGTAAGTTATACTATTAAATAGTATTATTTTCTCAGTGAAGGTGACTATTTATTTTAATTTCTAAATCTGCTATTTATCCTAATCAAGCTTATCGTGAAGCCAAAAGTTTGTATTTATTAGCATTTCCCAAGTGGGAACGATTTCCATTGTGGCAGCTTAACTTGATGGCACTGCATAAGAATGTGCATTTTCAAGCACTTTATGATAATGAAAAGTTTTGCGGCTTGGTCTATTATACTGTCGGCAGGCAAACTGTTTATCTGCTTTACTTGGCGGTTAATCCTGACTTGCGCGCGCAAGGGTATGGCACGCAGATTTTGCAGCATCTTCAAGCTAAGTTTCCAGATAAGCAATTAACGCTGGATATTGAGCCGGTAACTAAGACTGCTAAAAATTATTCACAGCGTGTCCGCCGACTGCACTTTTATGAGCGGAATGGTTTTCACCAGACATCAGCCAAATTAATGGATGCTGACGGCGAATTTCAGATTTTAACAACGGGTAAAAAGCTCAACACTGCATCTGTGATTGCAACATTAAAACAGATGAGTTCAGGCTTTTACCATTTCAAAGTTGAATATTAATGACATAACAAAAACGACTTTTCACAAATTTGTGGAAAGTCGTTTTTTAATAAATTGGTATTATTCAAAATTACAGTAGCTTCAAGAAGATTGATGCAATAATAACTGAAGCAACGGATACAGTTGCGAAACCGCCAACCAGCATCTTAGGTAAGATTTGGTCAACTAGAACTGCTTCTTCTTCCTTATCTTTAGCTACATTATGGCAAATTTCTGTTGTCAAAATGTAGTCAGCTGGGAAGCCGAACAGCGAAGTTAACGAACAGGCGAAGGCCATTTCTGGGCTCATGCCGAATGGTTTAGCCAAGATGATAGATGCAAGGAACATTCCTAATAATCCGAGTAACATTAAGACAATGATCTGAACGAAAACTTTACCAATAATCTGTGGTGTGGTGATGCTTAATTGAGAGAAGACATAAGCAAGCAGACCGTACATTAACCATTGGAAGACGTTAGCTTTGTTTAAGGCGCTGTCTTCCAAGAAGCCTAATTGGTGGGCGATAACACCGAAGATTAAGCAAACGACGTTAGCGTTCAAGTCAAAATTGAAGGTTGTCTTTAAGAAGGAAGAGAACCAGTTAGCTAGTAAAGCAACAAGTGCAACCTTAACCAAGATAAAGGCAGCAGTATGGTATTCTTCTGGCAATTTGAAGCCGCCTTTTTTGCCTTTTTCTTCCTTAATTTCTTCAACAGAAACTGGTGCTTGAATATTGCCTTTGTGGTATTCACCAGCAACCCGGCGACCTTCACGTTTAAGCATCCAAGCTGTTAGTGGGTAACCGACAACTGAGTGCATAACAAACATGGCAATTGGCAGTGCGACTAAAGTAGTGATGCCAGCGGCCTTTAATCCGTTAGTCATCAGCAGTGCGGAAACAAGACCACCAGTTAATGGCGGGACAGCAGCGATAACTGTGTGCCAGTCAAAGATTTTAGTACCAATAGTCAAGGTTAACAAGAGTGTCCCTGCAACTCCCAACAAGGAGATACATACTGCCTTCCATTGTTGGATTAATTCCTTCAAGTTCATTAGAGTACCAAGGTGAACCAGCAGCAATGAAATACAAATGTTAGCGAAGTCAGGACCAAATGATGCCTTAGCAACGGTATTTTTAGGCAGAAAAGTCCAGAAGCCAATGGCAAACAGGACCGCCGTAATAAAGACAGACGGCACATAAGCGTTAGTCAAAGAGGAGACCCACTCACCGATCATAATAAACAGCATAACAACTGCGAAAGAAATTGATGCATACATTGCTGGACTCATAAATTTTTCACTCCTAAAAAATAAATTAAATTTGTATGAGATAGATTATAAAAGAGATTTTCAAATTTCGCAACAACTTTTGCGAAAATAATGTTGTCAAACATCGAAAATAATCATAGAATATACTCATTAAATTAAAAATAAATAAAAAGATTTAAGTGAGGAGTAGAAGATGACAACTTTATACACAAACTGCAACTTGTTCGATGCAGAAAATGAAGAATTGCAAAATAATGCCTGGTTATTAGTAGACGATGAGGGTTTAGTCGGAGCTAGCGGCACAGGTTCTGCTCCTAAAGCCGATCAAACAGTAGACTTGCAGGGACAATATGTCATTCCTGGATTAATTAATGCCCATACCCACATTATGATGGATCCAATGGACAACCGGACAGCTTACTTAACGGAAACTGAAGCGACTGTTAATGCAATTAAAAACTTGAAGACGTTGTTATGTAATGGTGTTGTGGCCATTCGTGATTGTGGTGCGGTTAGTGACACGGACGTTAAATTAATGAAGTTAATGCACCAAGGTCGAGTTGAAGGCCCAGAAATTGTTCCTTCCGGCAGACCAATGAGTATTTTGGGTGGTCATGGTGATTTCCCAGAAGGTGATGATGGTAAGGAAGTTTGGGGTCATTTGACTACTTGTGCCGCTGATATGCGCCAAAGTGTGCGGGAAGAATTCAAGCATGGTGCTAAGAATATCAAGGTTATGGCTACTGGTGGTGTTATGTCGCCAACTGATCGTGTCGATGACACTGAATTAACAGCTGAGGAATTAAATGCGGCAGTTGAGGAAGCCCACTCTAAGCACATGACGGTAGCTTCACATGCCCAAGGCAACCGCGGCATCCAATTGTCACTTGAAGCTGGTGTTGACTCGATTGAACACGGGATCTACGTTGACGAACAACAGATGGATCTGATGATTAAGCAGGGTACCTGCCTAGTACCAACCTTGAATGCCTGCCAATGTATCTTTGATGCGCCAAAGGGTTCAATTCCTGATTACATGATTAAAAAGGATATTGAAGTTAAGGATATTTTCTTTAAGAATATTGGCAAAGCCATCAAGAAGGGCGTCAGAATTGTTGTCGGTACTGATGCTGGGACGCCATTTAACCGTTTTGACAATGGGACAACTACAGAAATGGAATTGCTGGTTGAGGCTGGTGAAACACCACTGCAAGCCTTGCTTGGTGCAACTAAGTATGCTGCAGAATTAATCCAACTTAGTGAGGATTATGGTACTTTGACTGCCGGCAAGAAGGCTAGCTTCCTTGTTTTGAAGGATAATCCGCTGGTTGACATTAAGGCAGTTGCTCAAGAAGATAAGCAAGTTTACCAGAATGGTAAATTAATAAAATAATTAAAGAAGTAATTTTTGGGAGGTCTTTTAAATGACTAAAACCGCATATACTAACATGAACCTTTATGATGGTGAACAAGAAGCAGTTACCACCGATAGTTATTTGGTTGTCGATGATGAAACCGGCAAGATTACAGAAATAGGGACAGGAGTTGCTCCTGCTGCCGACAAGACAGTTGATCTAGCTGGCAAATACGTCATGCCAGGATTGATTAACTGCCACGATCATATGGTAATGGATCCAGATGATCCAACCGGTGGTACGGCAACTGATGTTGTCCGGACGACTGTTAATTCTGTCAAAAACCTGCACACGATGCTTAAATCCGGTGTTACTTACGTTCGTGAATGTGGTTCAACTTATGACGTCGATATTACAATCGCTCACATGATTGATGAAGGTAAAATTACCAAGGTGCCAGAAGTTATGCCATCTGGTCGCCCATATTCAATGACTGGTGGTCACGGTGACATGCCAAACTTTGGTCATTTGGTTGATTCACCAGACGAGATGCGTAAGGCAGTTCGTCAAGGTTTGAAGAAGGGTGCTAAGTCAATTAAAGTCATGGCCACTGGTGGTGTTATGACCAAGAACGACTTTATGACCGACCCACAATTGAGTGTTGCTGAAATTCACGCTGCAGTTGAAGAAGCTCACCACAAGGGCTTGATTGTTGCAGCGCATGCCGAAGGCAATCCTGGAATCATGAATGCGATTAAGGCTGGCGTTGATTCAATCGAACATGGCTTTTACGTTAATGATGAAGAAATTGACCTGATGCTCAAGCAAGGTACCTACTTGACACCAACAGTTATTGCAGACTGGGCCTTTCCAACTTACGCTGAAGGCAAGGTCCCTGATTGGGAAATCAAGAAGGCCAGCGATGCACTCAGTGATTTACGTAAGAATATTACTCATGCCAAAGATCGCGGTGTTAAGATTACTTTGGGTACTGATGCCGGTACGCCATTTAATGACTTTTCAATGACGCCAGTTGAATTGCAACTGTTGGCAGAGCAAGGCTTCACTAACTATGAAGCTTTGAGAACTAGTGTCCATTCTGCACAATTAATGAAGATTGATGATGAATACGGCACTTTGGCAGAGGGCAAGTACGCTGACTTCTTAGTACTTGATGGCAATCCACTGGAGGATATTAAGGCCGTTGCCCAAGAAGACAAGGCTGTTTACAAGAAGGGGCAACGTGCATATTAAGCTTAATTGAATAAAAACGTCTTCTTACTATAATGTAAAAAGACGTTTTTTATGGCTTGAAGTTTTTGGGACAGATATTTATATCAATTGATACATAAATTGTGAGTAAAATGAAAAATAATACATCACGGCTAAATCACAAGTTTTCATTAAATTTGCAGCTGTTGATAACTTAAGATTAATTGGGTAATCTGTCTCAGAATGAAAAAATGAATTAAACAAAATAGACACCTGCCACTAAAGCAGATGTCTATTATTTTTATTATGAAAGGAAGTCTTATTTTGACAAACCTTTTGGTGTTTGGCACTGGCTATGGGGTACACTGGCATGTACCTCGGAACGCAGTGCCTAAAAGTTCAATCTCATAGACTATCATTATTAATATCTTCATTGGTATGATAACACGGATTGAGCAACTATGAAAGTAGCTAAACCTAATATGGTTTAACTACTTTTTGTATATAAAAAAGTAAGTTAGTAATCGAGTTCCTCTTCAGCCTTTTTGCAATTTCAGGTTGACATGATTAAATCATGATGATAAATTAATTATAAATAAAGATAAAACATCTTGAAAAGCAGAGTAACTATTTGCCAGTCTTTAAAGCGAGACGATGTTATGATGAAAGTCGTTAGGCTTGCGATAGTGAACATGGGCTTTGAATTGGTGACTGCTGGTGATATTTAGCCAGCAGCGGTGCTGCAGCCGTTATCAATGCAAGCTATTGTTAGATAGCTAGTAAGGTTTGCCGTGTGAATGGCGAACAAATTAAAGGTGGTAACACGAGCACTCGTCCTTGAATTAGGACGGGTGCTTTTTTAATTGCCAAAATAGGAGGTATTTTGATGAGTAAGACGATTTTTACCAATATTAATTTATTTAATGGCAAGGATAATGAAATTAAAGAAGATAGTTACTTGTTGGTCGATGACAAAACGGGCAAACTTGTCCAAGTTGGTTCTGGTGAGCTGCCACAAGCTGATAAGATTGTTGATCTGGGCGGTAAGTATGTGATGCCGGGATTAATGAATTGTCATACACATATTTTTATGGATCCGACAACTCCCGATGGCGGCTCGAGTGCTGGTGTCGTTCCCTCAACTGTTCGTGCCGTCCAGCATTTACATGACTTATTGAAGTCCGGTGTTACTTATATTCGTGAATGCGGCAGCACTTATAATATTGATATTGAATTAGATAAATTGATTAGGGCAGGCAAGTTGAGCAAGGTGCCTGAAATTATGCCTGCAGGCCATCCTTTTTCAATGACTGGCGGCCATGGTGATATGCCAAACTTTGGTCGTCTGGTTGATTCGCCTGATGAAATGCGCAAGGCCGTTCGTCAGGGAATTAAAGAAGGGGCAAAAGCAATTAAGATCATGGCAACTGGTGGTGTCATGACCGAAAGTGATGCACTAGATCAGCCGCAATTAAGTGAAGCTGAAATGCATGTAGCAGTTGAGGAAGCTCATCATAAGGGCTTGATTGTTGCGGCACACGCTGAAGGTAATCCGGGAATTTTGAACGCGATTAAGGCAGGCGTTGATTCAATCGAACATGGTTTTTATGTTAATGATGAAGAAATTGAATTGATGCTGGAAAAGGGAACATACTTAACGCCAACAATTGTTGGTGCATGGGCCTTTATTGAATATGCTCCGGGTAAGATTCCTGATTGGGAAATGGCTAAAATTTCTGCCGCTTGGAAAGACTTGCGGGGCAATATTACTAAAGCCAAAAACGCCGGTGTTAAGATTACTTTGGGTACTGATGCCGGCACGCCATTCAATGATTTCACGATGACACCGCAAGAATTGCCGCTGTTAGTTGAGCAAGGGTTCACCAATTTTGAAGCTCTGCAAACAAGCCTCAATGATGCCAAGTTGATGAAGATTGATAATGAATACGGCACGCTAGAGGCTGAGAAGTATGCGGACTTCTTGGTTTTAGATAAAAACCCGTTGACTGACATTACTGCAGTTGTTCAAGAAGATAAGGCTGTCTACAAGAAGGGTCAACGCACATATTAAATTTTTAAAAACGTCTTTTTTCGGAAGAAAAGGCGTTTTTATGTTGGAGTTGTTCTCGCATCTAAAAGGGCATAAAATATATGTATTTAATAAAGAAAAAGGAGAACAGCATGAAGGTTCTATATCAAAATTTAAATTTATTCGATGGTGAGCAAGATAGTATCCAAGCAAATTCTTGGTTGGAAGTTGATGAGCAAACTGGTAAAATTGTGGCTCTAGGCAGCGGCGACGCACCGCAAGCTGATAAAGTAGTCGATCTGCAAGGCAAGTATGTTATGCCGGGGCTGATTAATTGTCACGACCACATGGTGATGGATCCAACTGACCCACGCGGGGTAACTGACTTTAACGTTGTGGAGACGACAGTTGATTCTGTTAAGCATTTACATGAAATGCTCAAGTCCGGCGTTACATATGTGCGTGAATGCGGCTCAACTTTTGACATTGATTTAACAATTGCGCAAATGATTAATGAAGGCAAAATTACGGATGTGCCTGAAGTAATGCCATCAGGACGGCCATATTCAATGACTGGTGGTCACGGGGATATTCCTAATTTTGGCTATGTTGTTGATTCACCAGATGAAATGCGCAAGGCAGTTCGTCAAGGCTTAAAGCGCGGCGCCAAGGTAATCAAGGTGATGACCACTGGTGGGATTATGACCGAGCGTGACTTCATGGATGATCCCCAACTTAGTGTTGCTGAAATTAAGGCAGCAGTTGATGAAGCGCACCACAAAGGGATCACGGTTGCGGCTCATGCGGAAGGAATTGCCGGTATTATGAATGCAATTGAAGCTGGTGTCGATTCGATTGAACATGGATTTTACGTTAATGATGAAGCCATTGATTTGATGCTAGAAAAAGGGACCTACCTAACACCAACAATTATTGCGGCTTGGGCCTTTCCTGAATATGCGGCTGGAATTGCACCAGACTGGGAAATGAACAAGGCCAAGAAGGCTTTGGCTGATTTACGCCAAAATATCGCTCATGCCAAGGACCGCGGTGTCAAAATCACATTGGGAACAGACGCCGGGACCACCTTTAACGATTTTTCGAAGACTCCTGTCGAATTGCAACTATTGGTTGACGATGGTTTTAGTACTTTTGAAGCCTTACAAACCAGTGTTAATTCAGCCAAGTTGATGCAAATTGATGATGAATACGGCACGTTAGCAGCTGGCAAATATGCCGACTTCTTGGTTTTGGATAACGATCCGTTAGCTGATATTAAAGCAGTTGCCCAAGAAGATAAGGCTGTTTATAAGAAGGGCCATCGGGCATATTAAATTTAATTAAAAAACTGTATTTATACCCCTTGCTTTTTTAGCAGATAGTTTCATAATTGTAACAAGAAAAATAAATTCCTATCACTCTGCAGTGATAGGAATTTTTGTGTGATTTAATTTTGAGGAGTAAGAATGACTAAGAAGCAGATTAAGTATGTCACGCTGGCATTGATGCTGGGTAACATTATGTCGGGATTGGATGGGACGATAATTAATACCGCGATTCCGGCAATTGTCGCGGCATTGCATGGTATTCAGTTTATGGGGTGGATTGTTGCCATTTTTTTATTAGGGATGTCAATTTCAATTCCCTTGTGGACAAAAATCGGTGAAAAGATTACTAACAAATTAGCCTTTGAATTGTCATTAGTTTTGTTCATTATCGGTTCGATTTTTGAAGGATTAGCACCAAATATCTTCTTCTTTTTGGCTGCTCGGCTAGTGATGGGCATCGGTGCCGGTGGAATGGGGTCGCTGCCGTATATCATTGTTGGTTATATTTATCCTAATATTAAAACACGGACGCGAATTTTGGGTTATTTGACCGCGAGCTTTAACGTTGCAGCGATTACGGGACCACTTGTTGGCGGCACCATTATTGATACGATGTCGTGGCACTGGGTCTTTTACCTTAATGTACCGATTGGTATTATTGCGGTTATCTTGAGCATGCTTTACTTCCGGCCAATAACACCTAAATCGACACGTAAGTTTGATTTTTCTGGCGCATTATTATTGGCGTTAGGTTTATTAACATTTTTAATGGGCATCCAGCTGCTGGGCTTGACCAGTAACTTAGTTGTCGCGTTACTAATTACGGTTAGTCTGATTTTAATTGGTGGCTTTTTATGGCGAGAGAAGCGGGCGACTAACCCAATTATTCCGCTGTCAATTTTCAAAAATAAGGCGTTAAATGGTGACTTTTTGCTCTTCGCATTTACTTGGGGAGCTTATTTAGCGGTTAATACTTACTTGCCGATGTGGGCACAAGCACTCTTAGGAACGACAGCACTTATTGGTGGGGTAACTCTAGTACCCAACTCAATTGTTGATATTACTGCTTCACAGAGTGTTTTCTTTATTAGTGATCGGGTGCGTACTTTTATGCTAGTGCTAATCGGCATTTTAGGGATGACCGTTTCAGTAGGTGGGGTATTTTTAGCTGATTTACAGACGCCCTTGCAATGGTTAACTTTTGTCTGTGCCTTTTCAGGGATTGGTGTTGGCTTTATTTTCGTGGCACTGCAAGTCAAAGTACAAGTCGACGCGGGTATGGCCAACATGGCAACCGCCACATCAACTTCATATTTAATTAGGATTTTGGCGCAGACAGTAATGTCAGCTGTGTATGGTGTCATTATGAACATGGCACTAGCACGTGGAGTAGAGCAACATCCAGGCATTACCATGCACATGATGAATGAGCTAAGTGATGCACAAACGGCAAAACATTTACCAGCAAAATTATTGCCGACAATGCGGATAATTTTCCATAATGGCATCAAGGAAATTATGTTGGTATCACTGCTATTACTGGTAATTGCATTTGGACTTAACTTTTACTTTAATTGGCATACTGATGTACGAGAATCAGTCGAAGTTAGTGAATAGTGAATAAATCTAATTTAATTTTAAATAAATTCTAAAATAATCTTTAATTCTTTGTTAATATTAGTTAAAATATAAGCAAAGATTTTTTGGTTTAAAGGAGGATTTATCCTAAATGAAAGTTTTACTATACAATATGACACCTGAACAAATGGTTTACGTTGACAAGTGGCGCAAAAACCATCCAGAAGATGACTTACAGACAAGTGAGGATATTTTGGATGCGTCAACAGTTGATCTCGCTAAGGGCTTTGACTGTGTTAGCATGTTACAGTCCGAGAATATAGACCAGGAAGAGGTCTATAAAAAGTTGGCTTCCTTTGGGATTAAGCAATTAGCTTTGCGGTCAGTTGGCTATAATATTATCAATTGGGATTATGTTCATAAATATGATATGTTTGTTACCAACACGCCAGCATATTCGCCAAGAGCCGTTGCGGAAAATACGTTGACGTCAGCCATGTACTTGTTGCGTAACTGGGGACAAATTCTGCACAATGAAAAATGTGACCTGAACTTTGTCCGTGAAGAAAATCTGATGAGTGACGAAATCTATAATAAGACCGTTGGGATTATTGGTGTGGGCCGAATTGGTTCGGCAACTGCGGAAATTTTTAGTGCTTTGGGTGCTAGAGTTATCGGTAATGATTTGATTGAAAATCCGGCCAATGAAGCTTTCATGGAATATACAGATTTTGATACAGTTATTAAGGAATCTGACATTTTGACTTTGCACACGCCGCTTGATCCATCAATTGTGAATATGATTGGTGCCAAGCAATTTAAGCAAATGAAAGATACGGCAATTATTATTAATGATGCCCGGGGACCACTGGTTAATACCGAAGAGCTGGTCGATGCTTTGAAGAATCATGAAATTGCTGGTGCAGCATTAGATGTTTTGACAGAAGAAAATGATTTCTTCATGAAAAAATTTGATGATCTTGCTGAATTGCCAGAGACTTATCAAGAATTAGCAAAGATGCCAAATGTTATAATTACACCGCACTCTGCTTACTACACGAAGACATCAGTTAAGAATATGATTGAGCATAGTATGACTGATGTTAAGCGGGTTTTGAACGGGCAAAAGCCAATTTATCCTGTTGAAATGTAATTGTGAATTTTAGATTGAATAAGCGATTAACTTAAAAAAGTTAATCGCTTATTTTTGCGGTAAAATTATCAAAATTCGGTTTATTCGCTTATAATGAGAGTATTGGTATAATTGATGGCGTTGATAAAAATGATGGAGAATTAGATGAAACGATTTCATCATAAGTACACATTGCCGGCGATTTTGCTTATGCTGGCAATTGCGCTCGCGCTCTTGTTTAATGGGCTGTTTAACTTAAAAAAACAAACGACGCTGCCACCAGATGCTAATTCAAGTGCAATTGGTGTGGAATTAAATCAAAATTATGGTTATGTCTCAATGCATGAATTGCAGGCAAACGGAATATCCTTTGTCTACTTGCGCAGTACGCAGGGACGGTCATATTTTGATGATGATTACCTGTCTTATCGTGATCAGATCTTAGGAACCAAGCTGGCGTTTGGCACAAGTGTGGCGTATAGTGATGAATCGACACCGCAGCAGCATTATGCTTATTTTATGAAAAAAGTAGGGACTAACATGGGCAGTTTACCAATTATGGTGGTACCAGCAGTGAGTGAGCGCCGACTAGGCTACATTAAGCAGATGGCGCAGTTCACGGGTATGCTTGTAAATACGGGTAAACGGGTAATGATTGACCTGCCAGTTAAGTATAAAAAGTATTTTCCAGCTGGTGTTTTATTTATTACGGCCAGCAAACGTGAGCCTAATAAACTTCAATATGCCTTTTGGCAGTACACGACCAATGGTCGGGTTAAAAATGTTCGCGAATTGGAAGACGGCGGAGTTATCATGCTGGCTTATAACGGCACAGTAACACAGTATAAACAGAAATATGGGCAGTTAACACAATAATGAAACAAGAAATTGAAACAGTTTTAACTAAACTCGGCTTGAAACAGCCGACGTTAATTCAAAAAGAAACACGCGCCGCGATTTTAAATGGAGCTAGTCTGGTAGCGCTTGCTAAGACAGGAACGGGCAAGACGCTGGCTTATGCGTTGCCAGCTCTAGAGCGTGTCGAGAAGGGCATGCCGAATAGCTTAGTAATCATTGCGCCAACGACTGAATTGGCGGTGCAAATTCGGCACGCGATTAATCCTTTTATTCATGCGTTAGGCTTGAAGGGGGTTAGTTTAGTCGGTGCAGGTAATAGACAGCGGCAGGAAGATAATTTAAAGAAGAAGCACCCAGAAGTAGTTGTTGCTACTCCAGGACGCTTTTTTGACTTCTTTTCCAGTAATCGCATCAAGATAGAGCAGATTAAAACCTTGGTCATTGACGAGGCTGACGATATTTTAGAGTTTAGCAAGATGGAATTGCTTAGTTCCTTAGGACAAAACCTGTCTTCTGACGCGCAAATTCTATTGTTTGGTGCGACGGAATCAGAAATTACACAAAAAGCCGAAGAAATTTTCGGGCGCGTATTTTTATTGGTTGATGTGCGCTCGCAGCAGACAACAACCGTTAAGAATTATTTCTTGCAAATTGACAATACACATAAGATTGACTTTGTGCAGCGTTTGACGCGGTTGGATCATTTTAAAGGAATTTTGTTCTTTGATTCTAACCAAACAATGATGCGGTTTGCCGGGATTTTTGCACATACTAAAACTAAGTTTACTTTGTTGGCAAATGAATTTGGCAAGGAAAAGCGTGAGCAGGCACTCCATGATTTGAAGGTCGGAAAAACTAAATTGCTTCTGGCAACGGATTTGGCAGCTCGCGGTTTGGATATTCCTGGTGTGACTTACGTCATTAACTTTGATATTCCGAGCGAAGTTAACACTTACTTGCATCGTGCTGGCCGGACGGGTCGCATGGGTGCAAATGGTTATGTAGTAACGCTTGGCGACGACCATGATTTTCGCGATTTGAAGAAGCTGCTTGGTGATAGTGCTACTTTGGAACGAGTTTACTTTGCTGGATATAAGTTGGTAACGCAATTACCACGTAAGAAAAAGGCTAAAAAAGCAGTTACCGAAGAAAATAGTGTGTTGGCACCAAGCAAGAAGAAAAAACATAAAAAACAGAAGAATAAAAACAAGGGCTATCACCCACATTATTTAAAGCAAAAGGGGGAGCAATGAGTCGATTAGTAGCTTGGCTGGAAGATTATGTACTGCCGGTGGCCAATAAAATTGGTCAAGTGGGCTGGCTTGTGGCATTGCGGGATGCATTTATCTCTGTCATGCCAATTACAATTGCTGGCTCAGCTGCTGTATTGATTAAAAGCCTGATTGCAGCAGCGAAGATTAACTTGGGTTGGACAACTTTTGCTTGGACGATGCAGCCGCTGGTCTTAATTTGTAATGTGGTTTGGCGTGGTACCTTTGCCTTGTTTGCGCTCTTTTTGGCATTATCACTTGGCTATCATTTTGCGAAAAGCTTAGAGGTTGACCCGCTTGCTGGAGCGTTAGTTGCATTGTCGTCATTAGCCATGAGTATTGCTAATTTGACGAAAGTGCAGGTTGCTGGTCATGAAGTTGTCATGAGTCATGTCTTTAACATTCAGCAATTTTCAACTACCGGGATTTTTACCGCAATTTTGTTTGGGACGATTGGTGTTTTGATTTATGCCTTTTGTGTTAAGGCACGAATAATGATTCATCTTTCGACTAATCTACCTTATGCCGAGCAAAGGGCTTTTGATTCATTGGTACCAGCAACGATTGCAATTTTTGTTGTTGGGGCAATTAATTTTATCTTTCAAGTAGTAACCGGTACTTACTTTGGCAACTGGCTGCTGCATACAATTCAATGGCCATTAGTCAAGATGGGGCAGGGGTTCGGGATGGTAATGCTCGTGACTCTGCTTGTTCAAATCTTTTGGTTCTTTGGCATTAACGGGTTAAGTGTGATGGCCCCCATCTTGGATTCAATCTGGATGACAGCACAAAATGTTAATATTACGGCCGTGCGTAATGGTAAACCAGCACCAATGTTGTGGGTGCGGGGGTCATTTGATGTGTTTGCCTGGTTTGGTGGTGCTGGCGGAACGCTGATGTTGATTGTTGCAATCTTGCTCTTTTCTAAGCGCAGTGATTATCGAACAATTGCCAAAGTAGCCTTAGCACCAGCTATCTTTAACATTAATGAGCCGGTTGTCTTGGGCTTGCCAGTTGTTCTTAATCCTGTGTATTTTATTCCATTTATTGTGGCACCGTTAGTTAATGTTGCCTTTTCGTATTGGGTGAGTGTGTTGGGATTGGTTAATCCTGTTCAGGCTGCTGTGCCGGGAATTTTGCCGCCGATTATTGGACCATTTTTAGCCTGCAATTATGATTGGCGAGCTATCGTCCTGTGTGTTGTTAATATGTTGATTGCCTTGGCAATCTGGACGCCGTTTGTCTTTGCGGCGGATAAATTGGCAGATGCTAATGGCCCGCGCCCATATTATACAAGACAATATTAATTACTAAAAAAATTGGCTTTTATCACGTAAATTTGGTAAAGTTAATTTGTTATGACCCCGTAGTTCATCTGGATAGAACAATGGTCTCCTAAACCGTAGAGGTGAGTTCGAATCTCACCGGGGTCATTGGAATATGAATAATTTTAAGAATATAGTAAAACCCAGAAGTTAGTTGTTCTAGCTTCTGGGTTTTACTCTTAGCTATAGGGAATTTAGGTTAGTTTTCTAATAATCTGTTTTTAAACATTAATCGCCACCATCATTGTAATAGCGTTTTTAGCTTCATGGGGAATTACAACCTTATCAAGCGGCGTAGCTTCAGGATAATTAGTAGTGTCGGATAGCATGCAACCAATTAAGTCGTGCGCCATATAGATAGCATTATCTAAGTCAGTTCCTTGAGTAGCTAAGCCATTTTTGCCCAAGTCAGGTACTAGAACATTATAGCCGTTTTCAGCTGGCCAAATAATTACTGGATAAGTTAATAAATTCTGCATATATACGACCCTTCTTAACTTTTAGGTACGGTTTATGCTTTTATATGACTTATCCTGTAACCATCGTTCCATATCAACAGTAACGTACACTATGCTTTCATTAGGCTCCAATTCCCAATTCTTTGGGTCTTGAGGTTTAGGATATTCTTCACCCTCAATCATAGTAGCAATGGCGTCCTCTGTCCAATACACTGCATCTTCGAAAGTGTCTCCTTGAGTAACCATACCTTTTATATTTGGCGAGCTTACACAAAAATAATGACCATCTTCATCAGTTACTTCAGTAATAATAACTGGATAAATTAATTTCTTCATATCTATCACCCTTTCCTAATCATTATATACAATAAACGTGTATAATGATTAAGTAATGAAAGTATTTATTATTTTTAGCTAATAATAATTCTTGATAATATGTGAGTAGTCTAAGAATGATGAGGAAAATAAACAAGTGAAAATATACAAATATCACTACCGAAATAAAAAAGGCAATGTCATCATTAATACAACAATTGATTTAAGACCTAAAAAATTAGTTTTAGCAGGGTTAATGATTGTGGTAATTGCAGGAGTAATAAAAATATTAAAATAACTAGAGCAAAGAAAAATGAAAAGTAAAAACATGAAAAAACAAAAAGATAAAGCATCGGTGTTAGATATGGCTGCCGCAATTGCATCAATTATTTCAGCAGTAATTGCAATTCTTATGCACTTCAATATTAAACCCTAACTAAAGAAAGTCATTGAGCATCTAAAATTTTAGTAAAGGAGAAAACAATGAGTAAATGTATGGCTCAGACAATAATATTCGTTTGTTCAATAATAACAATAATTTTTAGACTGTTACCGTAAAGTTCTTACATATATTAGAAAGGTACTTTTGAAAATTGACTAAAAAAGAAAAGAAATATTATAGATCTGCTGTTATAGCAATTGTATTGGCAATCATATTAGATATAATTAGAAAAATAATTGCAAAAGGCTAATTGATTAAATAAAATATTTAAGAATTATAGTATCTTGAATTAAGGAGAGTGCTATTAAGCTCCAACTTTAATTACTTTTATCTAATAGAGCGCTAGAGTTATTAGAAGACCTAGCTGAATTAATTGAGGTATTCCATAATAGTTACTAATTATTATGGAATATTTTTTAATTATAATTTACATGGCTAATATAAGTTATTGACTTTAATTTTGGACGTTGCAATAATCCTGCATATTTAAATGATATTCCATAGTATGAATTATCAATTCTAGCAGCATAATATAGATCATTGTCAGAACCTTGATTATCTGTAGTTATTTGTACAATTTTTCCAGGACTTTTCTTGAGCCTATAATAAGTTTCTTTGTTGGCGCTATATTTATTTTTATTATTTATTAACCCTGAGTGCAAAGATTCTGTTAAATTGTTGCTATGATAGTCTATTATTAATTTTGATAAACATATTCCAACAATGATTAATATTCCAATGGTTAGCAGAATACATTTGCTCTTTTTTCTCATTTATTTTTCTCCATGATAAAATCTAAAAATAAATAATGTTGAAGTTGCTAGTATGTAGAATGCTTATTTTTTAATTCAACGGATTTTTAATAATCTGTACTGCTAAAAAGGCAACAATTAACAGACAAATAATTCCAATTATGAGCAAAATTTGTTTGGTTTTTTGACTTTGCTTTTTATCGAAGCTGTAAACTAGACTAAAGCTAGCAAAAACAATTAGCAGGCCAGCAATTAATAAGAGAATAAAACTGTGATTCATTTAAACGACACCTTTTCTAAATTCTGTCTTAATTAAACCATACGAACTTGTTTTTCGCCTATTAAATCGGGTATGATTATATCAAGATGGAGGCATTTATGACGAAAATTAAGGTAATGACGGTTTTTGGCACTAGACCTGAAGCAATTAAAATGGCACCACTGGTGTTGAAATTACAGGCTGATGAGCGCTTTGATGAAGTGACAGTGGTTAGCGCGCAGCACCGTGAAATGCTTGACCAAGTTCTGGAAATTTTTAAAATCAAACCGGATTACGACTTTAATATTATGAAGCAGAACCAAACACTCGAAGAAATTACGGCCAAGGTAATGATTGACTTAGCTAAGGTAATTAAAAAAGAAAAGCCGGATATTGTATTGGTACATGGCGATACGACGACCAGTTTTGCGGCTGGTTTGGCTAGTTTTTATGAGCAGAGCACAATCGGGCATGTCGAAGCAGGTTTGCGGACGTGGAATAAGTATTCACCTTATCCTGAAGAAATGAACCGGCAAATGACTGACGATTTAGCTGACTTATACTTTGCGCCAACTGAATTAAGTAAAGCGAATTTATTAAAAGAAAATCATCGTGCCGATAATATTTTTGTCACGGGAAATACCGCAATTGATGCACTTAAGCAAACGGTCCAAAAAGATTATCATCATGATGTTCTTGACTTAATTGAACCAGATCACAAAATTATTTTAGTAACGATGCACCGCCGTGAGAATCAGGGTGAACCGATGCGGCGCGTGTTTAAGGTGATGAAGCAGGTAGTTGACAGTCATGAAGATGTGGAAATTATCTATCCTGTCCACTTGTCGCCGCGCGTTCAACAAGTTGCTCAAGAAATTTTGGGTAATGATCCACGCATTCATTTGATTGCTCCATTAGATGTGGTCGATTTTCATAATCTAGCTAAGCGCAGTTACTTTATTATGACGGATTCTGGAGGTGTGCAAGAAGAAGCACCTTCACTTAATAAGCCCGTCTTAGTGTTGCGTGATACAACCGAACGTCCTGAGGGGGTTAAGGCTGGTACACTTAAGCTTGTGGGAACTGAAGTTGACGCGGTTCGTGAGGCGATGCTTGATTTGCTTGAAAATAAAACGGCATATCAAAAAATGGCTAGTGCTAAAAATCCATATGGTGATGGTCATGCTTCCGACCGAATTATGGATGATATTGCTTATTATTTTGCGAAGCCGCAGGGACAGAAGCCAGCAGATTTTGAATAAAAAACTAGTCAAAACAAAAAACCAAAAATTCAATTAAGAATTTTTGGCTTTTTTATTTATTATTCTTATGTTTTTGAATTCGCTGTTTAGCGCGTTCAATCAATGTTGTTTCCTGTGCTTGGAAAACCGACCGTGTGGTTAAGTAATTGAAAATTCCTACTAATACTTGATCGATAATCTTAACCGGCAAGGGACTAAGGTGCAGCCATGAAATACCAACCGACATAATCATCTGGTCAGGGATTAAGCTGATAATCCTGTAAGTGAAAAAGACAATCAACTTATGCCATGTTGAGTGATCTTGGTCAACATTGTTGATAAAGACGGCTTTTTGGTTAAAGAAGTAAGAAGCCAAGTTAGAAATTACAAACGCGATAATATTAGAAAAGAAAACGGCTCCACGCCACCACTTGTGCAGAGCCATGAAGACAACCGTATTAATTAGTGCAGCGATAAACCCGAAAACCATGTAAACGAAAAGATTGCGGTGTCGTTTAACAAACTTTATGGGGTGACGCCATGGATTAATCCTGTTAGCCATTTAACCGATCAGCCATTTCTTCTGCTGCCTTATCTATTGCGGCGATTGCGTCATCATCTGGTGCATTTTCAATTGTCACTGGTGAGACAACTTCTTTAGCGCCAACTTGCTTGAACATCTTTTCAAAGTCAAAAACATTCTCACAAAAATGATCGTTGTAAGTCTTATCGCCGCTGCCCATTACCGCAAAATATTTGCCGCTTAAATCTAGTTCTTGCAATTGTTCATAGAAGTCAGCAACATCGTCGGTCATCTTACCTTCACCGTAAGTGTAGGTCACAAAGATGCATAGGTCACTTGCCAAATAGTCGCTAGCGTCTGTAAATTCGGCCTCGCTAGTTTCTACATCAAAATCATAATCCTGCAGATCTTCTTCTAGAATTTCTGCCATATCCGCATCATTGCCAGTCATACTAGCGTAGACAATCCTTGCCTTCATGCTTTTCATACCTTTCCTATTTTAATTCATCATATTATTATACATAATTTAGGCAGATTGATGAAATTCTTTAGTAAACTTTTAAAAAACGCTATAATGTAAACTAAAGATGATTTTTAAGAGGAGAGTTTAGTTTTGATTACAATAAAATCCGTTCGAGAACTTAAAGGGATGCAGGCTTCGGGTCGGTTACTGGCATCGATGTTTGAAGGCTTACGTGATGTGATTAAGCCAGGAATTACAACATGGGATATTGAAGAGTTTTGTCAAAAGTTTGTCAAAAGCCGCGGCGGCCGTCTATCTGAGCAGGGCTTTGAAGGTTATAAGTATGGGACGTGTATTTCAGTAAATGACCAAATTGCCCACGCAACACCGCGTAAAGATACAATTTTAAATGAAGGCGACCTTGTTAAAGTTGACGTCACTTGCAATCTCAATGGTTATGAAACTGATTCTTGTACCACTTACCCAGTTGGTAAAATTTCGGATGTCGACCGTGATTTGATGGAAACAACCAAAAAGGCAATGTACCTCGGAATCGATCAAGCGGTTTTGGGTAACCGAATTGGTGATATTGGTGCAGTAATCCAACATTTTGTCGAAGACGAACACGGCTACGGCGATGTTAAAGAGTTAGTTGGCCACGGCATCCAGCCAAGTATCCATGAAGATCCAGAAGTACCGCATTGGGGCAAGGCTGGTCATGGTTTACGCTTGCGTGAAGGCATGACAATCACTGTTGAGCCAATGGTTGAAGCCGGCGGCGACTGGCGCATTGAACAAAAGACAGTTAGTGATCCTAACGATGATTGGGTTTATTATGCGACACCAGATGGTTCTAAGTCGGCACAGTTTGAACATACTTTTGCCATTACCAAGGATGGTCCCAAGATTTTAACTTTGCAAAAACCTTACGCTGGCTATGAAAAATACCTACCACATTTTGATGAAATGGATGATTAAGGTTGCATGAATAGAAAAAAAGAGGCAGCACCGAATCGTGTTGCCTTATTTTATAAAACACTATCACTCAAATTCTCCCAAGGTGAAGTATTAACTAGCGCGATTGTCATCGCTTATTATGTTTTGTTTTCGATTTTTCCATTAATTATTATTATCGGAAACATTTTGCCACTGTTCCATATTGATACAACGCCGATCGCCAGCTACCTTGACCTAATTTTTCCAGATAAGATTGCTAAATTTATTATGCCGATTATTGACTCGCTGTTAAGGCGTAAGTCAACTGGCTATATTTCCTTTGGTATTATTTTGGCTTTATGGTCGGTGTCATCGTTGGTCAATGCGATTCGAATTGGTATGAATCGGATTTATGGGGTGCGGACCACAGAATTAAAGCAAAAGTGGCAGGTAACGGTTTGGACACGGTCAATCACAATTTTGTTAACTAACTTAATGATTATAATTTTCACTTTGCTCAGTTTAACCTTGATTTTTGGGCAGCAGGTGTTGGAATTTTTACGGCCGATTTTTTCTTTTTCGGTTGGTGAAATTGAAAAGATCTTCAGTTACCGTTATCCAGTTGTTGGGATTATTTTGCTTGGAACATTGTTTTATTTGAACTATGTGTTACCTAATATCAAGCTAAAAAAGCGGGTAATCTGGCCAGGAGTCTTTACAACCTTAATTGGCTGGCTGCTATTATCTTATTTATTTAGTTTTTATTTGCATCATTTCCATATTAGTTGGGAAAATTATGGCATCATCGGTACCTTTATTATTTTCATGTTATGGCTCAACATTTCTTCGGTTTTGTTGTTACTTGGTACCTGTGTCAATTCAGCAATTGTTTCATTGCGTGTTGGTAAAGTGCAGTATTCTGCCGGTCATTTGGCAGAATATATCCAAAGAAAACGCCACCAGTAAAAATTAGCACAATTGTACAAAATCTGTTATATTGGATTTTAAAACATAGATAAAAGAAAGTGTAAAAAATGAAAGTAAGGAAAGCAATTATACCAGCAGCTGGTCTTGGGACGAGATTTATGCCTGTAACTAAGGCAATGCCCAAGGAAATGTTGCCAATTGTTGATAAGCCAACCATTCAATTTATTGTTGAGGAAGCTAAGAATTCAGGAATTGAAGACATTTTGATTGTTACTGGTAAAAACAAGCGGACAATTGAAGATCATTTTGATTCTAATCCCGAACTTGAACAGAACTTGCAAGAAACAGGTAAAACCAGCTTGCTTGAGATGTCGCGAGAAATTACGCAATTGGGGATTAATATTTACTACACAAGACAGCCCCATCCTCTTGGCTTAGGTGATGCGATTGCTCGCGGGCGCAGTTTTGTTGGGGATGAACCCTTTGTTGTCATGCTGGGTGATGACTTGATGTTGGACAAAGTGCCGCTGACCCAGCAATTAATCAACCGCTATAATGAAACCCATGCTTCAACAATTGCAGTAATGCCAGTGCCACACAAGGAAGTTTCTAAATACGGTGTTATTGAGCCGGAAAATGAAATTATGCCGGGATTGATTAATGTTAAGTCCTTTGTGGAAAAGCCGGATATTGATAAGGCTCCTAGCGATTACGCAATTATTGGCCGGTACTTGTTAACCCCAGAAATTTTTGATATTTTGGCTAAGCAAGAGCCGGGCCGCGGTGGTGAAATCCAGTTGACTGACGCCATTGATACGATGAATAAGACGCAGCGCGTTTTTGCTCACGTCTTTAAGGGTGAACGCCACGATGTGGGCAATAAGGAAAGTTACCTGGAAACGTCTATCGAATATGGTCTTAATCATCCTGAAATTAAGGACGATTTGCGCAAATATATTATTAATTTGGGACAAAAATTAGCGACTCAGGATAAGAAAAAGAAATAAGCAAGATGATTTGAAAGCATTCTAAGCATTAGACTTAGGATGCTTTTAATTTTGTCTAAATTTTGTGAAAACGACTTTAAACTTTTTCTTAACAGCATTCAAACTGCTAGTTAAACTTGGCGAAATTTGCTAAGGTTTGGAAATAAATCTTTTAGTAGGAGAATCTGTTAATGAAAGAGATTTTTGTTGTTGCCGCAAAAAGGACACCATTTGGTCGTTATTGCGGACAGTGGGCTGACCAGAATGCAGTTTTTTTGGGACAATTGGCACTCACTGAGACTTTGCGTAGTATTAATCTTGAAGCAAGCGAACTTGATGCCTTATTTATGGGTAATGTTTTAGGAAGCGGCTTAGGACAAAATATGGCGCGGCAGGTAGCGCTCAATGCTGGGATGAAGCCTACCAGCAGCAGTGTGACTGTGAATGAAGTCTGCGGTTCGAGCTTGAAGGCTCTACGTCTAGCTCAAGGGCAGATGGAATTGGGGGACTTTGGCTTGGTTGCCGTTGGCGGTAGTGAAAGCATGACTAATGCCGCATATTTTAGTAGCACCAAAGATACGCCGGCAGTTGAGAGCATCATGTTGACTGATGGCTTGACTGATGCCTTTTCTGGGCAGCACATGGGGATAACTGCCGAAAATGTTGCCGAAAAATACCATGTTTCTCGCCAAGAAATGGATGAGTATAGTTACCAGTCACATCAAAAGGCTCTAAAAGCTGTTCAACAGGGGTATTTTGCATCGGAACTGATTACAACCAATATTAATGGGCACCAAATTGCCCAAGATGAAAATATTCGTCCGGATACTAACCTTGAAGTATTGGGTAAGCTCAAGCCTGCTTTTACTCTAGACGGGCAAGTGACGGCGGGGAATGCTTCGCCGCTCAGCGATGGTGCCAGCATGGTGCTTTTGGCAACGGCTGAAAAAGTAAAAGAACTGCAGCTTAAGCCATTAGCTAGCCTCGGCGCATTTGCGGAGTCGGGGACTGATCCGGCTTATATGGGTTATGCACCGTATTATGCTGTGCAAAAGTTATTGAAGCAAACGGCTAGTCAAATTACGGATTATGATGTGATTGAAGTCAACGAAGCATTTGCGGCACCGAGTGTTGCCTTAGCTCGGGAATTGGCAATTCCAATGGCGCGGTTAAACATTTTCGGCGGTGCCATTGCGTTAGGGCACCCCCTAGCAGCTACAGGCACGCGGTTAGTGACAACCGCAATTAATGCACTCAATCATGTTAATGGCAAGCGGGCACTGGTAACGTTGTGTATTGGCGGCGGTCAAGCAATCGCCTGTGAATTAATCGGGATGAATTAAATGAAGTTTTATCGATTAACGCCGCAGCAGCGGCGGGACGTACTTGTAAAACAAGGGATAGAATTGGATAAAATTGACGCGGCAACATTAAATCAGCTTAATCAATTAAGTGAAAACGTTGTAGGCGAATTGCGTTTGCCAGTGGGCTTAGTGCAAAATCTGCTGGTTAATGGACACTCCTATTGGGTGCCAATGGCAACAGAGGAACCTTCAGTTGTGGCAGCTGCCAATCACGGCAGTAATATTTTTAGTAAATGCGGCGGTGTTATTGCTCAAAGCAAACGTCAGGGGATATATGGTCAAATCGTTTTACAAGTCACAACTGACTTTAGGCCAGAAAGTTTACGCGAGCAGTTTCCCCAATTGATTAACTTAGCTAACCGAGAATTTGCGAGCTTGGTTAAGCATGGCGGCGGCGTGAAAGAGATTGAGATGCGGCAGGAGGACGAATTGGTCTATTTGCAAGTATTAGTTGACCCTGCTGAAGCCATGGGAGCCAACAAGGTAAATGCAATTGTGGAATTCTTAGCGGACCAATTGGCAAAAATGCCGGAAGTTAATTCGAAATTATTTGCGATTTTATCAAATTATCCCAGCCAATTAACGACGGCCCAAGTTAAACTGCCAGTAAATGCGGTTGGCGGAGCAGAAGTTGCCGACAAGATTGCATTGTTAAGCAAGATTGGCCAACATGATGTGTATCGCGCCGTAACTAACAATAAAGGGATTATGAACGGGGTTAATGCCGTCTTAATGGCAACGGGCAATGATGAACGTGCGGTTGCGGCTGCTTCTGGCGTTCTCGCTAGCCAGTCTGGTCAGTACACAAGCTTAAGCAAGTGGGAAGTTCAAGGTGATTATTTATCTGGTGAATTGACTTTACCCCTAGCAATTGGGACGGTTGGCGGCTCAATTAAGACACGCGCCGATGTCCAACAAAATTATCGGATTTTAGGAGAAAAGATTACCGCGGCGGAATTAGCTGATGTAATTGCGGCAGTGGGGCTGGCCAATAATTTGGCCGCCTTATTGGCAATTACAACTGACGGCATTCAAGAGGGCCACATGAAGCTGCAGGCTCGCAATTTAGTAGCTAATTTATCCGCGACTGCGCAAGAAAAAAAGCAGGTTTTGCATTTATTGACGCAAAATCGTGAGTATTCAGAAGCTGCAGCCAGTAAGTTTTTGCATCAAGTTAGAGAAAGGGAAGACTAAATGCAGATTGGAATTGACCAGATAGGGTTTTATACGCCCAATAAGTATGTTGACATGGTGGATTTGGCCCACGCGCGTAATGAGGATCCCAATAAATATTTAATTGGCATTGGCCAAAGTCAGATGAGCGTTGCCGATCAGACGCAAGACGCCGTTTCAATGGGGATTAATGCCACTCAGAGTTATCTGGCGCAAATTGATCGCGAGCAGGTTGGACTGCTGGTTTTTGGGACTGAGAGTGGTGTCGATCAATCAAAGTCTGCTTCCTTATTTGTCAAAAGTGCTTTGAATTTACCCCCAGAAGTTCGAACTTTTGAGGTGAAGGAAGCTTGTTTTGGCATGACTGCTGGTGTGATGATTGCCCGCGATTATGTTCGCCTGCATCCCCATCATAGCGCGATTGTAATCGGCAGCGATCTTGCACGCTACGGCATTGCGACTGCAGGAGAAGTTACCCAGGGCGCAGGCAGTGTTAGTTTGTTGATTAAGGCACAGCCGCGTATTTTGACCTTAAATGACGGTCACAGTACCTTTAGTCAGGACATCAATGACTTTTGGCGGCCTAATAATTCTGCGACCGCGTTAGTTGACGGTAAGTACTCGACTCAGGTCTACTTGGACTTTTTTCAAAGAACGTTTACGGATTATCAAAAATTGAAAAATTGGCAGACAAGTGATTTTGCGGCGCTAATCTATCATTTGCCCTTTACCAAGATGGGATTGAAGGCTAACCGGCTAGCAATTGCCAATCAAGATGAAGCAACGAGTAATCGTTTGGCAGCTAATTTTACGGCTGGGGCGCAATATGGCAGAGTGGTAGGGAATATTTACACGGCGTCACTTTATTTAAGCTTATTGAGTTTATTAGAAAATGGTTCGTTAACAGGCAATGCCTTAGTCGGTCTTTTTTCGTATGGTTCTGGTGCAATGGGCGAGTTCTTCTCGGGACGAACGGTTACGGATTATCAAAAAATGCTTAATCCTACGGCAACGCAAAAGTTGCTAAACAGGCAACAAAAATTAACTATTCCGGAATATGAGCAAATTTTTACAATGGCTCTTAGTGATCCAGTCGATGATTTAATCTTAGTTAGTGATGAAGCTAAGGGTTACTGGTACTTTTCCGGCACGAAAAATCATATTCGCCAATATCGGCAAAAATAATAAAAGCAGACTGGTAACAGTCTGCTTTTTAAGTTAATCTGACCGAATTAGTTTCCGGTAAAATTTGGATACCATAAATAGGCAACCGTTCGCTATCGTATTGTATCCATAGCGGGATGGCGCGACCGTGCAGGTGCTTGACCAAGTGGGTAATTTTTGCTTTAGTCATTGGAACTTTGCCTGGGTAAAGCAAACAATTGCTGCTCGTAATCTTTAATTGCCCGAGCGGCAGCACTTGCTCCTTGATTGTTAAATAAAAATTTGTTTGGGCATTTAAGTCGTTAGTTAATTGTAGTAAATCTGTCAGTCTCATATTATTAACCTATACAAAAGCCAAGATGTTATACTAATGATATTGTATTTTTGATAGAAAGTTGGCTATATTCCTTGAAACAATTAAAACATAAAAAGTTATGGCTTTCATTAATTACCGTTGTTGTGTTAATTTGCCTGATATTTACTGGTGCAGGCTTTTATTTCTTTAAGGTTGCCTGTGTTCCCGGACATAAGAGTTTTTTATCTTCCTCAAGCAAGGTCTTAAAGAAGTCTGACCCACTTTACAAGCAAAAGAAATGGTTCAAGCAGGTTGATAAAGAAAAATGGTACATGCAATCCGCTGATGACAAGTATCGTCTGGATGCTAATTATATTCCTAGCAAAAATTCACACAAGACGGCAATCATTCTGCCGGGCTACATGAATGTTAAGGAAGATATGGGCAAGTACGACGCGCTGTTTCATGAGTTAGGCTATAACACTTTGACTCCAGATCCGCGTGCTCAAGGAAAGAGCCAAGGTAAATATATTGGCTACGGCTGGGTCGAAAAAGCAGATATCAAGAAATGGATTAACCGCGTACTTGCTAAAAACGGCCCTAACCAGCAAATTGTTGTCTTTGGCGTCAGTATGGGTGGGGCCACGACAATGATGGTCAGCGGCTTGCAACTACCTAAGCAGGTTAAGGCCTTTGTCGAAGACTGCGGTTATACTAGTGTCAAAGATGAAATTGAGCATGAAGCTGGCGTCTTATATAATATGCCAGCCTTCCCAAGGTTCCCATTAGTTGAAATCTTAAGTGGAATTAACCGCGTCAAGGTTGGTTATTTCCTTAAGGATGGGTCAAGTATCAACCAGCTGCACAAAAATCACCGGCCAATGCTGTTTATTCACGGCGGTAATGATACTTTTGTGCCAACTAAGATGGTTTATCGTAACTATCGTGCGACTAAAGGTCCTAAGCAGCTCTGGATTGCACCAAAATCGAAGCACGCTCATTCTTATGAGGATCATCCCGCAGCTTACAAAGCTCACGTTAGTCAGTTCTTAGCGCAATATATCAAATAATATCTAATATTTGCAAGCGATTACAATAATTGCTATGATAACTACGTGGATAGCGTATCAGCAAAAATTTAATCTCTAAAATTGTATATTGTCAAAATGCTCTGCTAATAATGTAGTAAATAGTAGAAATATACCTTATCCGCAAACAAAAAAACAGTTGCCAATCACGGCAACTGTTTTTTATTTACGCAAAGTTAATTTGGCAATACATTCACACCGTGGTGTCTGCGGCAGCATATCAACGTTTTCAATTAAGCGAACATCATAGACTTCCGATAGTAAGACGAGGTCTTGGGCCAAAGTTGATGGGTTACAAGAAATGTAAACAAAAGTCTGAGGCTTAATCTTGAGCAGGGTTTTAATTAGGCTTTTGGCTAAGCCGGTTCTTGGCGGATCAACGATTAAGGCATCAATTGCTACGCCAGTCTCTTGTAAGCGCGGCAAAACTTTTTCGACACTGCCTTGAAGATAATCGGCGTTCTTGATGTGGTTGAGTTCGACATTGTGCTTAGCGTCGTCAACGGCCTCTGGAATGGTCTCAATGCCGATTACCTGTTTAACGTGTTCTGCGGCTAAGATACCTAAGGTACCAACACCGCTGTAGGCGTCAATTAAGGTTGCATCTTGGTCAAGATCTAAAAATTTCAGTGCTTCCGAATATAAATTAGTGGTTTGCTGCGGATTTAATTGGAAGAAGGCCCGCGGTGACAAGGCAAACTTTTTACCTAAGATTTCTTCAGTAATCTTATTTTTACCGGCAAGTTTTTCGGTTTTGTTCCCCCAAACTTGTGGGTTACGCCAGTCAGTTTCATTTTGATAAACGCTCATTACGCCAGGTAATTTCATGATTTCTTGGCTTAGCGGCAACAAATTCTTGATTTCATGACCAACGGTAATTAAGGTCACCTGAATTTCTTTGGTTGCCTCGGCTTCGCGAACAACGATGGTCTTTAAACCGGGAGTATGCCGGTATGGATTGGCAATAGCCACGTGCATTTTTTCAACTAAAGCCTTGATTTGCCGTTCAACTTTTTGAGTAGCCTCACTTTGGGTTGGCATGTTTGGCAAGTCATAAAGATGATGTGAATTGGGTGCAAACAGACCTAAGTTAGTTTTACCGTGATCCTGCTCAATTTGGTATTGGGCCTTGTTGCGGTAGTGCCATTCATTTGGTGCTGGGATGGTCGGCTTAACTTTGTATTTGCGATAGCCGCGGGGATGGAATTTTTCTAAAGCCTCGAGCACGTTGTCACGCTTAAACTCTAATTGCTTAGGGTAGGCTAGATGTGCCAGCTCAAGGCCGCCGATTGCGGGATTAACGCCTTTCGGAAAGGCAACGCGATCAGGACTTTGTTCTTTAACGCGGACAAGCTCAGCTTGAATATAGTGCGGAAAATCTTTGATGATTTTGGCAACTACTACCTCATCTGGTAAAGCTCCGGGAATAAAAATAATCTTCTTACGGTAGTAGCCGATGCCTTCGCCGTTGATACCAAGACGTTTAATGGTAATAATTACGTCTTTTTCTTTTGGTTGGTTTCGTTTGAAATTTTTGTACATAATGTTCTTTCTACAATAAATAATTAACTATTAATAATTTATTGTACTCCTCAGAAAAAGTTTTTAGCAAGAAACACGAAAATTTGCTAGCATATAAGGTAAGGTTAAGAATTAGAAAGGTGAGGTTAAAATGCCAGTCATTACTAAAGTCAGCAGTCAAAAACGACCGGGACGCTACAATATTTTTTTAGATGGGCAGTATGCTTTTTCAGCTAGTGAGCAGACCGTTGCCGAATTTATGTTATTAAAAGGGCAAGAATTAACGCCTGAAAAATTAGCGACGGTTAAAAAGTTTGATGCCGACAGCAAGGCGACAAATTTAGCTTCAAATTATCTAAGTTACCAAGCACGTACGGTTTATGAGGTCTTACAGTATTTAAAAAAGCACGAGATTGATGATGAAGCTGCGCAAAGTGCGGTCACGCAATTGAGTGCAATGGGCTTTTTGGATGATCGCAAGTATACCGCCTTGTCAATTAAGCAAAGTCTGCGCAGCGGGACTGACGGCCCGTTAACCTTAACGCGTAAGTTGACCCAGAAGGGAATTGATCCGGCAATTATTCAAGAAGAACTATCTGCAATAGCCGATGAGGATTGGCTGGACACGGGCTTGCGGGTATTAAAGTCCTTGAAAAGTCAGGTCGGCAAGGTATCCGAGCGTGAATTGCAGCGTAAGATGAATTCCAAGCTCATGAGTCATGGCTTTTCTAGTGGTATCGCCTCACTAGTTATTGCCGAAATTGATTTAGAGCCAGACGATGAAGCACAGGTCGAAGCACTCAAAAAGCAGGGTGTTAAAGCATATAAACGTTTTCGCAGGCTGCCAGAAAGTGAACGTGACCGCAAAATTCGCAATTATCTGTTTACTCATGGCTTTGCCAGTAATGAAATTGATGCATTTTTAGCTGGTGAAATTATTCCACTGGCTGAATTAGCTGAATATTAGGAGAAGAATAATGAAACAAGCACAAGAAGAATTAACTTTTGTTGGAAGACCATTTCCTGACGCAATGATGGATCAGGAAAAATCGTTCTCTGGCTGTAACTTAAAAATGGAAAATGATCCTGTTTTTCGGAAGTTTTTGAAGGCTAACCATTTAAGCAATAAGCGCAGCAGCTTAGTCGTGTTTGGCCCAGAAAACTTTATGTATTGGTACGGTGTAATTGTTCCTGAGGGAGTTGAAGTCCCAGCTACCTTAATGAAGTTTGTCCTGCCACAAACTCAGGTTGCCCGAGTTGAATTGCCTAAGCAAAGTCTAGCCTTTTTCAATCAGCCGCTTAACTTTGTCTTACCGAAATTAATTCAGGAAGTAACAGAAGAAGGGATTCAGGTTTATGAAAATATGGGTGATAGTACCACGCCATACATTTTGCAAAGTCTGGATTTAGACACAAAAAAACTGTCCCAAGACTTGTATCTCGAGGACAGTATCTAATTAATGCTGCTTGGGGTCGATGGATAAGTTATCGTATTCGACGTATGCGCCAAGACAGGTTGACAAAAGCATAATCAAAAAGACGATGCCGACAGATTTGCCGACAATCTGGTCAAGCGTGAGGCAATTGCGGACTAAAAATGTTGCCGCAAAGCAGAGAATAAAGTCAAGAACCATGTTGGCAAACAGTAGCAAGTAGCGCCGCCTAATACTGAAAAAACGCAGTAATTGTTTGAAGAAGCCGTCATCAACGGCTACTGCTAATAAGTCAACGGGACGTTGGATTGTTGCCTTGATGGCAAACATGATAATCGCGCCAACTAGTGCGCCGATAGTTGTTCTGAATAAGTCAGCAGAATGCAGAACTAGCGCATCGTAGCCGATACCGATAATTAAGAGACTGCATAGGTAGGGAATTAACAGTAAAAACGTAAAAACAAGTAGAACGTGACTTTTTTTCATTAAATTAACCTCGTTTCTTACGTGCTATTCTAACATATCACGGGCGTACATGATATAATGTTATTATTTATATTGATGTTTTAAGAAAGAGAGCAAAAATTATGACTAGCGACCCTGCCAAGGGGAATTTATTTAAGCGATTTAAGAATAAATTTTCCCCTGCAAGTGATGAAGAAACCAAAGAACATTTAGCTAAGGAAGTTACGACACTGCTTGAGCATCAGCAAATCAGTGAGACGGAATCTTCCATGTTAAACAATGTTTTGGATTTTCAAGGGCGGATGGTCCGCGAGGTAATGGTCCCGCGGATTGACGCGTATATGGTGGATTGCTGTGATAGCTTTCAGGATAATCTTGATGACATTTTGCGTGAGCCTTATTCGCGCATTCCTGTGTATCAGCAGGACAAGGATAAAATCATCGGTGTAATCCATATTCGGACGGTGTTGCGTAAGGCAAGAGAGAAGGGTTTTGACAACATTGATTATGATGATGTGATGAACCCGCCGTTATTTGCACCGGAAACAACTGATCTGAGTGAACTACTAGTTGAAATGCAGCAGACGCAGCAGCAACTAGCTATTTTGACGGACGAATACGGTGGTGTGGTTGGGATTGCCACGATTGAAGATTTGATTGAAGAAATTGTCGGTAATATTGACGATGAGGTCGATCACGCCGAAGTCTTGTTTAACCAGCTTGCCCCCAATAAGTACGTCATTTATGGGAAGATGCCGCTGGTTGATTTTAATGAACAATTCGGCACTGACCTTGAGATGGAGGATGTTGATACTGTTGCTGGCTTTATGATTACCAAGTTAGGGATTATCCCAGCTAAGGGTGAAAAGTTATCGGTTAAACTTGATAACGGAATGGTATTAACAACTAGGAGAATGATGCGGTCACGGCTATTGACGGTATTATTGACAATTCCAAATGAAAAACAAAAGGAAGAAGAGCAAAGTAATTAATGAGTGAAGGACTTTTAGATAAAGTAAAAAGAAGAAGAACATTTGCGATTATTTCGCACCCCGATGCCGGGAAGACGACGATTACGGAACAAATGCTTCTTTTTGGTGGGGTAATCCGCAATGCCGGAACGGTTAAGGCACGTAAGACTGGTCATTATGCAACCAGTGACTGGATGGAAATTGAAAAGCAACGTGGGATTTCCGTTACCAGTTCCGTAATGCAGTTTGAATATCAGGGCAAACGAATTAATATTCTTGATACCCCAGGACACCAAGACTTCTCAGAAGATACATACCGGACATTAATGGCTGTCGATTCAGCCGTAATGGTTATCGATTCTGCTAAAGGTATCGAACCGCAGACTAAAAAGCTGTTCAAGGTTGTTAAGCAGCGAGGAATTCCGATTTTTACCTTTATGAACAAGCTTGACCGTGATGGCCGCCCGCCGTTAGACTTAATTGCGGAGTTAGAAGACTTACTTGGTATTGAAGGGGTCGCAATGAACTGGCCGATTGGTTCAGGTCAAACTCTGCAAGGACTATATGATATTGCCAATAATCAGGTTGAATTGTACCGTAAAGATGGCGAAGACCGCTTTTTGCCATTAGATAAGGACGGAAAACTGCCAGCAAGTGAACCATTTAGTCAAAATTCACAATTCCAAGATACTTTGGATGAGATTGACTTGATTAAGGAAGCCGGCAACACCTTCGACCTTGATAAAGTTATCAAAGGTGACCAGACACCAGTTTTCTTTGGTTCAGCTTTAACTAATTTCGGTGTGGAAACCTTCCTAAAGAGTTTTGTGCAATTAGCTCCGGCTCCTGAAAGTCATTTGGTTAATGGGGATGAAGAGTTAAGTCCTGATGATTCAGAATTTTCTGGTTTTGTCTTTAAAATCCAAGCTAACATGAATCCCCATCACCGTGACCGGATTGCCTTTGTCAGAGTAGGCAGCGGCGAGTTCAAGAAGGGACTTGATGTTACTTTAGCACGGACAGACAAGCCAATTCGGCTGAATAACGCTACGGAATTTATGTCTAGTGAACGTGTTCAAGTTACTGATGCCGTTGCTGGTGATATCGTTGGGTTATACGATACCGGTAATTTTCAAATTGGGGACAGTATCTACGCGGGTAAGCGCAAAGTTGTCTATCCTGCGCTGCCGGAATTTACGCCGGAATTGTTTGTGCGGGTAACTGCCAAAAACGTGATGAAGCAGAAGTCGTTCCATAAGGGGATGACGCAATTGGTTCAGGAAGGCGCCATTCAGCTTTACCGCAATTACCAGACTGATGAATATATCTTAGGTGCGGTTGGTCAATTGCAATTTGAAGTATTTAAATTCAGAATGAAGAATGAATACAATTCAGATGTTGAAATGACCAGTATTGGTCATCGGGTAGCTCGCTGGATTGATCCAGACCAGCTTGATCCGGCAATGTCGAACAGCCGTAATCTGCTGGTTAAGGACCGCTACGATCAGCCGCTCTTCTTATTTGAAAATCAATTTGCGGAACGCTTCTTTGAGGACAAGTATCCGGATGTTAAATTAACTGAAAAACTTTAAAATTCAAAAAATGGTTGGCAATTAATGTCAACCATTTTTCTTACGTTCTAATTTTTCTTGTTTACGGCGGTTAATTCTATCTTTAATGTCTAATATGGCGCAGATTGAAAAATAAATAGCTAAAACAACAAAAGTAACGGAAATTGCTTTGGCAAAAACGCCGAAGTTAGTCATGACTGTCCAGATTAAGAAGCAGACATAACATGACGAAATAACACCAACAATTCTGCTAATCTTGCGTTCAAGATTAATCAAGTGGAAAAATCTACCTTCACTTAAATTTTTGATTTCTTTCTTTTTCATTTGTCGTTACCTATAGTTAAATTTATTTATTTAAAAATTAAAACAATATTAGCATTATTTATTGTAATTGTTAATTGGATTTTGCACTAAGTTAGAATAAATAAAAACAGCACTTTAAGAATCATCTTAAAGTGCTGTTTACTAGCAATAACTATCTTATTTATCAACGTGAATTTCGACCACGCGTTGATCTTTATCAAAGGTTAGCAAATATGAAGGATCGTTCTCTTTAATCAAGCGTTTGATAATGAACTCGACCTCATCCTTACGGACGCGGCGGTCATGGTTCTCGATCGCAATCCCGATTGCCTTATCACTCTCAGTATAAATAACAGAAGTATTACCTAAAGAATAAACTTTGACATAGTTCACATCAGTTGAGTTAAGCTGACTGTGAACTAAATCCCGATAGCTATTGGTTACATCTATTAAATGCATGGATTTCACCCGTTTCTTGTAGTAGTTTTATTAACTCTAGTATAACGCTAAATTATCATTTTTTCCCAACATAAAAGCATGATTATCGTAATTTACAGTAATCATGCTTTCTTCATATTTTAATTAAAGTTCAGTGTCTGCATCAGTTGTTTCAATAGTGGCAGGTTGCTCATTAATTACAATCTGGTCGCCAGCAACACTGGCAGTTAAATTCTTGGCATCTGGATGGTCAAGTTTGAAGTCAGCTACCCGATCTTCAATTTCTTCTTGGATAATTCTGCGTAAAGGCCGCGCACCCATTGCTGGATTGTAACCTTCCTCGATTAACTTCTTCTTGGCATCATCAGTTACCGTAATTTGCAAACCTTGGTTCTTAACCATGTTGTTGGTTTCATCAAGCATCAAGTTAACAATCTTAACTAAGTCTTCCTTTGATAACTCGTTGAATTCAATGACATCATCAAGCCGGTTTAAAAATTCAGGCTTGAAGAATTGACTCATTGAGCTTCTTGCAGAATCTTTTTCTTCATCTGTATTTTCAGCCGCAAAGCCAACGCTGGTGTTCTTAATACCTTGACCGGCATTAGAAGTCATGATGATAATCGTATCTTTAAAGGAAACTGTCCGACCTTGTGAGTCAGTCAAGCGACCATCGTCTAATATTTGTAAGAATAAGTTCATTACTGATGGGTCAGCCTTTTCGATTTCATCAAGTAAAATTAGACTGTAAGGGTGACGACGGACCTGTTCAGTTAATTGACCTGCTTCTTCATAGCCAACATAGCCGGGAGCAGAACCGATTAATTTGGAAACAGAGTAGGATTCCATAAATTCTGACATATCAAAACGAATCATGGCATTTTCTGAACCAAACATTTGCTTAGCTAATTGCTTAGCTAGTTCTGTCTTACCAACCCCAGTTGGACCAACAAAGAGGAAGGAGCCAATTGGACGACCGGACTTGTTAAAGCCAATTCGGTTGCGGCGAATTGCGCGGGCAACCTTATCAACGGCCTGGTCTTGACCAATGACGTGAGCCTTTAAAGTAGGGGCCAAAGTTTGTAATTGATTTTCTTCTTGCTTTTGCAGGTCGCCAACAGGAATACCAGTCTTTTCTTCAACAATCTTGTTCATGATTTTGCTGGTGATAACTGGTGACTTATCGGGATCAATCTTTTGGTCTTTTACCTTGTTGTACTTCTCAATCTGGTCACGGTAATATGCGGCCTTTTCGTAGTCCTCATTTTTTAATGATTCCTGCTTTAATTCTTGAGCAGCAGTGATGCGTTCCTTGAGCTTGTCCTTGTCAACATAAGGAATGGTTAAGTTCATTCTTGAACCAGCCTCGTCAAGCAGGTCAATGGCCTTGTCAGGCAAGAAGCGATCTTGGATATAGCGTTCTGATAATTCGGCTGCCGACTTGATTGCATCATCAGTATAGTGAACGTGGTGGTAATCTTCGTAACGTTTTTGAATGCCTTTTAAGATGCGAATAGTTTCCGCAACTGATGGTTCTTTAACGTCAACAGGTTGGAATCGCCGAGCAAGTGCGGAATCTTTTTCGATTTCACGGTATTCTTTTAAGGTTGTTGCACCGACCAGTTGTAAGTCGCCGCGGGCTAGGGCAGGCTTAATAATATTACCTGCATCCATGCCGCCTTCAGCGTTACCAGCACCGACAATTTCGTGAATTTCATCAATAAATAAGATAATATCGTCGTGCTGTTGCAATTCTTTAATTAATTGCTGCATGCGCTGTTCGAATTGACCACGGATGCCAGTTCCTTGAACAAGTGAAACGACGTTTAGTGAAATAATGCGCTTGTCCTGTAATTTAGCAGGTACTGAGCCGTCGACAATTTGTTGCGCCAGTCCTTCGACAACCGCTGTTTTACCAACACCGGCTTCACCAATTAATACTGGATTATTTTTAGTTCTTCTATTTAATATCTCAATTACGCGCGCAATTTCCTTATCTCGACCAATAACTGGGTCGATTTTGCCCTTTTTAGCTAGTGCTGTTAAGTCAGTACCATATTGGTTAAGTAGTGAACGGCCGCCGCCGGCACCATTATTTGGCCGTTGCGGTTGTTCATGATTAGCATTATTAAATGCAGCGTTATTTGCGTTCATACTATTAAATAAGTCATCAAAGTCTCCGAAGAAACCGTTGTTGTCATTATTCATATTAATATTTCCTTGTTGTTTAAGTTGTTGATAACATTGTCCACATAAATTAATTTCGCGACTTTGACCATTGACCTTGGCGTAAAGGTGAATGGAAGCAGGCCGCTTTTGACAGTTTTGACAAAGCAATTATACTTACCGCCTTTCATTTCAAGTTTACTAAATTATATAATTAGCACTCTCAATAATCAAGTGCTAAAACTTGAAAACTTATTTTTTGTAAGCTCAATAAATATGTTAAAATAACAGTGGTCATTAAATAAAAAAGATGAAAAAGACGGTGATATTTAGTGGATTATCAAAAAATTCTTGAACAGTTGGCAGAAGGGGAACTTGACCAATATGAAGTTGCTCCCCAGGATGCCTTTGATTTTCAAGCGGCCTTGCGCGCGTTCGGCAAACGGCAAAATATTACTGGCCGCGCTTTGCGTGGTGGAAAAATAGTTTATTCACAGTCAAAGTCTGAAAATTAATGATGTAAACTGTTACATTTATGTTGTCTAATTCACAAAAAAATGATAGTCTAATACTCGAGTAGGTATTTACTACCGTTTTGATTTTTCAATTTTAAAAGGAGATAATTATAATGGAAAAATGCGATTTTCACGTTGTTGCAGAAACAGGTATTCATGCTCGTCCAGCTACACTTTTAGTACAAGCTGCTTCGAAGTTTGGTTCAGATATTAATTTGGAGTATAACGGCAAGTCAGTTAACTTGAAGTCAATCATGGGTGTAATGTCACTTGGTGTTGGCAAGGGTGCCGATGTTACAATTACTGCTGACGGTGATGATGAAAAAGACGCTATTGCTGCTATTTCAGAAACAATGAAAAAAGAGGGTTTAGCTGAATAATGACCAAGACTTTAAAAGGAATTGCTGCAAGTGATGGTATCGCTGTAGCACCCGCTTATCTCTTGGTAGAACCAGATCTTTCATTTACGAAGACCACTGTTTCCGATGCTGCTAGTGAATTAGACCGCTTTAAAGATGCGATCGCTGCTTCGACTTCTGAAGTTGAAGCAATTCGTGACAGTGCTAAAGAGAGTTTAGGCGAGGACGAAGCTCAAGTATTTGAAGCCCATTTGATGATTTTAAATGATCCTGAATTTACAGGAGCAATTGAAACTGAAATCAAAGACCAAAAAATTAATAGTGAAGCCGCACTTGATGAAACTGCACAAAAGTTTATTGCAATTTTTGAAGGAATGACCGACAACGCTTATATGCAACAACGTGCTGCTGATGTACGTGATGTTTCTAAGCGGATCATGGCCCACCTTTTAAATAAAGAATTGCCTAATCCAGCTGCAATTGACCATGAAGTTATTGTAGTTGCGCACGACTTGACCCCTAGTGACACTGCTCAATTAAACAAGCAATTTGTTAAGGGCTTTGTGACCGATATTGGTGGTCGGACTGCGCACTCAGCAATTATGGCTCGTTCACTTGAATTGCCAGCTGTTGTTGGTACCGAGTCAATTACTACTGATGTTGAGAATGGTCAACTTTTAGTAGTCGACGGCTTAAATGGCGATGCTGTTATTGAGCCAAGCGACGCTCAAGTAGCTGATTACAAGCAAAAGAGCGAAGCATTCTTGGCACAAAAGGCTGAATGGGAAAAGTTGAAGAACGAACCTTCAGTTACTGCTGATGGTAAGAAGTTCACAATCGCAGCTAACATTGGTACACCAAACGACATGCAAGGTGTTAATGACAATGGTGCCGAAGCTATTGGTTTGTACCGGACCGAATTCTTGTACATGGATTCTAAGGACTTCCCAACAGAAGACCAACAATTCGAGGCTTATAAAGAAGTTATCGAAGGAATGCATGGCAAGCAAGTAATCATTCGGACAATGGATATCGGTGGCGATAAGCACCTTGATTATTGGGACTTACCAGACGAAATGAACCCATTCTTGGGTATTCGTGCCATCAGACTGTCATTGAAGAATGAAGACATTTTCCGGACCCAATTAAGAGCATTGCTTAGAGCTTCTGCTTATGGTAAGTTGGGCATTATGTTCCCAATGATTGGTACCTTGAATGAATTACGCAAGGCCAAGGCAATCTTAGCTGAAGAAAAGACTAAATTAACTAATGATGGTGTCAAAGTTGGCGATAACTTAGAAGTTGGGATGATGATTGAAGTTCCGGCTGCTGCAGTTTTGGCCGACCAATTTGCCAAAGAAGTTGATTTCTTCTCAATTGGAACTAATGACTTGATCCAATATACAATGGCTGCCGACCGTGGCAACGACAATGTTTCTTATCTGTATCAACCCGCTAACCCATCAGTATTGCGGTTAATTAAGCATACAATTGATGCAGCTCATGAAAATGGTATTTGGTGTGGTATGTGTGGTGAAGCCGCTGGCGACAGCACCATGTTCCCAATCTTATTGTCAATGGGTCTTGATGAATACTCAATGAGTGCAACTTCCATTTTGCGGATTAGAAGCTTAATGAAGAAGCTTAACACAGAGGATCTCAAGGAATTGGCAAATAAGGCATGTTATATTTCCGAAACTGCTGAAGAAAATGAACAATTAGTTGCTGACTTGATGAATCAAGTTGACAAGTAATAGAATAAAAAAATAGTGCATTATCATAGGTGATGTACTATTTTTTATTTACCTTTAATCTTTCTTGATAAAAAAGTCATAATTTATTCACTTTTTATTTGTAAGATAAAAATATAGATAATTACAAAATACTACTTACAAAAAAGAAGTAATATGCTATAATAGATTATAGATAGAAGTAGTATTTGTTCAAAGGAGCGTGAAATATATGGTTAATTTATATATATCTCCAAGTTGTACCTCATGTCGTAAAGCTAAGGCTTGGTTAAAGAAACATGACATTGCTTTCAAAGAAAGAAATATTTTTTCTGAACCTCTTACTAAGGACGAGCTTATTCAAATCTTGCGGATGACAGAAAATGGTACCGAAGAAATTATTTCAACGCGTTCAAGAGCTTTTCAACAGTTAAAAGTTAACCTTGATGATTTATCAATCGACCAACTGCTTAATTTGGTTGAGAAGAATCCAAGTTTGTTAAGACGGCCAATCATTATGGATGATCGGCGCTTGCAAGTTGGCTACAATGAAGATGAAATTCGTCGGTTCTTGCCGCGGAAAGTTCGTCGGCTTGAGCTAGAGGAAATGCAAAAGATTGCAGACTTATAATCAGGCTATATTTTTAATAAAAAGCGTTAGTTTTTTAGACTAACGCTTTTATTTTATCTACAAAGTACGCTACAATGGATAAAAGAATCCAATGGAGGTGAAAACTCGTGCAAGTTGATCATATTAATGAAAATACTATTCGCGTCCGAATAGATAAAAATGAGTTAGCTAGTCGCGGCTTAAAAGTTTTAGATTTATTGGGTGATCGGGATAAGATCCAGCATTTCTTTTATTCGATTTTGGATGAAGTTGATACCGATCATTCTTTTAGTCAGGATGCGCCAGTAACCTTCCAGGTAATGCCGAATAATGGCGGTTTAGATTTGTTGATTAGCAAGGTAACGAACAAGGACCGTGATAATTTGACGCAAATGTTTGGCGGCGAAGCTGAAGACGAGGAAGAAACGGAAGATTCGCGCAAAACGTTTATTGATTTGGATTCTGATGAGGAACTGGATGAATCAGATGACCCTGAAGCTGAAGAAGAGCCTGTCAGCAGTTCTCAAGATGATTCACAGCCGCATGTTAAGAAGCCGTTTTGGAAGTTTCAAAAGAAGCAGGCATATAGCTTTAAGGATCTTGATCCGTTAACTGAATTAGCCGATAATTTGCGAGCTAGTGATCTGTCTTCAAGTCTTTACTTTGAACGGGGAGAATTCTTCTTAGAGTTAACATTCAATAATGAAAATTATGCAGAAATTAAACCCGCAGATGCTTGGGCAATTGCCAATGAATATGGCATTAAAGTCAAAACCAGTGAAATGGCGCGGGTACGCACAACGGGTAAATGTCTAATTGCCTGTGATGCACTAGGACAACTGCGTAAGTATTTTGATAAAAATAATCGTTAATTAAAAAGGCAAGTAGGTTACTTGCCTTTTTGCGTATGTAAATTTAGGTGATAAATTTGTACGCAGCATTATTGAATAATCGGTTAGTATTGGCAACAGCAGAAGCGGCGCAAAAAAGTAAAGTAGTAAAAAACTATTTATGTCCTCGATGTCATAAACGTGTGCAGCTCATTAGTAAGGCAGATGGCGCGTATTTTAAGCATGTAGCTAAGACAGCTAATATGATGGGAGAAAGGGCAGAACATGCACAGAGCAAGTTACTGCTTAAAGAAGCATTGAGGTCGGCCGGCTTTGATGCACGGGTTGAAATTCCGCTGGCGCAAGGGCAGTTGCGAGCAGATGTTCTGGCAAGTCCGCGATTATCTTTTGAGGTGCAGTGCGCGCCATTAAGTTTGGCAGAATTTAATCATAGGCATCAATTATATTCTGAAATTGGGATTGTTGATGTCTGGGTTGTGGGCCAGAGACATTATTTACGCAGGCAAATAAAAAAGTCACAGCTGCTTTTTTTCCGTGAAAATAAACTGTGGCGTGACTATTATTTAGAAATTGATCCTGCAAAGCAGCAATTAATTCTCAAGTATAATGTCTTACTTGAGCCGATTACTACACGGGTTCATTATCAAAAGATGACGTTTGCGATAAACGCCCAAGGATTGAGGCAGTTGTGGCACTTTCAGCCGCAAATTCAAAAATATCAGATTAATCCGATAGGCCAACGTGAATATTTGGCCCGGCAGTTAATGCAACAAACAAAAACAGGCCAGTCAATTGCGACTGCCCTGTATAATAGGCAAATTACTGTTAATGATCTGCCTGATGAGATTTTTAGTAAAATGCGCCATGTAGGTCAACCAAATAATGTTTTGACCTATTTAAATTAAGCGCAAATGATTAGTCTTGCGTAAGTTGCAATTCTTGGTTTCCTCTTCAAAGTTTTCGATAAAGCAGGAATCATGCTTTAAAACATTGATTAATTTGTCGTGAGCAACAGTACCTTCTAGTAAAATACCGTTGTAATTGCCGCTTTCGTTATAAATGATTGTTGTTGGTGTGTTGCGAACATTCATCTTATCAGCAAGGTCCATGTCTTGCTTAATAGATTTATCAATGTACTTATCGGCTTTAGGATTATTGATTTTTTTGAAATCTAAATTCAATTTTTTGGCAATTTTTTGTTGTAAATTTTCAGAGTAGAGATTAAAGTTAACGTTCAATGCCTGTTGCAGCTCAACTATATAAGCACGGGCTTTTTTGTTACCATATTCGAGCTTAATTGCGTGATAGATCCGCAATGTCTGGAAAGAAGCCATTGAATATTTTGAAATATCGGTTAGTTTCTGACCGTCTTTGCGGCGGCGGACAATGTCCGCTGAAATTACTTTTGTGTTAGTAATTGGAATGTAATTAAAACAAGTATCAATATTAAGTTCGTTAGTGGCTTGTTTGATTAAAAGTTCTGTATCATAACAGTAGATGCCAATCGGATTGACAAAGAGGAAAATCTCAAACATCTTTAATCCTTCCTTCAAATTACCAATTAAATACTACTGTACCAAATAACTGATATATAGGCAAAGAATACGCTCACATAATTATCTTCTAACACGATGAGCGTATGCACGAGCGATTTTAGGCTGGTTAGTATTAGTTTTAGTTTGCTTAAAATTATAGCTGTTTTCAAGGGAAAACAGGACCTTTTTGATTAAAGTAGGATTAGAATTTTCGATTTCTAATTCGTAATCGACATAAGAATCTGGATAGGTAGTTGCGTCAAATGTCAATTCGCAATTTTCAGGGCCAACAGCTAAAATGCGGCGCGTTTTGCTAAAAGTTTGGAGGTACAGCTCAAGCTGTGTACCAAAGTTAGTCTTCAAGTATTGTTCAACATTACCATTAAATGCGGCAACTGTACCCTTTTCTGTCTGCTGGACAAACTTTTGCGCGGCAGCTAGTTCTAAATCGTCGTTAATTTCAACTGCTTCATGAAAGTTATGCTGGATAAGTTGTGAGTGGGGGACTTTGAGTGTTTGCTCGGCGTGGTCTTTGAATATTCGCACGCGGCAGCTGATTTGGTGCTGCTTTAATAAGCCATCGGGCGTATCAAAATAATAATTAGCCTGCAAAAAGTCACTTTTAACAGGGAAGGCAGCACATAATTGTTGATAAGTTGCCTCAGTTAACAATGTTTTAGCTTCAATTTCAGTATTTTTAGTCATTATCATTACTCCAATCTGTTTACTCTTATTATATGGTAAAATGAAGTTGCTGTTTGAGAAAGGAATTATTTCAATGGAAATAGATTGGGACAACTTTTTATGGCCATATACAGAGGCCGTTAATGAATTAAAAGTAAAATTTCGGGCCCTTAGACAGAGTTTTTTAACTAAGGGAGAACACTCGCCAATTGAATTTGTCGTTGGCCGAGTAAAAACAGTTGATTCGATTAAAGAAAAAATGACCCGGCGGGTAATCAGTCCCGACGTGATTGAGACTGACATGCAGGACATTGCTGGCATTCGAATCGTGTGTCAGTTTGTTGACGACATTTATAAGGTAGTGGACTTAATCCATGAGCGGCAA
The DNA here is from genome assembly GCF_029433435.1 of Lactobacillus sp. ESL0703. Lineage (NCBI taxonomy): Bacteria > Bacillati > Bacillota > Bacilli > Lactobacillales > Lactobacillaceae > Lactobacillus > Lactobacillus sp. ESL0703. Next base: position 123,270 of record NZ_JAQTIB010000004.1, read on the forward strand.
GATATGGAAGTCTTGGAAGAGCGCGATTATGTGCAAAACGCCAAGCCATCAGGTTATCGTTCTTACCACATGGTGATTTCCTATACTGTTTATTTGCCAGAAGGTGCTAAAAAATTGCTGGCCGAAATTCAGGTGCGGACATTAGCAATGAACTTTTGGGCAACAGTTGAGCATACTCTAAATTATAAGTATCAAGGTTCTTATCCAGATGATATTTCCAAGCGTCTAAAGTCAACAGCGGAAACAGCATACAAGTTAGACGAGGAAATGTCTTTAATTAAGGATGAAGTTCAGGAAGCGCAGAAGATTTTTACCAAGAATAAGGGCAAGGAAAAATCATGAAAATAACGATTGCTCATAATACTAATGAGGAAACGTTGCGGGTTGTCGCGCATTTAAAAAAATTATTGCAGCAAAAAGATGATGTTGTCTTTGATGCCAAGTATCCGGATGTAGTAATTACAGTGGGCGGCGATGGTACATTAATTAATGCTTTTCATCGTTATGAAACCCAGATTAGCTCAATCAGGTTTATTGGAATTCATACGGGACATTTGGGCTTTTATACTGATTGGCGCAGTGACGATGTTGATAAGATGGTGGATGCACTCTTTTTGCGGCAGCCGGAGTCGACCAACTATCCGTTATTGGAAGTTGAACTTGAGACTGAAGCAGGAGAAAAGCGGCATTTTTTGGCTCTGAATGAATCGGCAGTCAAACGGGTTTCACATACCTTGGAAGCTAACGTCTATATTGAAGGTAAATTATTTGAAAACTTTCGCGGCGATGGCTTGTGCGTCTCAACGCCAACTGGCTCAACTGCCTACAACAAGTCACTTGGCGGTGCGGTAATTCATCCGCGGTTAAAGGCGTTGCAAATGGCTGAGATTGCTTCGATTAATAATCGTGTGTTTCGCACTCTCTCTTCGCCAATTGTTATTGCCCCTGACCAGTGGATTACAATTGTGCCAGATGCTAATCATTTGGTAATGACAGTTGATGGTCAGCACATTGATGTCTACAATGCCAAAAAGATTACTTACCGGATTTCGCAAAAGGTAATTCAGTTTGACCGCTTTGGCCACACGCGATTCTGGTCGCGAGTTCAGAGTGCCTTCATTGGTGATAAAAATGACACTATTTAAGTTAAAGTTTACAAGTAACAGCCCCCAGAAGTTAGGGGCTTTTTTAATGAAGCATGGTTTTTCAAAGCAGGCGGTTAATAATGCTAAAAATCATGATGGCCTAATTCTGGTTAATCATAAGCGCCGCTACACTAGCTACCAACTGCATAATGGTGACGAAATTATTTTTGTACCGGGTCAAGAAAAGGCCAATCCGTGGCTGCGACCTTCTGATAAGCCGCTAGTGCGAGTTAAGGAAACAGCTAACTATTTGGTGGTGAACAAGCCAGTTGGCGTCTTGTCAATTCCCTCACGTTATGAAGACGATGATGCGCTTGTTAATCGCGCTTTAGGATACTTTGCTAAGAGCAAGCAGGAGGAAGTTAAGCCGCACGTAATTACCCGTCTTGACCGTGATACTTCAGGGTTAGTGTTAATCGGTAAGAATCCGATTGCCCATGCCCGCTTTGCTAAGTTAAGTAAGAATGACTTTGTAAAAAAATATCATGCTGTGGTTCACGGTAATTTTGCGTCAGATGAGCTAACCGGAATGATTAAGGCGCCAATTGCGCAAAAAGAAGGAACCGTCGTCCGTCAAATTGATGCCAATGGTCAGTCGGCAGCAACAGAATATCGTGTTTTGGACCAAGTCAAAGGTGCAAGTTTAGTCGAATTACGCTTGTTTACTGGCCGCACGCACCAAATTCGCGTTCATCTGCAGTCGATTGGACACCCATTATTTGGCGATCCGTTGTATGGTGTAGCGGATAATTTTACAAGACAAGCCTTGAATTGCTACTATTTGGCTTTTACGGATCCCTTCTTGGATCAGCAAGTAGAAATTAAAATTCCGGAGCCGCTTGATATGCAAGAATTGTGGCAGAATTTACAAGGATAAACAAAAAAGTTGTGTGTACACACAACTTTTTTAATTATTCAAATAAGACACAAGTACCTTCTGGTACGGCAATGTCTTTTTGCACAGGGGTAAGACAACCATTTTCAGCGTCCCGAGTGTAGAGTGTCGCATTATCCGTATTTTGGTTGGCGACCACCATGTATTGTTCATTTTCGTCCCAGTTAAAGTCACGTGGGAACTCACCGAACGTGGAAACTCGTTGGGTCAATTGCAAAGTATGGTCAGGCTTAATACCAAAGACAGTAATTGAATTATGACCACGGTTAGAAACATAAAGATATTTGCCGTCGCTGCTCATTCGAATTGCTGCTGCACCGTTATGTTCAGTGTAGTCTTCAGGAATGGTCGAATAAGTTGCAATATTTTCAAACGTCCAGTTATCTTCGTCGAACTTCACAACATTAACTTTGCTGGATAATTCACCGGCAACGTAGAAGTACTTGCCATCGGGACTGAAAACAATGTGGCGACTGCCAAATCCTGGTTCATTTTGGTAACTTGCTAGGTGTGCTAATTTTTGGTCGTTAAAACTGTAAAAGTCAACACGATCATTACCCAAATCACAGCTAACTAAATTGCCATTAGGCGTTTCGTCAAAGAAGTGGGGGTGCGGGCCGTCAACTTGTTCAGGTTGCGGTCCCAATGTGTCAGCCGTATGGGTGACTGAATCCAGCAAGGTTAATTTGCCGTCTGCAGTATAAGAAAAGACTGCCAATTGAGCTGTGTGATAATTGGCTGTATAGAGCAGCTTTTGCTCTTTATTGATGCCAATATAGGCAGGAGATGAGCCAGCTGTTAAATAAGAATCAGTTTCTTGGTATGCACCATTAATTAATTTGTAGGCACTAATTCCGCCTTTGTCACCTGCATTGTTAATCGTAAAAATCAGGTCATGATCTTGGACAAAATAAGTTGGTCCACCAACTTTAATGATTTCCTTTGCTTGACCTATTTTAGCTGTAGAATCCGTGATTTCAAGCGGTAATTCGTAAATTCCGGTGGCTGTGTTTTTAGTGTAGCCGCCAATTAATAGCCTCATTTTTTAACCTCCAGTTAAATTTTGTAATATAATTACTCTTAATAAGTATAGCACGAAGTGTTATATTTAAATTTGAGTAGTTAGCTTTATTAAAAGCAGAAAATTTTAGTTAAGAAGGTACCGTTAATGGACGAAAATAAAATTCGTGAACTTTATGCAAAAAATGACGTTGCAGAAGTTTTTACCAATTTAAATTCTTCATCTGATGGTCTGAGTTCGCAAGAAGCTGCCAAAAGACTGCAAAAATATGGTCCTAATGAGATTAAAAAATCTCAAGAAGAATCACAATGGAAAGTATTTTTTAAAAACTTTATCAGTATGATGGCAATTTTGTTGTGGATTTCAGGTGCAATTGCAATGTTCAGCGGCACACTTGAGCTGGGAATTGCAATCTGGATGGTGAATATTATCAACGGCTTGTTTAGTTACTGGCAAGAACGTGCGGCTAAACGGGCAACAGATGCGTTAAATAATATGCTGCCGACTTATGTGCAGGTCATTCGTGATGGCAAAAAGGTGCAGATCGATTCTAAGGAATTAGTTCCGGGTGATGTATTTGTCCTGCAGGCTGGGAATGCAATTCCTGCTGATGCGCGGCTAATCTCGGCTAGTTCAATGCAGGTCGATCAGAGTGCCTTAAACGGCGAGTCAGTGCCAGAATCAAAGACAACGAAGTATGATCCTGGTGAAGGCAGTTATGCCGAAACTAACTTGGTTTATTCTGGGACGACAGTCGGTGCTGGAACAGCACGGGCAATTGCCTTTGCGACGGGGATGAATACCGAGTTTGGCCGAATTGCGCAATTGACGCAAAAGCAGGACGAGGTTGATAGTCCGTTAACGCAGGAACTTAACCGCTTGACTAAGCAATTATCAATTATTGCGGTTTCGATTGGGGTCTTGTTCTTAATTGCCGCGATTTTCTTTGTTAAGTATCCGTTTGCTAAGGCCTTTATCTTTGCGTTAGGAATGATTGTTGCCTTTATCCCAGAAGGGTTATTGCCAACAGTTACCTTGAGTTTGGCGCAAGGTGTTCGTCGAATGGCGAAAAAGCACGCCTTGGTCAAAGAATTAAATTCAGTTGAAACCTTGGGTGAGACGACCGTTATCTGTTCGGATAAGACAGGGACATTAACGCAAAACCAAATGACAATCCATTACATCTGGACCTTGAAAAATGAATACAAAGTTACGGGTAATGGATATGTTAACAATGGTCAAGTTGAATTAAACGGTAAGCAATTATGGTATGAAGAAAATCCAGACTTGCATAAGTTAATTCAGATTGCTTCTCTTGATAATGATACCGCGGTACAGCCAAGCAAGGTTAAGGGCGGTAAGCCGAAGATTTTAGGTACGCCAACCGAGGCTTCGTTAATCATTATGGCGCAAAAGGCAGGCTTTGACCGGCAAAAGGTGCTGGTGAAGTACCCAAGAATGCGGGAATTGCCGTTTGATTCTGACAGAAAACGGATGTCAACCATTCACCGCTGGAACGATCAGCAGTATATAATTTTCACTAAAGGTTCATTTAGTGACGTGATTAAGCAGTGTGACCAGGTTCAAGTTGATGGTCAAGTACGGTCAATAACCCAAGATGATATTGATCGGGCTAATAAGAGTAATGCTCAATATGCCGCTCAAGGATTGAGAAGTATGGCGATGGCTTACCGGATTGTTGACCGCGATGATACTGACGTTTCTAAGTTAACAATCGCTGATGCTGAAACGCATTTGGTCTTTGTTGGGCTAACAACAATGAGTGATCCGCCGCGGCCAGAAATTTACAACGCTGTTAAACGCTGCCATGAAGCTAAGATTAAGATTATCATGGTCACTGGTGATTCTAAATTGACTGCCAAGTCAGTTGCGGTTCAGATTGGCTTGACTTCTGATAAAGCGCGCGTTATTTCTGGAACAGAACTTGAAGAAATGAGCGATAACGATTTACGTGAGGCCTTGAAGGGTGAAGTTATTTTTGCTCGGGTTGCGCCAGAACAAAAGTACAAAGTTGTTAAGACATTGCAAGAAAATGGTGAAATTGTGGCCTCAACTGGTGATGGGGTTAATGATGCGCCAGCCTTGAAGCAAGCTGATATCGGGATTGCAATGGGAATGACCGGTACGGACGTTGCTAAAGACGCTGCCAACATTATCTTAACCGATGATAACTTTGCTTCGATTGTTGCCGCAATTGAAGAAGGTCGGGCCGTTTACAGTAACATCCGGAAGTTCTTAACATATATTTTGACTTCCAATGTCCCTGAAGCCTTTCCGTCAATTTTGTTCCTGTTCTCTGGTGGTCTAATTCCACTGCCAATGACTGTTATGCAGATTTTAACGGTTGACTTAGGTACGGATATGTTGCCGGCATTAGGGCTTGGCGGCGAAGCTGTTGATCCAGATGTGATGAAACAGGCGCCGAGAAAGCGCAGTGAGCACTTGCTTAACCGCAGTGTCATTCTTCATGCCTTCTTATGGTACGGTCTTATCTCAAGTATTATTTCGATTGGCGCATACTTCTTTGTCAATGCTCAGAACGGCTGGCCGCAAGCTGCCTTAGCTGCTAGTGGACCTGTTTACATGCGGGCAACGACAATGGTACTAGGTGCAATTGTCTTTACTCAGGTTGCCAATGTTTTGAACTGCCGGACCAACAAGGTTTCGATTTTCAAGAAGGGTTTGTTCAGTAACCACAACATTTGGTACGGGATTATTTTTGAAATCTTACTGTTCTTTGTCTTGACGGTAACTCCGGGACTACAGCAATTATTCAACACAACGAGATTATTGCCGACAGATTGGTTATTCTTATTCTGCCTGCCAATTCCGCTGGTCTTGATTGATGAATTACGTAAATGGCTCTTTTTCCACAAAAAAGTTAAAGAGTGAAAATAAAAAGCCGCTTATATATTGGGTAAGCGGTTTTTATTATGCTAAAATTAATTATTAGGGAGCATAGAAAAATGAAATGGATATCTACAATAACGCAAATTGGTCAACAAGCAATTAAGCCCGAAGATAAGATGGTTATTTTATTTGGTGAAAATGTTACTAAAGGCTTAGTAGATGTATCGGTTCTGCAAAAATTTGGTTCGCAGACACCTGCTAGCACGTTTGTTTTTAAAAAAGGTGATACAATCACAATTGATGGTCAAACCTATGTTGCCTCTTTTGTCGGGAGCATGGTTGAAAGTAATATGCGGGTTTTGGGACATGCAACTTTATTTTTTGACCAGAAGAAACTTCAAAATCCGCTAGCCAATGGTATTTATCTTGAATTGGGCACTAAGCAAACGCTGCCGGAATTCAGGGTAGATGATGACATTGTTTATGAACACAGATAATTAGGATGGTTTAATGGAAAATCAACGAAAACACTCGAAGCGCAGTATTTTTGAAAAATGGTTTTTGAATAATCGCTTTAGTATTGTACTGCTTAATATCTTATTGTTCTTCCTTGTGATTTGGTTGTTCAATAAGATTTCTTTTGTTTTGAATCCAGCGCGGTTATTTTTTAGTGCTATTTTGCCACCGCTTTTGTTGGCAGTGATCCAATTTTACATTATGAATCCGCTGGTAGACACGCTTGAGCGCAAGTTTAAAGTGCCGCGGGTTGTTACAATTGCTGGGCTGTTTATTATAGTAGCCTTACTACTTGTCTGGATTATCAATACGCTTTTGCCGATTGTTCAAACCCAAATTAATTCACTAATTAAGCATTGGCCGCGCATTTGGCGTGAAGCAAGTGTTGCCGTGCAGGATAAGTTAAGCGACCCACAATTTCATAGCGTTAAAAATAATATTAATGATGCGATTAATCGTGCACAAAGCATGTTATTTAAGTCTAGTCAAACGGCAATTAACGCGGCTCTAGACAATATTTCATCAGCAATTAGTATCATTACGATTATTTTCATGACGGTCGTTACCGCGCCGTTCATCTTGTTCTTCATGCTTAAAGATGGACACCGATTGCGGCCATATATTACAGAATTCGCGCCTAAACGCTGGCAAAAAAGTTTTAGTAAATTATTATATGAAATCAATGCTGCCTTAGCTTCATATATTCGAGGTCAGATTACCGTTGCTTTTTGGGTGGGCATTATGTTTGCAATTGGCTACACTATTATTGGGCAGCCATACGCAATTGCTCTGGCGGTTTTAAGTGGTGTGTTAAACTTGATTCCGTATTTTGGAACGTTTATTGCCTTTATACCTGCTGTAGTGATTGCGGTGATGACCTCGGTGCCAATGTTAGTCAAGGTGCTCATTGTGTTTGCGGTTGAGCAGACAATTGAATCACGGGTAATTAGCCCACTTGTATTGGGCAACAAGATGGCAATGCATCCAGTTACCACGATTTTGCTCTTAATCGGTGCCAGTTCTGTTTGGGGCCTTTGGGGCGTGATTTTTGGGATTCCAATCTATGCAATCTTGAAAATTATTATCATGCGCGTGTACAATTATTACCGTAAGGTTTCGCAGGTTTTTGCGGAGGATAAGAATGCTGCTTTAACCACAGAAGCTGCACCTAAGAAAGAAAAAATAACAAAAGAATAGAAGAAGTGTGGTTATAGGCCGCACTTTTTTGTTAAGGAGAAAATAATGACAAACCATGTTGTATTGTATGAACCACTGATGCCAGCTAATACTGGTAATATTGCTCGGACTTGTGCCGGAACGAATACAGTGCTAGATTTGATTGAACCATTGGGCTTTCAAATTGATGATAAGAAGATGAAGCGTGCCGGACTTGATTATTGGGATAAAGTAGACGTCCGTCGCCATGATGACCTTGAGGCATTTTTGAAAACACTGGGTCCGCAGGATGAAATGTACTTAATTTCGAAGTTTTCAGCGAAAAATTATGCCGAAGTTGATTACACTGATGAGGATAAAGATTACTATTTTGTTTTCGGAAAAGAAACAACAGGTTTGCCGGAAACTTTTATGCGTGAATACTATGACCGCAACTTGCGCATCCCAATGTCTGTTAACATTCGCTGCTATAATCTTTCCAATTCTGTAGCGATGGTTTTGCTTGAGGCATTGCGCCAACAGGGCTTTCCAAATATGGAAACAGCGCACCATTATGAAAATGACAAGTTAAAGGATGATTATAATCGCCCTGAACGTTATGAAAGAAATTTAGGAGAAGAATAATGGATTTTGTTAAAGAAACACCAGTCATGGTTAAAAATTTTCACTATGACATTAATGAAGAACCAGAAACAAAAGATCAAGTTAATTTTGGCTTGAAAAAAGTTGAAAAACAAAATGATGACGGTACAACTGATGCTGGTCAAGATGGCAGCTACTTTGATGTCACGGTAATTTTTGATGTTGCCCCAGATCCCGGAGAATTTTCTGTTAGCGGGATGATTAGCCAAATTGTGCAAATTAAGGATTACTTTGGCGATGGCAGCGATCTTGATAAGACTGACTATAAATTACTCAGCCGGCCATTAGTTGAATATATTGAGACCTTAACTTATGAAGTTACGCAAATTACCTTGGATCAACCAGTTAATTTGAACTTCCAAGCTAATTTTTAGCTCCTAATTAGGTGCAATTATGCCTAAGAAAAAGAGAAAGACAACTAAAAAACGTAAGAAGGCGCAGAATACTGGGATAACTTGGGCGGTTATTGGTCTGATTCAACTTATTATTGCTGTTTGGGCATTTGTGAAATTTGGTATCTTGGGCAGACAGATTGCCAACTGTTTTCGTTTGTTTTTTGGCGATTCTTATTTACTGGCAGCGGGTTTGTTCGGCCTGTTCGGTCTAGTAATGCTAATTTATAACAAGCCGATGCACTTTAAGTTTAAGCGCAGTTGCGGCTTGTTTTTGGCAATTTTAGGGGTATTAGTAATTCAGAGCAGTATTTATTTTGAGCATGAGCTGGTTAATAATGCTTTTATGAATGCCTTTTGGCACGAAATGACCGCTGAATTTGCTCGTGCGGCGGTGACTCTGCCAGTTGGTGGCGGGATTATTGGCGCCATCTGCTATCAATTGTTTTACCAACTACTTGGCCATATTGGTCTGCGCGTGATCGCAGTTTTGTTGATACCAATTGGCCTGTTAATGTTTTTCGATGTTAAATTTAGAACAATTATTGAAAAGTTTCAGTCCTTTAGTCAGCTGTTTATTGTCAAAAATCAGGCAGCGGGAACCAAAATCAAAGATAAATATGAAGTTCTACGCGAGAAACAATTACAGAAAATAGCGGAGCAGCAGGCACGTGATCTGAATGATCCGTTAAACTCGACGTCGCCGATTTTTCCTAATGTTAATGATTTTGCGGTTAAAAAAGATACTATTGAAGAAGAGACAACTTCACAAGAAAATCCTCCTGAAACAGAAGCAGAGTTTGAAGCACCAGTTGAGGATGAGCAGAATGCCGAGCCGCAAATTCAAATTGCTAGTCAAGAAGAGCCTAACTCAAATGAGCCGGAAGCAGAGTTTGACCAACAGACAGAATCAGAAGATGACGAAAAAGAAGAAACGACGTTGCCAAAGTCACATTCTTTTGCCGATCAGGATAAGAAAATGCTGCAGGAATTGGCAGATGTGGACCACGGCGAACTAGAAACCAAGCAGAAACAAGAACCTAATCCTAAATATCGGAAGCCGCCGCTTTCGCTGCTTGATACAGTTAAGAATGCGGATCAGAGTTCAGATAAAACATTAATCCGGCAGAATACCCAGACTTTGCAGACAACTTTTAAGAGTTTTGGCGTTAATGTCATCATTAAGAAGGCAATTTTGGGGCCAACGATTACTCGGTATGAAGTTCAGCCTGCAGTTGGGGTTAAAGTCAGCCGCATTGTCAATTTGGCTGATGACTTGGCCTTAGCGTTAGCTGCTAAAGATATTAGAATTGAGGCGCCAATTCCCGGTAAGCCATTTATTGGGATTGAGGTGCCTAACCGAACAACGTCTGTTGTTGCGTTTAAGGATGTAATGCAGAACCAGGATGCCAAGGCGCAACAGGAACCAATGGTCGTGCCTCTTGGTAAGGATGTTACAGGGCAGACAATTTCGGTTAATTTGGCTAAGATGCCGCACTTATTGATTGCTGGTTCGACTGGTTCTGGGAAGTCCGTGGCAATTAACACGATCCTAACCAGTATTTTGATGAAGGCAATGCCTGACCAAGTTAAATTGATTTTAATTGACCCAAAAATGGTCGAATTATCCGTTTATAATGGGGTACCGCATTTGCTGATTCCAGTTGTAACGGATGCTAAACTAGCCGCTAACGCGTTAAGCAAGGCCGTTAAAGAAATGGAGCGGCGTTATAAATTATTTGCGGCTAGTGGCGCGCGCAATATGGCGGAATTTAACGAAAAGGTTCGACTGAACAATCAAGATAAAACTAAGCCAGCAATGAAGCCGTTACCTTATATTTTGGTTGTCGTTGACGAATTGAGTGACCTAATGATGGTTGGCGGCCATGATGTCGAAGGTGCAATTGTCCGCTTAGGACAAATGGCGCGTGCTGCCGGAATCCACATGATCTTGGCAACGCAAAGGCCGAGTGTCGACGTAATTACCGGCCTGATTAAGGCGAATGTGCCGTCGCGGATTTCTTTTGCCGTATCTAGTGGTGTTGATTCGCGCACAATTTTGGACCAAACAGGAGCGGAAAAATTATTGGGTCGCGGCGACATGCTGTATATGCCAGTCGGTGCTTCAAAGCCGGAACGAATTCAAGGAGCTTATGTTGCTTCTAGTGAAGTGGAACGAGTTATCTCCTGGGTTAAGGACCAGCAGAAGCCAATATATGATGAAGAAATGATTCCGCAAAAGAGTAGTGATAATGCGTCAGATGACGATGAACCAGAAGATGAATTTTATTCTCAGGCGGTTGATCTGGTTAGACGTCAGCAGACAGCCAGTGTGTCAATGTTGCAACGCCGTTTTAGAATTGGTTATAATCGAGCTGCTAGAATTGTGGATGACATGGAAGCTAAAGGTGTCGTTGGGCCTTCTGAGGGTTCAAAGCCGCGGCAGGTTCTATTGCCGCCAGAAGATGCATCTGAGAAGTAATTTTTAAGAAAGTTTAGCATGTGGCAATTTTAGCTAATTTTACGGTTGAATAATGTTAAAATTAACTCGAACATTGTGATTGTAAAAGTGTAGAATTGGACAAGTAATTGTTATATAATTTGTAATACTGTACAAATTAATGGCCCAGAATTGGGCAGAAAAGGAATGTTAGAATGCAGCGAGCAATTGTGTTTGGCGCTACTGGTGGAATTGGACAAGCTATTTGTGCGGATTTGGCACAAGATGGCTGGTCGCTTTATATTCATTGCAGTCAAAATTGGCAAGTGGCTTGCGAGTTAAGCGAAAACTTGACTAAGCAGTATCCCCAGCAAGATTTTATTCCAATTAAACTTAGTTTTTTGGCTGATGATCGGGAGTTACAAACTTTTGTAAAAGGATTACTGCCAATTAATGCGGTTGTTTTTGCCCAAGGCATTACCGATTACAACTTTGTCAGTGGGCAAGACTTACATAAGATTGACCAAATTATGCGTGTAAATCTATCAGTGCCAATTAAGTTGACTAGCTTGCTTGAGCCGCTTTTGATTAAAAATGATTTTAGCCGCATTGTCTATATCGGTTCGGTTTATGGCGGTCAAGGCAGTGCAATGGAGTCTGTTTACAGCAGTTCAAAGGCTGGCTTAACACGCTTTGCTCAAAGCTACGCGCGTGAAGTGGCATCAGCTAATTTGACAGTTAATGTAATTGCTCCCGGCGCGGTTAATACACCGATGAATGCAATGTTTGCGCCGGAAACCATGGAGGAAGTCAAAGGTGAAATTCCTGCTGGCCGACTAGCTGAAGGCAGTGATATTTCATTTTGGGTCAAGACTTTACTCAGTCTTCGTTCTGGCTATTTAACAGGTCAGACGATTTATGTCAGCGGTGGCTGGCTGTTATAAGTGTGAAAAAAAGTAGTAGTATATGTTATACTCTAGTTGTTAGTGGAGAATTTTTGAAGAGGTAACTATGGCAGATATCGGAGATAAATTACGCAGTGCCAGAGAGGCAAAGGGACTTTCAATTGCAGATATTGAAAAAGCAACCAAAATTCAAGGTAGATATCTGACGGCAATTGAACAGAATGATTTTGATAAACTCCCTGGTGATTTTTATGTGCGGGCCTTTATTAGACAATATGCACAGATTGTCGGCTTGGATGGTAAACAGTTATTAAGCGAATACCATCAAGAAGTTCCTGCAGCCCAACCAGACGAATACGTTGAAGATTCGATTGATAATAAGAGCGAAGAAGTTCGTAAGACAACCAGCAACAAAAAGAAATTGTGGAAGAATTATTTACCACGGATTATTGTTGGTCTGGGAGTAATTGTTGTGATTTTGGTTTGTTATGTGGTGTACGCCCATTTTTCAGCAAGTCATAATCAAACTACTAACCCAGATAATGGGGTTTCGATTTCTTCAGAAAATACCAATAAAGCTAAGAAAAAGAAGCCAGTTGCAGTTAATCCAGTCAAGATTAAGGAATTAGCTGCCAACCAATTCCAAGTTACTGGCTTGAAGAATAATCGTAATTTAGTTGTGCGTGCTGGTGACCAAAGTATTACAGTCACGATTTCTGTTAATGGTGTTAGACAAGCATCTCAAACTTTAGCAGCTGGACAAAAGCAAACAATTGCCATTCCTACTGATGCCCAAAATGTTAGCGTTACGCTGAGCAATGCGTCAGGAACTAAGGTAACTGTTGGCGGCAAGAAAGTACCATATGATGCCCAAAATGGCAGTTTGAGTTTGACATTATTGATTGGCAAACAACGTAGTCAAACTACAAGTCAATCAAATTCAACTCAAAGTAACCGGACAAATACCAATAGCGGTACAACTGGTTCAAGTTCTAATTCTAGTCAATCTACTAATAGTTCAAACAATCAGACTACACATAGTACGACTACTAATAATACTGCAGAGCATAATCAAACTACCCAAAATAATGGTCAGAGCAATAACCAGACTAATACTACTAATAATGGCAGTCAGTCTGATAGTTCAACTCACTCTTCAACCACTAACAATGGCAGATAATTATCGAATATAGGAGAAGTAGTAGAGAATGAATTTACCCAATAAATTAACTGTTTTTAGAATATTTTTAATCCCAGTCTTCGTGTTAATCGTCATGTTTGGCGGTGATGCAAGTGTCCAAGTTGCCGGCAGTACAGTCTATTGGCGGTTAGTAATCGCCGCAGTTGTGTTTGCCATAGCTTCAGCAACTGATTGGTTTGATGGTCACATTGCCCGTTCGCGTAATATGGTAACCAACTTTGGTAAGTTTGCTGATCCGTTAGCCGACAAAATGTTAACAATGACTGCCTTTATTATGCTGGTTGAATTAAAATTAGCACCAGCTTGGGTGGTAGTTATTATTGTTTGTCGTGAGCTTGCAGTTACTGGTTTGCGGTTGATTTTGGCAGAAAACAAGGGTCAGGTAATGGCTGCGGCAATGCCTGGTAAGATCAAGACAACTTGCCAAATGCTGTCAGTTATTTTCTTACTGATTGGTGATTTTTACCATATTGGAACGATTCTGCTCTACTTGGCATTAATCTTTACAATCTATTCAGGTTGGGATTACTTCCATAGTTCATGGGGCGTTTTTAAGGGCTCAATGTAATTATAAATAAATTTAAAAGACGCTGACTTGGTTAGCGTCTTTTTGTATGCTTTTAAAATCGCCTAAGGATGCAACATTTTTGCTTAATTAATTCTTACTTGTTAGCATTAAATTACTAGAACTGGTAAAAATGGCAACTTTTTTCGCAAAAAAAGATAATTTTGGCGTATTTAATAATGCGGGATAAAAGAATAAACATTTGTTCGGTTTTCCTTGCAAATAAACAAGAAATCAAAGTATAATTAATGGGTATTAATTAGAGGAGGAAAATCGCTTGGCCAAAGACGAAAAACAAAAAGCACTGGAAAGTGCATTGAAAAAAATTGAAAAGAATTTTGGTAAAGGCGCCGTAATGCGGATGGGCGACAAGGCTGATACTGAAATTTCGACGGTTCCGTCCGGTTCGCTGGCACTTGATGCGGCTTTAGGTGTTGGCGGTTACCCACGAGGAAGAATTATTGAAATTTATGGACCTGAATCTTCTGGTAAGACGACGGTTGCTTTGCATGCTGTTGCCGAAGTGCAAAAACGCGGCGGTACGGCTGCTTATATTGATGCTGAAAACGCAATGGACCCAGCTTATGCCCAAGCTTTAGGTGTTGACGTTGACGCGCTTATTTTGTCACAGCCAAATACTGGTGAAGAAGGCTTGCAGATTGCGGATACTTTAATCGCCAGTGGGGCAATTGATATTTTAATTGTCGATTCTGTTGCTGCATTGGTACCACAAGCTGAAATTGATGGTGACATTGGGGACAGTCACGTGGGCTTGCAGGCACGATTAATGAGTCAGGCATTGCGGAAGCTTTCCGGTAATATTAATAAGACCAAGACCATTGCGATTTTTATTAATCAAATTCGGGAAAAAGTTGGTATTATGTTCGGTAATCCTGAAACTACGCCTGGTGGTCGCGCCCTGAAGTTTTATTCAACCATTCGTTTGGAAATTAGACGGGCTGAAAAGATTAAACAGACTGGCGGCGACATTACTGGTAACCGGGTAAAAATTAAGGTGGTTAAGAATAAGGTTGCGCCGCCATTTAAAGTTGCTGAAGTCGACATGATGTATGGTCAAGGGATTTCTCAAAGTGGGGAATTACTTGATATGGCAGCTGATAAGGACATTATTGCTAAGGCGGGTTCGTGGTATTCATACAATAATGAGCGGATCGGCCAAGGTCGCGAAAATGCCAAAAAATATCTTGAAGAACACCAAGATATTTATGATGATATTCAACATCAGGTTCGAGAAGCTTATGGTATTGATGAAAAATCAATCGCTGATCGTGAAGATCCAGAAAAAGTTAAGGCTAACAAGCCAAAAGATGAAACTGCAACTAAGGATTCTTCTCAAAAAGAAGCCGATAACAAAAGCGAATAGAGTTGAAGAAATTGACCTTGACCTCGGAATTTGAGGCAAGGTTTTTTTCTTGTTCATTGACATGTGTGCCGTGGTTCTTTATCATTAATATTGTGTGAATAATCTAAAAAATAAAAAAGGCGATAGTAATCATGACAAATATAATTTTGATTCCCGTCGCGGTTGCTATTATTTCAATTATAATTGGGTTAGGAATTGGTTACGCAATTCGTAAGAACATTTGGGAGAAAAATGCCCAAAATGCGCAAAATGATGCCGACCATATTTTAACCGATGCAAAAGCACAGGTTGCTGCTGCAAGGACTGAAGTTAATGCCCAAAAGCAGGCAACAGAAGCCTTAAAGCAGAGTGCTGAAAACTCTAAAAAAGAGAAAATTCTCGAAGCTCAAGAAAAAATTCAGGATTATCGGCAAAAAGTAGAAGACGAATTAAATGTTAAGCGTGATGAGATTGCGCGTGACAATAATCGTTTGAAACAACGAGAAGATACCCTCGATCACCGGAATTCTTTACTTAAAGAGCAAGAGGATGGACTCAATCAAAAAAAGGATCAATTGCAGAAGCAGCAGGAAGAACTTGATGTCAAAGTTAAGGCTGCTGCTGAATTAGTCGATCAAAGACAACAGAAATTGTATGAAGTTGCGCACCTGGACAAGCAACAGGCTAAGAAGTTGGTTTTGGACCAATTAGCCGATCAGCTAGTCAAGGAGCGGGCAACAATGATTAAGACCAGTAATGAAGAGGTGGCTGCTAAAGCTGACCATTATGCTCGTCAAATAATCATTGATGCGATTCAGAGTAGTTCGGCAGATACAGTTGCCGAGACTACTGTATCTGTGGTTGATTTGCCTAATGAGGAGATGAAGGGACGAATTATCGGACGTGAAGGTCGGAATATTCGTTCATTTGAAGCGCTAACAGGAATTGATTTAATTATTGATGATACACCAAAG
The DNA here is from genome assembly GCF_029433435.1 of Lactobacillus sp. ESL0703. Lineage (NCBI taxonomy): Bacteria > Bacillati > Bacillota > Bacilli > Lactobacillales > Lactobacillaceae > Lactobacillus > Lactobacillus sp. ESL0703. Next base: position 139,376 of record NZ_JAQTIB010000004.1, read on the forward strand.
GTTGTTACTCTTAGTGGGTTTGACGCGATTAGACGTGAGATTGCTAAACGGGCAATGGAACGGCTGGTTAAAGACGGTCGGATTCATCCTGCTCGCATTGAGGAAACAGTCGACAAGGCGCGTAAAGAAGTCAATGACGATATTTATGAGGCTGGTGAAAGCGCATTAATGGAACTTGGGATTCACAGAATGAATCCTGAATTGGTTAAGACGCTTGGACGCTTGAAGTATCGTACTTCATACGGACAGAATGTACTGGGTCACTCAATTGAGGTAGCTAAGCTTGCCGGCACAATGGCAGCAGAATTGGGATTAAATGAAAAATTAGCGGTACGCGCGGGATTATTACACGATATTGGAAAAGCCATCGATCATGATATTGAAGGTTCACACGTTGAAATTGGTGTGGAATTAGCACGGAAGTATCATGAATCAGATGTTGTTGTTAACGCAATTGCAGCCCACCACGGGGATGTGCCGAAGTTGTCGTTTATTGCTGAACTAGTTGTTGCAGCAGATACGCTTTCTTCGGCAAGACCAGGTGCTAGAAGCGAAAGTTTGGAAAACTATATTAGACGGTTGACCGAACTTGAGCAGATTGCTAAACGGTACGATGGAGTCAAACAGGCTTATGCCATTCAGGCTGGACGTGAAGTTCGGGTCATGGTAGAGCCAGAGAAGATTTCAGATGATCGAATTACCGTTTTGGCACGTGATATTCGGAATCAAGTTGAAAAAGAACTCGATTATCCTGGTAATATTAAAATTACCGTGATCCGTGAAAAACGGGTTGTAGCAGTTGCAAAATAAAGTTAAAAGCTAGATTCGTAAGAACCTAGCTTTTTTCGTGCTATTAATTATTTATTTGTTATTTTCATTATTTTGCTATATGAAAGTCTTAATTCTTGTTGATTAAAAAAAAAAAAGATTATTATTAAATATGTAGAAAATAATTTAATTTAGGAGGATGCTAATATGCAGTTTAATAATAGGAAACGGTTAATTAAGGCTTTTTTGAAGAATAGTAAAAAGTCTAGCCGTAACTTAATGGTTGGTGCAGCAGTAATTGCCAGTACGATTGGTGGTCTGACAACAATTAATCAGGTTCATGCAGCAGTGCCAACAAGTACACAAGCAAGTACTAAAAAGGCTACAAGTTCGGTTCAAATTGCGAAAGTAACCAAGAAAACTTATCTTTACAATAAGTCGGGGAAACGTGCTAATAAAAAAGCTCTAAAGAATGGTAAAACGGTTAAAATTTATGGGAATAAAACTATTAAAGGAAAAGCATACTATTCTTTAGGTCATGGCAAGTATGTACTAGCAAGTCATGTAAAAATAGCTAAGAGTGCCAAAGTTGCAAAAGATTCATATTTATACACTAAGAATGGTAAGCGTGCTGATAAAACAGTTTTAAAATCTGGTAAGACCGTTTATACTTACGGTACTAAAACGATTAAAGGAAAGACATACTATGCATTAGGAAATGGTAAGTATGTTTTGATGGAGAATGTAATATTAAGCAATAGCAACACGTCTACACAAAATCCTGCTGAGACTGATTCTTCGAAGCCAAGTAATACACCTAGCTCAAGTAGTTCCAATAGTTCAAACGTAACAAATGATGGTAGTTCAACAGGTACTGGTTCATCAATTAGTTCAGGTTCGTCAGATAATTCTAAGCCGCAACCACCAGTAAACAACGGTGGTTCAAGTAGTTCGAGCTCATCAAATAGCAGTAGTTCAACATCTTCTGATATTAAAAAGGGTGTAAGTGGTCAGTGTGATCTAACTTATGATCCAAGTACCAAGGCCTTGCATATTGCTGCTGGCAAAGATGGCAATACTTTGTCTAATGAAGATACTATTACAACCTCAGTAAGTAATATGAAAATTGATCCTAATGATATTCAAACAATAAGTATTGATTCAAAAGTTAGCTTTCCTTCAGATGCAAGTCAAATGTTTGAAGGCTTAGAAAATGTTACTGAAATCAAAGGCTTAAATAAAGTTGATACTAGTAAGACAACGGACATGTCCTACATGTTTGGTGGAGATATTAGTCTGCAAAGTTTGGACTTGAGTAATTTTAATACTAGTAATGTAACAGATATGTCCAGTATGTTTGATATGGTGGATTCCGATAATGGTGCTGATTATGATGATCGTACAATTAATGGTAGTTTAACAAATCTAGATCTAAGTAATTTCGATACTAGTAATGTAACTGATATGGCGTATATGTTTGCTCATGATACAAGCTTGAGGAATTTAAGCATTAGTAGCTTTGATACAAAAAATGTAACTAATATGGCAAGCATGTTTACTTTTGATCATTCGTTAACTAGTTTAGATGTAAGCAAGTTTAATACTGGTAAAGTAAGAGACATGTCTTATATGTTTTGTGGGTATAAAGCTTCTAAGAATTTAGATTTAAGCAGTTTTGATACTAGTAATGTAACTGATATGGATCATATGTTTGTGGATAATATTCATGTAACTAATATAGATGTAAGTCATTTCAATACCAGTAATGTAACTGATATGTCAGATATGTTTGCTAATGATCAACAGGTTTCCAATTTAGATGTAAGCAACTTTGATACTTCAAATGTAACTGATATGCATCAAATGTTTGCGTTTAATGAGAGCTTAACTAGTGTTGATGTAAGTAGTTTTAATACTAGTAAGGTTACTTCGATGGCAAGTATGTTCCATGATGACATTAGTTTAAGAAATCTTGATGTCAGCAATTTTAATACACATAATGTTACGAGCATGGTTGCAATGTTCCATAAGGTACCAGGTCCAATTTCTGGGATCGATCATTTTGACTTTAGCTCAATTAATGATGGTTTGAATGGTAATGCAAGTAACCATTACAACATGTTTAATACGGTAATAGCTAACGATTAGTTTTTTTATCTTTAGCTTAAATACAAATCTCTATTAGAAAATTTTTCTAATAGAGATTTTTTGCTTTTTTCGTTGGATAGCCTAATTTGTGCATTTTTGCCCAAGCCTGTATAATTAAAAGCAACTAAATTATGAAAGTAGCCAAATTATGTTTAAAATTATTGTTGAATTATTCTTTTTGGTAATCATTCAGGCAGCCATTACGCCGTTCATCAGAAGATTGGCCTTTGTGCTTGGTGCGGTTGATAATCCTAATGCCAGACGCGTAAATAAAACTCCAATGCCAACTTTAGGCGGGCTCGGTATTTTTGTAACCTTTAATATTGGGGTTTTCGTGCTATTGCGGGAACAATTTCCCACTCATGAGTCATTCAGCATTTTGCTGGCATCAAGTGTGGTTGTATTGACCGGGATGATTGATGATATTTTAGAATTAAAACCCCGGCAAAAAATGTTTGGTATTTTTGTTGGCGCGCTAGTAATTTACTTTTTGGGCGGTATTAAGATGAATGTCCTTAACGTTCCGTTTATCAATAAGCAAATTAATTTGGGCTGGTGGAGCCTGCCGATTACAATTTTTTGGATTTTAGCTTTGACTAATGCCGTCAATTTGATTGATGGCTTAGATGGTCTAGCCGATGGGGTTTCAATGATCTCCTTGTTCACAATGGGAATTGTTGGCTACTTCTTCTTGCATACTCGTCAGTTATATATTCCAATTGCGTGCTTTATGCTTGCGGCGTGTTTATTAGGCTTTTTACCGTATAATTTTCATCCGGCAAAAATGTTCTTGGGTGATACAGGCGCGCTGTACATTGGCTTCATGATTGCAGTTTTGTCACTTAAAGGATTAAAAAATGTCACCTTTATTTCTTTGCTGGTGCCAATTATTATTTTGGGAGTACCGATTACTGACACGATTTATGCAATGATCCGGCGCAAATTAAATAAGCGGCCAGTTTCTCAGGCTGATAAGCACCATTTGCACCATCAGTTAATGCGGATGGGATTAACGCACCGGCAAACAGTGTTAACAATTTATGCTTTGTCGCTGATTTTTTCCTTTATTTCGCTGCTGTTTCTTCTGTCACCGACTTGGGGAACGTGGCTGCTAATTATTGGCCTACTGCTTGCCCTAGAATTGTTTGTGGAATCAATTGGGCTATTGGGCGAGAAATATAAACCGTTCTTGCATTTGACGCAAAAGATAATTAGTGCGCGCAGTACTAAGGATCCAACAGTCGAGGTTTGGCATCTGGGACAGGATAAGCCGGAACAATTAAAACATCAAAACGACAAAAAAGACTAGAATTGAATCTAGTCTTTTTTATTTTTCATGATAATTATGTGCATTAATTAGTAGTTCGTTGTAACGTTTTTCGCCATTAGTAAAGGTTACTTTGCCAGCAAGCAGATTAGTTAATGCTTTTTCTAAATTAGCTTGGTCGTGCTCGTCGATAAAAAGATGAATAGCAATGTCAACACCATAGTCGATTTTAGCAACATAAATCTCTTTTTGTTTCAAAAAATGGTCTACTTCATCAAAACGGTTGTAGGCAACATGAAAAATCACTTCTTGCTGGCGAACGCGTTTCACAACCCCGATTGCTTGGGCGCCTTCACTGACACTGTTGGAATAAGCTCTGATTAAGCCGCCGGCGCCAAGCTTGATACCACCAAAATAACGGGTGACAACAACGGTGACGTTTTTTAAGTTCATTAGCTGCAGTGCCTTTAATTCAGGTACTCCGGCAGTTCCAGACGGCTCGCCATTGTCGCTGGCTTTGACGTGGTCATCATTTAGACCGATTGTGTAAGCAAAGGTATTGTGGGTGGCATCATGGTATTTTTTACTGGTTGCCGCGATGAATTCTTCGGCTTCATCAACTGACGTTGTTCTTGCTAAACTGGCGATAAAGCGGCTTTTTTTGATAATAATTTCATGGTCGCCGTTTTCTTTAATTGTTAAATAATTTTCGTTAGTCAAAAAATTTTACCTTCTTTTTGCGTAATTATTAATGGAGGCAGCGAAATGGAAGATTTAACGAACCTCGCGGGTCGCCAATGGGTTGGCGGTCAAGAGGATTTTAGCACAAATACGGCATTGACGAAAATTGCGGCAATCACAGCTGGTCGGTGTAATCGCTGCGGGGCAAAGGTCGAGGCGCGATTGCCCAACGGTAAAAAATACTGCCGCGAATGCTTAAATATTGGGCGAATTGTTGAAGGCGATTATTTGTGGCGTAATCAGATGAAAGTGGATTTTCCTGTTTCCAAAACTGGCGGCTTAACTTGGACTGGTGAGTTGACTAGTCTGCAGGCACAAATTTCACAGCAGTTAGTTAATAATTTTAATGGGCATCAAAATACCTTAGTTCACGCTGTAACTGGTGCGGGTAAGACGGAAATGCTATTTGCACTATTGGCTGAATGTTTGAAGTTGGGTCAGCGGGCGTGTATTGCTACGCCGCGGATTGATGTTGTAAATGAGTTGTATCCCAGATTGCAGGCGGCATTTGCCCAAGTCAAAATCGGTGTGTATCACGGCCGCAAGTATCAAGAACCGGGACTAGAGCAGTTGACGATTTGTACGACGCACCAATTATTAAAGTTTTATCAAGCCTTCGATTTGTTAGTGATTGATGAAGTGGATTCCTTTCCTTATGCTGGTAATGACCAACTTCATTTTGGTGCACAAAAGGCGGTAAAAGAAAGTGGCGTGCGGGTTTATTTGACCGCAACGCCAACTGCAGATTTATTAACACAAGTAAAGTTAGGACAGCTGCAAATTTTAAAATTAAACCAGCGTTTTCATGGCGGGAAACTTCCAGTCCCCAAAGAAAAATTGTTTTTACGGCCATTTTTAAATCGGGGTAAGCTGCATACTAAATTGTTGGCGGCAATTTTGACGGTAATTGAAGAAGGACATCCTTTGCTAGTATTTGTTCCCAGAATTGAGCAAATTTCCCTTTATCTAGCAGCGCTTAAATGCGAAACAGAATTAGCTGATGTTGCAATTGCGGGGGTTTATGCTGCCGATAAAAAACGGCTGGAAAAGGTAGAGCAATTTCGCCAGCAGCAACTGCAGATTTTGGTAACTACAACAATTTTGGAGCGCGGGGTGACATTTAAACATGTTTGGGTAATTATTCTTGCCGCGGATGACCAAATTTACACCCCGGCTAGTCTTGTGCAAATAGCTGGCCGTGTTGGGCGAGCACAAGATGATACTGATGGCTTAGTGCTATTTTGTTATCACAAATATACAGCAAATTTGCGCAGTGCAATGAAACAAATTAAGGAAATGAATCGATGAACAGCTGCTTATTATGCGGACAACAATTTGCCCCAGCTATATCTTTACGGCAGGTTTTTTCATGGCGAAAAGTGCACGCGCAGCGCATCTGCATGCAGTGCCGCGCTAAATTTCAAGCTTTAACAGATCACAGGTGCTCAGTTTGTGCTGGTGAATTAGCGCAAAATGACGTATGCCTAAATTGCCGTACTTGGCGAAAAATTTATGGCTCTAGCTTGCTGCACCACCATGCTGTTTTACGCTATAACAGTGCTGCTCATGACCTGATGGTTAATTATAAACGTTATGGCGATTATGCTTTACGAGCTGTACTTCAGGAATTGTGCTATCAAGAACTAAGGCAAATTAAAGCAGATTATTACGTTTCGATTCCGACCTCTGCCACACATCTTGTCAAGCGCCAGTTTGATACAATTAGCGCCATTTATGGTGACATAGTTCCATTAACGCCAGCTTTGCTTAAAGTTAGTGATTGTGGTGCTCAAGGGTCCAAAAATCGAATAGAACGGTTAAGAAGCGGGCAAACTTTTGGAGTTAACCATGATTTGGCGTTTGATTTTAATCAGTGCAAAATTTTACTTTTGGATGATATTTATACTACCGGGAGAACCTTGTATCATGCGCGGGATGCACTGTCGGCTGTTTTTCCGGCAGCTAGGATTGAAAGTTTTTCAATTTACAGGTAGGTTATTTCTTGTTTAGCGCTTTCAAGTTTTGTTATAATATAAATAACGAAAGGCTGCTAAGCAGCTCGAAAGGAGAATCTCATTATGTTAAAGTATAATGTTCGTGGTGAAAATATCGAGGTAACTGACGCTTTAAGAAGTTACGTGGAAAAGCGGCTGAAGAAATTAGAAAAATATTTTGAATTAAATCAAGACATGGTCGCTCATGTTAATCTAAAAGTTTATCGCGACCATACGGCTAAAGTTGAAGTTACTATTCCACTGCCATACTTAGTATTGAGAGCTGAAGATACAACCGATGATATGTATCGCAGTATCGACTTTGTTTCCGAAAAATTGGAGCGGCAAATTAGAAAATACAAGACACGGGTAAACCGTAAAGGCCGTGAAAAAGGAATTAGTGATTTCTTTGTCGAAACTCCAGAAGAAGAGCAAAAAGAAAAGTCAGTCAGCGAGTTTGATATTGTCCGTAATAAGCAAATTGGCTTAAAACCAATGAGTCCTGAAGAAGCAATTTTGCAAATGAACATGCTGGAACATGACTTCTTTGTCTTTCAGGATGCCGAAACTAACGGTACAAGCGTTGTTTACCGCAGAAATGATGGTCGATACGGTTTAATTGAAACTAAATAAAAATAATAATTTGTTGGCGAGGGCCCCACATTTAATGTGAGGTCTTTGTTTTGTTTATTTTTCATTTTGCGTTAATCATGGTAAAATTATCATGTGTTTTTATACTTAAGTACAATTTAAGGATCGATTTAATGGTAAACATTTTAAAGAAACTATATAACAATGATAAACGAGAACTAAAAAAGTTCGAAAAGATAGCAAGCCAAGTTGAAAGTCACGCCGATGAATACGACAAACTTTCTGATGAGCAATTAAAGGCTAAGACGCCAGAATTTCAAGAACGGCTGAAGAAGGGCGAAGACCTAGATGCAATTTTGCCAGAAGCCTTTGCAGTTGCCAGAGAAGGTGCTAAGAGAGTCTTGGGCTTATATCCGTTCCACGTTCAAATTTTGGGTGGGATTGCCTTACATTTTGGTAATATTTCCGAGATGATGACTGGTGAAGGTAAGACTTTAACTGCCACCATGCCAGTTTATTTGAATGCCTTGACTGGTAAGGGAGTTCACGTAGTTACGGTTAACGAATACTTGTCAAGCCGTGACGAAGAAGAAATGGGTCAATTATACAAGTGGCTGGGTCTGACAGTAGGCTTGAATCTGAACTCAATGGCGCCAGATGAAAAGCGGGCTGCTTATAATTGCGATGTTACTTATTCAACTAACTCTGAACTAGGCTTTGATTACTTGCGTGACAACATGGTTGTTTACAAGGAACAGATGGTTCAAAGACCGCTTAATTACGCAATTATTGATGAGGTCGACTCAATTTTAATTGATGAAGCCAGAACACCGCTGATTATTTCCGGTGAAGCTGAACAAGCCAATGGTGATTATATTCGTGCCGACAGGTTTGTTAAGACGCTTCAAGAAGATAAAAGTGATGACGACGCTGATGATGACAAAGATTACGGCGATTACAAGATTGATTGGCCAACCAAGACAATTTCACTGACACGGACAGGAATTGAAAAGGCTTGTGAGCATTTCGGCTTGAAGAACTTGTATGATGTCGAAAATCAAAAATTGGTTCACCATCTTGACCAAGCATTACGAGCTAACTACATCATGCTCAAGGATATTGACTATGTTGTTCAAGAAGGCGAAGTTTTAATCGTTGATTCATTTACTGGTCGGGTAATGCAGGGTCGGCGTTATTCTGATGGCCTGCACCAAGCAATCGAAGCCAAGGAAGGCGTTAAGATTCAAGAAGAATCAAAGACACAGGCAACGATTACTTACCAGAACTTTTTCAGAATGTACAAAAAACTGTCAGGAATGACTGGTACTGCTAAGACCGAAGAAGAAGAATTCCGTGAAATTTACAACATGCAGGTAATCACGATTCCAACCAACCGGCCAATTGCCAGAATTGATAAGTCAGATATTTTGTATCCAACTTTAGATTCAAAATTCAGCGCCGTTGTTACTGATATTCAACAGCGTCATGAAAAGGGACAGCCTGTTTTGGTTGGTACGGTAGCTGTTGAAAGTTCAGAACGCTTGAGTAATCTTCTGAATCGCGCTGGTATTCCGCATGCAGTGTTGAATGCGAAGAACCACGCTAAAGAAGCCCAAATTATCATGAATGCTGGTCAACGTGGTGCCGTAACCATTGCGACGAACATGGCCGGTCGTGGTACTGATATTAAATTGGGGCCTGGCGTTAAAGAATTAGGCGGTCTGGCTGTTATCGGAACTGAACGGCATGAATCACGAAGAATTGATAACCAGCTTCGTGGTCGTTCAGGTCGTCAGGGTGATCCTGGTGTAACGAGATTTTACCTATCACTTGAAGATGACTTAATGAAGCGCTTTGGTGGCGACCGAGTTAAGGACTTCTTGGACCGCTTGTCAGATAATGATGACGAGAAGGTAATCGAAAGCCGTTTGATTACACGGCAAGTTGAGTCTGCGCAAAAGCGGGTTGAAGGTAACAACTACGATACGCGTAAGCAAACTCTGCAATATGATGACGTAATGCGGATTCAGCGTGAAATTATTTACGGTGAACGGATGCAGGTAATTGGTGAAGAAAAATCCCTGAAGGATGTTTTGGTGCCAATGATTAAGCGGACAATTAACAGTCAAGTTGATATGTTCACGCAGGGTGACCGTAAGAAGTGGCGTCTGGATTCATTACGTGACTTTATCGTTTCTAGCATCACCAGTGAAGAAGTGGCTGATAAGTTTAACTTTAAGACTGTGACAGTGCCGGAATTGAAGCAAAAACTCTATGATATTGTAGAAGCCAACTTTGAAGAAAAGGAACGGGCTTTAGCTGATCCATCAGAAATGCTTGAATTTGAAAAGGTTGTTATTCTGCGAGTTGTTGATGACCGCTGGACTGACCACATTGATGCCATGGATCAATTACGGCAATCAATTAGTTTGCGTGGTTATGGTCAACTTAACCCGTTAGTTGAATATCAAGATTCAGGTTACAACATGTTTGAAGAAATGATTTCAAATATTGAATTTGACGTAACTCGGTTGTTCCTGAAAGCTGAAATTAGACAAAATCTTAGCCGGTAATATCAGGTTTAAGAGAAAGCAAAGGTGCTTTCTCTTTTTTGCTGGTAAACAAAAGAAAAGGACTAGACAATGGAAATTAGCGAAATTCAAAGTGCGCTAGACGAATTAAAAAAGCGGCTAGATCACTTTAGGGGGTCTCTTTGACCTTGAATCAATTGATGAAAGTATTGCCGTAAATGAAAGCAAGATGCAGGAGCCGGATTTTTGGGATAATCAAGAAAAGGCCCAGCAATTAATTGCTGAGAATAATCTGCTCAAGGAAAAGCGTGACTCATTTATTCATTTACAAGAAAATTACCAAAATGAAGTAACTGCTCTAGAATTATTGCGGCTTGAGCCCGATCAGGATTTGCAAGAAGAAGTTGAAACTGACTTAGTTAAACTGCAGGATGAGTTTCATGATTATGAAATGGATCTGCTCTTATCGGGTAAATATGACAATCACAATGCTTTATTAGAAATTCATCCGGGTGCGGGTGGTACGGAAGCAATGGATTGGGCGGCAATGCTGCTCAGGATGTATCAGCGGTATGCCGATTCACGTGATTTTAAATTTGAAATCAATAATTATGAACCAGGTGAAGAAGCTGGTGTCAAAAGCGTCAGTGTTCGAATAACAGGGAAGAATGCCTACGGGCTATTGAAGTCCGAAAATGGTGTTCATCGTTTAGTGCGGATTTCCCCGTTTGACTCGGCTAAGCGCCGGCACACTTCGTTTGCCTCAGTTGAAGTTATTCCAGAAATTGATGACAGTATCAAAATCGACATTAATCCTAAAGATTTGCGAATTGATGTTTACCGTTCAAGTGGTGCTGGTGGTCAGCACATCAATAAGACTTCTAGTGCTGTCCGGATTACCCACCTGCCTACGGGCTTTGTAACAACTTCACAAGCACAGCGTTCACAGCTGCAAAACCGCGAAACGGCGATGAACGAATTACGTGCCAAGCTTTTTCACCTAGAAGAAGAAAAGAAGCGTCAGCACAAACAGGAGCTTAAAGGCGACCAAAAAGAAATTGGTTGGGGCTCACAAATTCGTTCCTACGTTTTTCATCCTTATAATTTAGTTAAGGATTTGCGTACTGGCTATGAAACTGCCGATACTAGTGGTGTAATGGATGGAAAGCTGCAGCCATTTGTCTATGCATATTTGCAGTGGCTGCTTAGTCAAGACAATCCAGAATAGGTGAAAAAATGAGTTTTTGGGGAATAGTTGGTTTAGTATTAGGTGCAGCAATCATCCTGATTCTGCTATTTGCATTCTTTCATATTTTATTTATGCTTCTGCCGGCAATTATTGTAATTGCTTTGATTATTTGGCTGATTAATCATTTTACTAAAAACGATGATAATGAAGATAAGCCAAGTGGTACTAGCAGTAATTGGACAGGCTGGCGTGATAATCAGAATCAGACTAAACGAAAAAAAGCGCGCAATGTCAAGACCAAGGATGTTGATAAATAAACTATCGAGGCAGTTAAAATGGTAAATGCTGTTAAATTAGAAAAGTTAATTCGAGATAACAAGATTATTCATGTTGCTCATGGTAAGCAGTATGTCGCGAATACAGAAATTACTGTGTCGGATATTTACCGGCCGGGATTAGAGTTAACGGGTTATTTTGACTTTTATCCTAAGCAGCGGATTCAGCTGTTAGGGCGAACAGAGATTTCTTATTCAGCAAGGCTAGATCATGAGAGCCTTGTGCGGGTTTTTACTAAAATGTGCACGCCGCAAACGCCCTGCTTTTTCATTTCGCGGTCGCTGCGGATTCCACGAGAACTTGTTGAAGCTGCAGATAAGGCGCAAATTCCCATCTTAACGTCGCCGGAATCAACGACATACGTTTCGAGTATTTTGACTGAATATCTGCGTGAGCGGTTAGCTGTGCGTGATACAATTCATGGCGTTTTGGTTGAAGTTAAGGGCTTAGGTGTGTTATTGACCGGTGATTCCGGTGTTGGTAAGTCGGAGACCGCCTTAGGTTTAATTCATCGCGGGCACCGGCTAATTGCTGATGACCGGGTTGATGTTTACCAAAAAGACGTTGAAACCGTAGTGGGCGAGGCGCCAAAGATTTTGAAGCATTTAATGGAAATCCGCGGTATCGGTATTATTGACGTGATGGATCTGTTCGGTGTCGGCGCGGTAAAACGGCGCGCCAGCATTAGCTTGGTAATTAAGCTGGTTAATTGGGACAATAACGAGAATTATGATCGTCTTGGCTTTGAGGAGAGCAAGCGCGAGATTTGTAATGTCGAAATCCCCCAAATTACCATTCCAGTTAAAGTTGGCCGGAACATGGAAGATATTATTGAAATTGCAACCATGAATTTCCGTGCTAAAAAGTGGGGTTATGATGCCACGCAAACTTTTGATAATAATTTAACAGCCCTAATTGCCGAAAATTCCCAAAAAAATATGTCAGGAGATAAAGATAAATGACATTAGCAATTAATCCAGTTGCCCTTCAATTGGGTGGGATTAGTATTAAGTGGTATGGCGTTATCATGGCAGTTGCAATTGTGCTTGCAGCTTCAATGGCGATAATTGAAGGCAAGCGTCGGCAAATTGCAAGTGATGACTTTATTGACCTGCTGCTATGGGGCGTGCCGCTGGGGTATGTTGGTGCCCGCATTTACTATGTGATTTTTGAATGGGGCTATTATTCGCAGCATCCAGATCAGATTATTGCCATTTGGAACGGCGGAATTGCTATCTATGGCGGCTTAATTGCTGGGGCAGTTGTCCTGTTGATTTTTTGCCATAAGCGAAATTTGCCACCGTTTTTGATGCTTGACGTAATTACTCCGGGAGTTCTTGCGGCTCAAATTTTGGGTCGGTGGGGGAACTTCATGAACCAAGAAGCTCATGGCGGACCAACAACCTTGGCCTTTTTACAAAGTCTTCATTTGCCGCAATTTATCATTACGCAAATGAAAATTAATGGGGTGTATTACCAGCCAACCTTTTTGTATGAATCATTTTTCAACTTAGTTGGTCTGGTAATCCTTTTAAGTTTGCGTCATCGCAAGCACCTCTTTAAACAGGGCGAAGTTTTCATGTTTTATCTTGGCTGGTATGCAATTGTCCGCTTTTTTGTTGAGGGACTGCGCACTGATAGTCTGTATTTAGCAGGCGGTATTCGCGTTTCGCAACTATTAAGTTTGGTGCTATTTTTAGTGGTGGTGGCATTATTTATTTATCGCCGAGTAAAAGTTGAGCCCAAATGGTACCTTGACGGCAGCGGCCTTAAGTACCCATATTCACGAGATTAAAAGTTATTATTAAAGAAAGTTAGGAATAAAAATGACAAAAGTTGCAGTTTTAGGAGCAGGTTCATGGGGAACCGTTTTGGGTTCAATGCTTGCTGATAATGGAAATGAAGTTGTCTTATTCGGCAATAACGAACAGGTCATTCGCGAAATTAATGAGCAGCACACTAACTTGCATTACATGAAGAATTGGCAAGTTAATGAAACAGCTACGGCAACTGGTGATCTTGAAGCAGCTTTGGCTGGCGCTGAAGTTGTTTTGTTTGTTTTGCCAACTAGTGCAATCCGCAGTGTTGCCAAGAACGTCCACCAAGTTTTGACGGCAACTGGCAATAAGCCATTATTAGTTACTGCAACTAAGGGAATTGAACCAGGAACCAAAAAATTGATTTCGGAGATTTTGACTGAAGAAGTTTATCCAGATGATACCGATAAAATTGTTGCGATTTCTGGTCCTAGTCATGCCGAAAGTGTTGCGCAGAAGGACCTAACGGCAATTTCTTGTGCTTCAACCAGTATGGAAAATGCCCAAAAAGTGCAAAAGATGATGTCTAATGATTACGTCCGCTTTTACACCAATGATGATTTAGTTGGTGTTGAAGTTGCTGGCGCCGTTAAGAACGTTATTGCTATCGCCGCCGGAATTTTGGTCGGTAAGCATTACGGTGATGATGCCAAGGCAGCCCTAATGACAAGAGGTTTAGCAGAAATCACACGACTTGGCGTTAATTATTTTGGCGCTAAGCCGCTAACTTTTAGCGGCCTGGCTGGTATTGGCGACCTGATTGTTACTTGTACTTCTGTCAATTCTCGTAACTGGCGCTGCGGTAAGCAAATTGGTGAGGGTAAGAGCTTAGATTACGTTCTTGAAAATATGGGACAAGTGGTTGAAGGTGCTACAACAGTTAAAGCAGTCCACGAATTATGTGTAGAAAAGCAAATTGACATGCCAATTAGTGAGGCAATCTACCGGGTTTTATATGAAAATACCAACGTGGATGATGAAATTACCAAGATGATGGGTCGAAGTCCAAAGCAGGAAATTAGACTTTAAGCGGTTTCCGTTGTATAATTTACTTACTAAAAATAAGAAACTACTTGAGGTGAAATTATGGCAAAGAATTATGATGTAATTATTATTGGTGCAGGCCCTGGCGGGATGACTGCCGCTCTTTATGCTTCACGTGCCAACTTGTCAGTGTTGCTACTTGACCGCGGACTTTATGGCGGTCAAATGAACAATACTGATGCGATTGACAACTATCCTGGCTTCAGTGACATTAAGGGTCCTGAACTAGGCGAAAAGATGTACAATTCAATCATGCGTTTTGGTACTGAATTTGAATATGGTGATGTGCAGTCAGTTGAACTTGATGGCAACACTAAGATTGTTAAAACTGATGCTGGCGAATATACTACTCAGGCCTTAATTATTGCAACCGGTGCAGATCACCGTCACTTAGGTGTCCCGGGTGAAGAAGAATATTCGGGTAAGGGTGTTTCTTATTGTGCCGTTTGTGATGCCGCATTCTTCAAAGATGAAGATATTGCAGTCATCGGTGGGGGTGACTCCGCAATCGAAGAAGGTATTTACTTAGCGCAGTCTGCAAAGTCAGTGACAGTTATTCACCGCCGCGACCAATTGCGGGCACAAGCGACTTTACAAAAACGTGCTTTTGCTAACGATAAGATGCATTTTATTTGGAATGCTGATACTGAATCAATCGTTGGTGACGGACAAAAGGTCACTGGTGTAACTTATAAGGACAAGGAAACTGGTGAACAAAAGGAGCTAGCTACCCGCGGCGTATTTATTTATGTCGGGATGCTGCCGCAAACTGCCGCATTTAAAGACTTAGGTGTTTTAGACGATAAGGGTTGGATCCCAACCGATGAACACATGCAGACTAAGGTTCCTGGGGTATTTGCTTTAGGTGATGTTCGGGCAAAGGACCTGCGCCAGATTGCTAATGCAGTTGGTGAAGGCAGTGTAGCTGGACAAGAAGCATACAACTACTTACAAAATTTAAATGATTAATCTTAAGAATTCATCGGAAGATGAATTCTTTTTATTTACCAATGGTAATAAATGCTAAAATAGACTAGATGAAAACGAATTTATTGTGTGGAAATTGAGGTACATGACAGTAATGAATGCAGAGCAGACTTTCAAGGATTGGCAACAAGTTCAAAATATGCCGGATTATTTAAAACAGCAGCTGGCGACTTTGGGTCAGGATCCGAAATGGGTTGAAGATGCTTTTGGTCAAGAGATTAATTTTGGTACCGCGGGGATGCGGGGGAGACTGGAGCCAGGGACAAACCGGATAAATCTGTTCACAATTGAGCGGGTTACTGAGGGCTTGGCGCGATTAATTGATGAAAATGGTCATGATGCGCAAAAACGCGGTGTAGTTATTTCATTTGATTCCCGATACCATTCGCGGGAGTTTGCGGAAATTGCTGCACGTGTTCTAGGTGCACACGGTATACAGGTTTACTTGTTTGATGACTTGCGGCCGACACCAGAACTCTCATTTGCGGTACGCTATCTGCACACTTTTGCTGGGATTAATATCACGGCTTCCCACAATGCCAAGCAGTATAATGGCTACAAGGTTTATGGTGCAGATGGTGCTCAAATGGGTCCAGAGAATGCAGCGCGAGTATTTGCCCATGCACAGCAAGTTAACGATATGTTTGCGATTAAGGCAGCACCAGTAGCGCAATTGCGTGCACAAGAATTATTAAAGTTAATTGGTGAAGACCTTGATGAAGCTTACTTGGCTGAATTAAAAAACGTTAATGTTAATCCGCAGATGATTAAGGAAAATGCCGCTAAGTTAACCATTATCTACTCACCGCTGCACGGTACCGGAAAAATGATTTACGACCGGGCATTTCGTCAGGGCGGGTTTACCAATATTATTCCTGTTCCCAGTCAGTCGATTATTGATCCGGAGTTCCCAACTACTAAGAAGCCTAACCCAGAATATCGTGATGTGTTTGATCCTGGTGTGGCTTTGGCCAACCAGAAGCAAGCAGATTTGATTATTGCAACCGATCCTGATGCTGACAGGATGGGGGCATGTGTGCGTGATGAAAATGACAATTTTCAAGTTTTGACAGGTAATCAAATTGCGACGTTAATGGCGTATTATTTGCTGGTTAATTTGAAAAACAGCGGCAAGTTGACTAGTGATTATGAATTGATTACCTCAATTGTTTCCAGTCAAATGCCGTTGAAGATTGCCCGTAATTTTGGCATTAAAACCAAATCAGTTTTGACTGGTTTTAAGTTTATTGGTGAAGAAGTCGACCGGATGAACAAAGAGCATGACGGACAGTTCCTGATGGGCTTTGAAGAGAGCTATGGTTACCTGTTTAAGCCGTTTGCTCGTGATAAGGATGCCATGCAGGGCGCGTTGATGTTTGCGGAAGTTGCATCATATTATGCTTCGCGCGGGATGACGGTTTTAGATGGCTTAAAAGAAATTTGGCAAAAGTACGGTACGTCTTATGAAATTACGCGTGCAATTGAAATGCCGGGAATTGGCGGCCAAAAGAAGATGGCATCGTTAATGAGTAAGCTGCGTGACGAGCACTTAACTGAGATTAATGGGGTGTCAGTAATTAAAACGCAGGACTTTTTATTGCAGGAAGAAACAGTTAATGGGCAAACGCAGTCGATGACGGACTTGCCGAAGTCTAACGTCTTAAAATACTTCTTGGCTGACGAGACTTGGCTTGCTTTGAGACCATCTGGTACTGAACCGGTTATTAAAGCCTATGTTGGGGTGAACAAGCCTGATATTAAGATTGCTGAAAGTGCCGCAGAGGATTATCAAACGGCTTTAGCAGAACTGTTAAAATAAGTTAAATAGCGTGCGAAAATATGTTCGCTGTAGTAAAATGGAATACATTAATAAAAGTTGGGCTTTTTGTCCAACTTTTTTACGAGGAGTCTTTTTATGATTAAGCGACAAGAAAAGCGTAAATTTGAACTTGTATCTAAATTTCAGCCTGCTGGTGACCAAGAACAGGCGATCCAGGAGCTAACTAAAGGCTTTAAAGCTGGCAATAAGGAACAAATTCTTGAAGGGGCAACTGGTACGGGGAAGACCTTTACCATGGCCAACATTATTGCTAATTTAAATAAACCCACCTTAGTTATTTCTCACAATAAAACATTGGTTGGGCAGCTTTATGGCGAATTTAAAGAATTTTTTCCGCATAATGCCGTTGACTACTTCGTGTCCTACTATGATTACTACCAGCCTGAGGCCTACGTGCCGCAGTCTGATACTTATATTGAAAAGGATTCAGCGATTAATGACGAGATTGACCAGTTGCGCCACCAAGCCACCAGTGACTTGATGGAACGCAACGATGTGATTGTCGTGGCCTCGGTTTCCTGTATTTATGGGTTAGGTGACCCGCATGAGTACGCGGCCAGTGTGATTACTGTGCATGAAGGTGAAGAATACGACCGCAATACTTTACTGCGTGACCTAGTTAATATTCAGTATGACCGCAATGATATTGACTTTCAGCGTGGGCGTTTTCGTGTGCGCGGCGATAGCGTGGAAGTTTTTCCAGCGGGGAACTCCAATCATGCTTATCGAATTGAATTTTTCGGTGACGAAATTGATCGGATTGTGGAAGTTGATTCGCTAACCGGTGAGGTAATTAGTGAGCGTGAGAGTATTTCACTGTTTCCTGCCACCCACTTTATGACTAATGATGAGCAGATGCGGCGAGCACTGAAATTAATTTCTCAAGAAATGAAATTACAGGTCAAGGAATTTGAAGGTGAAGGCAAATTACTGGAGGCTGAACGGATTAAGCAGCGGACGACCTATGACATGGAAATGATGGGTGAGGTTGGCTACACTAACGGAATTGAAAACTATTCGCGTCACATGGAAGGGCGCAAGGAAGGTGAACCACCTTATACGCTGCTTGATTTCTTCCCCGATGATTTTTTAATTCTGATTGATGAGTCACATGCCACAATGCCGGAAATCCGGGCAATGTACAATGGTGACCGTAATCGGAAGAAGACGCTGATTGACTATGGTTTTCGTCTGCCATCAGCCTTAGATAACCGACCGTTAAAATTGCAGGAATTTGAAAAACACGTTAACCAAATTTTATATGTGTCAGCTACTCCTGGTGATTATGAGTTGGAACGAACAGATCATAAGGTTGAGCAAATTATCAGGCCGACCGGTCTGCTGGACCCCAAGATTGACGTCCGACCAATTGAAGGTCAGATTGATGATTTGGTCGCAGAAATTAACAAGCGCATTGACCAGAATGAACGAGTTTTTGTGACCACGCTAACCAAAAAGATGGCGGAAGACTTAACCGATTACCTCAAGGACCTGGGAATTAAAGTCCAGTACCTGCATTCGGATGTTAAAACGCTGGAACGAATGCAGATTTTACGAGATTTACGCTTAGGCAAGTATGATGTATTGATTGGTATTAACCTCTTGCGTGAAGGAATTGATGTGCCGGAAGTTTCTTTGGTAGCAATTCTGGATGCGGATAAGGAAGGCTTTTTGCGGGCATATCGACCGCTAGTACAGACGATGGGTCGGGCTTCACGTAATCAGAACGGTGAAGTTATCATGTATGCGGATTCGATTACAGATTCAATGCGGGAAGCAATCGAGGCAACGCAGCGTAGACGTAAGTTGCAGATTGCCTTTAATGAGGAACACGGGATAACCCCAACAACAATTGTCAAACCGATTCGGGATACAATTTCGGCAACTAAAACGGCAGACGATGAACCTAACAGTGATAGTTTTGCCGACCTTAACTTTGATGAGCTGACTGCTAAGCAGAAGAAGACCATGATTTCTGATTTGCGTGAGCAAATGCAGGATGCTGCTAAGAAGTTGGACTTCGAGGGGGCAGCTACCTTGCGGGATGCAATTATGGAATTAGAAAATTCAACGAGAAAACCGATTAAGAAAAAGGGAAAAACATTAAATGGCAAATGATAAAATCGTTATTCGGGGGGCGCGTGAGCACAACCTCAAGGATATTAATTTAACAATTCCAAAAGATAAAATGGTGGTCATCACTGGCCTATCAGGTTCTGGCAAGAGTTCGCTGGCCTTTGATACCCTCTATGCCGAGGGGCGCAGACGTTATGTGCAGTCATTGTCTAGTTATGCCCGGCAATTTTTGGGACAAATGGATAAACCTGATGTTGATTCGATTGATGGCCTAAATCCAGCGATTTCGATTGACCAAAAGACGACGTCTCATAATCCGCGCTCAACTGTCGGAACAGTTACGGAAATCAATGATTATCTGCGTTTGTTGTGGGCGCGTGTTGGTCACCCAATCTGTCCTAATGATGGGACGTTGATTGAGCGCCAATCTGCACAGCAGATGGTTGACCGCATTTTGGCATTACCCGAGCGGACCAAAATTCAATTATTGGCACCGGTTATTAGGGCAAAACGTGGTGAGCACAAAGAAGTGTTCAAGCGTGTTCAACGAGCTGGCTATGTGCGGGTGATTGTTGACGGTGAGATGCACGAAATTAGCGAGGGCTTCAAGTTAGCTAAGAATAAGCGGCACACAATTGATATTGTGGTCGACCGGCTAATTGTCAAAGAGGGCATTCGCTCACGACTGTTTGATTCTGTTGAGGCAGCTCTCAGATTATCAGACGGCTATATGAACGTTGATGTCATTGGGGACGAGATGTTAAACTTTTCGGAATATTACGCTTGTCCTAAGTGTGGTTTTACGGTTGGCGAAATGGAACCGCGGCTCTTTTCTTTTAACGCGCCGTTTGGTGCCTGTCCTGATTGTGATGGTTTAGGAATGAAGCTATCAGTTGATGAGGATCTGGTTATTCCCGATAAGAGCAAAACCTTGGCTGAAGGTGCAGTTGCGCCGTGGAAAAATTCCAAGTATTACGGTGAAATGCTGGCACAAGCCTGTGCAGTATTAAAAATTCCGTTAGACAAGCCATTTGCTAAATTAACTAAAAAGCAGCAAGAAACGATTTTACACGGTTCAACGAAAGAAATTAAATTTCACGTTACCGGTGATTTTGGCGTTAATGATACTACCGCTCCATTTGAAGGCGCAATGGAAAACGTTGAACGGCGCTATCAGCACCCAATGTCAAAATTTATGCGCGATGTGATGGGTAAGTATATGACCGAACTGACCTGCTCAACTTGTCATGGTAAACGGCTTAACGAAAAGGCGCTGGCTGTTAAGGTAATGGGTAAGGATATTGCTGAGGCTTCGGAACTGGCAATTAATAAAGCCTTAGACTTCTTTAATGGAGTTAAGCTGGATGAACAAGAAACAATAATTGCCAAACCAATCTTAAAAGAAGTCCGTGATCGATTGAATTTCTTAAATAGTGTTGGTTTAGATTATTTAACTTTATCGCGATCAGCTAATACTTTATCCGGTGGGGAAGCACAGCGAATTAGGCTGGCAACTCAAATTGGTTCAAACTTGTCAGGTGTCATGTATGTCTTAGATGAACCGTCAATTGGCTTGCATCAGCGTGACAATGACCGCTTAATTACTGCCTTAAAACGGATGCGCGATTTAGGCAATTCATTAATTGTGGTTGAGCACGATGATGAAACGATGCGGCAGGCAGATTATCTGATTGACATGGGGCCTGGAGCTGGTATTTATGGTGGCGAGGTAATGGCTGCTGGTACGCCAAAAGAGGTTGAGGCTAATCCAAAATCGCTGACGGGTCAATATTTAACTGGTAAAAAGTTTGTTCCGGTTCCGCTAGAGCGGCGCAAGGGCAATGGTAAAAAAATCACGATTACGGGAGCTAGCGAAAATAACCTTAAAAATATTAAGGTTGATTTTCCTTTGGGCAAGTTTATCGTGGTTAGCGGCGTATCAGGTTCTGGTAAATCTACTCTAATCAATATGATTTTGAAACGGGTACTGGCACAAAAGCTAAATCGCAATCAAACGAAACCGGGCAAGTATAAGAGTATTAGCGGTTATCAAAATATTGAAAAAGTGATTGATATTGACCAAAGTCCGATTGGACGTACACCGCGCAGTAACCCGGCAACTTATACCAGTGTCTTTGATGATATTCGGACGCTTTTTGCCCAAACAAATGAGGCCAAATTGCGTGGCTATAATAAGGCGCGTTTCTCGTTTAATGTTAAAGGCGGCCGCTGTGAAGCCTGTCATGGTGACGGAATTATTAAGATTGAAATGAACTTTTTGCCGGATGTTTACGTCCCGTGTGAAGTTTGTCATGGTAGTCGTTATAATTCGGAAACTTTGGAAGTTACTTACCGCAAGAAGAATATTGCTCAAGTATTAGATATGACGATTAGCGAAGCCTGTGACTTTTTCAAGAATATCCCTAAGATTGCCCGCAAATTACAAACAATTGTTGATGTGGGTTTAGGCTATGTTAAATTAGGGCAATCAGCAACAACCCTGTCCGGTGGTGAAGCCCAAAGAATGAAGCTAGCAGCTGAATTACAGAAATTGTCGACGGGTAAGAACTTCTATATTCTTGATGAGCCGACAACGGGTCTGCATACGGATGACATTAAAAGGCTGCTTGAAGTGTTACAGCGGTTAGTTGATGAAGGTAACACTGTTCTGATTATTGAGCACAACCTTGATGTAATTAAAAATGCCGACTGGCTGATTGATCTTGGCCCTGAAGGCGGCGAAGGCGGCGGCAATATTGTTGCCACGGGTACTCCTGAACAGGTTGCTGAAGTTGCAGACAGTTATACTGGGCAATATCTCAAGCCAGTCTTGGTTCGCGATACAGAATTGACAAAATTAGCGGCTAAAAAGAAAGCTAAATAACATTTAATTATTTGCTCAGAAGTGTACAATAAAGCACAAGGAGGACTGAAAATGGATAATTTTTCTAGTTACAGAGAACATCGCGGCTTTGATTGGGCTGCATTTCTTGCAGGCGTTTTAATGATTATAGCGGGGTTATTCCTGCTGCGTCATCCGGGTAGGGCTTTGCATGCCTTTGTTTTATTGTTTGCCATTTTGTCGATTGTCCAAGGATTTGTGTGGCTGGCTTTTTATAGTCATTTTCATTATTATATTTCCATTAGTTGGATGTCGATTGTTTCTGGGGTGCTAGATATCTTAGTCGGTATTTTATTCCTGTATTCATATGATGCTGGTGGACTGACGCTTGCTTACCTGTTTGCGATTTGGTTTTTATTTGATTCCATTTCGGGAATTATTGTTTCGTGGCATATGCGCCGTCTATCGAGTTTCTATTTCTGGTTTACTATAATTTTAAATATTTTTGGCTTACTGATTGCGGTGAGTCTAATGTTTAACCCAGCTTTATCAGCGCTGACTTTAATTTGGCTGATTTCATTGTGGCTGCTCATCTTTGGAATTAACGAAATTGTGGCGGCATTTGCACGCAGATAATTAATAATGATTAAAGAAGGTCCGTTAAGGGCTTTTTTTATTACTAAAAAGGGTTATGAAACACCCGGTATGTTATAATTTAGATGATAGGAGGCTGGCAAAAATGGCTGACAAGAAAAAGCAATTGTTAATTGTCACGGGGATGAGTGGTGCTGGTAAAACAGTGACGGCACATGCCTTAGAGGATATGGGCTATTTTGTAGTCGATAATTTGCCGCCAACACTTCTGGGGAGTTTTTGGGATTTGATTGTGAGTTCCGATGATTTTACAAAAGTCGCGGTTGTGATTGATTTGCGGGTGAAAAATTTTTACCGGGACCTACTTGATGAGGTTAATTCGCTGGAAGATAACGGTACGGTGCAGACGACGATTGTCTTTTTGGATGCATCAAACGATACCTTGGTGGCTCGGTATAAAGAAACACGTAGATTGCCGCCACTTGCCAGCAGCGGCCGGTTGCTTGACGGAATTGAGGAAGAGCGGCAGATCTTGACAGGCATCCGCAATCGGGCAAACTACATTATTGATACTTCTGAATTAACGACTAAGCAGTTGAAGCAAAAGCTGCTCGAAGAATTTAGCGACCTGCAAAAGCAGCCGTTTTCGATTGAAGTGATGTCATTCGGCTTTAAGTATGGGATGCCGATTGATGCCGATATTGTGATGGACGTGCGTTTCTTGCCGAATCCATTTTATCTGCCGGAATTGCGCCCGTTTACGGGTTTGGACAAGCGAGTGTTTGATTACGTGATGGATAAGAAGGAAACGCAAACTTTTTATGCCAAATTACTTGATCTATTAAAGATCGCCTTGCCCGGTTATATTAAAGAGGGTAAAGAAAAACTGACAATTGCGATTGGCTGTACAGGTGGACAACATCGTAGTGTGGCAATTGCCCAGCAGTTAGCTCGCGACTTAGCTAAAAATGATTATCGAGTAGATATTACACATCGTGAAATCAGCCGCTACACTAGAAAATAGGTGAATTGAATGGCGTATGGAGAAGGAAAGATTATTCGGGTAATTAAAAACAGGCGTCCCAAGGTCGTCGTTATCGGCGGTGGGACTGGCTTGCCCGTTATTTTAAACGCATTAAAAGACCAGAATGCGGAAATTACGGCAATTGTGACCGTTTCAGATGATGGCGGGTCGTCTGGCTCAATTCGTAACTTTATTAACGTTGTGCCACCTGGTGATATTCGCAATGTATTGGTGGCCTTAAGTGACATTCCGCAAGAGGAGAAGAACATTTTTCAATATCGGTTTGATTCGTCAGACTCATTCTTTTCCGGACATGCAATTGGCAATTTGATTATTGCGGCTTTAAACGAAATGCACGGCAATATCTTTGACGCGGTGCAGTCTTTATCCAAAATGATGCACGTTGACGGGCATGTTTTTCCTGCATCTAACGAACCGCTAACTTTGAATGCGGAGTTTATTGATGGAACAACGCAAGCTGGCGAAAAGGAAATTACCGATAAGGATAAGCAGATTAAGCGCATTTGGGTGACAGATACCAATTCAGATGCTGAACCAGAAGCCGTGCTGCCGGTTTTGGCTGCTGTGATGCAGGCTGATGCGGTAGTGCTGGGCCCTGGCAGCTTGTTTACTTCGATTTTGCCTAATTTAATGATTCCAAATCTTGGTCAAGCAGTGCGTGAAACTAGCGCGGAAGTAATTTATATTTGTAATATCATGACCCAATTGGGAGAGACTGACCACTTCTCTGATAGTGAGCACGTTGAAGTGATTAATAATCATCTGGGCGGCCATTATATTGATACGACGCTGGTTAATGGTGCCAAGATTGATATGAGCAAGTTTAATCCAGCGGATTATGATGCTTATTTGGAACCCGTTAGAAATGATTTTGCTGGACTACGGGCTCAAGGCAGTCGCGTAATTACCGATGATTTTATCGATCAGCGCAGCGGCTTAGTCTTTCATGATGGTAAAAAGGTGGCGCGCGAGATTATCAGTTTAGCGTATGAAGCGATGTCCCGCAGAAAGAGGACCAATAAGTAATGGCGAGTTATGCTAGTAATGTTAAAAAAGAACTGACAGCATTACCAATTCATCCGGAACATGCTAAGGCGGAACTGGCGGCATTCTTGCGGATGAACGGTGTGCTGAACTTTCACGATCACCAATTTAGTTTGGATATTACAACGGAAAATCCGGCGATTGCGCGACGAATTTTTTCCTTGATTAAGACTGCTTATCGAGTTGAGCCGTTGCTCATTGTATCGCGTAAGATGAAATTGAAGAAGAACAACCAATACCTCGTTCGCCTGCAAAACCATGTGCGCGAAATTCTGACTAACTTAGAGATTTTATCGTCAGAATCTGGCTTAATCACGCGCATTCCCAAGCGAATTATTACCTCTAAAGAAGGGGCAATGTCTTATTTGCGTGGTACCTTTTTGGCCAGCGGCAGTGTCAATAATCCCGAGACCAGCCGTTATCATTTGGAGATTTATTCAGCTTATGAGGATCATAATGATGATTTGCTTGAATTAATGAACCATTATTTTTTCTTAAATGCCAAAACAACTAAACGGCGGCGCGGATTTATTGTTTATCTAAAAGAAGCAGAAAAAATCGGCGATTTTCTTCATATTGTTGGTGCTTTGAATGCGATGCTCGCTTTTGAAGACTTACGGATTATGCGGGATATGCGCAATTCGGTTAACCGATTAGTCAATTGTGATACAGCCAATTTGAAAAAAACAGCGACGGCAGCTGCTAAGCAGGTTGACGATATCGAATTAATTAAGCAAAAAAAGGGCTTGGATTCTTTACCGGAAAAGTTGCGGGACTTAGCGCAATTGCGCTTAACTAATCCGGAGTTATCGCTAAAAGAATTAGCGGAGCAAGTACCCGACGGCCCGATTTCTAAGTCTGGTGTTAATCATCGACTTAAGAAGTTGCATGAATTAGCAGAAAAATTAAGACAATAAAAAATAAATACGATATAACTGAAGAATAAAAAGGAAAAATAATGAAAAAGTATTATGTTTATCCAGCTATTTTTGATGATTCAGAAAATGAACCAGGAACTTATACTGTAACTTTTCCTGATGTTCCAGGTGCAATTACTGATGGTGTTGGTATATCGGAAGCTATTATACGAGCTGAAGAATGTCTGGAAGGATTTCTAATAACCTTTGGTGGAGAGTATAAGGACAGTTCTTTGTATGAGGTGCAACAAAACAATCCAGGTAAAATTGTTAATTATGTTGTTGCTGATATGTTACGAGCAAAAAAGTATATAAAAGATAAAATGATTAATAAAAATGTTAGAATTCCGGCTAGGCTTGCAGAAAAAAGGTGAGGAAGCAAAAATTGATTTTTCACAATTGCTGACAGAAGCACTGGAAGATAAATTGGAACGAATTGAATAATGTGGGTGTAATAAAAAAGTAAATACGATATAATTATCTTATGGAATATATCAAGATAGTTCACCTACAAGCACTAACCAGCTTGTGAATATTTTCTTGTTAAAGTCTTTGGCTTTGGTGTCAAAGACTTTTTTTATTTTGTCTCACTTAGATAATTTGGACATAGTAAAACCCCGAAATTATAACAACTAATTTCGGGGTTTTTCAAAAATAAACTTTTTAGTAGCAACTAACTACTTCTTCTTGTTGACCATAATTTCGTCAATCAAGCCGTAATCCTTAGCTTCTTGCGCGGTCATGTAGTTATCGCGTTCAGTATCTTTGAGGATCTTGTCTAATGGTTGACCGGTAGTCTCGTGAATAATGTTGTTAATCTTTTCGCGGCTCTTCAAAATTTCAGTAGCAGCGATTTGAATATCGGTTTGCTGACCTTGAGCACCACCTAAAGGTTGGTGGATCAAGACTGTTGAGTTTGGCAATGCAAAACGTTTACCCTTGGCACCACTGGTGAGCAAGATAGAAGCCATTGATGCGGCCATTCCGATAGCGATTGTGGAAACATCGGACTTGATAAAGTTCATTGTGTCCATAATTGCTAAGCCAGAAGTGATTACACCACCAGGTGAGTTGATGTAAAGCGAAATATCTTTGGTGTTGTCTTGAGCATCAAGGAAAAGTAATTGCGCAATAATAGTATTTGCCATGTCGTCGTTAATTTCACCGCTTAACATGATAATTCGGTCTTTTAATAAGCGAGAATAAATGTCGTATGCACGTTCACCACGAGCAGTTTGTTCAATAACTGTAGGTACAAGCATGTTTCTGCCTCCTAAATTTAAGTTCTAATTATTAGCACTCTAATAAGTACAGTGCTAATTAAATCACTTACATGAGAGGCTGTCAATGAAAGTGTATCAATTTTGTATTTTTTGTAATGCCCAACTTATATTACAATATAAGGAGTATATTAAATTTTGGAGGAAAGATTTTTGAAGCATTTTACTAAAATAGCAACAATTATGACGACTTTAATGCTGGGCGTATCGGTCGTAACCAGCTCATCCGCGGCAGTAGTTACGGCCGCTACAACTGACTCTGATGCACCTGCTTCAGATACTACCAATTCAGCGACTAAGCCTGACGATACGCAAAATACAAATACCGCTACAACTGATGATAATCAGGCAGAAGATAATCCTGCTAAGCCTGATAATACACAGGATACGGCCAATGCTGATAAGGACAAGAAGCCGAAAGCTAAGCCAAAGCAAAAGGTTACCGGTTATTCGATGATGACCAAGGTTGCCGGCAATAAGAATTACAAGGTTTGGAAGACAGTAACTAATGGTAAGGTTCATACTAAGGTTGCTGATGGTAAAATCTACCAATACAACCACATTCAATCAGATCAATTAATTGAAACTAAAAAGGCTCGCTACTGGAGAATTTATGTTGACGGCCGTGAAGTTGGTTATGTCAACGAAAATTATTTTGCTAAGAATCAAATTTCAGTACCCAAGACAATTTCTTTAGTACGTAATGATAATTATGATTTCTTCTCATCTGATGCAATTTCCTATGTAACTAATGATATGGGAACAGTAATTGATAATGATAGTGTCAAAATTTCTAAGCCGGACATTTCTTGCAGCAAGGCCAAGACTTATAACGTTAAGTACAGTTATGGTTCAGCCAAGGCGACAGTTAAGATAACGGTGAGAAAGAGTACTAGTGAAGGAGTCGTTGATCCAAATGACTTTTCTGCTGTAACTGGCGAGCCTGGTACCAATGATTATCAGACTTGGAAAAAGCATTACGGTTCATCAGTTAACTATATTAGTCCAACTGAATACACGCCTGAAACTGAATCCCATACGTTAACTAGTGGTGATTTGACATTGAAGACCAAGTTTTATCAACCTGTACTCTTGAGTGTTAAAGATCCGTCGGATGATAATATTAACCGTGTCGGCCATATTCCAGAAGGGATGACGGTTTCTAACGGCTGGGCTTACACAAGTTTGTTGAGCCATACTAACTTAATGTCTGGTCATATTGTTGGTTATGATTTAAACAAGTTAAAGGATCCGTATAACGCACAGCACTTGCTTGATATGTCGCAAACTGATTTTAATAATTACGTAAAGCACATTAAGGTTAGTCAATACATCCCAATTGGTCACGGCCAAGCAATGGGTGCAAGCAAGAAGTATATTTACGTGATTAATAACGATCATACGCAAAAGAAGAGTACCGATTCAGTTGAATTGATGCAAATCCGTAAGAGCGATATGCAAATTAACAAGATTTGGACTTTTAAGACTTGGATTGGTGATGATACCCAAACACGTTATTTCCAAAATGGTGTTGTAATGTCAGATTATGATATGTACACGGTTTATCACGATACCAAGAATAATTGTTATGAATACTGGGAATTACAGCGTAAGGGCGATAATTGGTACCCAACGCTTGTAGGTAAGACCAATGGTAACTTTGTTAATAATGGTGCCCCTGTTCAGGGCTTTGCCTATGATCCTACTAATCAAAAGTTTTACTTAGGCTTTAATGATCTGATCTTTAAGATGAGCCGCAACGGTGCAATTAAAGAGGCTTATAAGTTTGATACTGGTCGCGAAATTGAAGGGATGTCAGTCAGCGATAATCAATTATACGTTAACTTGGCCCAACGCGCAGAATTGTTGGTCAGTCTGAAGATTAATTAAAAGAAAAAATAAGAGCTAACAGCTCTTATTTTTTTGTTTTTACATGTTATAATACTTGTATAAATAAAAAGTCCTGTTGGTATCAGGACTTCTTACATGAGTTTCCGCATAAAAGCGGTGACTTAACTATTAGTTAATAATAACCGTTAGTGTGTCAAGACTAGAGCGGTTATTTTTTTACTTTAAAATTCTTTAAAGCAGCTCTTAGTTCATTAAGTGCGCTGACTAATTTGATGGCATTATCAGTTAATTTAATTAAACTACTGATAATTTCTGCTAACACCCAAATAGTTGCGGCAAATGATAAACCAAAAGCAATAACAATATCCAAGGTGGATACCTGACTAATCCTTTCTGCAAAATTCTAAGCGTTACAGTTGTTACACCATAAATACCACTTCCTCAGTTTAGAAATTAGTCACCGCAATCTAGCTTTTGCTCATACTAATTAATTATAGCAAAATAATATTAAAATTGGATCGGTAATTTTAATATATGTCTGCTAATTGCTTGAGATAGTGTTCAAATTTTGAGGCAACAAAAAATCGCCCTTTTAAGGGGCGATTAAATAATTTGATTAATTCATTTTAGCTTCTTGATGGTGCTTGATAGCCGGTAAGATTAAACCGAGAAGGAATAAAACAATTGGCGTTGCAACATTAAGTGCTAATGTAAATGGATCAGGCGAGTACATTCCCATGACACAACAAGCAGCAGTAACGGCAAAGCACCAGATACCAGCCGTAAAGGCTAGACCTTGATGAGTTGTCATTTGATAAGTGTTGTCGGTAACGAATTTCTTATATTGCTTACGCAATGCAATGTAAGCAGCGAAAACCCAGAAGTAACGGATTGGCATAACAATTGAGTTTAATTTAACCAGTTGAGCCATAACAGCTTGAGCGTTTGGCATAACTGCTTGAAGAAGAATTAAACCACCAGATAAGGCAACAATCAACCAAATACCGTTGATGTACGCACCGTGCTTATTTAATTTGAGCAATTTCTTAGGGATGAAGTCTTTGGCTTCCTTACTGCCCAAGAGCATTCTTAGTGGCGCATCAATACTAATAACTAAAGTTGAGAACTGACCGATAACGTTGCACCAAGAATAAATATACATGAACAAACCACCAACGTGGTAGTATTGACCTAATTTATTGAAGGCCATGTAAGGACCGTTTGAAATATATTCATTCAGGTTGCTGCTGACAACTTTAGGATCAAACATCATTGCCATTGCAATAGTACCTAAAATTGCTGAAACCATAACCATTACGGCTAGACCAATCATTGCTTTCGGGAAGTTTTTGGTTGGGTCCTTTAACTTGTTAACGTATGGCGAAATCTTTTCAGCCCCGCCGACAGCGAAGACTAGAATTGACAATGAAGTGAAATACTTCATATTAAATGTCGGCATGAAGTTCTTCCAGTTCCAGCTAATATTGAAGTAGCTGGCATGTGGGTTAATCAAAGGTGCTGCAAACATCATGATGATGAATAAAATTGACATCACAAACATTGAAGTACCAGCGATTGTTGATAAGGTCTTGATAACCTGAACACCGCGGCTGGCAACCCAGCAGAAGAAGAGGAAGACTACAAGTGTGGCAAGCTGCGTCCAAGCAGTTGGCACGCTGTCGTACCAGTTGGTATTACCAAAGATACCCCAGGCCATACCTCTTAGACCACCTGTTCCTTTACTAGAAATATAAACGATATGGACGGCCCAGAAGGTCCAACCAGCGTAATAGGCCCATTTTGGTCCCATTGTTGCGTTGACCCAAGAGGCAACCCCACCTTCGGAATCTTTGAAGACGGAACCGAGCTCACCAACCATTAAGGCGTAAGGGATAAAGAATAGCAGGAATATCATAATCCAGCTAAAGATAACGTGAGTTCCATCAAAATAAACAAACCCGTTAACAACGTTACCAAAGCTCCAAACGATGGAGAAGGCCATTGTTGCTAGGGTTGTCCACAACATTTTCTTAGAATTGTCGTGTGTTTCAATCATGAAATAATATTCTCCTTTCAAATAATAATTAATATTGTACACTAGGATGAATTAAAAATCTCTTGTTT
Source organism: Lactobacillus sp. ESL0703 (assembly GCF_029433435.1). Classification (NCBI taxonomy): domain Bacteria; kingdom Bacillati; phylum Bacillota; class Bacilli; order Lactobacillales; family Lactobacillaceae; genus Lactobacillus; species Lactobacillus sp. ESL0703. The sequence goes on from NZ_JAQTIB010000004.1 coordinate 170,402, forward strand.
TTCGCAAGTTGTTAGCCGTATAGGAATTCTTTCTGAGAAAATTATGAATTATATAACACCGGTTACCATTGAATGCAGCTTATAATTGTGCAAAACTGTAATTATGCTGTTAATTAGAGAGTAGGAGAATTATGAAGAAGATCCAGATTGGGAAACGTCTACTAGTTGGTGCAATCGCTGCAACTAGCTTATTTGTGTATGGTAATTATCGCGTGGTTAATGCCAAGAGTTACAGTAAGGCTGTGACAAAAGTAGCGGGAGACGGCAATTATACGATATATCATCATGCTTCAACTAAGGGACCAACTGGTGCATTTACGTCAACCAAGTATTTTAAGCATGCTAATCTGCAGTCGAAGCGGTCTGTGACAACTAAAAAGGGGAAGTTTTGGCAAATTATTGTTGATGGGCGAACTGTCGGTTGGGTCAACCAGAACTTTTTTGCTAAGAACAAAATTGTAGTGGCAAAAAAGGTTAGTCTAGTTGAAAATAGCAGTTATGATTTTCCAACGCGGGATGCCATTAGCGTTGCTGCAGATAGTCAAGGAACGGCAATTAATCCGAGTGATGTTAAGGCTTCGCCAGCTAAAATTAATACAAGTAGACCAGGAACAACTACGATTAATTTTCAATATGGCAGTGCCAAGGCAAGCGTTGAAGTAACTGTGCGTGACAATCAAAATGAAGGAATTGCGCGAGCTGACCAAATACCAAAGAGTGGTCCGACGCCGGTTTCTACTTGGAAGGGTAGTTCCAAATCATCATCACGTAATTGGAATGCCAAACATCATTATGGTTTTGAAACTAAGTCTAATACATTTAAAGCTGGTGATTTAACACTGAAAACCCAGCTTTATCAACCGCGATTTGTTAGCTTGGACTACAATAAAGCCGCTGATAAGATGGGGCAGGTAGGAGTAATCCCAGAAGGAATTACGGTAAATGGCAAGAATTTTACAGTTGCGGTTTTCAATAATAGTAGTGATGACAAGGGGCACCTGGTATCTTATGACTTAGTCCATATTAATAAGTATCGCGCTCAAAATTTACCGGGATTAAGTTGGTCAACGTTTAAAAAATATGCTTCTCATATTAAGGTGAGTCCTTACATTAAATTAGGCCATGGCCAGTCGCTTGGCTCTTCCAGTAAATATCTTTATGTGATGGCTAATAACAATAAGCTTCATAATTCCAGTGCTTCTGAAGAAATCTTACAAATTCGCAAGTCTGACATGCAGATTAATCAGATTTGGTCGTTTAGAATTGTAAACGGCAATTCGCCGCGCTACATCCATAATGCAACATTTAGTGGTGACAACACGATGTACTGCTTATTCCATAATGGCAGCAATGGTCGCTATGAATATTGGAAAGTAACTAGAGATGGTGATACGTGGACGCCGGTTGAAGTTGGTGCTACGCAAAGCAACTTTATTGGCAATGGTTCGCCAGTCCAAGGTTTTACCTATGATGCAAGTCACAATCAATTTTATATTGGCTTTAACGATTATCTGTTCCGTGTTGGTCAAGACGGCACTTATAAAGGAAAAAATAAATTACACGTCAAAAGAGAAATTGAAGGTTTGGCAGTTTCTGGGAGTAAACTTTACGTTGAATTTGCCCAACGTGGTGAGTTAACGGCAGGAAAAACAAAATAGAAAAATAAAAAGCAGCTTCATGAGAAGCTGCTTTTTCAATATGGGTCCCCTGAGAGTCGAACTCAGATTTTAAGAACCGGAATCTTACGTGCGATCCATTACACTAAGGACCCAATTAAGTACATCAACAAGTATACCAGAAAGGAGGCAAAAATAAAAACTTTTTTGCAAAAATTCGCTAAAAAGTTCTCTTGTCACTAAAAATGCTTATATTTTATGCCATTTTAATAATTAATATTTCACTTGAATTATTTGCAAAGCATTGTTATACTGTAAGTGTCGATGGAGGAATAGGAGATTTTAGTATAACAAGTCTATATTTCTCTTATATTTTTAGACAATCTGGGACATTAAGTGACACACTATGGGTCATAATTGTCCCAGCAGGGAGGAGAAAAGATTATGTACTCGGAATTCCCCGTGCTAGAAGCTCTCGTTCCTGATATCTTAAAAGTGTTTCGACAGAGGTATCTTGTTCTTGAGCAGATTTCACTTAATGCGCCAATTGGTCGCAGAAGTGTAGCGCAGGCTTTGGGACTTTCTGAAAGAAATGTGCGAACAGAGACGGAATATCTTCGTGATCTCGGCTTGATTGAAATTAAGAGTTTTGGCATGTTTATGACAGAAAAGGGTAAGAAAACCTTGCAGGACGTGGCTCCTTTGATTGACCGGCACTACAATGCTCGGCAAACAGAGGTCGAATTGGCTCAGAAGTTAGGGATTGACCGGACAATTATTGTTCCGGGTGATAGCGACTTGCAAGAACGAGTTTATGAGCGAATGGGTGAAGAACTAAGTTCGGCTTTGAATTTGTTTTTGCCGCTTGGTAAGTCAATTATTACCGTTTTAGGTGGCGTTGCCCTTGCTAAATCTGCAAAGTATTTGTCCAAGAACTTGAGTTATAACCGGCAGTTAGAATTTGTACCGGGACGTGGTGCACTGGGCGAGAATGTTGCAATTCAAAGTAACACTATTGTTCAAGAAATGGCCGCAAAAACCGGCGGAAAATATAAGACTTTATATTTACCTGAACAAATTTCAACGCAAACGTATAAGTCTCTCATTAGAGAATCGACTTTTGCGGATGTTTTGGAAGATATCGCCAAAAGTGATGTTGTTATCCATGGCATTGGGTTAGCTCATGATATGGCTCGGCGCAGAGGGTACGATTCAATTCGTTTATCCGAATTGCGCGAAAAGAAAGTGGTCACCGAATGTTTCGGGTGTTTCTTCGATGACCGAGGAAAGATTGTCGACCGCGTGCAACAGGTTGGCTTGCAGTTCGAAAATCTAAACAAAATCCCGCACATATTTGCCTTTGCTTGCGGCAGCCGTAAGGCTCAAGCAATTAAAGCTTATATGCCTAATGCTCCTCATCAAACCTGGTTAATTACTGATGAAGGAGCCTCAAATAAGATTTTAAAGGGGATATAAGTCTCATTTAAAATAAATTGGTGTTTACAATTCTTACATAGTTCTTAAGGAGGACTTTAGAATATGACAGTTAAAATTGGTATTAACGGCTTTGGCCGTATTGGTCGTTTAGCATTCCGTCGGATCATGGATTTGGGCGAAAAGTCAAAGGATATTGAAGTTGTTGCTATTAACGACTTGACCACCCCTGCACTTTTGGCACACTTATTGAAGTATGACTCAACTCATGGTACTTTCAACCACGAAGTTTCAGCAACTGAAGACTCAATCGTTGTTGATGGTAAGAAATATCGCGTATACGCTGAACCACAAGCACAAAACATTCCTTGGGTTAAGAACGACGGTGTTGACTTCGTTCTTGAATGTACTGGTTTCTACACTAGCAAGGCTAAGTCACAAGCTCACCTTGACGCTGGTGCTAAGAGAGTCTTGATTTCAGCTCCTGCTGGCAATGACTTGAAGACTATTGTTTACTCAGTAAACGATGACACTTTAGATGCAAACGACAAGATCGTTTCAGCTGGTTCATGTACTACTAACTCATTGGCTCCAATGGTTGATGCTTTGCAAAAAGAATTTGGCATTAAGGTAGCTACTATGACTACTATCCACGCTTACACTTCAACCCAAATGATTTTGGATGGACCTGTTCGTGGTGGTAACATGCGTGCTGCTCGTGCTGCCGCAGCTAACATTATTCCTCACTCAACTGGTGCTGCTAAGGCTATTGGTCTTGTTGTTCCAGAATTGAACGGTAAAGTTAACGGTCACGCACAACGTGTTCCAGTTGTTGATGGTTCATTGACTGAATTAGTTTCAATCCTTGACAAGAAAGTTACTGCTGACGAAGTTAACGCTGCAGTTAAGAAGTACGAAAGTCCTTCATTTGCTTACAACGATGACGAAATCGTTTCAAGCGACGTTATCGGTATGACTGCTGGTGCCATTTATGACCCAACTCAAACTATGGTAACTACTGCTGGTGACAACCAATTAGTTAAGACTGTTTCATGGTATGACAATGAATACTCATTCACTTGCCAAATGATTCGTACTTTGTTGAAATTTGCTACTCTTTAATCATTAATTTTTGATTACTGCTGATAGTAAAAGAGAAGGCGGAGGGAAATTCTTCCTTCCGCCTTTTTTTGAAAGAAAAATAATTGAGTTATCGGAGGATATAGATGGCTAAATTAATTGTTTCAGATTTAGATGTTAAGGATAAGAAAGTTTTAGTTCGGGTTGACTTTAATGTCCCGATTAAAGATGGTGTAATTGGCGACGATAACAGAATTGTTGCCGCATTGCCAACAATTAAATACATTATTGAAAATGGCGGTAAAGCAATTTTGCTTAGTCACTTGGGTCGGGTTAAGTCAGACGACGATAAAAAAGAATTGTCACTTAAACCAGTTGCTGAACGTTTAAGTGAACTCTTGAAGAAGCCTGTAACTTTTGTACCTGCAAACGAAGGTCAAGAAGTTGAAGATGCTATCAACAAGATGCAAGATGGCGATGTTATTGTTCTTGAAAATACTCGTTTCCAAGATATCGACAACGACTTTGGTAAGCGTGAATCTAAGAACGATCCTAAGCTTGGTGAATACTGGGCAAGTCTAGGCGACATGTACGTTAATGATGCCTTTGGTACTGCGCACAGAAGCCACGCTTCTAATGTGGGAATTGCTGAAGCAATGAAGAAGGCTGATAAGCCTGCAGCAGCTGGCTACTTGATGGAAAAGGAAATCAAGTTCTTGGGTGACGCTGTTGCTAACCCAGTTCACCCATTTGTTACCATTTTGGGTGGTGCTAAAGTTTCTGACAAGATTGATGTTATTACCAACTTAATTCCTAAGTCAGACCACATTTTAATTGGTGGTGGAATGGCTTATACATTCTTAGCTGCTCAAGGACACAACATTGGTAAGTCATTGTTTGAACCAGACAAGGTTGATCTTGCTAAACAATTACTCAAAGAAGCTGATGGTAAGATTGTTTTGCCAGTAGATAACTTAGCCGCAACTGAATTTTCAAATGATGCTTCTCGTGAAGTTGTTGGTGACGATATTCCTGACAATATGATGGGCTTAGATATTGGTCCTAAGACTGTTGAGAAGTTCAAGGAAATCTTGAAAGATGCTAAGACAGTTGTTTGGAATGGCCCAATGGGTGCCTTTGAAATGTCCAACTTTGCTAACGGTACTTTAGAAATTGGTAAAGCTTTGGCAGAACTTAAAGATGCCACAACTATCATTGGTGGTGGTGACTCAACTGCCGCTGCTAAGCAATTAGGAATTGCACCTAAGATTACTCACATCTCAACTGGTGGTGGTGCTAGTTTGCAATACCTTGAAGGTAAGGAATTACCAGGAATTGCCTGCATTTCAGACAAGTAAATTGAGGAGAGGACGTTATTATTATGCGTACACCAATTATTGCTGGTAACTGGAAATTACACATGAATCCAGAACAAACAACTGAATTTGTTGATGCAGTTAAGGGTAAGTTGCCAGAATCTACTAAAGTTGAAGCCTTGATCTGTGCTCCAGCTGTTGACCTTGATGCTTTAAGAAAAGCTGCTAAGGGTTCAGAATTAAAAGTCGGTGCAGAAAATGCCTACTTTGAAGATGAAGGTGCCTTTACTGGTGAAACTTCACCTAAAGTTCTAAAAGAAATGGGTATGGATTACTGCATTATCGGTCACTCAGAACGGCGCGGTTACTTCCACGAAACTGACGAAGACATTAACAAGAAGGCTAAGGCTTTGCTTGCTAATGGTATTACACCAATCATCTGCTGTGGTGAATCACTACAAAGACGTGAGGCTAACCAGCAAGAAGAATGGGTAGTTGGTCAAATTGAGGAAGCTTTAAAAGGCTTGTCAGCTGAGCAAGTTGCTAGTTTAGTAATTGCTTATGAACCAATCTGGGCAATTGGTACTGGTAAGACTGCTAGTTCAGACCAAGCCGAAGAAATGTGTAAGACAATTCGCGACACAGTTAAGAACCTTTATAATGAAGAAACTGCCGCAAATGTTCGCATTCAATATGGTGGTTCCGTTAACCCTGACAATGTTAAGGAATTAATGGCTAAACCTGATATTGATGGTGGTTTAGTCGGTGGCGCTAGCCTCAAGCCAGATTCATTCTTGGCTTTGGTTAATTACCAAGACTAATAATATTTAAAAACCAGCTACTGCAAATAAGCAGTGGCTGGTTTTTTAGTTTGGAGTATTTAATTGTGCAACTGTTTATTGGTAATTTCATCCTTAAGTGGCTGAGCAACAGTGGTGGCGCCGATTTTATCAAGTAAGTCAGCATAATATAAAGATTGCTTATAGTTTTGGTCACAAAGAGCAATTTCAGAACGGCAGAGAAGTGACTTATCATATTGACCAACTTCTTGTGCTAATTTGTCAGCTTGAGTTAAAGTATCCTTTGCTTTTTGATAATTTTCTTCATCAATGTGCAAATTGCTTAGATTAATTAGAACGCTACATTTTAATGATTTTAAAAAAGGATAGTAGTTATTGATTGTATATAAAATCTTACTAATGATTTGCTTGTCAGTTTCATAGTCAAAAGCATAGGCAATCATGTTTAACAAGCAAATATCGGTAATTGTTAGAATTTTAATCTTGCTTAAATAGTCGTTCCAGATAGGTTGAACCAGTTTTTTAGCTGGTTCTAAACCATCTTTTTTATTTAGTAATAAAAGTGCTGTTAATACTAAAGATATTCGTTTGAGATCGTTATCGTTAGTAGCAGAACAGTCTGCAATGATTTTTTTAATTTTGTCAGTTTCAGTACTAGTTTGTAAATTGAGCAGTTCATACAAAATTTTACTCTTTTTTGTAGGTAAATAATTCCGTTGAACATATTCAAATTCGTTTAGGCCTAAGCTAAGACGGGAAATCATTTCGTTAGCATTCTCCCGTGAAGGGTACACTTTGTCTGATTCAATCTTAGATAAGGTACTGCGATCAAATAATCCTTCAGCTAACTCCTCCTGACTAATTGAGCGTGATAAACGTAATTGTCGGATAGTTTCACCAAATGTATTCATAAATATATATCATCCTTTTTATTATTAATATATAATAATTATACTAAATTATTTTATAATTTTAAACGTGTGCAAATTTTGCACAGACTTTTAAAAATAACTGAGATATGATTAACACCGTATACAGAAAAAGCTTTAGAAATAATGCTTGCTTATTAGCAGAAAGGGGTATTACTGTGAATGAATTGTTGAAATTATTTGTATGGTATATTAGATAGCTAAATAATAATTCTTGAAAGGTGAAATGATATTATGAAAAATAAATTTGTTAAATTTTTAACTGCTATTTTTGTTGCTGCTTCACTAATAGCACCAGTAACAGTATCGGCTGCTCATAAGTGGTATGGTGAAGACATAACTTTACCTAGAGCAGGAAGAACTTGGTGGGCAACGAAAAAGCGTAAAGCTACTAGCAATACACAGGGCTTAAAAGCTAGTAAAAATAAATACCAGATTGTTGGTAATATTGCTAATACAGGTAATAAATTAATTGGGAGTTGGAAAACTTTTAAGGCTAGAAATAAATATGCTCAATATGTAGAAACTGATGCTAAAGGATCAAAAATTAAGGCAGTATTTCAAACTAATCGATATAATCTACGTACTACCACAGGTCATTTAGAATGGCGTCCTTGATGCAGGTTTAACGGTTCTCATCAGAGAATCGTTGTTTTTTTAAGAATGAAGGAGCTCAGTTATGAGCAAAATTAATCAATATCGTGGTGTAAATAAGATTAGTTGGCTGATTTTTACAACTGCCATCATTATTTATGCCGCACTTGTTTTGATTGTAAATAATAAGATTGCGGTTGGTTATCCATTATATTATCGGGCAATAGAAGGGAATTTTTCTCCAATCTACTTTGAATATAACTTTATTCCCGTGATAATTATCTTTCTTGGTTATCAAATAGCAACACCATATTGGTTTACTAGTTTTAGAGAATGGTCATTGTTGCGCAGCAAACATAATATTATTTTCGAGCAAATAAAAAATAGCTTTGTAATTACTGTTAGCTTTGTATTTGTGAGTTGGTTAGTATCATATATTTTGCTTCTAATTTTCAATGGTAGTAATCCAATTCTACCTATTAAAACCGGGTTAATTGGTTTCAGCGGAAGTTTTTTGGGGACCGTTGGTCTGTTGCTGGTGACGGTGGTAGTAGATTTTGGCATAATTCTGTTACCACTAATTTGTAATTTGTTTTTGAAGAAAAAGTGGCAGGTATTTGCGTTAGCAATATTACTTAATTTCTTTTTGCCGATTTTTTTATTTATGCTAAAAATTCTGCCTGAAGCTGATATGCCAATTAATCTGTTAAATATATTTACTACTGCTACAAAGCCAAATCAATTGTTACAACCGATTATTTTAATAATTGTGACGGTTATTTGTGAAATTGTAATTATTTATGGATTGAATAAATTTCATGAAAGGACAGAGTATTAATAATGAATGTAGTTACTCTTGAAAATGTTGAAGTACAATTTCGCAAAAATGTTCTTTTAACTAATGTCAACTTGACTGTTAATGCTGGTGATTTGATTTTATTAAACGGTGATAATGGTACAGGTAAGTCTACTTTGTTAAAAGTAATTTGTGGGTTACTGCGACCTAATAATGGGAAAGTAAGTGTTTTTAATCAGGAACTATCAAAGGGCAAGTTTGCTTCCGATACTGCGGTAATGATTAATGCACCACAATTTATCGGTAACTATAGCGGCTTAGAGAATTTGTGTGCATTAGCTAAAATAAAGCATAAGATTGACGTGTCGACCGTCAAACAATACATGCAATTAGTCGGTTTAGATCCAGAAAATAAAACAAAAGTTAAAAAATATTCTTTGGGAATGAATCAAAAATTAGGTCTTGCGCAAGCATTGATGGAAGATGAAAAACTTATTTTGCTTGATGAACCACTTAATGGTCTTGATAAGACTTCGAAGATAAAACTGATTGACTTAATAACTAACATACATCACGAAAAGCCCGATAAAACATGGATTATTGTTTCTCATGATGATAGTTTTAATGAAATTTGTAATCGAAAATGGCAAATCAAAGATAAAGAGTTGAGTGTGAGTGAATAAATTTATTATTCAAACAAGTTACAGAAATTTGTTAAAGCTGGCATTAGCAACGATTTTGCTGGCAGCGTTTGTTTACTCGTTTTTAAATAATTGTAACCTCCATGCAAAAATGAACATGATAATGATTTTTTGTAATACAGCGGTTAGTACTGAGTTATCTTTATTTGTCCTTCCAGTGACGACATTATTTGTTGGCTTTGATATTACTAGAGTTATTGGTACGGGATTTGGTGATGTATTACAAATAAGACTAGGCAACAAAAAATCCTTGATTGATGGTTATCTTTTTGGTGAATTTATTTTTGCTTTAATCTTGGAGTTGGATTTTTTCTTAGCATCAGTTTTTGCGGCAATTTTTTTAGGAATCAAGCTAACTTTTGTAATTACAATCAAGGATTTAATGCTGATATGGCTGCAAGTCTTAGATATTTATTCTTGGCTAGTACTATTCACATTACTTCAATTATATTTCAAGAAATTGATGATTACATTTATAGGTGGATTGATTTTTTGCTGTTGCCTATTTGCAATTCTGAAGGTAAACTTGCCATTTCTTCAACATTTTGCTTTTTTACCAGGAACAGAATTATTCTTAAATTCTAATTCATTAATTTCATTACTTAATAACTATATTAGTGTAATATGGCTTCTTGTTGAATTTTTAATTATTCATGTACTAGTGCTGCGAGGGGACCATGATTAAGAAAACTTGCAAGAATTTATTATTAATTTTAGTTGTAACAATTGTTTGGGGCTTCACTGTACGGGAAGTAGGTAATACCGGTCAGCCGCTAGTATCAGCAACTAAGACAATTGGTGTATTTGCGACCAATTTATTTTATTGGTTTTCAATTTTGCTCGTGTATGACCAAATATCTGATAATTTTTTAGAGCAAAGTTTTGTTCGGATCAGATTCAAAAATCTGGGACAATTATGTTCTGCCATTGGAATCAAAATAGTCATTTTTACTGTTGTAGACGCTAGCTTTTTATTTGTGACAACACTTGTTTTGCTAGGAAAGTATTGTTCGCTAACTACATTACTGTTCATCATTTTATTTATGATAATCATGCTGGTGATGAATGAACTATGGCACTTTTACCAATTAAATCAAAAATCACTATTAATTGTAATTTTTGTTTTGCTTGTATTATTTTAATAAATATTGACAATCTATGATAGACATGCTATTTTATTTATAATCAACACTGTATTATTTATATATAACACTAAATTTTTTGACGGAGACGAAAATGAAGCATATTGAAAAGTTTTTCTTAAATAGTGTGATTGTCATCGTAGCTCTAGTTGCATTTATCATGATAAGTCATATACCAATTGTGGATGAAGTCATCGATTACTTTAATCCGTTTATCTCAATGAGAATTGACTACGCTGAAGTGCCTAAGGGTACGCAAGATTACCGTAATATTCAGGCAGTTGATAAAGACGGCCATAAGTTACGGTATAAGCTTGAAAACTTTGGTGGTTATGATGCCAATCAAAAATATGTTGTCATTAAGCATAAGGGGCAATTTGTCAAGCATATTGACTATATCCCAAAAAGTAAAATGCCAGTTACCGAAGACTAAAAAATAAGCTAGAACTTAATAGTTCTAGCTTATTTTTTTGGTTAATTCAAATTAACATTGACTTTGCGCCCAATTGGCGGGAAGGTTGGCAATTTTAACGGTGTTGTGTGCCACTGAGTAAAGAGTGTGGCACTTAATAAAATAAAGGGAACATCTTCTGGACGTGTAATATCACAAGTTAGGATGACGCCAGGTTTACCGACTTTAGTTTTGACGGTGGCTACTTTTTTAATGCCGAAGAGAAATTTGTAGCTGCCGTTTTTAATGCTGCCAGTGACAAGGTAATTGAGCCGCGTCAGGTAAAACAAATTGGTCATGCGGCTGTTGAGGCGCTTAACTTTAACTAACGAATGGTTGACGACATCAATAGTAAATGAAGAAATAAGGCCATTGCCGTCAGCGTATAGCCGACCGATTTCTTCATGATTGCGCGTCTTTAAATATAAGGTGTGATTAGGATTATCTAAATTTCCTTGAATAATATACTGAATTTGTCCGTTTTCGTCAGCAACAGGGATCTGTCCGTATTCGGATTCTTGACTTAACTCTAATAAGTAGCGCATCTATAATACCTCTATTCTTTAGCATTATCTTTGATAAACTTCCTTAAAATATAGCCGACACCGTCTTCGTTATTAGTTTTGGTTTCGATTTGTGCAAGTTCTTTGATTTGGGGAACAGCATTCCCCATTGCTACACCGACACCAGCGTCACGAATCATGCTTTCATCATTTAAATTATCGCCGATTGCAGCAACTTCATCACGTTTAAAGCCCTTTTTCTTGGCATATTCGAGTAAGGCAGTTCCTTTTTGAGCATGAATGTCATTGATTTCAATGTTGATGTCAGAACTGGAGGTAATTGCAAGATCGTCAATAAGTGCCAGTTTCTGCTTGATTTTGGTTAATAAAGCGGGTCCGCGACTATCAAAGCCAATTATTTTCATAACTTCAATCTTCGGATCAAGCAAAAGCTCCTCAAAACTATCAACTAAAGTCATACTTAACATTGCATTACTGCCACCGGAAATTGCAACTGCATTTTTAAAAGATAATCCGGGATTAAGGGCAATTAATGAGTGAGCCAAATTGAAGACACGTTTGCTAATATCCTCGGAATAAATATGGTCGGCGGTTACGATTTCAAAATAAATATCGTTTTTACGCAGAATGTTAGCAGCAGCAATTACTTTTTGCTTGGGTAGAACATGCTTAACTTGCAAAGTATTATTTGCATCGTAAACCAAGGCACCATTAATATTGATGAAGCCAGTTTGCAGTCCGTAATTGCGAATAACTGCCTGTGATTGCTTGGGTGCCCGACCTGTTGCAACTAGAAACTCAATGCCATTGTCTTGAGCAGCACGAATGGCGGCAACATTTTCGTCAGAAATGGTTACTTTGCTGTTAAATAGCGTGCCATCAAGGTCGCAGGCTACTAATTTAATCAAAGTGAAATTCAATCCTCCCTTAGGTAATAACTAATTACTTCTTTAAATCAATATTAACATATCGTAAAAACATTAACCGTACTTTTTAAGGAGAATGGGATGAAGATTATTGCCAATTTAACGAATTTTGTTGCCATCAGCGCGTGGTTTCATGATAACATTGAAGTTAATGGAAGAGAGGCTACATAATAATGAAACGGTTTATTGGTAATGATTGGGATGAGGTTTTAGCACCGGTATTTGCAAGTGATGGCTATCATCAACTGCATGACTTTTTAAAGAAGGAATACGCGACTAAGCAAATCTTTCCCGATATGTATCATATTTTTACGGCTTTTAAGTTAACCTCGTATAAGCAGACTAAGGTAGTTATTTTGGGGCAAGACCCATATCATAATCCCGGTCAGGCAACGGGGATGAGTTTTGCGGTGATGCCGGGAATTAATCTGCCGCCGTCATTACAAAATATCTATCGTGAATTATACGACGATGTGGGCTGTCAACCGGTTAATCATGGTTACTTAAAAAAGTGGGCAGATCAAGGTGTATTGTTACTAAATGCCGTTTTGACAGTTCCTTATGGTCATGCTAATGGTCATCAAGGCAAGGGCTGGGAGCAAGTAACAGATGCAGCGATTAAGGCTTTGAGTGATCGGGGGCAGGTTGTTTTTATTCTCTGGGGTAGATTTGCACAAAATAAAATCCCATTAATTGACCAAGAGAAGAATTTTGTGATTAAATCAGCTCATCCAAGTCCATTTTCAGCTGATCGTGGCTTTTTTGGGTCACGGCCATTTTCACGGTGTAATACCGCATTGAAAAAGTTTGGTGAAACGCCGATAGATTGGCAATTGCCGCAGACAGTTGCTCAAGCAGATTTAGCATAGGTGAAGATAATGAGTGTTTTTGAATTATTAAAAAATAAGGTACAGGCAAGTCAGAAAAGTTACCGGATTGTTTTTCCAGAAGGAACCGATAAGCGGGTAATTGCAGCGGCTAGCAGGTTAGCGCAGGAAAAAATAATTGAACCGATTTTGTTGGGTAATCAGCAAGAAATTGCCCAAATTGCTCAAGATACCGAAATCGACCTTGGCGCAGTAACTGTAGTCGATATTCCGGCTTACACACACCAAGATGAGATGGCAGCAGCGTTTCTTGCTGCTCGCGGTAAAAACTTTACGCAGCAAGAAGTTGCCCAGCAGCTGCAAGATCCTAATTATTTTGGTACGATGCTTGTGAAAATGGGTGCGGCTGACGGGATGGTATCAGGTGCGGCACATTCAACAGCCGATACTGTTCGTCCAGCTTTGCAATTAATTCATGCAGCTGACGGAATGCACCGAGTTTCTGGAAGTTTCATTATGGAGCGCGGCAGCGAAAAGTACGTTTTTGCCGATTGTGCAATTAATATTGAGCCTGACAGCAGCACTTTGGCCGAAATTGCTTACCAATCTGTGCAAACAGCGCGGTTAATTGATATTGATCCCAAGGTAGCATTCTTGAGTTTTTCAACTAAGGGTTCTGCTAAGGGCGAAATGGTTGATAAGATGCAAGAAGCTAACGAGTTGTTCCACCAGCAGCATCCTGAGATTATTGCCGATGGTGAATTGCAGTTTGACGCGGCTTATGTACCAGAAGTTGCAGCAACAAAAGCCCCAGACTCCGCACTCAAGGGGCAAGCGAATATTTTTATCTTTCCAGAATTGCAGTCAGGGAATTTAGCTTACAAAATTACCCAGCGTCTAGGTAACTTTACGGCAATTGGTCCGATTTTGCAGGGACTTGCCGCACCGGTCAATGACTTATCGCGTGGTGCCAGCAGCCAAGACATTTATAATATGGCAATCTTGACTGCTGCCCAGGCGCTTTTGGGGGATGAGCAAAAATAATGAAATTAGAAGTTAATTCCGCTGCTGAAATGCAGCAAATCGGAACAGCAATTGCCCAAACGGCGCAGCCGCACGACTTACTGCTATTGAATGGTGACCTAGGAGCGGGGAAAACGACGTTAACGCAGGGTATTGGCCGTGCATTAGGCGTTAAGCGGCCGGTGAAGAGCCCGACTTTTACCATTGTGCGTGAGTATCGCGAAGCAAAATTGCCGTTGTTTCATATGGATTTTTATCGTTTAGAAAATGATGACTTGTCCTCGATTGATTTAAATAGTTATTTGGCAGAACCTGGATTAGTCGTGATTGAGTGGCCACAGGTAATTAAGTCCGATCTGCCTAGTGAATATCTGCAGTTAGTAATTAGTCGCGTGGATGATAGTTGGAATTCAACTAAGCGGCTAATTGAATTTAAACCGCAAGGTGAGCGCAATCAAACTTGGGTTAATGAAATATTAGCCAAAATTAAATAATATACCAAAAGCAGAGTTGATTAATTTCAGCTCTGCTTTTAAGTTGCTCTCATAGATATTACTAAATAAAGAAATTTGTATTGCAAGTCGTTATTTTGGTGGTTTATAATATACACTATCATGCATAAGTAATTATAAATTATCTATAATAATATAGTAAATATATCGTGATTAAGATAATTGAAGAAATACTTATAATTTAATATTAATCTTTGAAGGCTGTCTTAATTGGCAAGCTGAAATTATAGATATTAAGAGTATTAGGATGACTAATTACAATAGGAGTCACAAATGGGGAAAAATGTTGTTATTACACAATTTCTGACCAAGATACCAGATGAAAAAACAGATCAAGATCTTGAAGAAGTTGATATCATTGAAAAGACTCATGATTTGTATGAGTCGACAGCAAAGTTTGGCATAGAATTACATACATTAGTTAATTCTTCAAATAAGATAACGCCACCGTCCCTAGAAAAAATAATTCAGGTAGAGCCGTTTGCTAATTATCCAAGTAATAAAGGGCGTTTTTTGCGTTGGGAAGTTACCTTTGAATATTTATTACAGCATCCTGAAATTGAAAAAGCTGCCATAGTTGATGCTAGTGATGTAGAAATGTTGAATTATCCCTTTGAGCAAGTAAAAAGTGGCATGTTGTATGTCGGTGATGAAGATAATGATCTTACAGGCACAACTATTACTAACGACGCTAAGCCGGGATATTTATCAGAATTTATTAGCAAAAATCGGCATTTACAATTACTGAATACAGGTGTTCTTGTCGGTACAAGGGAAATGCTGCTTGAGTTCTTGGCTGTGATGGTTAAATTGACTGCTGAAGATGCTGTGAATGAAAAATTCTTCCCGGAACAAGCTCATCTAGGAGATTTTGAGATGGGCATTGCCTGCTATATTCTTTACAAATTTTTCCCAGAACATGTGTGTCACGGCCGCTTAGTTACTACACACTATAAATATTATGAACGTAATAGTAAGGCATGGTTTAAGTATAAGTAGGGGGTAATTAAAATGAACGAACAAGAATTTTTGCAGCGCTTTGAACATAAGACATTTAATTACCGAGTAAAACTGGATAATGGTAATTGGGTCATGGTACGAATGTATCCAGGTGGGTATTTAGCAGTTACTTTTGCGCGCGATCATACAATAAAGTTTTCAGCACCAGTTGGTTTTTATCCTGAGGAACGCTATTGGGAATTTGACGAACAAGAGCAAGCAATCATTTTAAAAAATTTGGAGCAAACACGCGTTGTTGCTAAATACTTGTTGCCGAATAAACAGGATGATTATTGCTTTGTCTTAGAGAATGCGGCTGATCCGACCAAAGAATACGTTACCCATTTAAACTATGATTTTGATGAGCAGGATAGTTCACCCAGTGTTTTAAATAGTCAACGAGTTATTTTTTTGAAGGATGACTTAGAAGATGATGAAACTAGGACTAACATTGAGCAATATTCAGTTGATGAGTGCTGTGAGATTAAGTATCTTTATGCTAAAGATGAGTGGGACTTCGTTAATGAGGTTTGGACAGCAATAACAGATGATTTCACGCTTAAAAATATTTGCGTATACTTCAGTGGCTATCCAGATACTAAACAGGTTTTGACGGATAAGTTAACTCTTAGCTATCAAGAAGATGATGCTAAATTTGTTTCGGGTACAAAGGGTGATGTTATTGTGGTCCTGTCGCAATTGTTAATTAAACATTATCATGAGCAATTAACTGGCACTCAAGAGTTGCACACCCCAGTTGAATTGTTAGATCAAGTAATTATTAGCTAGGAGTATTTGTCGTGGGGAAAAATGTGGTAATCGCACAGTTTTTTACTAAAATGTACAATGCTCAAAGTAATGAAATTTTAGATAACATTGACATCATTAAAAAGACGCAAAAATTGTATGCATCAGCTAGTCGCTTTGGCCTAGAATTACATACATTAATTAATTTTGAAAATGAGAATGCTGTACCGCCATTGCAAAAAATCATTAATGTGGAGCCATTTTCCCATTATCCCAGTGATAAGTTTTATTTTTTGCGGTGGGAAGTTACGTTTGAATATTTACTAAAACATCCAGAAATTGAAAAAGCTGCCTTAGTTGATGCCGGCGATGTTCAGATGATGAATTATCCGTTTGCGGATGTTCAAGAGGACACCTTATATATTGGCGATGAAGGCGTCGATTTACAGACAGAAATTATTAAAAATGATTCAAAGCCGCGCTATTTAGCACAATTTATCCAGCAAAATTGTCACTTACAATTGTTAAATGCTGGAGTATTAGTGGGGACGCGGCAGGTTTTACTAGAATTTTTGGGAATTTTAACTGAATTATATGTTCAGGATGCATACGAACAGACAGTTCATCCAGATGAGGCGCATTTAGGTAATTATGAGATGTCATTAGTAAATTATGTTGCTTACCAGTGTTTTACAGATCGTTTACGTCATGGCCGTCAAGTGGTGACACGTTTTCAATATTTTGAACGAGCTTCATCTGCTTGGTTTAAGCACAAATGATAAGTGAGGTACTAGTGTGAATGAACATGAATTTTTGCAGTTGGTTAGTGATCGAGTCTTTAACTTTCAGTCCAAACTAGATAATGGCAACTGGTCAGTTGTATTGATGTCAGAAGAGGCAGCGTACTTAACGGTGATTTTTGCTCAAGATCATAGGCTGCTGTTTCCTTCCAAAATTGGTTTTTATCCGGAAGAACGCTATTGGGAGTTTGATGAACGAGAGCAACTAATTATTTTGAAAAACTGGGATCAGACCCGCATTACTGCTAAATATTTATTGCCTAGGGAACCCAATGACCACTATTTTATTTTAGAAAATGCGGTCGATCCTAATAAACGCTATATTTTGTATAAAAATTTCACGTTTACCAATCAAATAGAACAAAAGCCTGTTTTAGCAAATCAACGGGTTATTTTTATGGTCAATAATCCGAATAGAGCTGCAATTGAGACCTATGCGCTAAATAATAATTGTGTTGTACATTGGTTAGATAACGTGCAGGCTGATTCTTGGGCCTTAATTAAGCGAGTTTGGCAAGAAATTTATGCTAACGAACGGATAAAGCAGGTGGGCATTGTCTTGCTGGGAATGGCAATACTTGGGCAAGAGCTATTAACTAAAAATTTAACGGTTAGTTCGCAGCTAATTTCAGGAACTAGGGAAGAAGTTGTAATCGTGCTGGCACAGCTATTGATTAAGCATTATCATCAATTATTGGCAAAAGCGCCTAATGAGTTACCATCGCAGTTATTAACTAAAGTGGAGCTGGATAATTAAAAATCAATATCCGAATTTGTTGGATCAAAATAACCTTGATAGCGAAAATTATCAAGGTTATTTTATATTTGATAAACCAAATTTTTAATTGCCTCATCACCGAATTGTTTATTTTGAGCGATTAAGATGCCGGCGCAAGCCTCGCTGTCGCTGAGGGCATTATGGTGATGCCATAATTCAACATTTAACGCGTTAGAAACTGTGTCCAGCTTATGGTCTTTAAGCTGGGGTTCAAATAACTTGCTGGTTTGCAGGGTATCAATGACAAAATAATGCGGTTCTTGAATATCATAGCGGGCCAAGCTTTGGCGCATGACATTGGTGTCAAAGCGGGCATTATGAGCAGCAACTAGCATTCCTGGTTGGTACAGAGCCTTAATTTGCGGCCAGACCTCAGCCATTGTTGGTGCATCTGCTACATCAGCTGCCGTAATATCGTGTATCTGAATATTGCGTGCATCAAATGGCATCTGCGGATTGATTACAGTATAAAACCGGTCGACAATTTGATTGTCCCGCACCATCACCAATGCTAGTGAACAGGCACTTTCGGGATGATGATTGGCAGTTTCAAAGTCCATTGCGATAAAGTTCATTTTTTCTCCTTAAAAACTTAATTTTAGTATAACATAGGATGAAGCCAGCAGATTAATGCGGTAAAATATAACAAGATGTAATTGAAGGGACGTTTAGCTTTGGAATTATTGAATTTAAAAAAGTATGGAATTGACATTAAAGAGCAAGTTCCACTCAGTAAATATACATTTACTAAAACTGGTGGTCCCGCGCAATATCTTGCTTTTCCCAAGAATGAAACAGAATTAACGCAGCTAGTAACGGCTGCACAAGAGACAAAACTTCCCTTAACGGTAATTGGCAACGCGTCAAACCTGATTATTCGTGATGGCGGAATTGCTGGATTAGTGCTTATTTTAACAGAGATGAAGCAGATTACGGTAACGGCCGATCAGGTAACAGCACAAGCTGGCGCGCGAATTGTTGATACTGCATTTACTGCCGCTAATGCTGGCTTAAGTGGATTAGAGTTTGCGGCCGGAATTCCCGGTAGTGTCGGTGGTGCTGTCTTCATGAATGCTGGCGCCTATGGCGGTGAGACTTGTGAAGCAGTGAAGTCCGTTCGAGTTCTGACCCGCACTGGTGAATTAAGAACTTATAATAGGGATGAAATGCAGTTTTCTTACCGGCACTCGCTAATACAAGAAACTGGCGATATTGTAATAGCAGCTACCTTTGAGCTAACCCCTGCACCAAAGGCACCAATCTTAGCTAACATGCATTATTTAAATGCGTTGCGGCGCTATAAGCAACCGCTTGAGTATCCGTCTTGTGGTAGTGTCTTTAAGAGACCGGCGGGACATTACGTTGGGCCAATGATTATTCAAGCTGGCTTACAAGGACGCCAAATTGGTGGTGCACAAGATTCAACTAAGCACGCCGGCTTTATTGTTAATAAGGGTGGCGCGACGGCAACGGATTACCTAGACTTGATTCACTTAATTCAGAAAGTTATCAAAGAAAAATTTGCCATTGACTTACAAACTGAGGTTAGAATTATTGGTCAGAAAGCTGATTAAGAATATCCTATCAGAAAGGAGTATTTATGCATTTTAATCTAACAAATATCTTTACGTGGAGTAACTTTTCGTTGGTGCTCGATGTTTTGATTATTTGGTTTTTGGTTTATCACCTAATCATTTTGATTAGAGGAACCAAGGCGGTGCAGCTGGCTAAGGGAATTGTGCTGATTTTTATTGTTCGGATTATTGCCGGTGTCCTGCAGCTGCATACGACCACGTGGCTAATCGATCAGATTGTGTCGTGGTCAGTTGTTGGAATTATCGTAATTTTTCAGCCAGAGATCCGGCGTGGTCTTGAACATTTAGGTCGGCTGCCGATTTTTGGTGGCCGTGAAGAAAGCGCGCGTGATGAGTCGATTAAGTTCATCAAGGAACTAGACAAGGCAATTCAGTATATGTCCAAGAGGCGCATTGGGGCCCTAATTACGATTCAACAGGAAACCGGACTTGATGATTATATTGAAACTGGTATTAAGCTGAACGCTGATGTTACCGGCGAATTATTAATTAACATTTTTATTCCGAATACACCGCTGCATGATGGGGCGGTAATCATTAATCAAGACCACCAAATTGCCGTGGCTGCTGCATATTTACCACTATCAGATAGTACGATGATCCCGAAGCGTTTGGGAACTAGGCACCGCGCAGCTGTCGGGATTTCCGAAGTAACGGATGCCATTACCATTGTAGTATCAGAAGAAACCGGTGGCGTAACGATTACCCGCAATGGTCGCTTCTTACTTGATTTGAGTCGCGACGAATACTTGAAATACCTTAAAGCAGAGCTTGTACCCAAAAAAGAAAAGAATACCAAGTGGTACCAAAAGATATTGGGTAAAATCTGGAAGTGGGGTGCTGATCGATGAAGAATTTTTGGCATAAGTCATGGGTTATTCGTCTTGTCTCGTTACTGATTGCGGTCTTGTTAGTCATTTATGTTAATTATACCCAAGAGGGTTTCATGACTCAGGGGCAGTCAGATCGGACTAAACAGACAGCTACTCAAACTCGAACCGTCAAGGTACCGCTGCAGGTTTCAGTTGATACTGATAATTACTATGTTGTGGGTTATCCAGCCAAGGTTAGTGTTACATTAGAGGGATCTAACGCTTTGGTTACTTCAACGATTAATACCCAAAACTTCCGTGCCTACATTGATTTAACGAATAAAAGTATTGGTGAACACGATGTTCGCGTGCATGTTAGTGGGTTAAACAAACAATTGGCATATACAATTAGTCCAAAGACCGTGCATGTAAATATTCAACGACGAAAATCGACGACAATGCCTGTTCAAATAGAGTATAATAAGACTGCTGTGGCACACGGTTATAAGTTGGGCAAGGCAACTGTTAACCCGCAACAAGTTGAAGTAACAGGGGCGCGCAGTGAGGTTGATCAGATTGACCAAATTATTGCTAAAGCCGTTTTGCCGAATGGTATTAATCATCCGTTTGAACGTCAGGTTAATCTGATTGCCGAAGACCGTAAGGGACAGCAACTCAACGTGATTATTGAACCGGCAACAGCTAAGGTAGTGTTACCAATTTCAATTGCCAAAAAAGAGGTCAAGTTAGAATTGGTACCTAAGCATGAAAATACTAATAAGGTCTACTCATTAACAGCTAAAAATGATTACGTGACTATTTATGGCAATCAATCAACATTGAGTAAGATTAAAGAATTAACAGTTCCTGTTGATTTGAGTGGTGTTAATGCTTCAACTACCAAGATGGTAACATTAAAGTTGCCAAAAGATGTTATTAAGGCAAGTAGCTCGCAGGTGAGTGTACAAATTAAAGTTGCAAATACAAATGATTCTAAATAATCGAAAGCTAGAAAAGGAAGGTTGTTTTTAATGTTAAAATATTTTGGTACCGATGGTGTACGTGGAGTCGCAAATCAAGATTTATCTCCAGAATTAGCGTTTAAGTTGGGTCGTGATGGCGGCTATGTTTTGACAAAAAATAAGGCCAAGGACCAGCAAGCTAAGGTTTTGGTTTCTCGCGATACTCGAATGTCAGGACAGATGCTTGAATATGCACTGATTTCAGGCTTACTATCAGTTGGTATTGAAGTTTTGGAAGTTGGTGTTATTACTACACCGGGCTTGTCTTACTTAGTACGTGCTCAAGGCGCCGATGCTGGTGTGCAGATTTCAGCATCACACAATCCAGTTCAAGATAATGGTATCAAGTTCTTTGGTAGTGATGGTTTGAAGTTGTCTGACGAAATGGAAGGCGAAATTGAAAAATTAATCGATGCTAAGGAAGATACTTTGCCGCGGCCATCAGCTGAAGGCTTAGGTACAGTAACCGACTTTCATGAGGGTAGTTCCAAGTACCTGCAATTTATTGAAAACACAATTCCAGAAGACCTTGACGGAATTAAAGTCGTGATTGATGGTGCTAATGGCGCCGCAAGTAGATTGATTTCACGGTTATTTGCAGATTGTGGCGTTGATTTTACCACGATTGCTACCCATCCAAACGGAATGAACATTAACGATGGTGTTGGTGCAACCCATACTGAAAAATTGCAAGAAGAAGTAGTTAAGCAAGGTGCTCAATTGGGCTTGGCCTTTGATGGGGATGCTGATCGCTGTATTGCTGTTGACGAAAACGGTAATGAGGTTGATGGCGACCATATTATGTATGTTTTGGGTACTTATATGGCTGATGGCGGCCGCCTCAAGAACGATACAATCGTGACTACTGTGATGAGTAATCTTGGCTTTACTAAGGCACTTGAAAGAAAGGGCATTAAAAACGTCCGCACTCAAGTTGGCGACCGTTATGTTTCTGAAGAAATGCGTGCCAACGGTTATAACCTTGGTGGTGAACAATCAGGTCATGTTATCATGAGTGATTATCACAACACTGGTGATGGAATGCTGACAGGTTTGCACTTGATGCTAGTTATGAAGAGAACTGGTAAGTCATTGACCGAGCTATTAGCTGACTTTAAGGAATACCCACAATGTCTAGTTAATGTTCCTGTTGATGACAAGAAGAGCTGGCGTGAGCACCAACCAATCCTTGATGTAATCAAGGAAGTTGAAGCTGATATGGCGGGTGAAGGCCGCGTTCTGGTTCGGCCATCTGGTACGCAATCACTCTTGCGGGTGATGGCTGAAGGCCCAACTCAAGAAGAAACTGATGCTTATGTTAAACGCATTACCGATGTTGTTGAACAAGAAATGGGTATCTAAAATTTGAAATTAAAAAGAAGCAGAGAAAAATATTTTTCTCTGCTTCTTTTTTGCTATGATAGACTATCCTTGCCTTAGTCTATACCAATTATCAAATTTCATACTTGACCAATCTCTATAAATAGACTAATATTCCTTCTGTAGCTATAAATTTGAATTTAATCAATCTTAAAAAATCGAACTAGACCAAAGGAGAAAAACATGTGTGGAATTGTTGGAATTGTTGGTAAATCAGCCAGAGAAATTGTTCTCAGCGGCCTAACTAACTTAGAATACCGTGGCTATGATTCAGCTGGAATTTATCTTAATGACCTTCAAGGCAACGAATATCTGACCAAGACAGTTGGCCGGATTCAGAATTTGAAAGATGAAATGACTCCAGATGAGCAAGGACAAGTTGGTATTGGTCATACACGGTGGGCAACCCATGGTAAGCCAACTACAGCTAATGCTCACCCACAATTTGATGAAACTAACCGCTTTTACATGGTTCACAATGGTGTCATTGAAAACTATCAGGAACTTAAAGATAACTACTTACAAGGAGTAGACCTCAAGTCAGACACAGATACTGAGGTTGTAGTTCAATTAATTAGTAAAATTGCCCGTGATGAGCAACTTGATGCCTTTACTGCTTTGAAAAAGGCACTGCAACTTATTAGGGGTTCTTATGCAATCTTGCTGGTTGACAACACTAACCCTAGTCACATTTATGTTGCTAAAAACAAGTCACCAATGATGTTGGGATTAGGTGATGACTTCAACGTTATTGCTTCAGATGCTTTGTCAGTTCTGGATCAAACCAAGACTTTTGTTGACTTGCATGATGGCGAAGTTGCTGACATTACCAAAGATGGCTATGAATTAGAAACCATTACTGGTGAAAAGGTAACGCGGACCCCTCATCATTTAGACATTGATCCTGATGCTGCTTCAAAGGGTACTTATGAGTTTTACATGTTAAAAGAAATCTCTGAGCAGCCAAGTGTGTTGCGCCACTTAGTGCAATATTACCTTGATGAAAATGGTGAGCCTAAAGTTGATACGCAAATCGTTGATGCCTTGTCTCAAGCCGAGAAGTTTTATATTTTTGCGGCAGGAACAAGCTACCATGCTGGTTTAGTCGGTAAGGCTTTATTAGAAAAGTACACGGGAATTCCAACCGAAGTTGGCTTTGCTTCTGAAGCTGGTTACCACTTCCCAATGATGCCTAAGAATTCATTCTTGATTTTCTTGTCACAATCTGGCGAGACCGCTGATTCACGTGTCGTTTTGCAGGCCGCAATTAAGCGTAACTTACCAAGTTTGACACTGACAAATGTGCCTGGTTCAACTTTGGCACGGGAAGCAACATATTCAATGTCACTAGAAGCTGGTCCAGAAATTGCTGTTGCTTCAACTAAGGCTTATATTGCTCAAGTTGCTACCCAAGCGGTTTTATCTAAGGCAATTGGTGAAAAGCGCCAAATTGCTGCTGCCCGAGACTTAGATTTAACTCATGATTTGAGTCTTGCTGCTGAAGGAATTGAGCAAATTCTAACTGACCAAAAGCATATTAAGCAATTGACCGATGAATATATCGTCCCATCACGCAATGCGTTTTACATTGGACGGGGAATTGATTATCCGGTAGCTCTTGAAGCAGCTTTGAAGCTGAAGGAAGTTTCTTATATTCAAACAGAAGGCTTTGCAGCTGCAGAATTAAAGCACGGAACGATTTCATTAATTGAAAAGGACACACCGGTTGTTGCCTTAATTAATGATCCAGTAACTGCAGACCTAATGCGCGGCAATATCCAAGAAGTAATTGCCAGAGGAGCCAGCGTAATTACTGTTGCCACTAAGGAATTGGCAAAACCGGATGATGATGTTGTCTTACCTAAACTAAATTATTACCTCTCACCACTAATTACAGTGGTAGTCGCACAACTGATTGCCTATTATGCCTCTAAGGATAAGGGACTTGACGTTGATAAACCTCGCAATCTTGCTAAGAGCGTTACAGTAGAATAATTATTGAAAAAAGTCGTAAGTAATTACGACTTTTTGTATAATAAAGGGAATGAATTAAACTGTGGGAGGTAAATTATGGCGATTAAATTAGTGGCAGTTGATCTTGATGGCACGCTGCTGACGACTGGTAAGCAAATCCTGCCGGAAACCGAAAGGGTCTTGAAGCAAATAAGCGGTCAAGGAATTAAGGTCGTATTAGCGACGGGTCGACCATTGTCTGGAGTAATGCCGTATAATCGGCAGCTCGGACTATCTGGTAGCGACCAATATAATATTGTATTTAATGGTGCGGTTATTCAAAACTTAGCAGGTAAGGTAATGATGGACATGAAGATGGACTATCGTGACTTCGCTAATATGTTGCGTTTGCAGCGGCTAGCACATGTCAACTTACACTTTGAAACGCCAGATTGCTTCTGGACATGTGATCGCGACCTCGCACACCACTTAACAATGAATGCGTCTGTCAATTTGACTACGATTAAGGTGCGCAAGGCTGAAGAAATTCCCCAAGACTTTACTTTTAACAAGGTTGGCTTTAGTATGACTGAGAGTGAAGCTGAAGTTGATAAATTATGGAACAACATTCCTGATTGGGTCTTTGCCAAATACGATGTTGTGCGCAGCTTTCCAAGTATGGTAGAGCTGAATGTGGTCGGTGCGTCTAAGGGCAATGCTTTAATGGAGCTCGCTGATCGGCTTAAGATTGACCAAAGGCAGGTAATGGTTTTTGGCGATCAAGGTAATGACATTTCAATGTTTAGTAATCCTAATTTCTGTAAGGTAGCAATGGGTAATGCCACTGGTCAGATAAAGGACGCCGCTGATTACGTTACTGATGATAATGACCATGACGGAATTGCTAAAGCACTTAAAAAGCTCGTGCTGTAGTAGAATGAGTTGACAAGATGACAGAAAAAATTAAAGAACATAATATTTCTGAAGCTGAATGGGAAGTTATGCGGATTGTATGGACGCTGGGAGCAAGCCATACTGGCGATATCATTAAGCAGCTGCAGGCTAAAAAGAATTGGTCCGAATCGACGATTAAGACGTTGATGGGGCGCTTGGTAAAAAAGGGTTTGCTAAAGACGCGCAAGGATGGCCGCCGCTTTGTCTATAATGCGACAGTAACTGAAAACCAGATGATGGTTCAAGTAACAACTGAGATGATGAATCACATGTGCGACATGCACAAGGGCCAAATGTTAATCGAAATCTTGAAGGGGATGCCCTTGTCCAAGGCAGATATTGCGACTATTGAGCAAGAATTGAATGAAAAGGCTGCTACGGCGCCAGACATGGTTGATTGTAATTGTTTGGCTGCAGGTGCCCATGATTGTTAAGAGAGTGAGAGAATACTTTGATGAAAAAAGTTGTGCGAATGCTGCTGCGAGCAGTATTTATCGTCGTTATCTTTGTTTGTGGCTACTTGACGCTTAAAAGTCCTGTTACGGTTAACGTAACTGATGTTCATGAATTAGCCCGTACTGTGATTAATCAAAATGCGACAGCGTCAGGCAGCACAACTCTCAAAGATGCATTGAAATTAGCCCAAAGTGCGGGGCTGGAAGATAAGGTTTTAGATCAATTACCTAAGCAGTATCATCATGATTTGTCCTATATGGGCTTGTATAATCTTAGTGTGACTTACGAAGCTAATGGCGAAGTGACAGCTCGGAATTTGTCGCTGCCACAGAATAATCAGACAGAAAAGGCAGTTAATCATATCATCTTGCAGAATATTAATCGCGAATTAGCTGCCAACAATAAGCAGGTAGAGCAAGTTATTAATATTTTTCACTATGTAATCCTAGTAATTATCCTAGGCTTTGTATTAGCAATCTTGTTGGTACTTTTTGGTAAATATGGTGCCTCAATAGCGCTATTATTAACAACGCTTGGTTCATTTGGGATTCTGCAATACTCAACGGGCCAATTGGTCATGAGTTTACGCGATGCTGTTTATCGTGGAATTGACTTTACCACCTCGACAATGCTATGGACAGGGTTAGGGCTGGGCGTGATTGCTGCAATTTTGTGGCCGATCTGTTTAAAAGTAACAAAGAAAAATTAATTTAAAATAAAGCGAATTTCTTCGCTTTATTTTTTTGCGCAAAATATTTTTAGACTAGTAATTCTTTAGTTAAGCAAGCTAAATTATAGTAATGAAGATGTCTAACATTATGGTAAGTATATGTATTATGTGAAGATAATTATAACTATTAATCTGTTTTGGCATAAAATTTAATAAAAAATAAGTTAATTTAGTGATAAAATAAGTCTATAATATTATCTTAACTAGATTAAGAGATTGGAAAAAATAATTTTATGAAAAATGTAGTTATTGGTGAATATCTAACCAATGAACCTGAAAAAGCAGTTGATCTCGCTGAAATTTCGCGGCAATTAACAACCTCAGTAAGTAAATTTGGTGTTGAAACAGACATTCTAATCAACTTTAAAAATGACCAAGAACTACCGCAATTAGTGAAGGCAGTTGAATGTCAGCCGTTTGCTCATTATCCTTATCAAGGAGTAAAATTTTATTTTTCACGTTGGGAATTTGCTTATAAATATTTACTGAAGCATTTTGAAATAGATCAGGCAGCTTTGGTGGACGTCGCTGATGTTGAAATGATGAACTACCCTTTCAATGATATTGAAGATAATGTATTATATATTGGTGATGAATATAATGACCTAAACACGTATATTATTGAGGATGATGGGAAGCCAGATTATTTAGCTGATTTTACTCATAAAAATAAGTATCTGCAGTTATTAAATGCAGGTATTCTTGTGGGTACCCGGAAAACTTTACTTGAATTTTTGGGTATTTTCATGAAGCTTTATACTGATGATACTGTTCAAGAATATTTAGGTCAGGGCAATACCCATTTTGGTATTTTTGAAATGGCAATTGTAAATTATATTGCCTATACTTTTTTTGAAGGACGTATTTGTCACGGTCGTAAAGTAGCATCACGTTTTATGTATGCTGATCGGAATGGTGAATCCTGGTTTAAACATAAGTAGGGGGTGAATAATGACTGAAGATGAAGTAATCGCGCTTTGTTCGGGGCATGATTTTGTTTTCAAAACAGGCAAGCCCGAGATAACTATTTACATGGGCAGAAATAATGCCATTTTAATGATTAGGTTGAATCCAGATCATACTGTAGGCCTGCCAACGCACGTTAGCTTTGGTCCCGATGAGCACTATTGGCATTGGGATCAAGAAAAGCAATGTGTAATTTTCACAGATGAAAATGATAAATTCATTGTATCTAAGTATTCAGCACCAGTTGTTGAAGAAGGCAGATATATTGAAATGACTTGCTTAACTGAACCTGATACGCGTTATGTAGCGTATTTAACACTTGATATGGAATCAAAAGTAATAACGGATACTGTTTGGAGTAAACAATTTTTACTTTTGGCTAGTCAGAATTATTCCCAAGATGAGCAAGCACGGATTAATGACTGTGTAACTGCTAAACAAGCCGAAGTTAAATGGTTAGCTAACCAAAATGATTGGCAGCTAGTTAATTCGGCTTGGGAGACAGTGGTCAGTGACAGTCGTTTACGCTATGTCTGCTTATTATTTTCAGGGGAATTATCTGCAAGTGATGACTTTTTCCCGAGTAAATTGCAACTGCCGCAAGATGATAGTAAACAGTTTCTTGCTGGACCACGCAGAGATGTTCTGCAAGTCCTGTCTCAGCTATTAATTTGGCATAATGAACAAATTATGGCTGACTCTGAGCAAGTTTCTCCAATTGTGATGATGAAGGAAGTTGTTACACAATGACTGAAAAAAAGCTGCTGACGGCACATTTCTTTTTTAGACCGCAGAATATGGCGTATATCTATCTATATGGTGCAAAAGTTAGTTTTAGAGATGAAGACCTTTTTTATCAAAATGCGATTGTTTCTCCTGGTAAAGCGGTTGTTACCTGGGAAGAGCGGCATATTGAGACGGCTGACTTTGTCCCTAATATAACGATGCCGAGATTGGCAATCGGTACTAAGTACCAATATCAAATTGAAAGTGAAGAACAGCCGGTTGATTCGATTGCATTGGCTTTGACTACCTATGACAGTAGCCTAGAGCAAAGAGATTATCGAATTTTTACTTCTAAAGAGGGCGAATTCAGTTTAGAACCCGAAGAAGAAAAATATCGCTTTGATTTGGCCAGTATGGGCAACCAAAAGTTGTATTTTCAGCATTTGTTACTTGCTGAGGTGCCGGTTCTTGATGAATATACTTTTACGGTAAAAGATGTTGGCAATATACGCACAATTTGGACGCATTATAATAGAAGATCAGAATTTATGCCGGTATTAAATGTATGTGTACGAACGCATACGTCAACGGTTCAAACGATTAGTTTTAAACCGCAGCAAGATAATTTGTTTATCTTTATTCCTGTGCAAATTAATGGTCAGGGACAATTTAGTGATGAACAAATAGATGCGATTGTGGAGTATATTGATGAAATTAGGGCTCAAGGCTATGTATTGCAAATTGAGAATAACCAATCAACTACTTCACTAGTTAAAGCAATACAGCAAAATATTAATAATGATTGATAGGAGATAATATGGATTTTTTCGTTAACCAAGCAATGGGGATGGGTAATTCAGGAATTGAACATTCCGAGTTCTATCGTGCCAAACGATTTGAAGAAGCAGGGATTCCTTACCGCTTTTTATTTTTAGCAGAAGTACCAGAATTGCATAAGGCAATGGATAAGTGGCGTTTGAAGAATGAAAACGTCATTAACATGTGGGAATACTTCGTTTTAGGTGATGATTATTTGAAGAATGGTCTGACTGAGACTTTCCCTGCTAAAAAGGCACGTGTCTTGTCAGATGCAACTAATACAATGCGGATGAATGAATTTTATACTGATTCCGGATTACACATTGTGCATCACTTTGTTAAGGAACAGAATAAACAAAAGCCTGAAAGTAAGATCTTGATGGTACGCGTTTATCAAACACAAATTTTTAGTACCAAAACTGGTGAGTTAAAGGTTTCTTACGAAACACTTAATAATGCTCATGAAGAAGGACGTTTGCAGAATATTCACCTATATACAGAACATGGTGAGCACCTGTATTTTGCTAATATTGTTCGCTTATATCGGTATTTCTTTGAACAATTAGACCGCTTCTTCGGTGGTAAGAGCAACTTTTACATTGACCGTGGAGATTGGGCTGACGAAGCATTAATGCATGATCCAATTCCGGAAGCCAAGATTATTTATCTAATTCATGCCGATCACTTGGCTGACCGTGTTGATCCAGCAAAACCATTCTGGAATAATTATTACGAATATCTACTTGACCACATTAAAAAGGTTGATCGTGTTGTCGTATCAACTGAGCAGCAACGGCAAGATTTGCTCGTTAACTTCCCTGATGAAGCAGATAAGATTTGGGCGATTCCAGTTGGTGGGATCAGTGATAAGCCAAAGAAGATTAAGGATCGGACACCTAACGGTTTGAAACTAATTACAGCTTCACGTTTGGCTAAAGAAAAGCATGTTGATATTGCTGAAAAAGCGGTTATTGAACTGCATAATGAAGGTAAGAATATCAGCTTTGACATTTATGGTGCCGGCGAAGAAAAGAAGCATCTTGAAGAAATCGTCAAGGAAAACCATGCTGAAAAATACGTTCATGTTCGTGGTTTGTCACAACATTTAGAGTTGGTCTACCCGAAGCACGATGCATTTGTTTCAACTTCATTTTCAGAAGGTTTTGGTTTAACTTATATCGAAGCCCTCAACGCTGCATTACCTGTTGTTACGTTTAATGCCCGTTTTGGTGCTACCCAGTTAATTCGGGATGGTGAAAATGGCTTTATTGAAGACTTTAAACGTGATGATGAAGCCTATGATGTTGCTCAAATTAAGAAGGGTATCACACGTTTGTTAGATGCAGATTACTTAAAACTGCGTCGTAATACTCAAGTTGGAATTGATGAATACCGTAATAGTGCAATTAGTAAAAAATGGAGGAAGTTAGTCGATGGATTACGAGCTAATTAATGAAGTTAACAGTTTAAGTGGCAATGTTTTAAATGAAATTAAAACAAGACTGAAAAAGAGTAATGGTCAACTTTTATGTCTAACTTCAATGCCCAACATGCGTAATTTTTTGCAAGCTAATGGGATTCAAGGAACAACTCTGATTGATTCTATTACTGGTCGGACGTATGATCCTACGTCTTATCGTTACTTTAACGAAGTTAATATTCCAAGTATGGATTATGTCCAAATGCAAAAAGACAGCAGCATCTTTGTCGATGACCAAGGCATCTTTATTGCGCGGGAATACTTATTCCCTAATACGCGCCGTGCAACGCAGGACATTCGTTATTTAAATCCTGATGGCAGTTATGACTATATTGAAGAATATGCTTCCGATGGTAAAGTCTATAGTCACCTTTATTATGCAAATGGCAAGTTGGAAGAAATTGAATTTGTTGACATGCAGGGTCAACCAGTAATTCGGTACTTTTACTATGAGGGTAACCTTAACTTTATTACAGTTGAAGATCCAAAAGAACATGAAGTAATTGCACGTTACAATAATTTACTTGACTTTTATATCGATCAATTAAGCAAATTAATGACTAAGGATGATACAGTCAACATTAATTTCTTGGGGATTGAATTAACAGCATTGCAAAATACGAAGTCACATAATCAATTCTACTTGTCAGAAGATCCAGTTGATAATAATGGTGAAGTTCGTGGCAATTTGGCAAGTATTTTAAAAGATACAATTCCATATATTAATACGGTAAAAATGAATAAAACAGCATATAAGAAGTTACGTCATGCAACGGTTCCGTTAAAGAAAGCTGAAATTGTCTAATAGTTTTTTGAGGTGTACTAATGAAGAACTCATTGTCCAAAAAAATTGAGGAAGACTTTGCGTACGAAAAGAAGGAATTACCTTCAATGAAAGATCGACGCAAAACTAAATCAGAATTGGTGCTAGCTTTGTTAAATATTTTAATTGGAGCTGGTATTTTGGCGGGGATGTTATTACCCCTACTTAGTTTGAAATAATGATGCATATTAGAAATCACCAATACTGGCGAAAAACAAACCAGATTATTACATTAAAAACAGAATATGAGCAATTAAGTGATGAAGCCTTGCAGGCTAAAACTGCTGAGTTTCGTAATCGTCTTAAAGCTGGTGAGTCACTCAATTCTTTACTTGTTGAGGCCTATGCAGTAGTTTGCGAAGCTGATAAACGTGTTTTGGGGTTATCACCTTATAAAGTTCAGATTTTTGGCGCAGTTGCCATGCAGTTTCATAATGTTATTGAAATGAAAACTGGGGAAGGAAAAACATTGACTGCCACAATGCCGATGTATTTGCATGGCTTAGCAGGCAATGGTAATTTCTTAATCACTGCCAACAGTTATTTGGCTAAACGTGATGCCCTTAATATGGGACGGGTTTATCGGTGGCTTGGTCTAAGTGTCGGCTACAATGCTGATCTTCATGAAGAAGAAAATAAAGATGAAGATAAAGATGTAGACCAAATAAAGTATAAAAAAGAAGTTTATGCCAATGATATTGTCTATACTGACGGCGGGACATTTGGCTTCGATTATTTAACTAATAATTTGGTTAGTTCGGCTGACCAGCAGTATATGCCAGCATTTGAATTTGCGTTAATTGATGAAATTGACGCAGTTTTACTTGATTTGGCAACTACGCCGTTAGTAATTTCTGGTCGACCGAAAGGAAAGTCAAATTATCCAGGTTTAGCTGATAAATTTATCAAAATCTGTGAAAAAGACATTGACTATGCCTTAAGTCCAGATCAGAAAAATGTTTGGTTCT
This sequence comes from Lactobacillus sp. ESL0703, assembly GCF_029433435.1. Taxonomy (NCBI): domain Bacteria; kingdom Bacillati; phylum Bacillota; class Bacilli; order Lactobacillales; family Lactobacillaceae; genus Lactobacillus; species Lactobacillus sp. ESL0703. Next base: position 203,081 of record NZ_JAQTIB010000004.1, read on the forward strand.
TGGCCTCAGGTATTAGAAAAGCCGAAAAATTCTTTAAAATAGAAAATATTTTAACAGAAGAATATTCAAATTTATACTGCCACTTGATCTTTGCTCTGCAGGCAAATAAGATTCATCTTCGTAATCGCGATTATATTGTTGAAGATGACAAAGTAATTTTGCTGGATAAAAACAGTGGTCGGAAGATGGTCGGCATGCAGATGCAGGCCGGAATACAACAAGCTATCGAAACTAAAGAGGGACTAGAGAATAGTCCGCAAGAGCAAGTTATTGCCACCATTACTTATCAAAATTTATTTCGTTTGTTCCCGCAGTTAGCAGGAATGACAGGAACAGCCAAGGGTGATAAACAGGAGTTAATGCAAGTTTATCGCTTAAATGTTGTTGAAGTACCAACTAATAAGCCAAGTATTCGTGAAGACGAACCTGATAAGGTCTTTTATACTGCCAAAGCAAAGTTGATGGCGTCACTTGACCTAGTTAAGAAGAATTATAACTTAGGGCGTCCAGTCTTGATTGAGACAGGATCATTGACATTATCAAATTTATATTCGGAAATGCTATTACAAGCACATATTCCGCATAGTTTGCTTAATGCATGGTCAGTTTCGCAAGAAGCAACAATGATTGAAATTGCTGGGCAAGCAGGCATGATTACAGTGTCAACTTCTCTTGCAGGACGCGGGACAGATATTGTTCTTTCTCCTGAAGCTAAAAAAGCTGGCGGCTTGCTCGTGATTGGTACAGAAAAGATGCCTCTTAAGCGAATTGACGATCAATTACGTGGACGTTCTGGCCGTCAAGGACAAGCAGGAACAACGGTCTTTTACACTTCGCTGCAAGATCAGCTGGTTGGTCGCTATCCTTCTAAAAAAATTGCTCGCAAAGTTGCTCGTCACGAAAATGACAAGCAACAAGAGATACCGCACAGTAATCGTTATCGGCATTTCTTTAGTCGCTTACAAAAAAGTGTTAAGTATGAGGAGCAATCTTCACGCTTCATGGTTTTGGAGTATGGTGAAATTGCGCGTTTGCAGCGTGAAGCTGTTTATCAGGCTCGCGGGCAAATCATCAAGATGAATCAGGAACTAGATCAGGTTGTGATTCATAGTATGCAAAAGGCCATCAAAAATTTCCTGAATAATGAAGATTTGACTTTGGCTGAAATTAACGATTTTGTTTGTGATAATATGACCTCTGAATTTAAAAATGAATCAGAATTGGCGTCAGCTTCTTATAATGAGCGTGAGCGCTTTTTGAATAAGACAGCGCTGCAGGCATTAAAGGCTAAAAAGCATACATTAGCTAATGAAGATGCTTGGCAATATTATTTGCAGCTAGCGATTGTAAAGGCAATTGATGATGCTTGGGTTGATGAAGTAGATAATCTTGAAGCCTTGCGTTCAGTAACAGCCCAAAGAACAACAGGTCAATCTAATCCACTATTTGAATATCAAAAAGAGGCATTGGCAAGTTTTAATCGAATGAAAGAAGATATTATGCGTAATATCATGCGTAATGTACTTTGTTCTGAGGTTAATGGCAGTAACATTAAAGGAATGCGAATTTATTTTGCTTAGAATTAAGAAAGGAATTGGCGATGTTAAATAAAAAAGTTTTACATAAGCGAATTCTTTGGACATTATCGTTAGTAACAGTTTATATCTTGGGTCAGTTCATCATTATTCCGTTCGTTAAGCAAAGTGCCGCAGCTGGTTATTTAAAAGCTAATACGTTAATTGGTATTTTGGGGATGTATACTGGATCTCAAACTTCCAGACCGTCATTGTTAATGCTCGGTATCGGGCCATATATGACGACTAATATTATGGTTCAAGCGGTTACTTCACTTGACTTGAAAAGATTAAGGCAAATTTCTCAGCACACATGGGGAATTATTACAAACTTTATTAGTTTGATAGTGGCAATTTTGCAGGCATTTCTTTATGTAAATAATTTTAAGAAGGCTCTATTACCTGTTTACGTCAATCATCATAATATCAGTTTTTACCTAGCAATTATTATTTTGGTAACTGGTGGGATGATTTCAGTTTACCTAGCTAATGTTATTTCTGAACGAGGAATTGGTAATTCTGCAATTTTAATGGTGCCGCAGTTAGTATTGTCATTGCCGTCATTGTTGATTCGTGGTTGGGGAACTAGTCACTTTAACTTTTCAGTTATTAATACCATTATTGTTATTTTGACAACTTTAGTAGTTGTATTCTATGGCTTGGCATTAATTCGTGCCGAGGAACGGGTACCATATCGTGAACCGCAATTAATGAGTGAATTTGCTAAGTCATATTTTCCAATTAAGTTATTGACTGCGGGTGCGATGCCGTTTATGTTCTCGACTTCACTATTCATGCTGTTGCCAATGCTTGTTAAAAATTCGCCGTTAAAGGTTAGAGAATTTGTTTTTAGTATTGTTTCGATTAATAAACCAATTGGGATAGTTTTTTATGCAATTGTTATTATTTTACTAAATTTTGTTTTTGGTCTAATTACGCTGCAGCCTAGTGTTAAAGCACGTAATTTCAAAGAAAATGGTAGTTATTTTTATAAAATTGTGCCGGGAATTCAGACAGAAAAATTTATTATGCATAAGTTTACAAGATTAACTTGGGCAAGCAGCTTTATTTTGATTTGCTTAAGTATTTGGCCATTATTGCTTGGTCTCTGGCTGCCACAAATGGCCAATTTAACGCCATTTATTGGTAACTTGTTTATCTTGATTATGATTTTGGATATGATTGAGCAAGAATTTCAAACTTTAAACAGTGAAAAAGAATACGTAATTGATTTGAAATAGGTTGATGATAGAAATGTTGACACTGATTCCTGATTTACATACTAAAAACAAATTTTATCAAGAAAATACTTTGATAAGCTTATCTGCACGTTTACAAGAAGAAAATGTCGATAATCAATTGTTGCTTCTTGATGATGAAACGGATCAATTTTTGGCGAATTTTATGGGCACTAAGCCTAAGGTAATTTATTTGTTTGATGAAATTCGTGGAATTGAAACGGATGGCTCACCATTAACATTGAAGGACCTTAATATTCCGGATGACTATAAGCTAGAGACCCTGATTTATTTATCAGGAACGCAAGTAGAAGTGTTTGATGAACAAACAAGGGTCATGGAAGCTGTTATGGGTGGCAGCGGCGAATTGAAGCTGGTAACCTATTATGAAGAAGCTGGTCAAATAGTTGATCGCTATGATGTGCGCGGTTTTCGCAGTAGCCGGAGCTATTTTAATGAACAAGGTCAGTTGATTAGTAAAGAATGGTTTAATGCGACAAGTGATCTGGTAATGACGCAGAATGAGGATTTAACGATAACAATTCCAACTCGTCAGCAATCACGTTTTCAAAAATCACAATATACCAATTTAGCAGAAATTGAATGTGAGTTTGCATTACCATATTTAACGGGTAAACAAAAATTATTAATTGAGCCAAGCCAAGAAAGCTTGGCGTTTCGTCATTTTTTGTTGCAAGCTCAAGTTTATTATTATTTTACTGAGTACAATCAGGTTGCTAATCTGGATTATCACATTGTCGTGCAGCAGGACCAATATTTATTTGAAAATGAAACTTTAGCTCATCTTTTTTTCGATAAACTTAAGCAGAATGACATTGATTTTGTTCCCGTATGGCACATTATTCCGCCATACTTTAATGACTTTTCTCTAGGTACTAGTATGGAACAGGAGGAGCAGGTTATTTATTGGCATGTTGGTCAGATTGGTAATGATGAATTGCTGAAATGCTTTTGTGAATTAATTGATTTGCTAAAAGAAAATGAAAATTTAAGAATCATGGCTGATGCTGACTTACAGTATGCGTCATTCTTTAAAGCTGTTTCAGCTGATTGGGTTGCTAGATTTAAGGATAAACTTAACGAGATAGATGATGTTGACTCACTTGATGAAGTTGATACAACTAATTTAGATGTTGACCAAATTGAAGCTCTTGACCGTTTTGCTTGTCCAGAAAATGCAACTTATGAGCAAAAATTACCAATTTTAAGACAGGCGCATATTTTTATTGATACTGATCCAGTGACTAATTATGAATTACAACTTGAAGCAGTAAAAACAGGGATCCCTCAAATTGTTTATCAAAGTAATAATTTAATCAAAGAAGGCAAGAATGGCTTTTTGATTAAGCAAAAAGGTGAAATCAAAAAACCGGTTGAAGTCTTTTTGACTAATCTTGATAAATGGAATGTAGCTGTAGTTGAAAATGTGCGATTAATTCAACGAATGTCGCTTAGGATGGTTATTAATCAATGGAAGCGGGTGCTGCAAGGATGAGTAAAAAAAAGACATATTTGTTTCATAGTGGGGCTCAACCATTAGAAAATTTTGAAGATGCCTTAACAGACTGCTCATATATGTGGGCTGATCCGGTTAATCTTAACAAGCACAAGCTGTCGCCAGTTTTTAAAAATAATGTGTTTAATCATGATTATTTATTTGCGTATTTCTTTCTTGATAAAACTTCACCATGGCTTAAAGATGTAAAGCTGCTAATGCAATTGCCAGCACATAGAATTCTTTATAGTGATGATGCGGAAATACCAGTAAATATTTCACAGGCCTTGCAATTACGGGGCGCATATAAAATTAATCTAGCAAATTTGGCAGATGATGTTAATCATTATTTTTTTAATGTTGATGTTGGTTATCGGGTAAGCATCGATCAGCTTGAGCTCAATTCAGATTTGCAAAATAGGATTACTTATTATGGTGATAGCTATTTTAATGTTGAAGCAAATTTTGGCAGTCAATGGCAATATTTAGGTCAATTGTCATATAGTGTATCTGTTGTTGAACGTTATGCGACAACTCTTAAAGTTGAAATGCAGACAACAGGTTCTGCAGAATTAATGGTTGAAGTTAAATGCTTCAATTCAGATAGACAGTTAATTAAGACAATTTCTAAAAGTGGTGAGCAGTTGCTTGCTGATAATGGTGAAATTGAGATTACGGGGATTGAAACCAAATTTTTCTATAGTATTTATTATTATGTGCGTGGAAAAGGAAATGTGAGAATCGGTACGTTGCATCAACGCAGATCTCGGGGGAAATATGGCTTCTTGGATCTTGGCGGTAACAAGATTATTGATCGAAACGCACTCAATGGTGAAATTGCCTATTTGTTTAATCCGGGAAATATGCAGCCGCCGCTGACAGTTTATTTTGCTGGGTATCACTCTGCTGAAACCTTTGAAGCTCGGGGAATGTTGCATTCTAAAGGAGTTCCTTATTTATTAATTTCTGATTTACGGGTTGAAGGTGGTACTTTTTATCTGGGAGATGAAGAAGTTGAAAATAAACTTCTTACAGTAATTAAGGACTGTCTAGCTAAACTGCACTTTGAGACTAAAGATCTTGTGTTATCTGGGATTTCAATGGGCACTTATGCATCGATGTATTATGGAGCTTTGCTTAGTCCGGGAGATATTGTAATTGCTAAGCCATTAATGGATTTAGGGACAATCGCTGAAAATTTACGAATTAATCGGCCCGATGAATTTCACTGTTCAACTGATATGGTTTTGATGCTTGAAGGTAATAATGACCATGAAGCTTGTCAAAAAGTAGATGATATTATGTGGCAGCGAATTAAAGAGGGCGACTTTAGTAAGACGGATTTTGTTTTAGGTTATATGCGCAATGATGATTATGATCGTTTTGCATATAATAAATTGCAGGATTTTTTGCAACAGTATTATCCTGATCGTCATGTTATTTCTAAGGGTTATTATGGTCGGCATAATGATGATAGTGCTTCAATTGCGGCTTGGTTTGAGCAGCAGCTGTATCATATTCTTAGAAGTAAATATGGTCAAAAATTTTAATTTCAACTATAAAGCGTATGCTATACGCTTTATTTTTTTATAAAAATATCAAATTACTATGAATTCGCTATTAATAAATATTTTGTTATCCGTTATTTCCTATAATATTAGGATTATTGACAAATATTGCTAGATTTACTGCATGAAAAATATTGAATTTGTTATTTTTATATAGCGCTTTTATATATAAAAATATATTTACATATTAAACAGAATGATTTAGAATATATCAATACAAAAGTGTGAAGTATTTTGCTATGTGCATTATACGGAAAGGAAAAATATGGTAGGGAAAAATAATTTTGATGCGAAAAGTAGAAAAGCTGAATCGCAATCAAAACATGAGCGTTTTTCAATTAGAAAATTAAGCATGGGTGCAACATCTGTTTTATTGGGTGTAACATTTATGGGTCTTGGTAGTCAGACTACTAAAGCTGATACAATTGTGACACCTGCACAAACAGATGAGGCTACTACTAATCAAAATACGGTCGATTCAACTGATAAAGCAGTTAAAAAGGCCGATCTTACTAGTTATAAAGGCTTAACGTCTTATTTGAATAACAAATCAGATAATAAAAAAGCTGCTAAAACTGCTACCGCAAGTCAAGAACAAGTAACAGTAAAAGAACAGGCAGCTGATGTTAAGCAAGACGAATCAACTGCTACTACTACAACTAAATCAACTGCTGTTTCAGCACAAGATGATTCTAAAGAGGCTAAGACAACAACAGCTTCAACAGATTCTGATTCTAATGTAGACATTGCTGCACCAGCAGCCACAGATTCTGCAGCTACTACAGCAGTTGCTAAGCCAACTGAAGCAACAGATATAGCTGCATCAAAAACTGATGTTACTGATCAAGCTAATGTTCCTGTAACTAAGGCAGCTGATCCAACTGTTGGTTCTCAAGCTATTGGTTCTGTAAGACAAGTAACTACTTGGCAAGAATTTGTTACTGCACTTCAAGATGCAACAGTTGGCGAAATTGATCTTGAAAATGATATTGCTTCTAATAATACCGGTGGTAAGTTAGATGTTAACTTCCCAGAGCGTAAGATTTTAATTCAATCAGATCCAGCTAAGAATAAACGCTTTATTCTTGATTTGCACTATTCAGGTCCTAGACCTAATGACGGTTCAACTGATGCTGCTAATCGGGGTACAACTGATTTAACTTATCGTAACTTGAGTATTTATACTCAAAGTTACTACGGACTTGATAATACCGTTGATGGTACTACAACACCATGTAAGTTAACTCTTGATAATATTGACTTCGTTGGTTCACAGGTTACTTATAGTGGCCGGAATTGTGATATTTATATTAAGAATACGGTTACTGCTGATGCCGTACAATCATATGTTGGACCACTTGATGGTAAGACATATACTTGTGATGGTGGTGGTCAACAATTATTTGAACTTTACCAACCAGGACAAAACTTAATTTTCACCAAGGATTGTAAGTTTGTTGGTTCTTCAAGTGATGGTAACGTGCTTGAACTGGATCAGGGTAGTGCTACTACTGATGCTAGTGGTAGACCACAGACAAACAATATCTTAATTGATAGCGGTGCAGATGTAACTCTGAATCCTCGTAAAGATCCTGGTACTAACGCTGATATTGCTCAAAATACTATTAAAGCCAGTGGAATCTTCGTTAATAACGGTGAAGGCTCGGTTACGGTTAATAAGCGGGCAAAATTGACCATTAATGTTGGTACACCTGATTATACTGGTGGCTTAGACATGCACCGGTCAGCAGCGATTATGTTAACCAGTAAAACTGGTAATAATGCGAAGTTGATCGATAATGGTACGATTGACATTAATACTAATGGTGATATTTCCAACAGTACTGGTGGCGCTACTAGAGCAGGAAGTTTAATTTTTGATCAAGGTAGTTTATTAGTTGGTCCTGGCGCATCTCTTAATATATACGGTAAGAATATGCAAGACTATTCCGGTACATTGGTTTACATTACTGGTAAAGCGGACCTAAATAACGGATCATTGCATATTGAATTGCAAGATGATCCTAAGCATCCGGGAGATAATGCTTATGGTGCTGGTACCAAGCCGATTACTTTACTCGATGTTTCAAGTACAGCTGCCTTAACTGTTAATAACCCAAATGAATTAGTCTTAAATGCTTCTAAGAATACGGCTACAGGCACAAGTATCATTGGTGATAGTGCAATTAACATTAAAAACGTGCGTCAGGTATTTGACTTTAGTTCACTTTATCCAGGAATGAAGCCAGTTACTTTACCACCATTCCACGTTTTGAATGTTCAAAAGAAGACTGTTGGCGGTAAACAAACAATTGGTGTAAATAAGATTTCGGTTTTGAATGGTAAGCAAACAATTTCTACTCAGACGCTGCAAACTCTTCAAACTGATCTTGCTAAGCCAGAAAATGCATCTTTAGTAGCATTATTCCAAAAAGTATTTGGTCAAAATTATATGGCTGTATTGCAAAATTATGCTACTAGCAAAACACCATATGACCAAATCTTTAGTGATATAATTTCTGCAGCGTTCTCTGATCCAACTAACCCAGGCTATAACAATATTAGAATGGTATCACCTAATGAGGGTGGATTCTTGGATATTGAAGATGATAATGGTGTACCAGGTCAAGCATCATATCATCAAAATCCTAATGGCTCAATTACAATTTCTGGTAAAGTAGATAACTTTAATTACGCTACAGATGGTCCGGTACAATCTGATAATTTGTTTAGCAAGTTAATGAACTGTGGTACAGATGCTTATGTCAAAGCACAAATTAGAGGACAATCGGGAATTATTTCTGATCCTGCTAATCCAGTAGCTGACCCATATGCTAATACTAATGATGTCTTGTCAGATTTAAATCATGTTTATAGTGCTAAGACTAGTCCAGATGGTACGTTTAGTATCACAATTCCAGCAGGGACAACTGGATTATTCAGTGGTGCAGCAATTGACTTAACTCCAGAAGCTAACTTCATTGGTTATGACCCTGAAATCCCAGACAAGATGGCAACTGTTTACCTTGGTAATATCATGGACTTGAAGCAGATGAAGGCTGCTACTGAAAAAGACCTTGATGCTGGTTTGGATAGTGCAACAGCTCGTGTAAAGGGTTCTGGATTAAGTGTAGCTGATCAAACACCACACTTAGACAAGATTCAAAAGGCTCATGATGATGCTATTTACTACATTGATAATGCAACCGACTTTGATACAATTAACTATCAATATACGCAAGCATTAGATGTTTATAACCATGAAGCTGCTAAGTCTGAGCTTGAAGCCTATGCTAATAACTGCATTACGGTATTAAATATTACGGATACAAGTGTTCGTCAACAGATTGCTGATAAAGTTAAAATCGGTGATGGATCTATTGATAGCCAACGTGGTAGCACAAGAACAGAAGCTAAGACGGATTACTCAGCAATTAATCAAGCTCGTGATACATATACCAATCAAGTCCTTGATATATGTAAGGCCTGGTTAAATGGCTTACTTAAAGAGCAAGGGGCTAATGCTAAAGCAGAATTGGATAAGCATCCGGAAATAACTAATGCTAGTGATTTAAAAGGTCTGATTGATAATATTGTTAATATGGCTGGTCGGAGCATTACTATGGCTACCGATGCAGATAAGCTTAATACAATATATCAAGATAGTAAGAGTAAAATTACAAGTTATTCTTCAGCCAAGTTGAATACTCAATTGAAGAATGAAACGACCACTAAGGTTAGGACTAAATGGGTTACTGCCAGAACTAGTTTAATGAAACTCACTAAATTAACAGTTTCCCATAAAGCTACGTATCAGTCACAGTTAACTAATGCCTTAACAGCAGGAATTTCAGCGGTTAATGCGGCAACAACGGATACGGAGATAACTACTGCTTATAATGATTTTTCGGCTAAAGTAGACGCAATTATTGCTGCTGCCACTGCAGAAAATAATCAATAGTAATATTTCGTTCTAGAAAATGCAAAAAGCATTCTAAAACTATAATTTAGAATGCTTTTTTGCTTGAATTCAGACTTAAGTGAAAAATTGTAGTGGTTTGTAGATAATTATGTATAAGCGAAATATATATTTTATTATAGTTTGTATATAATTTACGAATATTTTCAATTTAGGATTATATTGATTTTAATCCGTAAGCGGTTTTTCTATTTTTAATTTAATATTTGGTAAAAGTATAGAAAAAATAAATTATTTTCAATGTTATTTATCTTAATGTTGATTACATATATTTTTATATATGTTATTTAATTTTGCCGTTTATTCAGTAGACATTGTTAAATATAACGAAATAATCAGTTATTCGTATACAATAGTTATTTAATTTTATTGTTATTATTGTGAGCAGTAATTGTGTAAAAATAGGCATTGAAATTATTGAATTAATTATTATAATAGTTACAGTTAGGTCATTAATATGTGGCTTATAAAAAGTGTTTAGTAAAAGTGATTGTTATCAAAAAGATAACAGACAATGTGGTTTGATTATTGTCACTAGAGATAATAATTAAACCACTTCTTCAAGTCTAACTAGGATTAATGTAAGTTAGTGCTAAAGAACGGGTAACCGTCATGAATTAAAGTTAACTATTATTAAGTTAGGTGTGTAAGATGGTAGATTCAAATCAAAAGAAAAAGTTAGAGAAGGAAATAGTAGAGAAAGAGAAGATTGACAAGGCACGAGCACTCAGACGTAATTTATTAGCTGCGAGTACTGCCGGAATCGGTGGTATTTTAGGTGGAATATTGAGTTCACCGCAAGTTGCTCATGCGGCAACTACAGTGCCTAAGGTCAAGACAAGTAGTTTTGAACATTTATTGGTTAATGCCAACTCGGCAGAAATTCCGGCTTCGCAAAGTGCAACCCAATTAAGCACGACGAAGACTAAGGAAACAATTAATTCCAATAGTAATGCGGAAGCAGTCAGCCAAAAACAAACTAAGGCTGCTCAAAGTCAGGCAGTGAAGACAACTGACGAAACAAAGGCGCAGAGTTCAGCTGCTAAAACTAAGACAACAGGTGCTAGTTCACAGGCAGTCAAGACAGAATCAGCTTCAACGAGTGCAACTAGTCAAGCAAGTCGGGCACAAGAAGTTGTGCAATCGCAAGCAGCTAAAGAAACTAAGGAAACCGTAAG
>NZ_JAQTIB010000005.1:0-62676 GCF_029433435.1 Lactobacillus sp. ESL0703
ACACAGTAGTTAAGCTTCTTCACGCCGAGAGTAGTTGGTGGGAGACTGCCTGCGAGGGTAGGACGCTGCCGTGCTTTTTTTAATATTCCGGCTTAGCTCAGTTGGTAGAGCGCTTGACTGTTAATCAAGATGTCGTCAGTTCGAGTCTGACAGCCGGAGCAAGGTAAAAGGAAGAGGACCTCTGGTCCTCTTTTTTGTTGTCTTTAAATTTGGAAATCCTGTGTTTATATTGATATAAAGGGTATAATGAAAGTAGATACATATTATTTAAAGGAGGAAATCACATGGTAGGAATTTTACTTGCTAGCCATGGTGGGTTTGCAGATGGTATTGCTCAATCAGCACAAATGCTATTTGGTGAACAGGACAATTTTGCTCATGTAACGTTATCGCCTGATGAAGGACCAGAGGACATTCATGACAAAATGGAACAATCAATAGCATCATTTTCTGATCAAAATGAAGTGTTGTTGTTAGTAGATCTTTGGGGAGGAACGCCATTTAACCAAGCTAATACTCTGCTTGAGGATCATCCAAATTGGGCGATTGTTACCGGTATGAATTTACCAATGGTTGTTGAAGCTTTAACGCAAAGGTTGACGAATTCTGATGCAACAGCGCAACAAGTCGCTACTGCGATTATTAATTCAGCTCGTGATGGCATTAAAACTAAACCGGTTGACTTAATGCCGCAAGACGCTGCGACGGTCGAGGCAACGGCACCTGCTAAAACGCAAAAGTTGATTCCAGCTGGAACAGTAATTGGTGACGGTCATCTTAAAATTGTGTTAGCTCGGATTGATTCACGATTGCTTCACGGACAAGTTGCTACTGGTTGGATTCCAACAATGCATCCTGATCGGGTAATCGTTGTTTCGGATCGTGTTGCTAAAGATGAAATGCGTAAGAGTATGATTCGTGAAGCAGCACCTGCTGGTGTGAAGGCCCATACAGTCCCACTTAAAAAGATGGTCGAAATTGCTAAAGATCCACGTTTTGGTGATACTCATGCCTTATTATTGTTTGAAAATCCGGAGGATGTTCTGACCGTAATTAAGGAAGGCGTGAATATTGAAACTGTTAATGTTGGTTCAATGTCATATTCAGTTGGTGATGTTAATGCCAACAATGTTTTATCAATGAACCAGCAGGATGTTGATACTTTCCACGAACTTGAAAAGATGGGCGTTAAGTATGATGTCCGTAAAGTTCCGACTGATAAGTCAGGCAATATGGACGCGATTTTGAATAAAGCTCAAAATTTGCTTGATGAACAAAATAAATAATAAAAAAGGAGTGAAAAAATGAACGCTATACAAATGGTTTTAGTTGTTCTGGTTGCTTTCCTTGCAGGTATGGAAGGTATCTTGGATCAATGGGAATTTCACCAACCACTAGTTGCTTGTACATTAATTGGTTTGGTTACCGGACATCTAGACTTAGGAGTTATTTTAGGTGGGCAATTACAAATGATTGCCTTAGGTTGGGCTAATATCGGTGCTGCTGTTGCGCCTGATGCGGCTTTGGCATCTGTTGCTTCGGCAATTATTTTGGTTCAAAGTGGTCAGGGTACAAAAGGAATTGGAATGGCCACAGGGATTGCGATGCCTTTGGCAGTTGCGGGCCTGTTTTTAACGATGATTGTCCGGACAATTTCAACTGGGATTGTTCACATTATGGATGCCGATGCCAAAAAGGCAAATTGGCGTAAAATTAATATGTGGCAATGGATTGATGTTTGTTTGCAAGGATTAAGAATTGCGATTCCAGCTGCGTTATTATTGGCAATTCCAGCATCAACAGTTCAGTACTGGCTGGGACTAATGCCTACTTGGTTAAGTGACGGTATGTCAATTGGTGGTGCGATGGTTGTAGCTGTTGGTTACGCCATGGTTATTAACATGATGGCTAGTCGTGAAGTTTGGCCATTCTTTGCCATTGGTTTTGCCTTAGCTGCAATTAAAGATCTAACATTAATTGCCCTAGGCGCAATTGGACTGGCGCTGGCAATTATGTACTTAGCCCTTGAATCAAAGGGCGGCAGCAGCAATTCTGGTTCAGCTAATGAGGGTACCGGCGATCCACTCGGCGATATCATTGATGATTATTAAAGTGATACTAAGAGGAGGATTTGATAATGGCTGATTCAAAAATAAAATTAACAAAAGCCGACCGCTTCAAGGTTATGTGGCACTCACAATTTTTGCAAGCATCATGGAACTATGAAAGAATGCAGAACGGTGGTTTTGCATACTCATTAATTCCAGCGTTGAGAAAATTATATCCAGATAAAGATGACATGGCAGAAGCTCTGCAACGCCACTTGGTGTTCTTCAATGTTCACCCGTACCTAGTTTCACCAATTTTAGGTGTTACTTTGGCTTTAGAAGAAGATAAAGCTAATGGTGCCGAGGTTGAAGATGAAGCTATCCAAGGGGTTAAGGTTGGAATGATGGGACCTTTAGCCGGCGTTGGTGACCCCGTTTTCTGGTACACAGTACGACCAATTGTTGGTGCTTTGGGTGCTTCAATGGCAATTCAAGGCAATATCTTAGGGCCAATTTTGTTCTTTGTTATCTGGAATGTAATCAGATTAGCATTTATGTGGTATACACAAGAATTTGGTTACAAGGCTGGGTCTGCAATTACTAATGATGTGTCTGGCGGATTACTGCAAAAAGTTACCCGTGGTGCTTCAATGATGGGGATGTTCGTCCTTGGTTCATTGATTGAGCGCTGGGTTAACATTAAATTTACGCCAATTGTTTCTAAGACGCCGGTTCAAAAAGGCGGCTACATTGACTGGAATTCGTTACCAGCTGGTGCTAAGGGCATCCAACAAGCATTAATTGGTCAGAGTAATGGCTTATCGCTGACCAAATTTAAGACAACAACACTGCAGAATAATCTTGATAGTTTAATTCCTGGATTAGCTGGGTTGCTATTGACGTTTCTTTGCATGTGGCTGCTCAAGAAGAAGGTATCACCAATTGTAATTATTATTGGTATCTTTATCGTGGGTGTTGTGCTTCACGTATTGCACGTTCTTTAATCAAAAATGGTTAAATCAAGTAATACTAAGGTCACCTTAACAATCAATGCCACTTGGTTTCGCGGGATCGCGACCTATGGCAAAGTAATGGTGGGCGATCAAGCATTTGAATTTTATAATGACCGTAACTTAAATGATTATGTCCAAATTCCGTGGGCGGAAATTTCTTGTGTGGTTGCTGACGTTCATTTTCATGGTCGTTATATTCCGCGGTTTGAAATCCGTACGCGCAAGAATGGTACGTTTATCTTTTCAACTCGTGATAATAAAAAGACTTTACGAGCAATCCGTAATTATGTGCCAAGTAATAATTTGCGTCAGGCACTAGGCTTATGGCAAAAGTTAAAACGACGGCTTAAATCATAATTTAGACAAAATACTTAGATTAAATTGAAGTGCAATAGAAAAGTTAGGCATTTTTAAATTTATATCATTAATAATGCACGATTCCGATATTTTACCGGGGTCGTGTATTTTAATTTGTTCGGTCTTCTGATATTTTTACGTGCAATAATTATATATAGCTCATTTTTATTTAATATATTTGCAATTTTTGTATTGTATATATCAAATTTTTATGTTTTAATTAACACAATTACTAAAGAAAGGGCTAATCACATGCAAAACTCATTACAAGCAATTCAGCGATATTATGCAGGCGTTTTTTATATCTATGATATTAAATAACGTCCGTTGATATTAGATGCGGACAAAATAAAGCCGTATCTAGCTCGCATATTGTAACCTGCTAGATTATACCTAGCAAGTGTGCGTTAGCATGGTAATGTTCTATATATCAAGTGCCAAAGTGGGCATGTTAGGTTTTCAATCTAACATGCTCATTTTTTGTTGTCAAAATAAGAGGAAGTAAAAATGAAAAATAAAAATATCGGAGATAAATTAGACTTTTGGTCGATCGTCTTTTTAGCAATCAATACGACGATTGGCTCAGGTATTTTCTTAACACCAGCTAGTGTGGTCAATCAAGCTGGTAGTATGTCACTATGGGTTTACTTGATTGCTGCTATTTGTGCAGCTGCCTTTGGAATTTCATCAGCGTCAGCTGCTAAATATGTTATTAAGTCGGGTGCGTCGTATGCATATTCTAAGGCAGCTTTTGGCGATAAGTTAGGTTTTTACATGGGTATTCTACGGTACTTTGCCGCTAGTGTTACTTGGTCAGTTATGGCAACTGGCGTTGTCAAATCTACTATTTCTATCTTTGGTGGCAATCCTAATAACAACGTATCATTAACTATTGGACTATTACTCTTAGTCGTTTTGATTACGATAATTAATCTTTTCGGTCAAAAAGTTGTCAAATACGTTATGAATGTAGCGACTATTGGTAAGCTTGCTGCACTTATTTTAATTATTATAGCTGCAGTTGTTCTAATACTGACCACTGGTGCAACCCATCACCTTGCAAAAGTTGACCAAATTAGACAAAATGGTCATAAAATTGTCCCCACATTAACTACTAGTGGATTTGCGATGGCCGTGGTTTCAGCTTTTTATTCTTTTATGGGCTTTGAGTCTGTTGCTTCAGGTGCAGAAGACATGGAACATCCTGAAAAAAATTTGCCACGAGCAATTCCAATGTCTATTTTTATTATTGCTTTTATCTACATGGGAATTATCGCCGTTGCCTTAAAGTTAGACCCACAAGACTTGATGACAACTAAGCAAGTTGTTGCTATCAGTGCAATTTTTAAAAATGATATTCTTCGTGACATAATTTTGCTTGGCGCTTTAATTTCAATGCTAGGTGTTAATATTGCTGAAAGTTTCAGTATTCCACGAGTTCTAGAAGCAATGGCTAAAGAAGGGCAGATATCTAAAAAATTAACTAAAAGAACAGCAAACAATTTTCCTATCAGAAGCTTCTTCATTTCAATAATTTTAGTTATTTTAATTCCAATGGCTTTTCAGTTTAACATGACTAATTTGATTACATTAACTGCAATGGTTAGTTTCTTGGAATTTATTGTTGTTCCACTATCTGTTATTCGTTTTTACCGGGGAACCAACAAGGAAAAAGTTTTAAATGCCCCTAAAAATGTTTGGACGGACATTGTTATTCCTATTATTTCAATCTTGCTGGTTGTCTTTTTATTAGTCGAATATAATTGGAAAGTTCAGTTTGGTGTGATTGCTAATGGCAAAGTTGTTGGCATTAATTGGTACGCAATTATCATGATGATTATCGGTTTTTTGGTTTTACCTCTAGCAATGGCATTATTAAATAAATTTGAAAATAAGCAAGCATAAGGAGGAATTTTCAATGGGTAGAAATGTTTTTCCAACAGGAACGGTTATGTTTGATCCTGAAAAGACATGGAATGGTTATACTTTGTTTAATGCTGGCGGCATTGGTGCTGTCTTAATTGATATGTCCGGAAAGGTAGTCCATCAATGGCGCGGTTTACAGGGATTTCCTAACAAAATGATTCCCGGTGGTAAAATTTTTGGTTCACTTAGATGTCGCGATCGTCTTGATGCTTATCAAGATTATGCCGATGTAAGCGAAGTTGATTGGAATGGTAATGTAATTTGGAGTTTTAATCATAACCAAGAAGTAACAGACCATGATTGCGGCAAAACTTGGGTTGCTAGGCAACATCATGATTATCAAATTGAAGGTAATCCAGTTGGCTACTTTGTTCCAGGTCAAACTGCTAAGGATGATTTCAATAAAGTATTATTGTTAACGCATAATAATGTCAAAAAACCAAGAATTTCACCACAAGCTCTACTTGAAGAAGTTTTGTTGGAAATTGATCGCAGTGGAAAAAAGCTCTGGTCGTGGCATATAACAGATCACTTTAATGAATTTAATTTATCTAATTTACAAAAGAATGCAATTTTCCACAATCCTAATACTCATGAGGATAGCTTCAATGGGGAGGGTGAAGGTGATCTTTTTCATGTTAACTGTGCTAGTTATCTAGGACCAAATCATTGGTTTAAGGAAGGTGATGAACGCTTTAACCCAAATAACATTATAATGGATTCACGTGAAGCGAATATTATGTGGATTATTGACCATGAAACTGGAAAAATTGTCTGGCAAATTGGCCCAGACTATACCACAAATACAGCTTTGAAAAAATTGGGGCCATTAATTGGGATGCACCATACTCATATGATTCCGCAAGGATTGCCTGGAGCTGGTAATATTTTAGTTTTCAATAATGGAGGATGGGCTGGCTATGGTGCGCCTAATCAAACTTCAATTACGGGAATGAAAACTAGTCGTCTTGACACTTCAAAAGTAATTGAATTCAACCCGGTAACTTTGGAAGTCGTTTGGTCTTTTGGAGCAACAGATATTGTTAATAGTCATACTCCATTTCATCGTCATCACTTCTATTCGCCACTGGTCAGTAGTGCTCAACGTTTACCTAACGGTAATACACTAATTGATGAAGGAACAGAAGGACGCTTTTTAGAGGTAACAAAGGATAAGAAAATCGTTTGGGAGTATGTTTACCCTAACTTGGGTGATGGACTGATTTTTCGTGCTTACCGAATTCCATACAATTGGATTCCCCAGTTAACTGAGGAAGAAACAATGCAAGCAGTTATCCCACCAGACAATAGTAATTTCTATCTTCCTGGAGCAGCTGATCCTAGTTTGACGGAAGACAGTGCTGTAACTGTCAAGCAAGCGGCAGGATATAATACGACACCAGCTAAGTTTAATAATGAAATTTAATATAAAATAGCACCAGATTAATTTGATCTGGTGATTATTAGTTAATAATTCTTGAGTTTAAAATAAAATACTTAGATCAATTCTGATCTAAGTATTTTTTGTTTATTCAGCTTTTTCTTTGCGCCACAGTTTAGCAATTGCATAAAGAATAATGAAGATTGCTAATGCCGAAATCATGGCAACTCTGTTTTCTGGTAGAACCAGCAAGAGAATAATCATTAAGATGAAGAATACCAAAGTTGCGTAATCAAAGTACGGGAAGCCAGGCATCTTAAAACTAGTTAGTTGGTCTTCAGGAGTTGTCTTTCTGTAAGCAACGTGCGAGAGTAACATAATGCACCAGATAATGAGGAACATACTAGTAGTTGTCGATGAAATAAATGTGAAGGCATCATTACCGATCATGATGATTAACAATGGTGCGAGCTCGATTAAGCAGGCAGACAGGATTAAACCATTTTGCGGCAACTGACGGTGTAAATGACCAAAGGTTTGGTTCCACTTGCCCTTACCATTAAAGGTAATCGAAAATAATAGTCGCCCAGCACTGTAAAGCACACTGTTGGTTGAAGAAATAGCGGCAGATATAACCACGAAGTTAATCAGTGACCCAGCATTGTGGATTCCCGTTGCGGCAAGAGTTTGTACGAATGGGCTGGAGCTAGTTGAAACCTTGTTCCAAGGGATGACCACTAAGATTGCCACGATTGCTAAAACGTAAAAGAGGATAATTCTAGTAGGTACTTCATTGATTGCTTTACTGATGGTTTTCTTAGGGTTTTGCGCTTCAGAGGCGGTAAAGCCCAAGAGCTCAATACCAACGAAACTGAAGATAACCATTTGAAAGCCTGATAAGAAGCCAATGCCGCCTTTGGCAAAGAAGCCGCCATTATTAAATAGGTTGCCAAAACTGACAGCACCATAAGTGGTATTTTTGCCAGTAATCATCAGGTAAGCAACCAAAATAACAAAGGCCACAACCGTTACGATTTTGATAATAGCAAAACTGAACTCTAGGTTACCAAATAGCCGTGCCGACAACATGTTAATTCCCAATAGGACAGCTATTGTCACCAGCCCCGGCACCCAAGTCGGTAAATGAGGGAACCAGTATTGGAAATAAATTCCCAGCGCGGTCATTTCCGCCATTGCCAGGGTGATTAAACAAATCCAGTATAGGTAACCGGTGATAAAGCCAGTATCCTTACCTAAGTATTTTTCAATAAATTCGATATATGAGTGTTTGCTGAGGTCGGAAATAATCAGTTCACCTAATGCCCGCATCAGGAAAAAGAGAAAGATGCCGACGATTAGGTAAATGAGGATAACACTTGGACCAGCCTTTTGAATACTGTTGCCAACACCGAGGAAAAGCCCCGTTCCGATAGTTCCGCCTAATGCAATTAATTGAATGTGAGTATTAGTTAGCGATCGCTCATATTCAGTAGAATCTTTAGAATCTTTTTTGTCCATAAAATTACTCCAATTTAATCTTTAAAAATATTGTTCGGTTGATAAGTGCGCCACAATCGGCTAGATCGCCCGTTCTTGGTGCCAGATCTTGCTGACAGCCCATAAAATAATAAAAATCAGAATCGCACTAATCATCGCCATACGGTTAGCTGGTAATGATAGTAATAAAATAATCATTAGACCAAAAAAGGCTAGTGTTAGATAATCCAACCACGGGTATTGTGGCATTTGAAAGTCAGTCAACTTGTTAGCCGGCGTTTGTTTGCGGTAAGACAAGTGGGTTAGAATCATCAAGCACCAAATAATTAAAAACATACTGGTTGAGGTTGAGGAAATGAAATTGAAAGCTTGATTACCAATCAAGATAATTACCAATGGTGCCAGTCCCATTAAGCAGGCTGATAAGATCAAACCATTTTGTGGTAATTGGCGGTGTAAGTGACCAAAGGTTTCATTCCACTTACCCTTACCGTCATAAGTAACGGAAAAGATTAATCGTCCAGCACTATACAGAAAACTGTTGGTTGAGGAAACGGCCGCAGAAATTACAACGAAGTTGATAATTGAACCGGCATTACGAATTCCCGTGGCGCCCAATGCTTGGACGAAGGGGCTAGAAGTAGTTGCGATTTTATTCCACGGAATAACCAGCAAGATTGCCAAAATTGCCATGACGTAAAATAAAATGATTCGCAATGGTAACTCATTAATCGCTTTTCTAATAGTAACTTTGGGATTTTGTGCTTCGGCTGCCGTTAAGCCAATCAGTTCAACGCCGACGAAACTAAAAATTACCATTTGAAAACCGCCAAGAAAGCCATTGGCACCAGTGGCGAAGAAGCCACCATTTTTAGCTAAATTACCAAAACCAACGGGACCAAAACTTGTCTTCCCGCCAGTAACTAAGAGGTAGGCAATTAGCAAGACAAAGGCAATAATTGTTACAATCTTGATAATGGCAAAACTGAATTCCAAATTACCAAACAATCGTGCTGACAATAGGTTGATAAAAAGCAAGATAACGATGGTAATTAATCCCGGCACCCAGGTTGGCAAATGCGGGAACCAATATTGGAAGTAAATTCCTAAGGCGGTCATCTCCGCCATGCCTAAACTTATCCAGCTGATCCAATATAGGTAGCCGGTAATAAAACCGATGTTCTTGCCTAAATATTTTTCGATAAATTCGATATAAGTGTGCTTGTGCAAGTCGGAAAGAACCAACTCACCCAGAGCCCGCATTAAAAAGTAAAGAAAAATACCAACAATGATATAAATTAAAATTACGCTTGGGCCAGCTTGATGAATACTGTTGCCAACTCCCAAGAAAAGACCGGTGCCAATCGTGCCGCCAAGCGCGATTAACTGAATATGCGCGTTAGTTAGTGTGCGTTCATATCCAGAATTGGTCTTTGGGTCTTCTTTTGACATTTAACCACTCCAAATCAATAAGTATTATGTTACATTAATGTTACATTATTCTATTTTAGCATTTATAAATGAGTTTTGCATTAGTAGATGAAAACTTTGATAAATTGTAACTTTTATGATGAAAGTAGTGGTTGCTTGGGGAGCTAGCACCTTTTTAGATTAAATGTTATCATTAATATTATTAAAAAATAATTAGGAGAAGACGGAAAATGTTTACTTTTGATCAGTTTACAATTAATGGCTTAAAGATTGCGTTGGTTTTACCGGAATTAGACCAGGCACCGGCACTGTTGGCGTTAGTTACTAAAGATCGTGAACAGATAGGTCGCTGGTTGCCATGGGCAGAAACTACTGAAACTGTAGCGGATGAAGTCAACTTTATCAAAATGACACGAGAAAAAACGGCTAACTACCAGATGCTGGCACTAGTAATCATGGTAAATGGTCAGGCTGCTGGGATGCTTGACTTGCACAATCTTAATCGTCAGAATCAGTGTGGTGAAATCGGCTACTGGTTGGGCAGCGAATATCAAGGGAACGGCATCATGACTATGGCAGTTAAGCGGCTAATTAAATTAGCCTTTACCAAGATGAATTTACACCGGATTGACTTATTGGCCGATCATGAAAACAAGGCTAGTCGAGCAGTAGCTGAACGCGCGGGCTTGGTACATGTCGCCTTGCTCCGTGCTAAAGTCAAATATCATGGTGAATTTCGCGATATGGACCTTTATACAACCATTAATGATGCAAATTAAAAAGCATACTGCTAATCAGCAGTATGCTTTTTATGGTTTATTTATCGTTGTAGCCATTTGGATGTGACTGGTGCCATTTCCAGGCACTGGTCATGACTTCTTCCGCGCTTTCGTGCTTTGGCTGCCAATGTAAAATTGTCCGTGCTTTAGTAGAATCGGCTACTAGTGAGTCGGGGTCACCGCCACGTCTTGGTCCCATCGTATAAGGAATATCAATGCCGGTAACTTTACGGGCTGCCGCCAAAATTTCCAGATTAGAATAGCCGTGAGCAGTACCTAAGTTGAAGACATCGGATTGGTTGGTATTCAATAAATAATCTAAAGCTAGCAAGTGCGCATCAATTAAGTCTTCGATTTGTACATAGTCGCGAACATTGGTGCCATCCTTAGTATCATAGTCATTACCAAAAATGGTAAACTTACCGTCACCAGAAATTGCACTTCTTAAAATATTAGGAATTAAGTGGGTTTCAGGAGCATGGTCTTCACCAATGGAACCGTCGCTGGCAGCCCCGGCAACGTTGAAGTAGCGCAAGGCAATTGACTTAATCCCGTCAGCCTTGTCAGCCCAGTGCATAATTTTTTCCATCATCATCTTAGTTTCGCCATAAGGATTGATTGGGTCAAGCGGGGAATCTTCGGTAATCGGGAGCTTCTTAGGAATGCCATAGGTTGCAGCACTGGATGAGAAGACCAAGTATTTAACATTGGCGTCGTTCATTGCCTCAAGTAGTGAAATCATACCTGAAACATTGTTGTCATAGTATTTCAATGGCTTTTTAACGGACTCTGGCACCAATGAGTAAGCCGCAAAGTGCATCACAGCATCAATTTTTTCATTTCGTAGAATTTGGCTGACCAAAAATTTATTTTCAATATCGCCTTGATAAAATTTGGCCCGTGAATCAACAGCCTTTCGGTGACCGGTGTATAATGCATCGAGTACAACAACATCATTGCCGTTTTCAAGTAATTTTCTAACAGCAATTGAGCCAATGTAGCCCGCGCCGCCAATAACTAAAACACGCATAGTTTCCTCCATTAGATATTTAATTTAATCAAATAAATTTTAGCACAATTAAGACAAGATTGAATATCTTTCAAGCAATAATTGACAGAGAGAATATTTTACAATATACTTACTTTTAGTAAGAGGATTAGAAAAGGAGTCAGACAATGATTCATAATTCAACAATTGATAATCAAATTAATCACCGTTCAATACGGAAGTTTAAGGACCAAAAGTTAACTGAAGAACAGCTAGAAACCTTGTACACGGTTTTTCAACATACTGCGACTAGTATGTTTATGCAAAATGCAACGCTGCTGCATATTACTGATGAAGCCAAAAGGGCTAAAATCCGGGAGCTGTGTAA
Source organism: Lactobacillus sp. ESL0703 (assembly GCF_029433435.1). NCBI lineage: Bacteria > Bacillati > Bacillota > Bacilli > Lactobacillales > Lactobacillaceae > Lactobacillus > Lactobacillus sp. ESL0703. The sequence continues at coordinate 11,809 of NZ_JAQTIB010000005.1, forward strand.
CCAACAATATGTAGGTGCAGAAGGTGACTTGTTCATATTTGTAGTGGACCTCTATCGTAACCAGCAAATCCGCCAGCAACTGGGCAAAGATGATGGCCGGGTACACATGAGCGACTTGTTTATGCAGGGAATGGATGATACTCTACTCGCATGGCAAAATGTTGCTAATGCGGTAGAGAGCATGGGCTTAGGCTATGTGCCGCTAGGAACAATTAACGATCATCCACTGGCAATGCTTGACGTCTTGGATTTGCCAGAGTTGACGTTCCCAGCACTTGGGATGCAGGTTGGTGTGCCCGACCAAGAGCCACAATTAAAACCGCGGCTGCCGCTGCAATTTACCACGTTTGAGAATGATTATCCACGTGATTTTCAAGTTAGCGATTTGGCAGATTACGATCAACTGGTAACAACTTACTATGATTTGCGCGATTCTAACCGCCGCATTGATTCTTTTACCAAGCAGATTAGTGGTGCTAAGCTCGATAGCCATAAGATTGACCGCGACCAATTGCCAGAATTGCTGCATCAGCAGGGGTTATGTCTTGATTGGCAGTAAGATTAGTTTGATTTGATAATTTTTATTGCGTGACGTTTTTTCTTTTGGTATAATTTAAACGTTACGAGTTGCTGATTTAGCTCAGTCGGTAGAGCGTTTCCCTCGTAAAGAAAAGGTCGCCAGTTCGATTCTGGCAATCAGCATAACAAAGGCAAATATAGCATTAAAGCCCGTTGTATCAATCTTGATATAGCGGGCTTTTGCTTGTTATGAAGTCTTTTGAATAGTTGTAAATTAATGTGAAATGTTGTGGTCAGTCACACTGTAGGTCACACAAAGTAAAATAAGTTAAAAATTTGTCGTCATTAATTTTTTGGGGAATGAACATAATCCTTGATGTAGCAGGCTTAATTGCCTGCTTTTTTGTGTGACTAGAATAATTTTGTTGTTAATAGATTTTGCGACACCTGACCTTACAATTTGTTTCGCAACAAGAAAAAATTCTCTGTAATAAGCAGAGAATCTTTTAAATTGGTATTAACATTAAAAATTATAATTTGGCGTAGTAAGTCAACAGTCGTATCATATTGCAAGTAAAGCCGAATTCGTTGTCGTACCAAGCATGAACTTTTGCCAGACAAGTACCATCACCAATATTAATTACTTCAGTCATTGTGGGATCGAAAATTGCACCATGAGTATCATTAATTATGTCTGATGAAACAATTCCAGTATCATCATAACCAAAAGTTTCGTTATCTTGGGTAATTGTTTTAAAGATATTATTAATTTCTGTCGTAGTAACAGATTTGTTAAGAACAAGAGCAAGCTCAGTTAGTGAGCCGTCACGAACAGGCACTCGTTGAGCTTTTCCGGTTAGTTTGCCGTCAAGTTCAGGAATGACAAGACCAATTGCCTTAGCTGCACCACTAGAGTGGGGAATGATATTTTCAGTAGCAGCGCGATTGGCACGCTTATTTTTGCCTCGAGGACCGTCGGTTAAATTTTGTGAAGCTGTATAAGCATGAATTGTGGTGAGACTTCCAGCTTTAATACCAAAGTAATCATTCATTGGCTTAGCAAGTAATGCTACCGATTGTGTTGTACATGAGCCTGGTGAAATAATACGATCTGAACCGGTTAAGGTATTTTCGTTAATACCGTAAACTGCGGTTGGAATTTTACCTGCAGGAGCAGAAATTAAAACCTTTTTAACGCCAGCTTTAAGATGAGCGCTCGCTTTTTCCTTACTTGTATAAAAACCTGTTGATTCAAGAACTAGATCAACATCATCATTGGCAACCCAAGGAATTTTTTTCGCATCTTTTTCGGCATATACTGTATAATGCTTATCATTAACAATAATTCCTGAATCATCAGCTTGCACTTCTGCTGGAAAATCACCGTGAATTGTATCGTGCTTTAATAAATAGGCGATCATATCTGGATCAGTTAAGTCATTGATTGCCACGACTTCAATTTCGGGATCATTTAATTCAAAAATTCTCCGAAATGCTAAGCGACCAATTCGGCCAAAGCCATTGATACCAATTTTAATTGACATTGCTTTACCTCCATAAAAATATTATTTGTTAACGATTTTTAGTATAGGAGGGTTCGGTAGTTTTGAATAATACTAAATAATGGTACCATTATCATTAAAAGTGATAGGTGATGAAATGAATTTTAATGATTTAAAAGTATTCCGCACGATTTATGAGGTTGGTTCATTGAATAAGGCAGCTCAGACTTTAGGGTATGCCCAATCTAATATCACAGCTAGATTGAAATTGATGGAGCAGGAATTAAATTCAACTCTGTTTGTTCGTATGTCCAAAGGAGTTCGACCAACTGAAGCGGGTAATATTTTTTATAAAGCAGTTTTAAATATTCAAGCAGAGTTGGCGCAAGTGTCTGCTAAAATTAACCAGCGAAAAAAGATGCTACTAGGATCAGAAACTCTGATATCAGAAGTTCTAAGTCATAATAACGTTAATTATAGAAATTTTAGTAAAATTGTTGTTAAAAATCAGAATGATATTGTAAAGGAAGCTGCTAGTCATTTGTATGACATAGTAGTGACTTTTATAAATATGGATAATCGTCATAATTATAATTTAAATAAAGTTTGCCAAATCAGCACTAATTATGCGGCACAGAATCAGTCTGTTTTTAATGATAAAAGTGTTCCGATCTTGATTAATAGTGATCCAGAATGTGCCTTTAGAAAAAGAACTTTGAAAGATTTAATTGATAAAACAAGAGTATTTGAAGTTGATTCCTTGCAGGCGATTGAATTATTGGTTGAACAAGGAAGAGGGATAGCGTTGTTGCCAAGTAAGGTTATAGAAGAAAGGCGCTTGGTTAAATTGCGTACGAATGACATTTTACTCAAATATTATTTATATCAAGCAAAGTAGATTAATCAGTAAGTATAATAAAGGTAAATATAGTATTAAAGTCCGTTGTATCAATTTTGATATGACGGGCTTTTTGCTTGTGTGGTCAGTCATACAAAGAAAAATAGGTTAGAAATTTATCATCATTAATTTTTTGTCAATGACGATATTATTCGTCTTCCAAGATAAATATACGATTTTAAACTTTTACCATGAATTTTACGAATAATATTTTATTTATAAATTAATGCTGATTTTTGTTTTGTTTAGTGTTAAAATAAAACAAAATTTATTATATTTTATAAGGAGAAATAAATTTGAAATTCAAAAAAATATTGGCTAGCCTTATCGCAAGTCTTGGCTTGATAACAGGCAGTGGAATGATTATAAGTACAGCAAATAATTCGGTATATGCAGCGACAATTACGCATACTATTCCTCAAAAATTCCGTGGTGTTTGGTACCAAAAGGGGTATGATGGGATGTATTACATTGAAAACTATCGTGCAAATTCTGAAGCGTACTATGATACAAATACTAGGAAGCAAGATGTTTATTTTGAACCTGTATCTGTTAAAAAGATTAGCGCAAATAAATGTAAAGTATGGTCAGCGTCTGAAAAGAATTATAAGACAACATTGACTTTGAAGCATATCACTTATAATGGTAAAAATTACAAGATGTTGGCTGTCAAAAAGGGAAATAATCCTGCATTATATTATTTCAACCATAAAATTAATCGCTTTTATTCTGCTAAACGTGGATTTATTAAATAAGCGGTGACAAAATTGTTAAACACTTTAAGCCCATTTGCTTAAAGTGTTTTTTTAGTGCAAAATCTGAATTTACGTAAAATTATGTCTGGTTAAAACAAATTAAAAAAACACGTTTCCAGAATATTATCTGAAAACGTGTTTTTAGTTTTTTTAAAATTATTCGCCTAAGTAAGCAAAGGCAACTTTTTCATCGTAAACATGTAGCATTTTATCAAGGATGAAACGGCAAGCAAGGGCAACGGCAGCTGGGATGATAAGCCAAGCAATTAGTGCTAACAGCCAACTAATGCTGTTTGCGCCGGCATTAAGAGAAGCTAGTGGGCCAACGATTCCTACAAGACCAAAGCCAGCTGAAGCAGGGGTTCCACAAATGTGCCAGAGGGCAACTGGTAATGCGGAAATTGTTGAAGTGATGATGATTGGCAGCATAATAATTGGATGCCGGAATAAGTTAGGAATCATCATTTTCATAGCTCCAAGGGCAACGGCGATGGTCACGCCGGCCTTGTTAACTTTCCATGAGTGGACAACCAACACGATTGTGGTTGCAGCAACACCCATAGCAGCAGCACCAGCAGCGATTCCGTTAAGTTGGATTGCCATCCCAATGGCAACTGTTGAAACTGGAGTGACGATTAAGAGAGAGAACATCCATGAAATTAAGATACACATTAAGATTGGCTGCAGTTTGGTAAAGGAATCAATGATAGCACCTAAACCCGTTGTGATTTTACTGATAAATGGCAGGAGCAGGAAGCCAAGATAGGCGGAACCGCCGCCGACTATAATCGGACTCAGCACGACCTTAACGGAACCAAAGAGGTTACCGATCAGCATCGTTAGGAAAACGGCGATAGCAGCAGTAATCATTGTGTTAATTAAGTCGCCAGTACCAGATGAAATAAAAATTCCGGCTTGCTTCGTTGCTGGATTGATTGCTTGGGCGTTAAATTGGGTAACCCCTGAACCGACGTAGGAAGCACCGGCAACGATTGCGATGTCGATTGGTGCAAAATCAAATTGATAAGCGATTAAGGCACCGATTAAAAGTGGGGTTGCTACTTGGAAAACCAGCAAAACGTGGGTTAAGCCAAGAGTAAAAGCGTTGTTCCCACACAATTTTAGAAGGGCACTCAAAACAGCGTTAGGAATTAAGCCGACGATAATTCCTGTCGCTGTCCCTGATAAAATTTTATTAAAAAATTCCTTTGCGGTAACTTTATTTTTTGTATTATTCATAGTGTTGTTCCTTAAAAATTAATTTTATTTGGCAAAACCGATGTTGTACCAAATTATGAGGCTAAATAATTAACCATATTTTTTGAAAATAATGAGTCTATTTTTAGAGCAACCTTACGCCCAAGTATTTAACGAATTTACCTTTCTTCATAATATTTACCTTCAATTCTTGTATTATTTTATTACAGTAGCATTTATATTTTTATAAATCATAGCAGCATTAAAATTAAAATACAATATATTTTTTAATTTATTTTTATTATATATTTTAGGATATAAATTTAAAACATTCTATTGATAAAATCATAGAATGTTTTTTTGTTTTAGTGTAAATTAGTATTAAATTATTTTTAATAAGTTAAAAATATTTAATGTAATTATAAGGAGATACAAGATGTTTAAAATTGTGGCTTATGGTGTTCGTGAAAATGAAGTGCCTTATTTTGAAAACTTAAACAAGTACAATTATGACTTACAGCTGGAAAGGGATTTGTTGACACATGACAATGTGGCAACTGCTAAGAATGCAGATGCCGTATTGTTAAGGGCTAATTGTATTGCTGACGCTGAGAACTTGACCATGTTTCATGATTGGGGAATTAAGTATGTTTTCACGAGGACAGTTGGCTTTAATCACATTGACTTAAAAACTTGTGCAAAATATCAGATGAAAGTGGCGCGGGTTCCAGCATATTCGCCATATGCGGTTGCCGAACTAGCACTAACTCTGGGAATGATGTTGTTTCGTCACCTTTCACTTGCGACAACTAGTACGAACAATGGTGATTTTCGAGTGGGTCCCGGTATGTTTTCTGGAGAAATTCATTCTGGGACTGTTGGCATAATTGGTACAGGACGAATTGGTGCTACCGAAGCTAAGCTTTACCATGGTTTTGGTGCTAAAGTTTTGGCATTTGACCCATATCCGAGTGATTATGCTAAACAATTTGCAACATTTGTCAGTCAGGATGAATTGCTCGCTAAGTCTGATATTGTTTCAATTCATGTGCCATATTTTCCTGGGCAAAATGATCGGCTGATTGATGCGGACTTTTTAAGTAAAATGAAACCGTCAGCGGTATTAGTTAATACAGCACGGACCCAATTAGCAGATTATGATGCCATTATTGCTGCTGTCAAAAATGGTACAATTGCCGGCTTTGCTTCAGATGTTTTACCTAATGAAACTAAGGTAATGGGACACAATTTTGAAGGAGAAATTACTGATGGCCAGGTTAAGGCCTTGGAAGAATTATATCCGAAAGTATTGCTCACGCCGCATATTGGTTCTTATACGAGTCCAGCCTTAACTGATATGATTGCTGTTAGTTATGAGAACTTTCATCAGGTTTTGCTGACAGGTAAGACTGATAATGATGTTAAATTAGATTAATAATTAAAAAGCACAGGTTTCTTAATAGGAAGCTTGTGTTTTTTAGTTATTTGAAATGGTATTTTTTGATTTTACTTAGATATTTTTGGCGTCTAGCTAACGAAGAATTAGTAATGCCACCGAAGTGTAACCAATGACAGTCTTGCATGCCCAGCTGGCGTAAAGTTTGATTAATAAAAATTTTTTTAATCGCGTTACCGCAAAATAAGCGAAGATAAAACTTCGGTGAAGTTGAGGTTGTTAAGGACATAGGTATGCTTGATATTAGTTAATTCACCATGAATGCCGGTTTTAGAAACAGTATGTGACAGCCCCGTTCCTTCTTTCATCACTTTATCAATGAAACCTTTAAGCATACCGGGAATACTGTTCCACCAAAGAGGAGTAATAAAAATAATGGTTGTTGCTCTTTGTAACATTGTTAAATATTTTTTGACAAGTGGATCATGTGTACCACCTTCGTGGAATAAACGTAGTTCTTCTTGATCGTAAATTGGGTTAAAACTATCTTGGTAAAGATCAATTATGTTAAAGTCACGTTTATTTTGAATGAGGTTTTCTTTGACGGCCGTTAAGACAGCGTGGTTAAAGCTTTTGTTGTATGGATGACAATAGATAATTAATGTTTCCATTTTAATTAGGAGCGAGTAACCTTGGATGAACGACCAGATTTGAATGAAGAAATCATGACTAGTAATGTTGCTGTTTTGAGTAATTTGGTCAGTTAATTGAAGCATTTTGGTTAAAAAAGGAAATTCATGATCGTTATTTTTAAAGGCTAGGGTTGCATTATTATTGAAAAAGAGAAAATCCATTGTATTGGGATGTTCTTGTACCTGCTTAATAAAATAGTCGGCAATTTGTAAGAGTTGTTTTTCTGGCGTATCACTGTGAAAGTCAATTTGGACAATAAATTCTTGTGAAAGCCTAATAGTTGCCTGTTTAAACAGGTCATCCTTACTGTTAAAGTGTTTGTAGAAAGCACCAGTCGTCAAGCCAATGGCAGCTGTTAATTTACGCAATGAGAGATTTTGAAAACCTTCTTGATCAATAACTTTGATTGCTTTTTCTACTAATTGCTTTTCTGTTTCCTTCATATTTCATACCTCCTAATTTGGATAACAGTGTTATCTAATGCTTTAAAAATATGATAACGCCGTTATCTAAAAAGTACATATAAATTTTGCGCAATAAAAAAGCTTCCTTAAATAAGGAAGCTTAATTATTAAGACTAATCTTCAACTTTTTTAGCCTCATTCATTGCTTTCATCAATGAAGGGTTCTTTGAGTGACAGTCTTTAATCATTTGCCAGTCTTTTTCGTCCAATTCAACAACGTATTTGCTCATAATAATTTTCCTTTCATTAAATATACAATTTAACTATAGCACTTTTCGCGATAATAGAAGAATAGTGTTCGCAACAATTTTTGCAATTGTGTTGCAAAGTCAATTACTGTCTAGACCATTTGCTAGGTGCAAGCTTGATTAAGCAATAAAGGCAACGCTTGGTATAACGACATCCAACTTAAGAAAGCGCTTTTGTGAAATATTACAATTATTACATAATCGTTTCATCGAGTAATCAATTCTTAAAGCCTGAGAGATAGTTCTGTTATGGTTCTGACATTTTTACACTGTAGTATAGAGACAATCAAATTGAGTAAATCGTTTTTGATTTTCTTAGTTTGGGAAAGAAAAGGATATGAAATTTTTTATTAAGGAGAGAAAATTTTTGAAGGTAAAATCTATCTTAGTTAAATCGGCAGCAGTAGCAGCATTATCAGTTTCAGGTGCAGTAGTGATGAATAGTGCGAAAACAAGTACAGTTCACGCAGCAACAGTTGCTAATGATGCAGCAGTTGTTACAGTAAACTACGTTGACGGTAACTCGATTCACGTTTGGAATAATTACGAGAATCCAGTAGCTACCGGTCAAGTTTTACCAAGTAATTCTTCTTGGAAGGTTATCAGAACCGCTTATGATGCTCAAGGCAATAAATGGTACGACCTTGGTAAGAATCAATGGGTTAGAGCTGAATATGTTAACAAAGGCTACTACCCAGCTCAAAATACCCAAGAACAAGTTCAAGCAACTAGTACAAATAATGAAGTAGCTAACACTAATAATGCAGCTGCTACTCAAACTGTTGCTACAACTACTTCAGACTCAGAATCCAGTGCCAAGGCATGGATTGCTGGTCGTGAATCTGGTGGCTCATACAGTGCACAAAATGGCCAATACATTGGTAAATACCAACTTTCTTCTTCATACCTTAACGGCGATTATTCTGCCGCTAATCAAGAACGAGTTGCAGATAATTATGTTGCTAGCCGTTACGGCTCATGGACAGCTGCTAAAGCTTTCTGGCAAGCAAATGGCTGGTACTAATTTCTAAACTACCAATATCAAAAAATTGAATAATTAAAAAATAGGCGCTAATCATTTTGACTAGCGCCTATTTACTAAAGTTTTTTAACTTAATGGCTTTTTATTAGTAATAATAATTCCTGAAATTAACAGTAGAACACCTAAAATTGTGTAAGCAATAAAGATTGGTGTCCAGGAATGAAATAATCCTTGCAAATAGCCTGATAATGCAGGACCAATTGCTGCTAAGAGATAGCCGAATGATTGAGCTGTCCCTGATAATTGCGCTGTTTGTTGGAAGTTAGCTGACTTCTTTTGGAAAAAGATAACGCAGAGACTGAAGGCTGAACCAGAACCGATTCCTAAAATAACGGCTAAAATTGCATTGGCAGTAAAATTACCGGGGAATAGTAGTAAGAGACCAGCTCCAACAGCGAATCCACCACCAACGATACTTGAAGCAATTATCCTCCCAACCTTTTTACGGGCAATAATTGGTGTCAATAAAGACATTGGCATACCACATAATTGGAATAGGGTTGCCAGAATCCCGGCAGTTGTAACGCTAAAGCCAGTGCTGGTCCAAAAGCTTGGCAGCCAGGTCATCATTGAATAGTAGAGCAGCGACTGTGTACCAAAGAAGAAGGTAATCAGCCAGGTTAATTGATAATGACTAATTGAAGTAACTTTATTTTTCGTGGTTACTTGGGCATGATGCGGCTTAGGAACTACCCGAACGACAACTGCCCATAGTAGAAAGCCAGCAAGACCAACTAAGCTAAAGATTGCTAGTGTGGAAGGCAAGTTGATTTTTTTAACTAATGGTGCCGCAAGTCCGGTTCCTAAAGATGCGACTGACCCCATAGTAAAAGTGTAAAGGCTGGTAAACAGTGTTGCCTTAGTTGGAAAATATTCCTGAATGACTGCCGGCAAGAGAACATTACCGCCGGAAATGCCGATACCGATTAATACCGTTCCTAGTAATAAGAAGAAGCTGCTGGGAATGATCCGCAAGTAGCCGCCAATTGCTAGGATTAAAAGTGTAAAAAATAGCACTTTTGCATTACCTTGCTTAATACCAAGGTGAGCAATAATTGGCGATAGCAGGGCAAACATAATTAACGGAATAGTAGTCAGCCAACCGCTCATACTTGACGCCAGGCCAATTTCACTGTGCAGCCAAGGTAAGATTGGTGGGATCATTGTGATAGGCAGCCGTAGATTAGCCGCGATAAGCAAGATCCCTGTACCAATTAAAAAATTTTTCTTTTTCACATTAACACGTTCTTTCAATTTCTTTATTTGTTAAAAGTACCAAATAATAACTTTAATGGAAAAATAATTATTTGGCAAATCGCCTGTTTTAACTATAGAAGTGAAATTAAATTAATTGGCATTAACTACTAATAAGTTTTAAAATTACAGTTAAACTCATAAAGAGATATTGAACTATCGACTATCGAGGAAAGTAAATGAAGAAAAACAAATTTGTACTCGCTTTAATTAGTATTACTTTATTGCTAACTTGTATGGTGGAAGTACAGACAAGTACAGAACCTGTAATAGCAGCAACTCAAGGTTATGTTAAAGTCAAGGCAAAGAAAAAAGTCCGGCTTTATTGGGCATCAGGTAAGCATTCTAATTATTATGCTTTGCCTAAGCATCGTTATTCGTATAGTGCCAAAAGTCGAATAGGTAAAAAGCGGCGGTCTGCTTATAAAATTGGTAATAATGCGCACTGGATTTTAGCTAAAGATGTGAATACAGTCAAGAAAGCTAAAGCAGCTACATACACTAAGGCGAAAATGGTTCTGCCGCATGGATATAATAGAACAGAACTGCTTAAGGCATATGAAGGTAAGCCCAGCAGCAGTTTTATTGCTGCCTGCATGCAGGGGATGAAGGATAATACTTTTAGCCGCAATAATCTTGCTGAAAGTAAGGCAGATAATGAGACGCAAGTTGACCTCGCTAATATTACACCGGACCAATTAACGACTTTATCTGATTTCTCACTTAGGTTAATTAATCAAGCACGTGATAACTTGGGCTTAAAGCCTTGGGTTGATAGTGTTGGAACGCAAAAGTTGGCTCAGGCAATTTCCGCTGAATATGAACAAAATGGTAAGACAATTAAGGATGGTCATTATGTGCCGGGAATTGTTAAAGCTTGCCAAGCCAATGGCCTAAATTTGGATGATAATTATGTTGAAGATATGGCCGGTTTTTATAACCAGAAGCAAACACTGTCAATGACTGAACTGAAGAAGAGTATTTACTTTGGCATTAAGCAGATGATGTTTGGCTATGTTGGCAGTGGTGAGAGTGATCGCGGTAAACGCAGTTATTACCAAGAATGGGAACATGCTGGCGATTTGTTTAATACGCAGGGATCGCTCCATGATGGCGATTATAATTATTTCGGTTTTAGTGTGTCGCGAACAGATGATATTTGTTCGTTGCACTTTATCAGTGTGCCGACTTATGTTGTTAAAGATAAGAAGTATAATTTAAGTTTTAAGCCATAATTTTAAATTCAAAAAAGACAGCTTACTATGATTGTAAGCTGTCTTTTTTTGTTTCTTATAATGTTTAAAACACAAATTTGGCAAAAGCTTTGCTGATACCATCATCGTCATTTGAACTGGTAACATAATCAGCTTGTTCTTTCGCTTGGTCGCTGCCGTTGCCCATGCATACTCCAGTGCCGGCAAAATTGAACATGGAAATATCATTGCGTTCATCGCCCAGTGCCATGACTTCGCTAGCGTCAATTTTTAATGCTGCACAAAGTTCTTTTAGACCGTTGCCCTTGTTAACCTTGGGATTAAGCAGCTCGATAAAGTGTGGATCAGAACGAATAACATAGAGATCCTTATTGAACTCTGCTGTGATACTTTCTTGATAGCGGTCGAGTAGTTCAGGATCACCAACAAAGCAGCCTTTGGCAACGGAAAAATCGTTTGGCATTTCATCTGGTGTACGAACGTATAGTGGAGCCGTATTTTCATACGCTTGAAGATAAACTACAAAGTCGATGTTATGATCGGCGGTAATAATATGTGAATCCTCATCAACAACGTTGAATGGTAATTTATGAGCCATTGCAAATGCGGTCATTTTGCGATAAAGCTCATTATTAACCATATCCTTAGTGATAATTTTACCGTCAGCGTTGCGGGTAATTGCTCCGTTTAAGGTAACGGCATATTGGTCAGGACCATTAATGCCTAATTCTGTCATGTAGGGCTGAAGGCCAGCAATTGGCCGCCCAGAGCAAAGGACAATTTTGACATTTTGCTTAAGAGCTTTAGCAATCACCTCTTTAGTGCTGGCTAAAATCTGCCCGTCTGAATTTAACAAAGTACCGTCAGTGTCGATTGCAACTAGTTTGATTGCCATAATATTTCCTCCTAGCTATTGCGATAATTACTATCATTATACTAAAATTAAATTATCAATCATAGTGGAGGAAAAGCATGCCAATTTATATTCGTTTAGCGCAAAACACTGATCTGTCGGCAATTATGCCAATTATTAATCAAGCAAAAAAGTTGTTGAAACAGGATGGCAGCCCGCAATGGCAAGATGGTCATCCCAATGAGCAAATGTTTCAAGATGATATTATTCAACAGCGCGCATACGTCTTAATTGTTGACCAAGAAGTTGCCGGGGTTACAGTTTTACAAACTACTCCTGATCCTAATTATGTTGATATTGCAGGTGCTTGGCAAAACTCAACAGCTGCATATGCGACAATTCATCGAATTGCAATTTCTGATAAATATCGCGGGCAACATTTAGGCGCAATTTTTATTTCGAATCTATTGTCACGAGGACTGTTTTTGGGATTTCATAATTTTCGCATTGATACACACGCGATGAACAAGAGAATGCAGGGCTTAATTAAGAAGTCAGGCTTCCATTATCGCGGTGTAATTCATGTTGATCCAACACCAGATGGTGCGAGATATGCGTATGAGTTAAACTTATAGCAAGAAAATAAAATTTATACTTGACTTAAGTGTCATATTTCTCTATACTTATTAATGTTGAGTGACAAGTAAAAGCTCAAATGTTTGGGTTATAGCCAAGCGGTAAGGCACTAGTTTTTGGTACTAGTATGCGCTGGTTCGAATCCAGCTAACCCAATAGATGTAATTAGTCTTAATGTCAACTAGCTTCAAGCGTTGGTGTTAAGACTTTTTTGTTAAATGAAATTAAGTAAAATTATGCCGAATTACGTTGTTAGGTTACAACATTCGGTTACAACATTTTTGCAAAGGTAGGCTAATCAAAATATTCTAAAATTGGTCTAAACGTAAAAAAGTGACCCGAAAAATGCTATAATAAATATGTTCAGTAATTTAAATCTATTAGCTTAGATGCCTCAAGAAAGCCTTAATAGCAGGCTTTTTTGTTTGCCATTTATTTAAGTTAAATAGATTTTAGTAAAAATGTGCGGTGCAAAATTTTAAGAATCGGTGCAAAGTTTTTTAGTATTGATTGTGTAATAGATTGAGATAATCAGATTTAATTAATATGTAGGTGCAAAATTCGGTGCATCCCTTTAGGGTGTTAAATTGTTTACAGGGGGGTCGGTGATTTACCAACCTCCTTTAGCTTAACAATACCGTAATGATTTATGACGGTATTAAAAAATCCTCTGCGTTAACAGAGGATCATTTTAATGACTGCCTAAAGTAATCGGCTTTAGGACTTTTTGAGGTTTGCCTCAAATAAGATTCACTCAATATCATTCTACAATATTTAATGCTATTGTCAATAAATGAAATTTTGATAAAATGACTAATGGAATTACTAGAGACTTAATCACTCTCAATTATGGTAATTCTAGGAGGTGTAAACCTCAAATGGGTTCATTATCTTGGGTCTAGCATCAGGGATACTAGCTAACTTAATTTCTTCATGGCTGTATGACCATTTCAAGAAATAGCCCAATATTTTTAAGGGAGCGTGTGGGTAATACCACTGCTCCCTTTTTATTATAACAGAATTATTACTTAAAATTGCTTTCTTTAAGATACTTGCCGCTATCAACGCAATAATAACTGTTCCCGTTAATTGTAACAGTTGGTCCTAAGATAACGAATGAACGATTTTTCTTTAATGACTTCTTTTGCACTTTTTTACCAAATTGGTTGTAGACATAAGCATTATGACGTAATTTTTTAACTGTAAATTGCGGCTGCTTATCAGCTTGATACATCACATAAGTATTAGTAGGACACTGGGCATTGGACTTATTATATAAATTTTGTAATTCATTAGTAGTATAAGTTTTGCCTTTTGGCTGATTGACAGTTCCTGAACCGACTGCTTGAATATGGTCTTTGCCACTGCCAAGGCTGGCATCAGGATAAATTCGGTGTTGACCTAACTTTAAAATAAAGCCATTAGGGTCACCCGTATTTTTGAGCATATCTTGAATTAAATCGGTTCGATTAAAATTATTATGAATGATGTGGTCAGTGTCAAAGTTAGTGAGGTCTAATTTAACTAGACTAGTATCATCTTGGAAAGTAAAGCGATTATGCGTGACTTTTTTCGTGTTGAAACTAGATAAATTAATGGTTCGTAAGTTCTTAGCACCCTTGAACATACTACTCATGCGCCGTAATTTTTTCGTATTAAAACTAGATAAATCAAGGTCGGTTAAACTAGTTGCACCATTAAACATGTCGGTCATATCAGTTACATTCTTAGTATTAAAGTTACTCAAATCAACACTAGTTAAATTTGGGGTGTTTTGAAACATTTTAGTCATGTTAGTAACTTTACTGGTATCAAAATTGTGTAAATCAATTTGACTTAGTCCAACACCGAGAAACATTTGATCCATATCAGTCACGTTTTTGGTATTGAAACTTGAAAGATTTAGTTTGGTTAAGTTAGTATCGTTAGCAAATAATCCTTCCATATTAGTAACTTTACTTGTATCAAAGCTTGAAAGGTCAAGTTCGGTCAAATTTGGATCACTTTCAAAGACCAGTAACATGCGGTTAACGTTCTTAGTATTGAAGTTGCGCAAGTCCAATTTAGTTAAAGCAGTATCACGTTCAAACATGGCGCTAATATCAGTTGCTTTAGCAGTATCCAGTTTGCTGGCGTCAATTGCCGTTAACTTAGGATTATTACTGAGCATTCCGTTAAAGTCAGTCACGTTATGCGTATCTAAATTACCTAATTCCAGTTTAGTTAGTTCCTTATTATTAGCAATCATATTGCGCATTTGTATAACTTTACTAGTATTGAAATTATTAAGGTCAAGTGTAGTTGCCCCAGTTCCTGAAAACATGTTGCTCATGTTAGTCACGTTGCTAGTATTGAAGTTAGCAACATTTAGACTAGTAACTTTGGGTGTGAAATCGAACATGCCCTCCATATTAGTAACTTTAGCTGTATTAAATTTGCTGAGATCAAGGCTAGTTAAATTACTGTCGCCGGCAAACATCCAACCCATGTCAGTCACGTTACTG
Source organism: Lactobacillus sp. ESL0703 (assembly GCF_029433435.1). Lineage (NCBI taxonomy): Bacteria > Bacillati > Bacillota > Bacilli > Lactobacillales > Lactobacillaceae > Lactobacillus > Lactobacillus sp. ESL0703. The sequence goes on from NZ_JAQTIB010000005.1 coordinate 26,984, forward strand.
GTATCAAAATTACTTAAGTCAAGACTGCGCAAATTATTATCTTCTTTAAATAAAAAGTGCATATCAGTCACACCGCTAGTATCAACTTTGTTTAAGCCGGCAATGTCTTCTAGGCCTTCAAGTCCACAGAAGAGGTAACGCGAATTTGCCGGTAATTTAATTTGGTCAGTAAAGACAATGTGCTTAAGTGAGCTGTCGCTGTAAACTTGTTCCTCAGTATCTTCGTCCCCAAATTTATTACGGTTAGTGACAATTGCTGCTAATTGTTCAGTTCCTAACTGATTGCCGTTCTTACCAGCGCTAATGGTTAATGTTTGTGAGTTTTTATTGTATGTCCAACTGCAGTCTCCATCGCTCCCAGTAGTAATCTGCTTGTCAGTTTGAACGGTTGAAGCTTGATTATCAGAAGCTGCAGCATTAACGGTGTTCTGTGTGCCGGTTAAGATAGCTGTACTAATTGCGATTGCATTGAATAGTAATAATTGCTTCTTGCTTTTTGAAAAATGCTTTTTCTTCATGTCAGTCTCCTAGATTAGTTCTTAATTACCAATATTTTAATTGCTTAGTTATTAAAAGTTAATTAGGATTAAGCAAACTTTATTTTTTATTTAAAAGTGACTGCGATAGGTTTAAGATAGTTTTGGTAATTTATTAACTGATTAATAAGGGCGCGACAAAGATTATGACTACTATTAAAAATAAGACAATTGTGTTTGGTCATCGTGGTTATCCCGCAAAATTTGCGGAAAATTCGCTTGCGGGTTTTCGCAGTGCGGTTGAAAATGGTGCTGAGGGGGTTGAATTTGATGTTCATTTAACCAAAGATGGTGTCCCAGTTGTGATGCATGATGAACGGGTTGACCGGACAACTGATGGTAAGGGCTATCTTAAAGATTTCACATTAAAGCAGCTGCGGCAACTGCATTTGGCTAATGGTGAGCAGGTGCCCGAACTGCGAGAATTATTTGACTTGCTGAGCGGCAAGGATGTTTTGATTAATCTGGAATTTAAGACGGGAATTGTCCATTATCTTGGAATTGAAAAAACGGTATTGTCTTTAGCAAAGCAGTATCAATTTGTTCATCCACTTATTTATTCATCCTTTGATTATGTTACTTTGAAGAATTGCCAAGAAATTGCCCCGAATCAGACTTACTGCTATTTGATAGATCAGGATGTTACTAATGCAGCCAGATTAATTAGGGAGAATGATTTTGCTGGAATTCATCCAAGGGAATTGATCGCTTCGCAGGAGGCGATAACCCAGCGGATTTGGACGGTTGATGATCCAGAAGTTGCTAAAGAATACTTTCGGCGTCATGTTGCGGGGATTTTTACTAATAATTACCCATTGATGACTAAGTTACGCGATCAGGTACAGGGATCAGAATAATAAATTAGCTAAAAATTAAAAAATAATTGTAGAAAAATGATGATATTAATTGTATAATTTATTCAAATAAAAAAGAAAGTTTGGTGAAATTATATGGTTAAATTAATTAATTACATGAAAAAAGGCTTAGCTGATGCTCCTTCAAATCCAATTTTGAAGTTTTCTGATTATGCCAGCAAGATTCCGGATGTTGTAAAGTTCACGTTGGGTGAACCTGACTTTAACACGCCGGATCATATTAAAGAAGCTGCTAAGAAGAGCATTGATGATAACCATTCTCACTATGCACCGTCTAACGGTACAATGGGACTCAGAACGGCGGCAAGTCAGTTTTTGGCTAAAAAGTACGGACAAAAGTATGACCCAGCTACTGAAGTATTAGTAACTAATGGGGTAACAGAGTCAATTTTTGATGCAGAAATGGCTTGTTTGAATCCCGGAGATGTAATAATTGTTCCAACGCCAGTTTTTTCACTGTATATGACTGATGAAACGGTTATTGGCACAGGTGTTAAAATCGTTGAAATTGACACTTCTGCTGATGACTTTAAATTAACGCCAGCCAAATTGCAAAAAGCCCTTGATGAATATGGTGACAAAGTTCGGATGCTTATCATGAATTATCCGAGCAACCCGACAGGTGCAATGTACAGCCAGGAAGAGCTTGATGCCTTGGCTGATGTTGTTCGTGACAAGCCGATTTTTGTTATTTGTGATGAAATTTATAGTGAACTTAATTATGACCAACCTCATGCTTCAATGGAAAAGAGCCTGCATGACCAAGTAATCTTGATGAATGGGGTCTCCAAGTCTTGGGCAATGACTGGTTATCGGATTGGGATTGTTTGTGCGCCGAAAGATATTTTGGAACAGATTGCCAAGGTTCACCAAGCAGTGAACACAACTGAGCCGACACCAATGCAGGATGCTGCCGAAGAAGCCTTTAAGAATGGGATGGATGATGCATTGCCAATGAAGGCAGAGTTCTTGAAGCGGCGCGATGTGCTGTATAATGGTTTAACCAAGATTGGCTTTGAATGTGTTAAACCTGATGGTGCATTCTACATTTTTGCCAAAATTCCAGATGGCCTTGAACAAGATGATGAAAAGTTCATCTATGAATTGGTTGATAAGGCTCGTGTCGCCGTAACTGCTGGTTCATGTTTTGCTAAAGGCGGCAAGGGCTGGATTAGATTTTCTTATGCGGTTTCAATGGAAACAATTAATGAAGGTCTGAAGCGGCTGGAGAAGTTTGTCAAAGAAAATAAGAAATAAAATTTTGGCAATTTTCACTTGCAATTACGCACGTTTTTCGGTAATATAATTAACGTGCGTTATGGAGGAATAGCGAAGTGGCTAAACGCGGCGGTCTGTAAAACCGCTCTCTCTGAGTTCGGCGGTTCGAATCCACCTTCCTCCATTTATTGGGTTATAGCCAAGCGGTAAGGCACTAGTTTTTGGTACTAGTATGCGCTGGTTCGAATCCAGCTAACCCAATAGTTCTTTAAGAACACCCAACCCGAAAAGAAGCAACTTCTTAATTGAAGTTGCTTCTTTTTTGTAATAAAAAATATCCAGCCATTGGACTGGATACCTTATTTTAATTATTAAAAGTTGGCGCGCTTAATGTAGTGGTTGTTATCAACGATGAAGTAACGTTGACCCTTAATTAAGACGGAACTGCCGTAAGTGCGAACACTAGTATTAGCAGGTAGTACTTGATGCCCGACACGTTTGCCGTATTTATTATATAGGTAGGAATTGCGCACTAGTGTCCGTTTTGTACCATCAATGTTAGCTGCTAGGACACGCTTATGGCCGTGGTCAAATTCGTAGTACTTTTTGCCGTTGATGGTCTCACTAATAGCGGCGTAGCACTTAGTACCAATCTTTAAAATTAACTTGTTGGTCCGTTGACCATCTTGATCGTAAATGTAGGCTTTGTGCTTGAGAACACCGTTAATAACTAAGCCGTTAACATCACCGGGACGCTGCGGCGTTGGTTTACCTTCGACAAAGTTATCCTTCTTAACGTATTGATTTTGGTCAATTAAGTAGTATTCAGTACCATTAATAGTAACAGGGTCACCAAAAGTAGGGATGTATTGGTCTTTAACCAAAACAATCGGCAGACCTTGGTCGCCATTTTGGTCGTAAATATAAGAATTACGGCCAAGTTCGCGAGTTTGCCGTTCAATGTTTCCCGCAGCAATGTACAATTGGTTCTTCAAATTGTAAAACTTCCGGTTGTTGATTAGGGTTGTACCATAAGTTTCAACCGTTGAACCAGCATTCATTGTAATATCGTTGGCCCGTTTGCCGTCTTGATCGTATAAGAAGGCATTGTGGACTAACGTCTTTTCTTCGGGATCAAATGATTCCGTTAATTTTTGACGAACAACAGGTTTTGCGTCAGTGTCAGTCGTCTTAGTTGCACTGGTTACTTCAGCCTTAGGTGCAGTTGTTTCTGTTTTTGCTGGTGCAGCTGCTTCAGTGGTCGCGGCGTGAGCAGTCTCTTTATTAAGACCCATTAGGCCGGAAGTAAGTGCCAAGCCGATTAAGCCAAATTTGATAATATTTTTACTTGAAGAATTATCATAGCCAGTTAATTGTGTGTGGTTATGTTTCATGTAAAACCCAACCTTTCTAAAATTTATTTAATAATCTTGTGTTATTTTTCTAAAATACACTTCCATTCTACCCTAAAATGTTGATTTTCTCGAATATTTTTTGTTAAAAATAATTTGCTTAATATGGCGTAAGCCTCCTAAAATAAAGGGGAAGTGATGAGTAAAATTTACTTTTTAACTACAGACCTTGAAAAAATAGTACAATAATAGCTAGTTTACTGTTCACTTAGAAAGGGATTTTTATGCCGAGACTAATTAAAGTGGGAGCTGGTGGCGGTGAAATCAGCTGGCATGAGGCGCTGAAGGATTTACGCGCTGATGATGTAATGTTTTTGGAGCCCGGATTTTATGAGCTGCCGCAGGGAATTACCTTAGCAGACATTACAATTAAGGGAACTGGCAGTTTGCCGGAAGATACGATGATTTTGGGCTATGTGAATGTTGCTGCTGACAGCCGGTTCGTTAATTTGGAAAATTTATGTCTGAATACGAATAATGATAATAATACTTTGTTTGTGCCAGCCGAAGCCAACACTTACCTTAGTTTGCGCAATTGTGTGATTAAGGGCTTTGGCAATGATACAGCAGCGATTGCAGCTAACGGCAAGATTACTTTGGAGCTTTATTCAACCAAGGTGATGAATGGTTCGGTGTCCTTGTTTGCGGATGCCGATTTTCGCTTGGAAATGAACGATTCTTCCATTGAAAATGTGGCTGAAGAATTTGGTGTTTTGGCACTTGAAGGTCACGGGACGGCGATTATTAATAATTCGCGGATTCACGGCAGTATTGATACCTTTGTCAAAACTAATGCCGAAGTAAATATGAATAATTCGGTTGCCGATACAATTTTACTGCAAGGGAAAACGTGGCTGAATATGTTAAACAGCAAGGTCTTGTCTGATGATGACGCCTGCATGTATATTACGGACGATTCTTGGGTCAATATTGTTGATAGCTTTTTTACCGGTGGGATATATCTGGATAAAAAGCCGCACGTAATTATTCAAAATAGTCAACTGAACCGAATAATCGCGGTGAATGATACCCAGATTACACTGATTAACTCCGTGATTTTAAATCACGCTGACTTTCAAGATGAGGCAAGTTGTGTTGCACGGCGTGTAACCTTTAATGGCGGTATTGAGTACCAATATTTTTTGGCATTGGGCGATCACGCGCAGATTGAAGGTCATGACCTAGTCTTTAACCCTAATGGTGCAAGTCTAGCTGTTCAAGATAGTGCGCAAATGCGGGTTAGCGTGGTGGCTTCAAGTGAAGAACTACTTCCAGTTGAATGCAGTTCAAAAGCCAATGTCAATATTTTAGGAATCAAGTGGACCGCTAAGAAAAAGTCGTAATCAATCTAGCCATTTTTGTTTGTGCAAATTAGACCAATTTAGATTATAATGGAAGGACACATTTGGAGGAGTGCGCCATGGAAGAACCAATGTACATCAAAATTCATAATCAAATTAAGCGTGATATTGAAAACCACGTTTATCGGGTTGGCAGTCGGATCCCTGCAGAACGACAGTTAGCATTGAAGTTCGGCGTATCCCGCATGACACTGCGGCAGGCAATCAAAACGTTAGAGGACGAGGGCATTTTGGAGCGGCGCCTTGGCAGTGGTACTTATGTAGCCAGTCAGAAGGTGCAGGAAAAAATGTCGGGGATTATGTCATTTACCGAGATTACACATGCCAACGGTCAGACACCATCAAGCAAGCTAATTTCTTATCATATTGGCAAGCCGTCTTTATCAGAAAAAGAACGGTTGAAGCTGGACGATAGTGAAGAAATTTTGCGGATGGAACGGATACGTTATGCCGATGATGTGCCAATTTGTTATGAAGTGGTTACCATTCCCCATCGTTTGATTCAAAAGATGTCTAAATCTGATATTTCTTCTCATTTATACCAAACTTTGGCAAAAAGCGGCTATGAAGTTGGTCGGGTAACTGAGCATATTTCTGCAGCTGTTGCTAACGAAAATGCGGCAAGATTGCTTGATGCGCGTAAGGGCGAGGCCTTAATTACTAGACTGCAGGTAACCGAATTGACTACGGGCGAGCCGTTTGAGTATACCCGAGCTAGTTATATTGCCGATCGTTTCGAATTTACTTTTTCAAAATAAAAACACTGGATTAAGTTGTTAATCCAGTGTTTTTTTGTTAGTTATTTTAGATCCGCCTTAATTTTGCTGGTTGAAATTCCGGGAGTCCGCGGTAAGTAAACCACTTGGCAATATGGTTTTAGAAAATCAAATTTGCCTTGCCAGTCGCTGCCCATGACAAAGGTATCAATGTCATATTTTTGAATATCGCTGATTTTTTGGTCCCAACCGTCTTCAGGAATGACTTCGTCTACATAGCGGATTGCTTCCAAAATATATTTGCGCTCGGCATAATTGTTGTAAGATTCCTTGTGCTTCTGCAGCTGGTTAAATTCATCAGTTGAAAGACCAACAATTAAGTAGTCGCCCATTTCTTTTGCCCGTTTGAGCAGCCGGATGTGGCCGTAATGCAATAGATCGAATGTGCCGTAAGTTATAATTTTTTTCATTTTGTCAATGCTCCTATTATCCAGCTACCTTAATTGTAACAATATTATAGTATAAAAGTTAAAACTTATCCCGCAAGGTCTAATTGTTTGCTAAAATAGGATTAGAAAATGCTCTAGGAGGCTGACAATTGAGTAAAGTAAACGTTTTAGGGGTCGACTTTGATAATAAAAGTTTTACCCAATTTAAAAATGAATTTGTTGGTCGGATTAATGCCCACCAATCAACGTTTGTTGTTACTGCTAATCCCGAAATTGTGATGGCAGCGAACGAAAATCCTGAATTTATGAAAATTTTGAATTTTGATGCTGATTATATTACTCCTGATGGGATTGGGATTGTTAAGGCAGCTAAGATGTTACATACACCGCTCAAGGAACGGGTAACAGGCTATGATTTATTTACATGGCTGATGAAATTGGCTAATGAGCGCAATTTGCGGGTTTACCTAATTGGTGCTAAGCCCCACGTGATTCATGCTGTCCAAGAAAAAATCGCCCGTGATTATTCCGGCATTCAGTTAGTTGGTGCTGAAGATGGCTATTTTAATGAGGATTTGGAAGTGATGGCTTACCAAATTGAACGTACGGAACCTGACTTAGTGTTTGCTGCCTTAGGCTCACCGCGCCAGGAGCAATTGTTGGCAATATTACGGAAGAACTTGTTGCCAGCATTAATGATGGGCGTTGGCGGCAGCTTTGATGTCTTTTCAGGAGCTGTTAAGCGGGCACCGCAATTTTGGCAGCAAGTACATCTTGAATGGTTCTATCGTTTGGTCAAAAATCCGAGCCGCTTTAAGAGAATGATGGTTTTACCCAAATTTGTCTACGAAGTTCACGAAGAAAAAAGGAAATAACGTAACATGAAAGTTTTGCACGTCAACGCTGGCTTGGAAGCAGGCGGGGGACTGACACATATTGTTAACTTATTAAAGGAAGCCAAAAAGGAGGGCGAAGATTTTTCTTTGCTTTGCCTTGCTGAAGGTCCGGTTGCTCGCGCTGCCCGTGAAGCACATCTGCAAGTAGCAGTATTAGGAATTAATAGTCGTTACGATTTAGCTAGTTTGGGCAAGCTAGCAGCTTTTATTAATAATGGTAATTACGATATTATTCATACTCATGGCGCTCGGGCCAACTTATTTGTGTCCCTAATTCGGCGCAAGCTCAGTGCCAAGTGGTGTGTGACGGTCCATTCGGATCCCTACCTTGACTTTGCAGACCGTGGCATCTTAGGAAAGCTTTTTACTGCCGCTAATCTTTATGCGCTTAAAAAAAGCGACTGTGTCTTTGCCGTGACGAAGAACTTCGCTAATTTGCTTATCCAGAAGGCACATGTTGATCGGAATAAGGTGCATGTTATTTATAATGGCATTTTCTTTCACCAAGATAGTCAAATCCCGGCAAAATATCCCGAGCCAACTTTTAATCTAATTAATGTTGCTCGTGTTGAGAAAGTTAAGGGGCAAGAACTGCTACTGCATGCTTTAAAGAATCTGGATAATGCCAATGTTCACCTGTATATTGCTGGGGATGGTTCGCAAATGGTGGCACTCAAAGATTTGGTGCAAAAGCTGGATTTGGGTCCGCAGGTGACCTTTCAGGGCTTCATGACGCAAAAGCAGCTGCAGAATTTATACCGGCGTATGGATTTGGCGGTTTTGACTTCATATTCTGAAAGCTTCCCGCTGGTTCTGCTCGAAGCCTGTGATAACTTAGTGCCACTATTGTCCACAGATGTTGGGGATATTAAAATGATGATCCCAGATCAAGACAGCGGCTTTGTGGCTAAGGTGGGAGATGTTACTTCAATTACGAATGCGTTGCGTAAGGCAGTTGCTACACCAAAAAACGAATTAGAAGAAATGGCGATCCGCGAAAAAACTTATATTACCGAACATTTTTCTGTTGCTAACCAATTAGAAACTATTATTCAAGAATATCAAGCAATAATTAAGCGCTAAAAACGGTTGCTTATAATCATACGAATGTCTATAATTAAGGACAAAAATATTAGTGAAAAAGATATTAAGAGGATAAAATGTTTTATCAAGAATTAGATCAAGACGATTCTTTGGTTTTGCATACAGACTTGTATGAATTAAATATGATGTATACCTACTTCAAGAAGGGTATTGCTGACCGTAATGCTGTTTTTGAAGCTTTTTATCGTAAAGAACCATTTGGTAACGGCTACTCAGTGTTTGCTGGGCTAGAGCACATTATCATGTACTTGAAAAATTTAAAATTTAAAGAAAGCGATTTGCAATACTTAAAAGAAGAAGTCGGCTACGATGACGACTTTATTGATTATTTGCGTCACTTTGAATTTAAACTGAGCGTGCGCTCGATGCGTGAAGGCGAGATTGTCTTTGCTAATGAGCCGTTAGTGCAGGTTGAAGGCCCCTTGGCGCAATGTCAATTAGTCGAAACAGCAATTTTAAATATTATTAACTTCCAAACGTTGCTGGCAACTAAGGCTGCTCGAGTTAAGTTGGCCGTTCAGGGTGACGGCGTGATGGAATTCGGTAGTCGGCGTGCCCAAGAAGCTGATGCGGCTGTTTGGGGGACACGTGCTGCTTATATTGGTGGCTTTGATTCCACTAGTAATGTTCGTGCCGGTAAGTTATTTGGCATTCCTGTTTCTGGAACTCATGCCCATTCGCTAGTTGAAGCCTTTGGCAGTGAGTATGAAGGCTTTAAGGCTTACGCTGAAACGCACAAGGATTGTGTCTTCTTAGTTGATACCTATGATACGGTGCGCAGCGGGGTTCCGAATGCCATTCGCGTTGCCAATGAAATGGGCGACAAGATTAACTTTCAGGGCGTGCGGATTGATTCTGGCGACATGGCTTATATTTCTAAGCAAGTGCGTAAGGAACTGGATGATGCTGGTTATCCAAACGCAAAGATTTATGCTTCTAATGACCTTGATGAAACAACAATCACCAGCTTGAAGATGCAAGGTGCTAAAATTGATGTTTGGGGCATAGGTACCAAGTACATTACAGCTTTTGACCAACCTGCTCTTGGTGCGGTCTATAAGCTAGTATCAATGGCAGATGAGCAGGGTCAGATGCACGACACGCTCAAGATTTCTTCAAATGCGATTAAAGTTTCTAATCCGGGCAAAAAGCAGGTTTGGCGGATTTCAGCTAATCAGAAAAAGAAGAATGCGGGTGATTGGATTGCCCGCAGCGGTGTTGATCCACGCAAGTTTGATTCCTTGTACATGTTCCACCCGCAGTACACTTATATTAATAAGGTTGTCACTGATTACACTGCCGAACCGTTATTGCAGGAAATCTTTAAGGACGGCAAGCTTGTTTACGATCAGCCTAAACTAATTGATATTAAGAAATTCTGTGCTAAAAATATTGATGGCTTGTGGGATGAATACAAGCGGATGCTTAATCCGCAGGAATATCCCGTTGACTTGTCTCAAGACTTGTATGACAGCAAGATGAATTTAATTAAAGATATTCGTCAAAAAATTACCGAAAGGAATGCAGCTAAATGAGACCACTGCAAAAAGAAATAATTGCTTATGAGCATGTGTTGCCCGAGATTGATCCCAAAAAAGAAATTAGACGGTCGGTTGACTTTCTGAAAGATTATTTGAAGGCTAATCCTTTTTTGAAATCTTATGTGTTAGGTATTTCTGGTGGGCAGGACTCCACTTTGACGGGAAAATTGACGCAAATGGCAATTAGTGAAATGCGTGCTGAAACTGGTGATAATTCTTACCAATTTATTGCAGTGCGATTGCCTTATGGCGTACAAAAGGATGCCCAAGATGCGGCTGATGCCGTGGCTTTTCAACACCCCGATCAAGACTTAATTGTTAATATCAAGTCCGGAGTTGATGCAACAGTTGCTAGTTTAGAAGAAGCTGGCCAAACAATTACTGACTTTAACAAAGGCAATATTAAGGCGCGGGAGCGAATGATTGTTCAATACGCGATTGCTGGTGCCCACAATGGTGCAGTAGTCGGTACCGATCACGCTGCCGAAAACTTTAGCGGCTTTTATACCAAGTATGGTGATGGTGCGGCTGATGTGACGCCGTTGTTCCGGTTAGATAAGCGCCAAGGTAAGCAAATGCTTAAAGAGCTTGGCTGTCCGGAACATCTTTATCTGAAAACACCGACTGCTGATTTGGAAGAAGACCGACCATCCTTACCTGATGAAAAGGCGCTTGGTGTCACTTATGATGAAGTCGATGATTACTTAGAGGGACGTGAAGTTTCAGAAGCTGCTGCCAAGCAGATTGAAGCTTTGTGGCTAAAGAGTGAGCATAAACGGCATTTGCCTGTGACAGTGTTTGATGATTTTTATAAAAAGTAAGAGAAAGTCGCTAACAGGCGACTTTTTTTGTTGCCAAAAAATATTAAATTTTGTAACAAAAATGAAATATTTTTGTATCATTTTGGTAAAAATGTGCTATAGTGTTCCTTAACAAATAAAGGAGGTATTTTTACCATGAAAATTAAATATATATTACCTGTAGTTGCGGCAACATTTTTAACTAGTAGCTTAGCAGTAAGTCCAGTTAATGCAGCAGTTAAGCCGGCAGAAGAAGTCGCCGAAAGTAATAGTAATTATATTAAGGTATATCCAAAGAAAATGCGGGGAACTTGGTATTATTATGATGGTAAAAAGCTGTGTAAAGAAGTTATTGGCAAAAAAACAATGACCCATTACACAAGTGGCAAAAAGGATGCTTATCGTGTAGTGCATGCTTATGTTGCTCACGACGCTTCAACAATGAATAAGGAAGAACTTGCACATACTAAAAATTGGGTGACTGCAGAAAACAGAAAGATCCAAGGTCTTAACTGGGTTGGTATCCATGGCTGGAGTGATGCCGCTGGTGCCGGAGAATTTATCAATGTTTCCCAAATTAAGGGTAATAAGGTGCTGACGAGTGCTAATGGTGCTGGAGTTTGGGTGAGTTATCATGCTTACAAAACACCAAAGTTAGCTAAAAAGTTACAGAAGAAGCAATATCATCAATTTTCATACTTGCAATAGTTAAAAATAAGCATTACTAGCGGCTGCTGGCAATGCTTTTTTAGTGGGAAGTATAAATCCTTGCTTGGTCAAAAAAATTCGTGTATTGTTTAATTCATATTAAGCTTACAAAAAGTAAGTAAAAAGAAATAAGAGGTAGAGATGGTACGAATGAATGACGAATTAATTTTTGGCTTGGATTCATTTGGCGATGTGCCAGATGATCCAGCAACTAACCAGCCAGTGACTTATGACAAGGCTCTTAAGCAAATTATTAAAGAAGCTAAACTAGCAGATGACTTAGGCATTGACGTAATTGCCTTAGGTGAGCACCACCGACCAGAATATGCGATTTCTAGTCCGGAAGTGATGCTGGCAGCGATTGCTAGTGTCACTAAGAGAATTAAGTTAAGTACTGGAGTAACGGTTTTAAGTTCGGATGATCCAGTCCGAGTTTATGAGCGCTTTGCGACATTGGATAATATTTCCGATGGTCGTGCGCAGATAATGCTTGGTCGTGGTTCTTTTACAGAATCATTTCCGTTATTTGGTTATGATTTGAATGATTATAACGAATTGTTTGAGGAAAAAGTTGCTCTGTTCAATGAATTACGTGAAGGCAAACCAGTAACTTGGGAAAGTGAATACACGCAAAATCTGAATAATGTCGAGATTTATCCACAGATTACCGGGCATAAGCTAGATACTTATATCGGTGTTGGCGGTACGCCGAGTTCTGTTATTCGTGCAGCCCGTTATGGTTTTCCGGTAATTATGGCAATTATTGGTGGCGATCCAGCAAGATTTCGGCCGTATGTTGATCTATATAATGCTGCAGCTGAGCAATATCACAACCCGCAATACCCGCTGGGGATGCATTCACATGGTGTAATTGCAGAAACTGATGAAGAAGCATACGAGATTGGCTGGAAATATCTGCGGCGCTCAATGGACCGCATTGGCAAAGATCGTGGTTGGACACCGATGACCAAGGAACACTTCGATTATGAGGTGAAAAATGGTTCTTATTATATTGGTACACCGGAGCATGTTGCCCACAAAATTGCTGATAAAATGACGCAAGTTGGTGTTAAACGTTTTGACTTTATCTATGGCGCTGGTGGTCAGACTGCCGCAATGCGGGAAAATATTTTACGTTTATACGGACAAAAGGTAGTGCCAATGGTTAAGGATTTGTTTAACTCTGGAGCTTATAAATTTAATTAAAATGATAGCCATGCAAGATAGGTCTTGTATGGCTATTTTAGGATTGTTAAAATATATAAATAAAACAGCTATTAATTTTAACAAGGAAGAAGCAAAATGAAAGATTTGTATTTGATGCGTCATGGCGAAACAATTTTTAATCAGCGAAAATTGGTTCAGGGTGCGGTTGATTCGCCATTAACTAAGTCTGGTATCCAGGACGCGATTAAAATGGGAGATTACCTTAAAGAGCAAGGACTAAATTTTGACCATGCATATACTTCTACTCAAGAACGTGCCAGTGACACTTTGGAACTGGTGACCAAATTACCGTATAAACGGTTAAAAGGATTAAAGGAATGGAATTTTGGCTTGTTTGAAGCACAAGCAGATTACTTATTACCGAAGTTTACTTTTACTGATCCAGCAGAAGCTAGTTTCTTTGTTCCTTATGGCGGCGAATCAAGCATGCAGGTTATGGACAGAATGACCAAGACAATTAGCCAAATTATGGCGCAGCCAGACAATCAACAAGTATTGGTTGTTAGTCATGGGGCGGCAATTTTGATGTTCTTGGCTAAGTGGGTGCCGTTTACAGAATTATCTAAAATCACGGATTTACCTAATTGCTGCGTATTGCATTTTACTTACGATACTGACACCAATAAGTTTACTTTTGTGAAAATGATCGATCCGCAAAAAATATAATTGGATTTTTTAAATAAGTATTTTATCCAAAATTATGGCAAACTTTGTGAAAAGGCTTTTTCACTGAGAAATGTTTTGCTATAATTTAAGCAATCAAGCAAGAACTAAAAAATTTTGAGGATAGTAGCTGCTGTTTATACAGGACCATGCTTAATGGTTAAGGTAGCGCCATTTGCTGGTGTTGTGCAAGATGACAGCGACGGTTTTTAAAATTTGGCTTGTTGTTTGAAGGGTAAGGGATTCTGCAAAATTGCAGAGGTCCTTTTTTCTTATCCAAGTTAAGAGGCTTTATTATGAAGAAAAACAAAAAAATAATTGCATTACTGTCTGCTCTGTTGATAGTAACTGGCTGGACAGGAGCTACTAATTTTAATCATGCTCAAATCGTTAATGCCAGTCAAATAACTAAATTGAATTTATTTCATAATTCGCGTGTTTATAACAAAAAAGGACATAAATTATGGTACTACCAAGGACATAATGCAGTACTGTCTACTGAAAAAACATTGAAAGTTTCACAGAAGCCTAAAGCGATTACTGATCCAAGAACTAAACGTTATTCTTTCCATGATAAGGATTGGAACTGGTTTTCTCTACCTTATAAAACAATTAAAGGCAAAGACTACTATGAAATTGGACATGGAAGGTACATTAAAGTAAATAATATTGGTTTGGTAAACAATAATCTGTTAATGATGAATCAAACAACGATTAAAATTACTAAAAAAATGTTTGATAATAAAAAGAGCAATATTATTACTGTTTTTGATGCCGATCAGGGTAAGTATGTCAAAAAGCATTTTAAGTTGGGACAAAAAGTTGTCCTTGACGCTAAAACTGCTGATGATGATATGGGACTTAATGTGGGCGGATACGGTCCAACTTATTTGTTTAGAATTAAGGGTACTAACCAATTTTTCAAAGAAGACTTTGATGAAGACGATGAAAATCTGGGTGTTACTTTCACAACTAAAGAGTTGCTGCCAGAAAGTAAGTATATGGAAAGTTTTGTTACCAAGGATACCAATATTTATGATGAAAAAGGTGAACCAATTAGTCAGACTGTAGTCAATAAGGATAAGACAACTTCAGAAGAAAACATAATTGAAAGGGCTGGAACTTCAGAAAGAATCATTAAAGCCGTTTACATGAAACTTCCCGGAAAAGATCAGACTGAATTATTTTATCAATTAGAATATCCTCAAAATGGTCATGTTTATAATTTAATTAAAGCTGCTGATACTAAATATGAATATGGTGTACGTCTTAAACCCGTTAATACCGAGGCTGATGCTATGGCTGGTAAATTTTTAGCTTCGGATGAAAATAGAATTGAATTAAAAGAACTTTTCAATCGGGCGCCAGAAGTTCAAAAGACTGAAGAATATAATTATTCAAGTCAAAAAGATAGCTACGATGAAGAAATAAAACGAGCCAAAGCAATTTATGATTCATTAGTTAGTTCGGATAACGAAGTTAAACAAGAAATTACGACTTTGAAAGGAGTCGAAAGCAGTTTAAGTGATGGTAAACGAGTAAAGGTCAAGGATCCTAATCATTTAACAAAAGATGAAGCTAAACAAATTAAATTTTTAGCTGATCATGTTTATAATAACAGTCATCCTAGCATTCCTGATCAGTTTTTTTATACTCAGTTTAATCAGGACTTAACAGAACTAGATTTATTTGTTGATGATAATTCAACAAAGCCACGTGTAATTGGTAAAAAAGTAGAAAAATTGAACATTGCTGACTATATTGAACAGGATAAATAAAATTTCTTCATTAATGAAAACTGAATATTGACAAAGATTGTTCAAGTAGTACAATTATTTTTAACTGAAGATATGTTTTTTAAGTTAATCATTCAAAGAGAAAACCGAGTGCTGAGAAGGGTTCATGACTGCTTAAAAAATGCTCCTTGAGCGTTAAATAATAATAATTAAGAGGTAACAAGCACTGTTGCAATTGAGGTGGTACCGCGTTTAGTAGCGTCCTCAGATTTGTTAACAGTGTTTTTTATTTTATTAAAAAAGGAGAATATTAATGAAGAAACTAACAAGTTCTGAATTTAGACAAATGTTCTTAGACTTCTTTAAAGAGCATGGCCACATGGTTTTGCAGAGTCAATCACTGATTCCGCAAGATGACCCAACATTGTTGTGGATTAACTCTGGAGTTGCCACAATGAAGAAGTATTTTGATGGTTCAGTTGTGCCAAAGAACCACCGAATTACTAGCTCACAGAAGTCAATTAGAACTAACGATATTGAAAACGTGGGTAAAACTGCCCGTCACCAGACTTTCTTTGAAATGCTGGGTAACTTCTCAGTTGGGGATTACTTTAAGAAGGAAGCAATTCCGTGGGCTTGGGAATTTTTGACTAGTCCTGAATGGCTGGATTTAGATAAGGATAAATTGTATTGCACGGTTTACCCAAAGGATACTGAGGCTCAGGAAATCTGGGAAAAGACTGGGATGCCTAAAGACCATATTGTGAAGTTAGAAGAAAACTTCTGGGATATTGGTGAAGGTCCATGTGGTCCTGACTCCGAAATCTTTTATGACCGTGGTCAAGAAAATAATGATGTCGCTGAAGATGACCCCGAGAACTTCCCGGGTGGTGAAAATGCACGTTACCTTGAAATCTGGAACATTGTGTTCTCACAATATAATCACTTAGCTAATGGTAAGTACGTTGACCAACCGCATAAGAATATTGATACGGGGATGGGACTAGAACGTGTTCTGTCAATCTTGCAGGATGCACCAACTAACTTTGAAACCGACTTATTCTTGCCAATTATTCATGAAACCGAAAAGATGACACCAGGTAAGAAGTACGAGATTGATGACGAAAATACGCCAGCATTCAAGATTATTGCCGATCACGTTCGGACTGTTAGTTTTGCTATTGCTGATGGTGCTTTGCCATCAAACACTGGCCGTGGGTATGTTTTGCGGCGTTTAATCCGGCGTGCTGACCTGAATGGTCAACGTTTGGGGATTAAGGGAGCCTTCCTTTACAAGTTAGTGCCAGTTGTTGGTGAAATTATGCAAAGCCACTATCCAGAAGTGACTGACCAAAAGGACTTCATTGCTAAGGTAATTAAGAACGAGGAAGAAAGATTCCAAGTAACACTTGAATCTGGTTTGACTTTGCTTGATGATTTAATTGCTAAGGCCAAAAATTCAGAAGATAAGATGATTTCTGGTAAGGATGCCTTCAAATTATTTGATACTTATGGCTTCCCTTATGAATTAACGTTTGAATCTGCTCAAGATGCAGGCTTAAATGTTGATAAGGACGGCTTTGACACTGAGATGCAAGCTCAAAAAGACCGGGCCCGCAATGCTCGTGGCGACTTGCAATCAATGGGTGCTCAAGATGTTACTTTAATGAATATTAAGGACAAGTCTGAGTTTGAATACGGTGTTTATGAAGAAAAGCACGCTAAATTAATCGATATTATTGTGGATGACGAGTTAGTTGACCAAACTGATAATGAAACTGCTACTTTGATTTTTGATAAGACACCATTTTACGCAGAACGTGGTGGTCAAGTTGCCGATCACGGTAGAATTTACGATCAAGAAGGCGAATTGGTTGCCGAAGTAACTGATGTCCAACATGCGCCAAACGACCAAAACATGCACTTTGTTCAAGTAATCTTGCCACTTGTAAAGGGTCAAGAATATGTCTTGAAGATTGACCGCGACCGTCGTGAAGGCTTGCGTCATTCGCACTCAGCAACCCATTTGCTTCATGCAGCATTGCGCAGTATTTTGGGCGACCATACTCATCAAGCCGGTAGTTTGGTTGAACCTGATTATTTGCGCTTTGACTTTACAGCCATTGAACCATTAACTGATAAAGAGCTTAAGTCAGTTGAAGAATTGGTTAACCAAAAGATTTGGGAAGCTTTAGACGTTAAGACGACAGTTACTGATGAAGAAACTGGTAAGAAGATGGGTGGTTTAGCCTTATTTGACGGTAAATACGGCGACAAGGTTCGTGTTGTGCAAATGGGCGACTTCTCTAGTGAGTTCTGTGGTGGTACCCACTGTGATAACACTAACCAAATCGGAATTTTCAAGATTACTTCTGAATCAGCTGTTGGTGCTGGTGTTAGAAGAATTGAAGCTGTCATGTCAAAGAAGGCTTATGCATACTTAGCTAATCGTTCAGAATTACTTGATGAAATTCAAGCAGAAGTTAAGTCAACTAAGCCAGAAGATATTATTGATAAAGTTGATAGTCTTGAAAAAGAACTGCACGATAGCCAGAAGCAAGTTGAAGATTTGAACTTGAAGATTAATCAAGCTAAGGCTGGTGAAATCTTTAATGCCGTTGAACAAGCCGGTGATTTGACTGTTATTGCTGAAAAGGCTGACGTTAACGGGATGAATGACCTGCGTGAACTTGCTGATACGTGGAAGAGCGGCAACAAGTCTGATGTCTTAGTCTTAGCAGCAGCTAGTGATGGCAAAGCCAACATGATTATCAGCTTAGGTGAAAAAGCCTTGGCTAAGGGCTTGAAGGCCGGCGACTTAATCAAGCAGGCTGCGCCAATCTTTGGCGGTGGCGGCGGCGGCCGTCCAAACATGGCTCAAGCTGGTGGTAAGAAGCCAGAAGGTCTTGATGAAGCAATTAAGACTGTTGTTGAAATAATTGCTAAAAATTAATTGATTGAGTTTGAACGGTTTTTCAAGTAAAATTATGTCAGGAGGAATGAAAATGAGTTCGCTAGATAAAACAATGCATTTTGATTTTAATCAAAATAAAGGCAAGAATGTTTATGATACTCTCCAAGATGTTTATGATGCACTTGAGGAAAAGGGTTATAATCCAATCAATCAGATTGTCGGTTACTTATTGTCTGGCGATCCAGCATACATTCCACGGCACAATGACGCTCGTAATTTGATTTTGAAGCATGAGCGTGATGAAATAATTGAAGAACTTGTCAAAAGTTATCTTGGAAAAGACAAGTAATGCGATTAATAGGTTTAGATGTCGGGTCTAAGACAGTTGGTGTTGCGGTTAGTGATGAATTAGGAATTACTGCGCAAAAGGTAGAAACAATTCCAATTGATGAAGCCAAGTTTAGTTTTGGGATGCGGCCACTTAAAAAGATTGTCCGGCAATATAATGCGGATGGTTTTGTTTTAGGTCTGCCCAAAAACATGGATGGTTCATCAGGTAATTCAGTTGCCCGCAGCAAGGCTTATGGTAAAAGGTTAGCTGATAAGTTTGGGTTGCCCGTTTATTATTCTGACGAACGCCTGACAACGATAGAGTCGCGTCGGGTGTTAGTGGAAGAAGCTGGGATGCATGACAGACACCAACGTAAAGAAGTTATTGACCAAATGGCTGCTGTCTTGATTTTACAAAATTATTTAGACTTACACCGAAAGGATTAATATGACACAAGAAGTTCACGGTGATGACCGGCAAATTACCCTTGTTGACGACAAGGGTAATGAAGAATTATACGAAGTTTTATTTACATTTCATTCAGATGACTATGATAAGTCCTATATCTTACTTTATCCAGCTGCAGTAGGTGAAGATGAAGAAGTTGAAGTTCAGGCATTTAGTTATGATGCTGATGATGCAGGCGATGTAACCAGCAGCGATTTGCACGAAATTGAATCAGACGATGAATGGAACATGGTTCAAGGGGTGCTGAATACTTTCTTGGATGATGACCGTTTAAGTGGTGAATAAAAAAGAAGGACTGGCTTAGCCAGTCTTTTTTTATTAATAGAGAAAAATAGACGACTAATGAATAACAAAATATTAAAAACGTTAGAATTTGCCAAGATTACGCAAAGTTTGGCGGACCAAGCGATTACGGCACCAGCTAAAAAGCGGGCAGCAAGTCTAAAGCCAAGCGGTGATTTTGCTCAAGTTAAATTATCTTTAGAGCAGACGTTGGCGTTAGTTAACTTATTGCGTATTAAGGGCCAATTGCCACTGACAGACTTTGAGGATGTGCGTCCCAGCACCAAGCGCTTGCGGATCAAGGCGAACTTGAATGCTAAAGAACTGGGTAACTTATTACTTGTTTTAGTGTTAGCCAATGAAGTTAATAGCTTTTTGGAAGATGTTGATAGTGAGCAATTGAATTTAGAGGCAATTGGTGAAATTACCTCTAAGTTAGATGTTCCCGAAATGTTACTGAATGAGTTCAAGCGCGCAGTCGATTTTGACGGCGAGATTTTGGATACAGCTTCAAGCAACTTAGCTCGATTACGTCATGATTTAAAAAGTAACGATGAAGAAATTAAGCTGCGCATGGACGCTTATACTAAAGGCAGCAGCAGTAAATATTTGTCTGAACAAATTGTGACAATTCGTGATGACCGTTATGTTATTCCTGTTAAGCAAGAATATCGGGCAAAATTTGGCGGTGTGGTTCACGATCAAAGTGCAAGTGGGCAGACCTTGTTCGTCGAACCAGGTGCGGTTCTTAATTTGAATAATCGCCAGCAAAATTTGTTAGCGCAAGAACGGCAAGAAATCCACCGAATTTTACGGCGGTTATCGGATTTAGCACGTGAAGAAGTGACACGGCTTGATGACATTGCTTCGGCCTTAACCGAACTGGACTTTTTGCAGGCTAAGGCACATTTGGCACGGCAGATGAAAGCAACCGAGCCAAAATTAAATCAACATCAGGAATTAAATTTACTGCAGGCGCGTCACCCATTGATTGATCCAGAGCAGGTTGTGCCAAATGATATTCGTTTGGGCGGTGAATTTGATACAGTTCTAATCACTGGTCCCAACACTGGTGGTAAGACAATCACGTTAAAGACTGTGGGGCTGCTGCAGTTAATGGCCCAAGCTGGGTTATTTATTCCGGCAGCCGAGGGCAGTCAGGTTGGCGTTTTTAAAGATATTTGTGCTGATATTGGTGATGAACAGTCAATTGAGCAATCGCTGAGTACTTTTTCATCGCACATTAACGATATTATTCAAATTATGAAAAAAGTTGACGACCAGACGCTTGTGCTAATTGATGAAATTGGCGCGGGGACTGATCCAGAAGAAGGTGCTAGTCTGGCGATCAGTATTTTGGACTTTTTGCGTAAGAAAAAAGCTAAAATCATGGTAACAACGCACTATCCAGAATTAAAACTCTATGGCTACAATCGAGAACGGACAACCAATGCGTCAATGGAATTTGATATTAAGACATTATCGCCAACGTATCGTTTCCAAATTGGCATTCCGGGTCACAGTAATGCCTTTGCAATTGCGCGGCGGCTTGGTATGCGTGAAGATGTTGTTAAGAATGCGCAGGAACTAATGTCGGACGAAAATTCAGACATCAATACGATGATTATTCGCTTAGATAAGCAAACCAAGGCGGCAACCGATGCGCGTAATCATTTGGAGAGCAGTCTTGACCGCAGTGAAAAGTTAGCAGAAAAATTGCAGCAGGCACTAGATTGGTACAATCAACGTGTGCAAAAGCAACTTGAGTTTGCACAAGAACGGGCCAACGAAGTTGTTGCCAAGAAGCGTAAAAAGGCCGATCAAATCATTGCTAAATTAGAGAAGCAACACGGCAACGTTAAGCAAAATGAGGTAATTGATGCCAAGGGTGAATTTAACCAATTAGCTAAACAGGAAGAAAACTTGGCACACAATAAGGTCTTGCAGCGTGAAAAGAAACGGCATCACGTTGCAGTTGGCGATCGTGTTAAAGTCCTGTCTTATGGTCAAGTGGGCAATGTTACTAAGCGCTTAGGCGATCATCAATATGAAGTTCAGATGGGCATTATTAAAGTCAAAGTTAGCGACCGTGACGTTGAAAAAATTGCTAGTGAAGTAAAAGCTAAACCGCAAAAAATGGTGCGGGCAACAAGTGCCAATCGCCGCAGCAATGCCCGCAGTGAACTTGATTTGCGCGGGCAGCGTTATGATGAGGCCATGACCAACTTGGATCGTTATATTGATTCAGTTTTGTTAGCAGGACTAGACGTTGTAACAATTATTCACGGTATTGGTACTGGGGCAATTCGCAAGGGTGTTTGGCAATATTTGGCTTCCAGCAGTCATGTTGACAGCTATAATTATGCTCCGGCAAATGAAGGCGGCAATGGAGCGACAATTGTTCATTTGAAGTAAACTACTTGTAAAAAGTAAGTTGGCTTGCTATACTAAACTCATTAAGAGATAACGTAGGTTTATGCAGTTATGCAGGAGGTATTTTCATGGTTGATGAATTAACAGATGAAAACTTTGAAGAAGAAACTAAAGATGGTGTTGTGTTAACAGACTTTTGGGCAACTTGGTGTGGTCCATGTAAGATGCAATCACCAGTTGTTGACCAATTGGCTGAAGAACGTCAAGACGTTAAGTTTACCAAGATGGATGTTGACCAAAACAAGGAAACTCCAAGTGCCTTGGGAATTATGGCAATTCCAACTATGATTATTAAAAAGGACGGCAAGATTGTCGACCGTTTAACTGGTTATACACCAAAGCCAAAGCTTGACCAAATCTTAAGTCAATATACTGACTAATCAGGTTAAATTTAAAAGGACTAGCTGCAGCTAGTCCTTTTTGTGTGAGTTAATTTAGGTAAAAAACCTGCCAGTATCTTGATACATACTGGCAGGTTTTAAAATAATTGTTAATTGCTTTTTTCTTTTAGTAAATCACGAATTTGCTTTAGATAATCTTCTGTTGTTGGCTGTTTTGGCTGGTCGTCCTGCTTTTTAACTGTTAGCTTATTAATTGCTTTAACTAATAAAAAGACAACAAAGGCAATAATTAAGAAGTTGATGATGGTGTTAATAAAGGCACCATATTTAAAAGTAGCACCGCCAACTTTGACTACTAAGTTAGATAGATCAATTCGCCCAATAAACAGGCCGATTAGGGGGTTAATTAGGTTCTTAACCAGTGAATTAACGATATTGGTAAAGGCACCGCCGATAATTACACCGACAGCTAAGTCCATCACATTACCGCGTTTAATAAATTCTTTAAATTCTTGAAGCATTTTGTTTCCTCCTATCTTACTTTAATCATAGTTCAAGTATAGTAAAAAACAAATTAATTGCTTTAAAAATTAATCAAGGCGAGCAGTTAAGGTAACCTTTTTCTTTTTGTCGTCAATTGTTAATTCGCATTCAGTTGTACGGCCCGTTTCTTTTTGGATTGCTTCGGCAATAATGCCAGCTTCAAGCGAAAATTCGCGACTGCCGCTATTTAATCTGTCGACCACATTCTGTCCAGTTAATTCAAATACAATAGCTGTGCGTTTTTCTTTGAGTTTAGTCAATGTACCGAATTCAGTGACAGCAAAAAAGTCGTTAACATCATCGAATGAAGTTAAGTCATATTTGCGGGCAATTCGTTTGCCGGCCCAATACAAAATGGCCTCATTATCTTCACCCAAAATTTGTGGTATTAAAAAATCGCGGTACAGCTGGTTAACAAAGTAGACATGTTCGTTTTGGTGGTTGTTCATTTGCATACAGTATTCATCCCTTTTATTCTTTTCTATTTTACCGTAAAATTGATAGAAGTAGAAAACTTTTAGGGAGAATTTTAATTATGGATAATCGACCAATTGGGTTATTGGATTCCGGTGTTGGCGGGCTAACGGTTGTTAAAAAGGTAATGCAAAAGATGCCGCGTGAATCGACGGTTTTTATTGGTGATAACGCACATATTCCTTATGGCGACAAGTCACAAGAAGAAATTATCGAACTGACTCGGCAAAGTGTTAAGTTTTTATTAAGTAAAAATGTTAAACTGATTATTTTTGCATGCAATACGGCAACAGCGGCTGCAATGGCTGCTATTCAACGGGAAGTTGACCAGCCAATTATTGGTGTTATTCAATCTGGAAGTTTGGCAGCAGCGAGAATTACTAAAAATAAGCATGTGGCAGTTGTCGGTACACAAGTAACGGCTGCTTCGCACGCTTATCAACAAGAGATTAAGCTTCGTGATTCTAAAGTTAAGGTGACAGAATTAGCAGCGCCCAAGTTGGTGCCGTTAATTGAGCAAGATGCAGATTATGACACCTGTCTTCAGGCAGTAAAGGAAACTTTGGCGCCAATTCAAGAGCAGGATTTTGACACGTTAATTTTGGGCTGTACTCACTACCCAATTATTCGTGATGAATTTAGGCAGGTGCTTGATAAGCGGGTTCAAATTGTTGATCCAGCCGATCAGGTTGCACAGTATACTTATAACGTGCTGAAGCGTGAAGACATGTTTAATGCTTCAGATGCACCAACTAGACATGAATATTACACTACTGGCGATGCGGCAATGGTTAATGAACTAGGCCGCAGCATTTTGGGTGATCCAGAATTTAGCGCCCACCACATTAATGAGGGAGAAGAATAATCGTGAAAGAAATTTTATTTGCGACAACCAATCAGGGAAAAGTTAAGGAATTAAAGGAAGCTTTTGCCCAGGCGGGAATTGAAGCAGTGATTAAAACTAACGCTGACTTAAACAATCCGCCGATTGTGAACGAGTATGGGACCACCTTTACTGAGAATGCGAAGTTAAAAGCTCATGAGCTGGCTGAATTTAGTGGCATGATTACAATTGCGGATGATTCAGGCTTAATGGTTGATGCTCTTAATGGCGCTCCCGGTGTGCATTCTGCGCGTTATGCCGGTATTGCTCATGATGATGCCCACAATAATGCCAAATTGTTGGCAGAACTTGGTGGTGTACCACAAGAAAAACGAACGGCGAAATTTAATACAACCATTGTTGCTTCAATTCCTGGAAAATTTGACCAGGATTTAGTTGTTAGTGGTCAATGTGCTGGGCAGATCTTAGCAGTACCCCGCGGAGAAGACGGGTTTGGCTACGATCCGTTATTTTATGTGCCAGAAAAGAATAAAACTTTTGCGCAAATGTCATTGGACGAAAAGAATAGCCTGTCTCATCGCGGGCGGGCAATTGAAAAGTTACTTGCAGCTTGGCCGGAATGGCTAGCACAAATTAACTAACTAAAAAGGTTAACTCGTATTTGAGTTAACCTTTTTTCTATCCTGCTAGGGTAATATCATTGACTTGTAAAATCTTGAGGTAAGCTGTTAAGTAAATGTCTTGCACGGCCTTTTCTTTGCCTGGTTTTACTTGAAAGTGAATAACATAGTCGACAGTTTTGGCGGTTTGATTAGTAATGCCGATAATCTTGGGCCCTTGCACTAAAGTCTTTTTGGCCAAGCCCACTTGGTTATTAGCCTGCTTAATTAATTCGCGCACTTTGGTGAAGTCATTTTGGGCATTCAGCTGCAGCTTAATATCTAAACCAATGCCGTCGTGAGCTAAATTCTGCACAATTGAAATATTGCGGTTGGGGATGTAAATGATTGAGCCATCACTGCCCTTCAGGCGGGTAGTTCTTAGTCCTAGTTGGACAACGGTACCAGTTTGGTTATTAATCTGTACAATATCGCCAACATCAAATTGATCTTCACTTAAAATGAAAAATCCGTTGACTAGATCGCTAACAAAACCTTGCGCCCCCATCCCTAAAGCTAGGGAAAAAATTCCGGCACTTGCTAGAAGCGTACCAATTGGAATCCCCAAAATTGATAAAACCCCAAATAAGTAAAAGAAAATTACGGTGTAGCTAAAAATACTATTGATTAAGGCAGTTACAGTTCTAGTTCGCTTGTTTTGCGGTCTTTTACTGTGCTTTAAGTAATGATTGATAATTCTTTTGCCAAGGTAATCAATGATGTAAAAAATTGCCGTTGATAATACAAGTTGCCAGATAATCGTGAGTAAATGTTCGCCGATGTTATCCCAGTTTAATTTTAAAAATTTAGGATATATTTTAAGTAAGTTATTCATGATGCATACCTTTCATATATGTACATTAACTATAACAAAATATCACATATAGGTTGAGATTAAAGTGTTTACATGCTAGACTTTTTATAGAAGTAAAATTGGAGGTAGAAGATGGAAATTTCCTATGGTGCACTAGCAGGATTAATTGCTGCTGTTGCATTACTAATTTTAGTACTTTTCGCTATTCCGGTGCTAGTTCGTGCTGCAAAGGCTACTAAAGAAGCAGATAAGACAATTCAGATTGCGAATGAGTCGATTGAACAGGTTGCTAAAGATGTTAGTGGTTTGCTTGACCAAACAAATGACTTGCTCGATAAGACTAACGTACTGTTGGCTGATGTTAATGTCAAGATGAAGACCCTGGATCCGGTTGTGCAAGCAGCTGCCGATTTGGGTGAGAGCGTCTCAGATGTTAATGCTTCTTCGCGGAAAATGGCTAAACGGTTCAGTAATGCTCATTTTAAGCGTAACGGAGCTGTTTCTTCTGTGGTGACATCAATGTTTGCACGGCGTAAGCGCCGTAAAGGTGAAGATTAAGTAAAGGAGTTACTTTTATGAAAAAGTTTACAAGTTTTTTGTTTGGTACAGTTGTTGGGTGTGCAGTAGGATTTGTTGCCGGTTCACTGCTTGTTAGTGACGATCAAATTGATGATATCAAGACTAAGGTTAAGAACAACGATACTGTTCAAGATTTGAAGAAGAAGTATGACAATGGTACCGAAGTTGTTAAGAATCAATTAGCATCATTCCCTAAGGATGTTGAAGATGATTCTGAATTAAAAGATTTCGATGATATTGTCATTGATGATTCTAAGGATAATATTGCTGATAACGACAATGCAGAGAAGACAGTTGATGATTTACATCATGCTGAAAACGACACTGATGTTGCAGCTTCAGCTTATCCACAAGAATAAGTAAGATCAATAAAAAATGCACCAAGCAGAAGAAATTCTACTTGGTGCATTTTTGTTTAATAACTAATCTTTAAGCGGTAAAACTTTCAATTCCTTACCAGTGTGGGTAAATGGTTCAAAGCCGTCTTTAGTAACAACACCGCAGTCTTCAATCCGAACACCAGCAACGCCAGGGATGTAGATTCCGGGTTCAATTGAGAAGCACATGCCTTCTTCAATGATTAGGTCGTTGCCTTGAACGATTGATGGGTATTCGTGCACGTCTTTACCAATTCCGTGGCCCAGTCGATGGATAAAGTATTCACCATAACCTGCCTTAGTAATAATATCACGGGCAACACTATCAATTTCTGCAGCAGTCATTCCCGGACGAACGGCGTCAATTGCGGCTTGTTGAGCTTCACGATCGATTTCGTAAATTTCTCTTTCTTTAGCGCTAGGTTCACCGTAGGCAACAGTACGACTTGCGTCAGAAGCATAGCCGTTGTGCATAGTTCCTAGGTCGAACAAGACTAATTCATTTGGCTTGATCTTAGTCATTGATGGACCAAGGTGGGGGTTAGCAGCATTAGCACCTGCTTGCACGATAGTTTCGAAACTTTCATGCATGACACCTTTTTGTAATTTTAACTGGTATTCAATTTGACCGGCAATATAACGTTCAGTCACACCAGTTCTAATGGCATCAAAACCAATCTCAAAGGCAAAATCGGCTTCACGACCAGCTGCTTGCAGTTGTTTGATTTCGTCAGGTGTCTTGTAGAGACGAATCTTAGCGATAAAGTTGGAAACGTCCCCGCTAAAATCGGCATCTGAAAATTGTTCATGAATTAATTGATAATGGGCAACGGATAAATTATTTTTTTCTAAAGCCCACTTGTGATATTCGTTAGTTCTACTTTTAATTTTGTCAGCGATAATTGCCCACGGATTTTCTGAATCGAGGTAACCATAAACGTCACCATTCCAAGCAGAATTTTTGGCTTCTTCGACATTTAGTGCGGGGACAAAGACGAACGGATCCTTGTCTTTAAAGGCCAGCAGAGCAAAAATTCGCTCGTGTGGTTCCATATCATAACCGGTAAAGTAGGCAATGGTAGTTGGATTAGAAATGTAAGCTACATCATTACCAGAACTTTGTAGCCATTCTTGTAATTTGGTTAAATTCATCTTCATGTTCCTTTCAAATTAAATCTTAATCATGAAAAGTATATCATGTTCTAAGTATGAAAAAATGAAAGAATAACTGTAAACGTTTGCAATATACTGCGATTAGTGGTAAATTCTATATTGAGGATTTTTAAATGGAGGAATTGAAGGATGCGTAAACAGGATATTACAATTTATGATGTTGCTCGGGAGGCTAAGGTCTCAATGGCCACAGTTTCACGGGTGGTTAATGGCAATACAAATGTGCGTAAAGACACACGTGAACGGGTAATGGAGGTAATTAATCGCCTGCACTACCAACCAAATGCCGTTGCGCAAGGTTTGGCTTCTAAGAGAACAACCACTGTTGGTTTGATTGTGCCAGATTTGACCAATCTTTACTTTGCGGAATTGTCAAAGGGGATTGATGATATTGCTTTGCTGTATAAATACAATATTATCATTACCAGTATTGAAAACCGCTTAATGCGTGAAGACCAAGCAATTCAAGGTTTATTAAATAAGCAGGTTGATGGTGTGATTTACATGTCAAACTGCCTGCCACAAGAAGCAGTTGAAGCCTTTAAGCGGACTGACACACCAGTAGTTTTGGCTGGAACTAAGGATAATCACAAGGAATTTCCATCAGTTACAATTGATTACCATAAGGCTGATATTGAAGCTTTGAACTTACTTTACAATGATGGTCGGCGTAACTTAGCCCTAGTTGTTGGGGATGCTGATGCTGTCGTAAACGCTGACTGCCGTATTCCAGCCTACAAGGAATTTATGGCAGAACATAACTTGGGTGAAGGTAAAATCTACACTAATATTAAGGACCATTCTGATGGTTACAACTTGTATTCACGGATGCGTCAAGATGGCATTGATGGTGTAGTTGTTACCCGCGACATTACTGCCGTTGGTATTTTGAACTCAGCAATTGATGCTGGCCAAAAAGTCCCAGACGACTTAGAAATTATTACAGCAAGTGCAACGCAAATCGCTTCAGTTGTTCGTCCAGCCTTGACTGCAATTCGCCAGCCACTATATGACATGGGTGCTGTTGCCATGAGAATGTTAACCAAGCTGATGAATAATGAAGAAGTAACAGATACACAAATTGAGTTACCATACGAATTGCTCAAGAAGCAAAGTACGAGCAACCAATAAATTTAACTAAAAAACGATTCACCATCTCGTGAATCGTTTTTTTGTTATTTAATTATTTGCATTGTGGCTTTAATTAATTCCAGCGTGGTTTTAGTCGCTGGCGAAGTGAGCGGCAGATAAGCCGTCAGGGCCAGATTATTGTAGCGGCTAATTCGCGGCAATTGCCGGTAGCTCTGCCAGCTTTCTTTATCAAAGAAGCCGTAGAAGAGAATGTCTTGTGCCTTAACCCAGCCTAACTTGGTATACAGCCACATGCTCTTGGGACTGCCGTTAAAGTTGGCAATTTTAAAGAGCGTGTTGGCTGGCAGATTTTGCTTAGTCTTTGATTGATTGTCAGGGAAACGGTAGATTGGCACCTGTTTTTGTGGTTTAGCGATAATTTGCTTATCTTGGTATGGTGCAATGTCACGTTCAGTTAAATCAAGATTGACAAATTCGGCCGAGATAAACGTCTGGTCGGCAACTTGATAATAAAGCTGATTATGAGCGCGCACACCATACATGACGTTGAGCCGTTGCCCAGGATAAATATATTTATGCTGCTTAATGCGAACATAGGGGTTCATCATAATTGGCGTTTTGCTTTTGCCAAAATAGATGCCATTTCGGTGAATATCGTACTTGCTGGTGCCTTCTTTAGCCAGTTTATATTTAAAACCGGTAGCTGGGTAATTCGTGACGACGCCATCGACGTTTTTGTTAATCAGCCAGTGCCATAATTCTGGCGATTCGTCCATTTCCGCCCAAACATAGACCTGCTTATCAAGGATGTGCAGCCAGTGGATGAGCCACGGATGGTCTTGAATAACGTCAGATGAGACGTTGACGGCATTGACTTGCGGCAGGTTGCTGAAATTAATCCGTTTCAAGCTGCCGACAAGTAAGATTAAGTAAGCATTGGGCATTAGCGACCGCAAGTGAAATAAGCTGGCGGCCGAGAATGAATGGATCATGACCCGATTTTCCATGTGGTATTTTTTAATAGTTTGCGCAATTTCGTCTTCTAATTGATAAGACGGGTCAATTGAGTGGTCGACCTTAGTTTCCAAAACAAATTTTGTGTTCGGACGTTTTTGATAATGACTAAAGAGCTGGTCCAAACTAAGCACATGTTCGCCATTATCATATGTTAATTGACTAAGTGTTTGCCAAGTATTTTGTGATACAATTGCATGTGTATGAGTAACTCGAAATAAATCATCATCATGTGAGACAACCAGAACGCCGTCGGAAGACAGGTGCAGGTCGAGTTCAACGTAATCGGCGCCAGAGTTAAAGGCCGAGTCGTCACTCTGAATAGTTTCTTCAGGGTATTTGCTCGGATCGCCTCTGTGGCCGACAACGGTAAAACCGCTGGTCGTGACAAAGATTAAGCTAAAAAAAAGAGCCAAAAGTAGATGGCTAGAACGTTTCATGTGTACACCTCTATCGCTTAATACAATAGCATGGTTGCACATTTTTTGCTATATAGCAAAAGTTTTTATTTCATGTAGGTAGGGTTAATGGAGCAACAAAACGAAGAATTAGATTTAATTGAAGAAATTACCAGAAACGATGGCAGTAAGTACTTTGAGATTTCAAATATTGACCAAAATGGTATTGCCGAATTGGCTGTCGATCATGGCATGATCAAAAATGTGCGGATTTTGCAATTGAACATTCCGAGGACTAAAGCACTAGTTATCTATGAGGAATATATTAATAAAAATTATCATCTAGAAACTCTGACTAACGAAGACGATTGGAAAAATCCGAGTTGGGTTGAATGGGAAAAACCAAAGGGCAAAGTTTTGGAAGCTTATCAGATGATTTTGAAATCCAACCAGATTGGATAGAAGAGCAGCATAATGGAAACACTTCGCATTTTACATACCAATGATTTACATTCACATTTTGAACATTTCCCTAAAATTGGCCGTTATCTAAAAAACGCCCAGCAGGATCAGTCAGTCGATCAAGTCTTAACTTTTGATGCCGGTGATTTTCTAGATCGTTCGCAGCCGTTAACCGATGCAACGTATGGTCAGGCAAATATTGATTTGATGAACTCATTTAATTACGATGCCATTACGATCGGCAATAATGAGGGAATTTCTAATTCTCACGCGGTTGTTGAGCGGCTGTTTGACCGGGCAAAATTCCCGGTGATTTTGGCTAATTTGCGTGAAGAAGATGAGTCAATGCCCCACTGGTGCGTCCAAGACAAGATTTTGACTACCAAAAAGGGAACAAGGATTGCTCTGATTGGCTTGACCGCGGCTTACCCCTTATCTTATGAGCCCAATCATTGGCACGTCAAGATGCTGAAAGAAACAATGGATCAGGTTTTGCCAACAATTGTGGGCAAGTATGATGTTTTAATCTTGTTAACTCATGTTGGTTTAAATATGGATCGCTTTTTGGCGGAGAATTATCCTCAAATTGACCTAATCATTGGCGGTCATAGTCATGATTTATTAAAGCACGGCGAAAAGGTCAATGGTGTTTGGCTGACGCAGACGGGTAAATGGGGCAATTATGTTGGCAACATTCACATGGAACTTGACGACCAGCACCATGTTCAAAAAATCGTGCCTCATGTTGAAGCGACAAGCTTGATGAAGGCAAGACCAAACGACGAAGAAGTAATTGAAAGTTACCACAAGCGCGGCCAAGACATTTTGATGCAGGATGAGGTGGCAGATTTACCAGAAAAATTTGCCAATAGCCGTGAAGCCGCAATTCAGATATCGCTTGATGCTATTGCCGACTTTGCAGGGACAGATTTGGCAATGCTTAGTTCGGGTTTGTTTTTAGATCCCTTCAAAAAAGGCATTTTAACGAAATATGACTTACAAAAGAGCCTGCCTCATTCAATGCACGTTGTGCGTTCAACTCTAAAAGGCAGCGATTTGTGGCGGCTAGTCATGGAAATTGAAAAAAACCGGCACTTTCTTGACCACTTCCCGTTGCAGGGCATGAGTTTTCGGGGTAAGATTTTTGGGCAAATGTATTATAAGGGAATTAAGTTTGACCCAATTAGCCGTGTCGTATATGTCAATGGTCAGCAAATTGATCCGCTTAAAGAATATGAAATTGCGGTGCTCGACCATTATGTCTTAGTGCCATTTTTCCCAACTTTAGCAATTGTTGGGGACAACAAGTTCCTATTTCCGCAATTCTTGCGGGAAGTTGTGGGCAACTATTTAGCTGAAAAATATCCGATTGACGGGAAGTGAAATAAATGACGGATAAGACTGTAGCAGACAATCCAAAAAAGACGCAGCGCGACAATAAATTTACCAAGGACCAGCCGTTGCGGCACCCATTAGCTGTTGTTGGTCAGGATGGCGATCAAGTTAAGATTAACCAGCAGCTGTATCAGGTAATTGTGAATAAGCGTGAGGCTTTGGATATTGAAGTTTTGCGGCAGAAGTATGATCCATATCTTGACCAATATGACTTTTTGGTCGGGGATGTTTCCAGTGAACATTTACGGCTAAAGGGCTTTTATAAGGATAATATGCGCACGGCGATTGACCGTAAGGAGCAGACGATTGCGGATTATTTAATCGAATACTGTAATCCGGGGACGGGCTACTTTATTTTGCAGTTGGTCAGTCCTGTCCATCATTATCATTCCAGCAACCAAAAAACGTGGAATGGCAATTACCGGCAGTCGGGTCACCGCCGAGTTGGTGCTCATCCGAAAAAGAATGCGGCGTTTAAACGGCGGCGTGTGCATAAGACTACTTTTAAGAAAAAAGAAACGGTGGCGGTTAAAAAAGAATACAGCAACCACCATTCTTTTGTCATTAAAAAAAGAAAGGGCAGCAATTAAGTGAAGGATTACCGATTATTTTTGATTGATCTTGATGGCACGATTTATCGCGGTAAGGATACAATTGCTGCTGGCGTGAATTTTGTTCATCGCTTAGAAGAAGCTGGCAAGGACTTTTTGTTTTTGACCAATAACACGACGAGAACGCCGCAGATGGTCGTGGATAAGTTGGCGGGTCATGGGATTAAGACAGACATTAATCACGTTTATACGCCTTGTATGGCGACTGTCAGCTACCTTAAAAAGGAGAGCCCGCAGCTTTCACCGCTTAAATTCTATTTGATTGGTGAAACTGGTCTGTGGCATGAATTTTTGCAGCAAACAGATTTCGAATTGGATCCATATCACCCGGACTATGTAGTGGTGGGAATGGACCGTGATTTGACTTACCGTAAAGTTCAGGTTGCTTCAGATGCTATCAGAAATGGTGCAACTTTTATCGGGACTAATGGGGATGTTAATTTGCCTAGCAATGAGGGATTATTACCGGGCAATGGCTCGCAGTGCGCAATGATTGCTGTTTCTAGCGGCCAGGAACCTTTGTATATTGGTAAACCATCGCCGATTATTGTGGATATGGCGCTAGCAAAAATGCACTGTACTAAGGAGCAGGCAATTTTAGTTGGCGATAATTACGATACCGATATTAAGGCTGGCTTTAATAGTCAAGTTGACCAGTTGTTAGTGACTACTGGCATTACGCAGCCGGACGATATTAAGGATAAGCGTCAGCCAACATATGTGGTTGATAGTTTGGATCAATTTGAATTATGAAGAAGCAAAATAATATTTTTACGATTATCTATCATTTTGTATTTGCGATTACGAGCAGTGTGGTTGGTGCAATTGTTGCTAGTTGGCCGTTATTGTTGGTTTTTGTTATTGTCCAAAAAACTAATCGGACAGTGAAGCTGACGATTGGGCAGGTGATGCACAATTATAATCAATTGATGTGGTATCTGATTTGGCCCTTTAAACATGTATTGCACATGCGCGATTTGCCAACGTCGCCAATGGCCGCCCAGCACTTTGCGGCGGTAAAAAAACTTTTTGTCTTAGCGATTGTGGCCTTTTTGTGCTGCTTGGTAATTTATCTTTGTAGTAGAAGACAAAAGGGTAACGTGCTAAAGCTAAGTAAAGTTTGGGCACTGCTGTTCTTACTGCTGCCAATTGCAATTTTGCCGTTTGCGGTGACAAATTTTGATAGTTTTTTTGTGGTTTTTCATCATTTGCTGTTTGCTGGGAGCAATACCTGGCTGTTTGATCCGGCTACTGACCCGGTTATTAATGTCCTGACGGAAGGCTTTTTTGCCGCATGTTTTGCTGTCGGCGGGATTATTTATGAACTATATTTTGCTGAAAAATTATTACAGCGTTAAAAAAGGAGTTCCTTTAATGGAACTCCTTTTTACGTGTGATGCGCTTTTTTAACGCGACAATTAAAATCGGGATAACAGAAATCAAGATGATTGCTAAGATTAAGATTGAAAAATGATCTTTGACAAACGGGATGTTGCCGAAGAAAAAGCCAATAATGGTGAACAAGCCGCACCAGAGAATACCACCAGCGATATTGTAAGCTGCAAATTTGCCATAATGCATCTTACTGCCGCCGGAAATGAACGGAACAAAAGTCCTAATAAACGGAATGAAACGGCCAATTACGATTGTGATTGGACCGTGACGTTCAAAAAATTTTTCGGCTGCCAAGCGGTTTTTCTGATTAATTAACTTATTGAACCAAGCGTACTTGCTGCCGGCATTAACAGAGCGAGCGCCCAGTTCATAATTACAGGCATCACCTAGGACTGCTGCCAGTAAGACTGTTAGATAAACCAGCCAAATATTGAGTTGGTACTTGGGATTGACGGCCATTGAGCTGGCGGCAAAAATTAGCGAGTCCCCAGGTAGAAACGGAAAGATCACTAGCCCGGTTTCAATAAAAATAATGGCAAATAGGATAAGATAGGTCCAAACGCCAAACTGGTTGACGATTGCGATTAGGTGGTGATCAATGTGCAAGATAAAGTTGATTAACGCCATAAAGTCTCCTAAATACTGGTTGAATGGATAGTTAAAGTTTTCTCTGGGAAAAGCGACCGCATAATTGAGGTAATTGCAATTTGCGCTTCGCCAAAGCCAAGGCCGATAACTGGCACGCGGCCGTCATATGTTGCAGCATCGCCGACAGCATAGATACCAGGCACGTTGGTTTTCATTTCTTGGCCGACCTTGATTTGGCCGCCGCTAGTAGCAACACCCCATTGCTTAACAAAATTATTGTTGGCGCGAAAACCATAGGCAACGACAATTTCGTCAAAGGTTTGCTCCACAATGCTGGTTTGTCCCATTTCTTTTAGTCCAATTGTAAGCTGATTATTCACTAAAGAACTAGTTTTAGGAAGGTAAGGGGTCAGAATTTCAACATTTTTTAAACTTTTAAGCTGCTGAATACTGGATTCTAAACCGCGGAATTCATTTCGCCGGTGAACAAGCTTAACTTTGGTGTTGGGCTGCTGGGCTAATTCAAGTGCCCAATCAAGCGCGGAATCGCCACCACCGAAAACGCCGACGACTTTGTCAGCAAATTTTTCGGGCTCTCTTATATAGTAGTGAATATGTTTTTCACTTTCGCTGTCAACTTTCAGCGGAAACTTTTTGGGTGTAAACGAACCGGTACCGGTGGCAATAATGATACTTTTAACGGCAAATTCGTTGTCAATAATGAAGTAATCATCATCTTTAGCAATTTCACTAACGCGGTGATTCAGCATGAAAGTTGCTTTTTCTTGGGTTTCTTCTGCCAAACGTTCAATTAATTCTTTACCCGTAATTGCATTAAAAACAGGGATGTCAAAAATCTTTTTAAACGGATAAAGCAGTTTGGGCTGCCCACCAACCTCCTTTAACGAATCAAAAATTATCGTTTTTAGTCCATGCAAATGAGCAAAATTCGCGCTAAAGAGTCCGATTGGACCTGCCCCCACGATTGCTATGTCAAATTTTTTTATTTTAAAAACTCCCCTCTAAACGTTGATATAACAACTTTAACATGAAACTAGAAGTAAGTCATTTTAATAATTTTAAAAAAAAGCTTGCAAAAGAAGGGACAAGTTGGTAATATTAATAACTGTCGTCGGGCAAGAGAGCGAAAGGCTTGAGAGCAAGGCGGCGAAATAAAAACTAAGCGTAAGGGCTTGACAAGAGTTCGAAGGTTTAGTAAGATAATAAACGCTGCTGAGGGAGTTGAAAATTTCTTCAGGAGGGG
>NZ_JAQTIB010000006.1:0-60538 GCF_029433435.1 Lactobacillus sp. ESL0703
ACACAGTAGTTAAGCTTCTTCACGCCGAGAGTAGTTGGTGGGAGACTGCCTGCGAGGGTAGGACGCTGCCGTGCTTTTTTTAATATTCCGGCTTAGCTCAGTTGGTAGAGCGCTTGACTGTTAATCAAGATGTCGTCAGTTCGAGTCTGACAGCCGGAGTATTTTGGAGCGTTGTCCGAGTGGCTTAAGGAGCATGATTGGAAATCATGTATACGGGTTTTAATCCTGTATCGAGAGTTCAAATCTCTCACGCTCCGTCATTAATTTTAAAAAGGCAGTTAAATAAATTTAACTGCCTTTTTATTTGTTTTTGATATAAATATACACGAAGTTAAGTAATATAGATGATGTAATATTTCAAAACCTAGTTTTGATTCAATTTTATAGAGAAATTATACTAATAATTCAAAATGAGCTAAAAAGTACTTTTCTTGTTTTGTGTGTTCTTTATTCAAAATGAATTGGTATTGATCGTAAAAATGACAAATTAAAGTTTGGGTTGCTAAATTGGAATAGTTAACAAATTTTAAACTATTTAGTTTTGAGTAGGGCATATTATGGTTGACATCTAAATGTTCTACCCAAAATTAGTAAGAATCTGTGCTGCTATTGAAAAATATTTTCTATTATCTACAATTTTTGTTGGTTAATTTTTCAAGTGCTTTTCATGTTATTCTTTATAATATTTTTTATATCAATATTATGATTTATAGCTCAATCTTCCTTATAACACATGTTAATAATCAATATTGCTTTTGATAATTGCTCTCTTTATTAATGCTTTTAAATTGTTTTAAGCCTACTAACTTTTTAATTATAGTGGAGTAAAAAATTACGAATTTTGCAAAAAATGCTAAAAAAAGATAGACAAGTCCTCAACCTTTTGCTATAGTATTAAGAGTAGTCATGAGATGACAACGACCTCGGAGGATTAGCTCAGCTGGGAGAGCATCTGCCTTACAAGCAGGAGGTCACAGGTTCGAGCCCTGTATCCTCCATAATAATGGTGGTGTTAATTGCACCGCCATTATTTATGGGATTAATTAAATATTATTTTTCCTAATTGAGAAAGAATTCTTGCATTTTGCAATGTATCTAGTATACTAGTAAGAGTGCTTTGATTCAGGCTATGACCCGTTGGTCAAGTGGTTAAGACATCGCCCTTTCACGGCGGTAACATGGGTTCAAATCCCGTACGGGTCACTTTGGAGGATTAGCTCAGCTGGGAGAGCATCTGCCTTACAAGCAGGAGGTCACAGGTTCGAGCCCTGTATCCTCCATCGTTCTAAGACTACCGAATCTACGGTAGTCTTTTTTTATACAAAAGAACGAAACAATTTAATATTTATCGGTTCAAGTCCTGAGAGGATCCGCTGAGTAAGTGGAGATGCCTTGTAACCGAATAGCTGTTGTCTATACAGGGGGACTATTATGGAAAAACGTTTATTTACTTCGGAATCTGTTTCTGAAGGACATCCGGATAAAATTGCGGATCAAATTTCAGACGCGATTTTGGATGCGATTATTGCTCAAGACCCAGATGCACATGTAGCCTGTGAAACGATCGTTACCACGGGTATTGTGTACGTATTTGGTGAAATATCCACGAGTGCGTATGTTGATATTCAGTCAATTGTCCGCAAAACTGTTTTGCGAATTGGCTATGATAAGCCAGAGCTTGGTTTTGATGGCAATAATTGTGCGGTGCTTGTTGATATTGACGAGCAATCATCTGATATTGCTGACGGTGTCGATCATTCACTAGAAACACGTGAAAATCAGTCTGATGAAGATAATTTGGACCAAATTGGTGCAGGTGACCAAGGGTTAATGTTTGGTTATGCTATTAAGGAAACGCCAGAGTTGATGCCTTTGCCAATTTCACTTGCACACCGGTTAATGCGCCAAGTTGCACAACTTCGCAAAGACGGAACATTGACGTGGCTGCGCCCAGACTCTAAGGCACAAGTTACTGTTGAATATGATGAAGCCGGCAAACCGAAGCGGGTTGACACGGTTGTTATTTCAACTCAAACGGATGACCAAGTTACTAATGAAGAAATTCGCCAAGCAATGATCGATTTAGTCATTAACAAAGTAATTCCTGCTGAGTATTTGGATGAACAAACAAAGTTTTTGATTAATCCATCAGGCCGCTTTGTTATTGGTGGACCTAAAGGTGACTCTGGTCTAACTGGCCGTAAAATCATTGTTGATACTTACGGTGGTTACGCTCGTCATGGTGGTGGTGCTTTTTCAGGCAAAGATCCGACTAAGGTCGATCGTAGTGCTAGTTATGCTGCACGTTACGTGGCTAAGAATATTGTGGCTTCTGATCTAGCAGACCGCTGTGAAGTGCAGCTGGCTTATGCCATTGGTGTTGCTCATCCAGTATCCGTGATGATTGATACGGCAGGTACTGGAAAAGTCAGCGATGAGCTGTTGACTAAGGCTGTCCGTGAAATCTTTGATTTACGACCAGCTGGCATTATCAAGATGCTAGATCTGCGGCGCCCAATTTATGAGCAAACTGCTGCTTATGGTCATTTCGGTCGCACTGACATTGATTTACCATGGGAGAAAACTGATAAGGTTCAAGCAATCTTGGATTTTGTAAAGAAAAATAAATAATTTTAAGGAGGAGCATTATGAAAAAAACAAACGTACCAGTTGTTACGCTTGCGATTTTTATGACAACTTTTATGGCTGCGATTGAAGGAACAATTGTTTCAACTGCAATGCCAACCATCGTTTCTGACCTCAATGGTCTAGAAATTATGAACTGGGTTGTTTCAATTTTCTTATTTATGACGGCTGTATCGACTCCTTTATACGGAAAACTGGCAGATAGCATTGGTCGCAAGCCAGTTTTTTTGTTTGGTATTGCGTTGTTTGTCATTGGTTCAGCCCTTTGCGGTCAGGCACACAATATGATGGAGTTAATCTTGTTCCGGGTTATTCAGGGCCTTGGTTCTGGTGCAGTTCAGCCTGTTGCAATGACAATTATTGCTGATATGTACACTTTGAAAAAGCGGACCAAGATGTTGGGACTTAATTCTGGTTTTTGGGGTGTAGCTTCTGTTATTGCACCGCTTTTGGGTGGTTTTATCGTTCAAAACTTGTCTTGGCACTGGGTCTTCTATATCAATGTCCCAATTGGCTTAATTGCCTTCTTGCTGGTTGTGTTCTTTTTGCATGAACCAAAAGAAAGAGTGGCAGTCAAGCTGGATATTAAGGGGACTTGCTGGTTAACGATTCTATTATTAACCCTAATGTATGTACTGCAAGAATTAGGCTCGCTTAATTGGCTGATAACTGCGGCTCTAGTGGCTTTAATTGTAATTAGTGCAATTGCCTTTTATCAAGTTGAAAAGAAGGCAGATGACCCAATATTGCCGCTCTCGATGCTCAAAGGCAGAGAGTTCTTATCTTTGAACCTAATTACCTTATTTATTGCCGGAGTTGTAATTGGTTTTGAATTTTACATTCCGACTTGGATGCAGGGAATTAAAGGGACAAGTGCTACAATTGCCGGCTTTGCGGTTACGCCGAGTTCTGTAATGTGGGTTGTTGGTTCATTCTTAATCGGCAGTATGCTTGGGCGTTTTGGCGTTAAGAAAACTTTCTTCGGCATGCTGGGATTATTAGTAATTGCTGACTTTCTATTGCTGATTGTGCCGCTGCAAACACCATTTTGGGTATTTTGTGTTATTGCAACAATGAATGGTGTAGCTTTTGGGGCAATTTTAACCGCATCACAAGTTCGCTCACAAGTCCTGGTAGCCCCTGAAAACGTGGGTGTGGCAACATCCTTTAATACGCTGATGCGGTATTTAGGACAAACAATGATGGTTTCAATCTATGGGATTACTTTCAATACGATTGTTGCTGGTCAACTTGCTAAACATCCAAATCTGACACAGGCAATGATGAATAAGATTGTTTCATCAGTTAAGGCTAAGGAGCTTGCTGCTAATCTTGTTCCGCAGCTGCGGCAAGTATTGTTTAGTGCCTTAAAGGGTGTCTACGTTGTTTCAATGGTGGCAATTGTAATTTCAATTTTGATTAACTTTTGCTATAAAAAACAAGAAGAAAATTAAGTAATAAAAAAAGTCGACTGAAGTCGGCTTTTTTGTTAACAATTTATTCTTTTAGGTAGTAATGATACAGGATAGAATAACCAATTAAAACAAAGGTAATTCCTTCTAAGAACCCGCCTAAAACATCTGACGGATAATGAACATGTGTGAAAATTCGGGTGTAGCCAATTAATAATGGGAAACAAGCCCAAATAATACACAGAATAGTTTTACCAGCCCTATTTTTGACCATTAGAATAGTTAAAACAATTAAAATTCCGAACAACGTCGCACTACCAACAGAGTGACCAGATGGAAAACTATAGCCGTGGGCTGCAACCAAGTGGTGTACATAAGGCCTGTGGCGCGCAATCGCGTGCTTGATAACCCAATTGTAACCGTTGGCTGCAATCATTGTTCCCGCCGTAAAGAAAGCGTAGGCGTACTTTTTAAAGATGACCAAGATAATAAATAAGATAATCGTCTCAAGCACAATAACACTTGTGTTGCCCAAATTGGTAAAGGTTGTGGCAAATTTGATGTTAGCCGGATTGGTGTTACAGATAATTCCAATTACAGCTTGGTCAAATTTGTGAATGATTTGATTGCCTGAAGAAACTAGAATTGCCCAAATTGTATAAAGAGCCAAAAAGATAGTTGCGGGCACAATTGTATCTCTTTTGGCGTGTGTTGTATTACTCAAATGTTTTTCTCCCCTTGTTTTTTTTAGCATTTGTGGTAAATTATAATCATTATTGATAAAAAAATAAAGGTCAGGAACTAGTAGCAAGGTTGTTTTTCCTTAGAGAAAAGTCGGTTGGTGCAAGACTAAAAAAAACTAATTGTGAACTGAGCCTGAGAATAACCTTTCGTTGTGCTGCCGCGTTAAGGAGCGTTAG
Organism: Lactobacillus sp. ESL0703; assembly: GCF_029433435.1. NCBI lineage: Bacteria > Bacillati > Bacillota > Bacilli > Lactobacillales > Lactobacillaceae > Lactobacillus > Lactobacillus sp. ESL0703. The sequence goes on from NZ_JAQTIB010000006.1 coordinate 4,979, forward strand.
AGGGTCATGCTGCGGCATGAAACTTAGGTGGTACCGCGATTATTCGTCCTATGATTAGTTTCATAGGACTTTTTTTATGAGGTGAAGAATAGATGTACAATCACAAAGTCGTCGAAAAAAAATGGCAAGATTATTGGGCCAAGAATGATACTTTCAAAACGGGCAATGATCCGAAAAAGAAAAATTATTATGTAATGGATATGTTCCCGTTTCCGTCTGGCAAGGGATTGCATGTTGGTCACCCAGAAGGCTATACGGCAACTGATATTACCGCCAGAATGAAGCGGGCACAGGGCTATAACGTCTTATATCCAATGGGCTGGGATGCCTTTGGTCTGCCAACAGAGCAATATGCGTTAAAGACTGGTAAGGATCCGGCTGTTGTTACTAAGGAAAATATCGCTACTTTCAAAAAGCAGCTCCATAAGCTTGGCTTTTCATATGATTGGGACCGGGAAATTGCGACCTGTGATCCGAAGTATTACAAGTGGACCCAATGGACATTTGAGCAAATGTACAAGAATGGTCTTGCTTATGAAGCCGAAGTACCAGTTAACTGGTCGCCGGATTTAGGAACTGTTGTTGCTAATGAGGATATTGTTGATGGTAAGACTGAGCGTGGCGGCTACCCAATTTATCGCCGTAATATGAAGCAATGGATGCTCAAGATTACCGCTTATGCTGATCGACTTCTTGCTGGTCTAGACAATCTTGATTGGCCGGAAAACGTTAAGGAAATGCAACGTAACTGGATTGGTCGTTCAGTTGGTGCGCAAGTTACCTTCAAGATTAAGAATTCTGACAAGACCTTTGATATTTTCACAACTCGTCCTGATACCTTGTTTGGTGCCAGCTATGCTGTGTTAGCTCCAGAGAACAAGTTGGTTGAAGAAATTACAACAGCTGAACACAAGGCTGATGTTGATGCTTATGTTAAGGAAATTGAATCTAAGTCTGACTTGGAAAGAACTGATTTGAACAAGCATAAGACTGGTGTCTTCACGGGTGCGTATGCAATTAACCCAGTTAACAATGAAGAAATTCCAATTTGGATTTCAGATTATGTTTTAGCAACTTATGGTACGGGTGCTGTTATGGCAGTTCCAGCTCATGATGACCGTGATTACGAATTTGCCCAAAAATTCAACTTGCCAATTAAGGCTGTAATTAAGGGCGGCGACATTACTAAGGAAGCTTATACCGGTGATGGTGTCCACTTTGATTCCGAATTCTTAAATGGCTTGAATGTTGATGATGCCAAGAAGAGAATGGTCGCTTGGCTGGAAGACCACAATGTTGGTGAAAAGAAGGTCAACTACAAACTGCGTGATTGGGAATTTGGCCGTCAACGTTACTGGGGTGAACCAATTCCTATCATTCATTGGGAAGATGGCGAAACAACCTTAGTTCCAGAAGACCAATTACCACTAGTTTTACCGCATGCAACTGATATTAAGCCATCTGGTACGCCTGAAAGTCCGCTTGTTAACTTGACAGATTGGGTTAACGTAGTTGATGAAAATGGCCGCAAGGGTAAACGCGAGACTAATACAATGCCTAACTGGGCTGGCTCGTCATGGTACTTTATCCGTTACGTTGATCCGCATAATGACCAAAAACTTGCTGATTATGACTTGCTTAAAAAGTGGCTGCCAGTTGATTTGTACATTGGTGGGGCAGAACACGCAGTTCGGCACTTACTTTACGCTCGTTTTTGGAATATGGTTCTCTATGACTTGGGTGTTGTACCAAATGAAGAGCCATTCCAACGTCTATATAACCAAGGTTTGATTTTAAAGAACCACGAGAAGATGTCTAAGTCAAAGGGCAACGTTGTTAATCCAGACGATGTGATTGATGAATATGGTGCAGACAGCTTGAGAACTTATGAAATGTTCATGGGACCTCTTGATGCTTCAATCGATTGGGATGATAATGGTCCTGCTTCAACTAAGAAGTTCTTGGATCGCGTCTGGCGTCTATTTGTCAATGATTTAGATTTGAAGCCAATTCCACAAGAAAACATTGTTCCAGAAAATGATGGTGAGCTGGATAAAGTTTATGCAGAAACAGTTAAGAAGGTAACCGAAGACTTTGAGGCATTGCACTTTAATACTGCAATTTCACAAATGATGGTCTTTGTTAATGCCGCCCAAAAGGCCAAGACGATTCCACAAGAATATGTAGAAGGCTTCATTACCTTAATGGCACCAGTTGCACCACACATGATGGAAGAAATCTGGCAAATTATGGGTCATGACGAATCAGTTACCTTTGCCAAATGGCCAACTTATGATCCAGCCAAGTTAGTTGAATCAACAGTTGAGATTATGGTTCAAGTAAATGGTAAATTACGTGGCAACTTCAAGGTTGCTAAGGATACTGCTAAAGATGATTTGCAAGAACAGGCTTTAGCATTGCCACATGTCCAAAAATTCTTGGAAGGCAAAGATGTTAAGAAGGTAATTGTTGTTCCTAACAAGATTGTTAACATTGTTGCAAAATAAAATTTAATTTTTCCTAAAATGGATAGTTATCTGATTGAGAATTATCAGTTTTGCTTGCAAAATAGTATGGTTAGTACACTAGATTTAGGGAAAATTTAATGAAAGAAAATAATTTAAAAGAGCAAAACACGCAGGATACCTTTATTAAGGGTAGTGCATGGATGACTTTTGGCTCGATTACGTCGCGGATTTTGGGTGCGCTATACATCATTCCGTGGTTCATCTGGATGCAGCCGTATGGCAACATTGCTAACGCGCTGACAGCTAGAAGTTATAATATTTACAGTATTTTTATCTTGATCTCAACGGCAGGGATTCCTGGGGCAGTAGCTAAGCAGGTTGCCAAGTATAATGCTCTTAATGAATACGGTGTTGGCCGCAAATTATTTCGTAAGGGTCTAATGCTAATGGTGGCGCTCGGGATTGTTTCGGCAATTATTATGTATGTTGCATCGCCACTGCTGGCTTCTAATGGTTCACGCAGTGATCCGCGCCAAGTCGCGGTGATGCGCAGCCTATCTTATGCCATCCTGATTATTCCAATTCTGAGTATTATGCGGGGATACTTCCAAGGCTATACTGATATGATGCCATCGGCAGTATCCCAGTTTGTGGAACAGCTTGCCCGTGTTGTGTGGATGCTGTTAACTGCTTATGTTATCATGCAGGTGCAGCATGGCTCGTTTGTTGACGCGGTTGTACAGTCAAATTTAGCGGCGGCAATTGGGGCTGTCTTTGGAATTGCAATTCTAGTTTGGTTTTTGTTTTCAAGACGGCATAAGCTGAATGACCTTGTTGCTAACTCAAATAATGAAATTGAAGTTTCAACCATGGGTCTGTTTGGTGAAATTATCGCCCAAGCAATTCCGTTTATTATTATTGATGCGGGTATTCAGTTATTTTATTTAGTTGACCAGTATACTTTTCACCCAATGATTGCCAGTTTGGTGAAGGTAAGTTACAACACGATTGAAACTTGGTATGCCTTGTTTGCGCTCAATGCTAATAAGTTAATTATGATTATTGTGTCGCTTGCTAGTGCAATGGCAGTTACGGCAATTCCACTGCTTTCAGCAGCCCATGCTAAGCATGATTTCCATGGTATTTCCGAACAAATTGGTAATACGCTCGACTTATTTTTATTTGTCATGATACCGGCAGCATTTGGAATGGCAGCAATATCAACACCGATTTATACAATCTTTTATGGTTATGATAAATTAGGTTCGAATATTCTGTATTTGTCATCTTTTACAGCGATTTCGCTGGGACTGTTTACGGTTTTAATGGCAGTGTTGCAGGGCTTGTCAGAAAATGGTTTGGCAATAAAGTATCTCGTGCTTGGCTTGATTATCAAAATAATTGCGCAGTACCCAATGGTCTACGTCTTTAAAGTCTATGGACCTCTAGTAGCAACCAACTTGGGGATGCTGGTAATTATTTTCTTGGCTTTGAAGCATTTGCAGGTAAGTTACAACTTTAATAGCAGTCGGACTAGTCGGCGCTTCATTGGCATTACTTCATTTTCGATAATTATGTTTCTGCTTGTTTTAGCAGTTGAAAAGGGCTTGGAATTAGTGTTAAACCCAGTAGTTCGCTGGCAGGCATTATTAATTGTGGCTGTGGCTGTTCTTGTTGGTGGCATTTTCTACGTCTTTGCGGCAATTAAGTCTGAATTAGCCCAGAAGATTTTGGGTGACAAGATTGTCCCGATTTTAAGAAAATTACATATTCAAGCATAAGAAAAGACGCTATCACTTAATTGTGATAGCGTCTTTTTTGGTTACAAAAGTAGCTGATGAGCTATTTTTGTACGCCCCTGCCAAGGAACCTTATTGTAACATAATTAATGGATTAACTGCTTAATTAACGCTTAGTGTATTCACCATCTAAAACATCATTATGCTTGCCTTTTTCTGGAATTGCAAAGGCAGCGATAATGTAAAGGATTAGTCCCCAACCCGTGAAGCAAATCAAAGCACCGCCAATAATTCTTGTCCATGCTTTGTCCCAACCGAAATATTCGGCAATGCCACCCAAGACACCAGCTAAGATTTTATCGCGTGATTTTGTTAAATGTTTCTTCATTGTTTTGCTCCTTTGCTCCAATTTTATTTAATAAAAAAAGCTAATCATACAGATTAGCTTTTACTGATGCCCCGAAAAAGATTCGAACTTTCACTTAGTTACCTAAACAGCGACCTGAACGCTGCGCGTCTGCCAATTCCGCCATCGGGGCTTAAATATTTTTAACACAGTAATAATAATACCAAAAATTTGGTAAAATGTAAGCATAAAACGAAAAATATCTAAAATTTTTTTCTGACTAAGGAGGATTTATGACTTTTAAGCATAAATTTAACAAAATTATTGTTGCTCTGATAACGGTGGTGCTACTTATTTTACCAGTAGCACCAGCTTCTGCAGCAACGCAAGTATCGAGCGACTATCATGCCGATCAACTGCAGTTGAATGTTAAGTCAGCGATTGCAATTGATAGTAAGACTGGTCAGCTATTATACGGTAAAAATATCAATCAGCCGCTGCCAATAGCTTCAATGACCAAACTGATTACGGTTTATCTGACTCTGACCGCAATCAAAGAAGGAAAGTTAACGTGGCAAACTAAGGTGAAACCGACCGACGCGATTATTCGGGTTGCCAACAATAAGGATTTTTCTAATGTTCCGCTTCATGTGGGCCACGAATATAGCATTAAGCAGCTCTATCAGGCGACTTTGATTGAGTCAGCGAACGGTGCCGCAATGCTCTTAGCACAAGCCGTCAGTGGCGCTCAACAGCCGTTTGTTAGGCAGATGCGCAAGCAGTTAACCAAATGGGGAATTACTGATGCCCAAATCTATACAACTTGCGGATTGCCTAATAAAAATGTAGGTGCAGATGCTTATCCCGGCGCTTCTAGTGATGCGGAAAATAAGCTTTCAGCTAAGGATATGGCAATTGTGGGGCAACATTTACTGGCCGACTTCCCGCAAGTAATTAAAACGACTAAAATTGCTCACTTAGCTTTTGTCGATCAGACTACGAAAACACCAATGGCTAATTTTAACTGGATGCTTAAGGGGCTGTCACAGTATAATCCTCAGTTAAAGGTTGATGGCTTAAAGACAGGGACAACTGATGCGGCCGGTGCGTGCTTTATCGCGACAACTAAGTATAACGGTGCGCGGATTATTACTGTCGTGATGGGGGCTGAGCACCGTGATGGCACCGATCCTTCGCGGTTTGTTCAAACTAAAAAGCTATTAAGTTATCTCTATCATAATTATCGACCGATTATTTTTAATAAAAATGAAGTAATCACGGGGCTTACCAGTATGAAGGTTCATAATGGTAAGGCACGGCAGGTTAATATTGGAATGAAAGAAAATAGTGAAATCTGGGCACCGCTTACTGGTTCTAAGCTGCATGTTGAACTAGCCGATAATCAGGTTGAAGCGCCTGTAACGGCTGGACAAACAGTGACAGATTATAAATTTAAAGCAGGTTCAGAACAATTAATCTCACTGACTAATCCTGCTGGCATGCGTCTGCCAGCTAAATCGTTTCAAACGACAACGCGGGTCAACTTTTTAGTTCGCTTCTGGCGCTGGCTCTTTGGAGGTTAAAGATGGTTGCAATCCCAGCGGATATTTTAACTAAGGTAATTAAAAAAAGACCAAGTGATACTCATAAGGGTAATTATGGTCGCGTGTTATTAATCGGCGGTTGTGAAAATTATGGTGGTGCCATAATTATGGCTACTGAGGGCACGTTAAATAGTGGTGCTGGTCTAGTGGCGGTGGCAACGCACTCGCTTAATTTATCAGCGTTGCACGCCCGTGACCCAGAAGTAATGTATATTGATTGGCACGATCATGATTTGCCAGCTTTAATTAAAAAGATGGATGTGGTTGTTTGTGGCCCAGGGTTAGGACTAAGTAGTTTTGCGCAAGAGTTAATGCAAATGTTGTGCAGTACTTTGACCAGTGAGCAAACGCTGGTTTTGGATGCCAGCGGTCTTGATTTAATCGCTGAGAAGCGAAGTTTAATTCCCCAGCATGTTGGTAAAATTATTTTGACACCGCACCAAATGGAATGGCAGCGATTGAGTCAGATTAAAATTGCTTTTCAGACTGATAGCGCTAATTTAACGGCGCTAAATGAGTTATTTCCACGAAAAAATGCCATTTTGGTTTTGAAATCTAATCACACGCATGTCTATTGCGGGGATGGATCAATCTTTGTTAATCCATTAGGCAATCCAGGGATGGCAACTGGGGGCATGGGCGATACGCTTGCCGGCATTATTGGCGGCTTTTGTGCTCAATTTGGTAATAATCTTGATTCGATTATGGCTGCCGTTTACATTCATTCTTTGGCTGGCGATCATATTGCCCGAACAGATTATGTGGTCCGACCGACCAAAGTCAGCGCGCTATTGCCGCAGATAATGAAAAAATATGCAAATTAAAATAGTTATATAGAATTGGTTTTGTTGTAAAATAGGACTACGTGTTAGAAAGAAAGGATGAGAATGAAAAAAAGTCTATTAAAGCCGCTTACTTTTTGTTTTATAGTTTTAATCTGCGTCATTAGTTTGGCCCGAATTTCAATGCCGCAAACTCATGAAGAAATAAGTAATGCCAAGGCAAACCAAACTGTAGTTAAAAAGACAGCTGCTTCTTTTCGTCCTTATCAAGATCCTAGCGATTTGCGTCGGCCGTACAATTGGCGCAAGTCAAGCGAACGTAAGCCATACCCTAAGATTAAACGATTGGAAAACGATATCTCGATTCGTGTTTCGCTTAAGGGCAACCGAGTATATATTTTGCGCAATAACCGGCGTGTCTATACTATGCTGGCTAGCGGCGGGATATTCAAAAAGGGCAAGTCGTTAACACCAACAGGTACCTTTAAGATTCAAGACAATCGCGGGGAATCATTTTATAATCCTAACTTAAACGAGGGTGCCAACAATTGGACCAGTTGGGATAAAAATGACGTTTATTTGTTCCATTCAGTGCCAACTAAAGATAATGGTCAATATAATTTGAAAGAAGCTAAGAAATTGGGCAAGCAGCAGGGGTCACATGGCTGTGTTCGTCTAAGCGTACCTGATGCGCAATGGATAATGAAAAATATTAGGTCGGGTACCAAAGTAATTGTGAAGAATAATTAAATAAAAAGAGTTGGCTAAGACTCTTTTTCCTGTTATAATTTGTGCTGAGAACGATTAGAAGTAGTAGGCAATTTTCCATTTAGCGAGTCTGCAGCTGGTGTAAGGCAGGTTGGTAAAATTGTATGAAGGCGTGTCTAATCGATAATTCAGTAAATTTAATAAGCGGATACTTTGTATCAAATAGAGTGGTACCGCGGGTAAGAACTCGTCTCTTTCTGCATGAGCAGAAAGGGACTTTTTTTGTAAAGTGAGGTAAAAATGAATTTCAAAAATGAAGTAGTCGAGTTATTGGCACCAAAAGTTGACTTGCCAAAGGAAAAAATTGCGGCGTTAATCGAACGACCAAAAAATGAAAAAATGGGTGATTATGCCTTTCCAGCTTTTGCATTAGCTAAAGTGATGCATAAAAATCCTGCTGAAATTGCTAAAGAAATTGCAGAGCAATTGTCTAGTCCAGCTTTTTCTAATATTCAAGCAGTTGGTCCGTATGTCAACTTTGCAATTAATCATGAAAAATTAATTTCACAAACATTGACTGAAGTTTTAACCCAAAAAGAACATTTTGGTGACCAAAAATTAGGTACGGGCAACGTTCCGATTGATATGTCCAGCCCGAATATTGCCAAGCCGATGTCAATGGGCCACTTGCGGTCAACCGTAATTGGTAATTCAATTGCCAAAACCTTGCAAAAGGTTGGTTATACACCAGTAAAAATCAATTTCTTGGGAGATTATGGTACGCAATTTGGTAAATTGATTGCGGCTTATAAGCATTGGGGTAATGAAGAAGACGTTAAAAAAGACCCAATCATGAACTTGTTCAAGTACTACGTTAAGTTCCACGCTGAAGCTGAAAAGCATCCAGAACTTGACGATGAAGGTCGTGCTTGGTTTAAGAAGTTAGAAGATGGTGATCCAGAAGCCGTTGAGTTATGGCAATGGTTCCGTGAAGTTTCATTGGTTGACTTCAAGCGTATTTACAAAGATTTAGGTGTTGAATTTGACTCTTACAAGGGTGAAGCCTTCTTCAATGATAAGATGCAACCAGTTATTGATGAGTTGAAGCAAAAAGATTTACTGCATGAGTCACAAGGTGCGCAGGTTGTTGATATGGGCGAGGATGAGAATCCAGCTTTAATTGTCAAGTCAGACGGTACTAGTGTATATTTGACACGTGATATTGCTGCAGCACTCTACCGAATGAAGAGCTATAATTTTGTGAAAATGCTATATGTGGTTGGAAATGAGCAGGCACAGCACTTTGTGGAACTTAAGACAGTTCTAAAGAAGATGGGTTATGACTGGGCCGATGAAATTTACCATGTTCCATTTGGCTTAATTACCCAAGGCGGTAAGAAATTATCAACGCGTAAGGGTAACGTTGTCTTCCTTGACAAGGTATTAAAAGATGCAGTTGCACTTGCCCAAAAGCAAATCGAACAAAAGAACCCTGATTTAGCTGAACAAAAACAAGTTGCTCATGATGTTGGTGTTGGTGCCGTTATTTTCCATGACTTAAAGAATGATCGGACAGATAACTTTGACTTTGACTTAGAAGAAGTTGTCCGTTTTGAAGGTGATACTGGTCCTTATGTACAATACACAAATGCCCGGGCACAAAGTGTATTGCGCAAAGCTGCAAAGATGGACCAAAAACCTGAATTAAGCAACTTGAAATTGAATGATGACTGGTCCTTTAGTGTGGCTAAAGCCTTAGCTGATTTCCCTCGAATTATTGCCCGCAGCAGTGACAAATTTGAGCCGTCAATTATTGCTAAGTATGCACTAGATTTGGCTAAAAAATTCAACAAGTATTATGCCAATGTCAAGATTTTGACCAATGATGAGCAAATCGCTTCCCGCTTAGCGCTAGTAGAAGCAACATCAATTGTTTTGACGGAATCTCTGCGTCTGTTAGGAGTTAACGCACCTAAGGAAATGTAGTTGAAAAATATTTTTCTAAAACAAGCGCTTACATAAAATAAAAGATTGTTCAATGATTAATTATTACGGTACAATAGCAGTGTAAGTTTATATAGGAGGTATTTTTAATGGCTTATTTAGATAATGGTAATCAGATCTTTAAAGACGCTCGTAAAAACCATTATGCAGTAGGTGCATACAACACTAACAACTTGGAATGGACTCGTGCAATTTTGCGTGCTGCTGAAGAAACTAGAACTCCAGTTTTAATTCAAGTTTCAACTGGTGCTGCTAAGTACATGGGTGGCTACAAGATTGTTAAGGACATTGTTGAAGACACAATGGATGCAATGAACATTTCTGTTCCAGTTGTTTTGAACTTGGACCACGGTGACTTTGAATCAGCTAAGGAATGTATTGCACTTGGCTACTCTTCAGTTATGTTTGACGGTCATGCACTTCCAACTGATGAAAACTTAGCTAAAACTAAGGAAATCGTTAAGTTAGCTCATGAACGCGGAATTTCTGTTGAAGCAGAAATCGGTAAAATTGGTGAAAACCAAGGCACCGATGGTGGTGAATTAGCATCTGTTGAAGATGCTAAGGCATTCGTTGCTGCTGGTGTTGACAAGCTTGCTTGTGGTATTGGTAATATCCACGGCGTTTATCCAGAAGGCTGGAAGGGCTTGAACTTTGACCGTTTGAAGGAAATTGCTGATGCTGTTCCTGTACCACTTGTTTTGCACGGTGGTTCAGGTATTCCTGAAGACCAAGTTAAGAAGGCTATTTCTCTTGGTATTTCTAAGGTTAACATTAACACTGAATTCCAATTGGCTTTCCAAGGTGCTACTCGTAAGTACTTTGAAGAACATCATGATGAAGATAAAGCTAACAAGGGTTACGATCCTCGTAAGTTGTTGTTGCCAGGTACTGAAGCCATTACTGATGCCATGAAAGAAATGATTGGTTGGCTTGGGACTCCTTCAATCGATGAAGAACTTAAGAATGCTGCTTTTGACAGAAGCTCATTGAACGAAGAATAATTTAGCTTAATAATCAATAAAAGTCCTATTTGACTAATAAAGTCAGGTAGGGCTTTTTTGATATAACCGATATTTAGCTGCTTTTGAAAATAATTATTGCTTATGCTATATTAATAAAATATTAAAAAGAGGTGATTAATAAAATGAAATCTAGAACTATTGCTGGCAAAATTGCGGTAACTTTTTTAATATTTACTGCGTTTTTTACTTTATTTCGTTCTTCTATGGCGGGAATTTTTTCTTTATTTTATGCGAACAATGGTATTCATGATGCACAAATTTCTACAATTAAATCATGGCAAAGTGTTGGTATTTTAATTGGGATGCTGCCATCAGGATTTTTGGCAGATAGAATAGGCCGACTTAAAGTGCTAAACCTGTCAGCGATAATAATTAGTTTTAGTTTCTTTTTATTGATCTTAAAGCCGTGTTTTATAATATTTTCTCTAGCAGAATTTCTATATGGTATTGGCCTAGCTTTTAATTCTGGAACTTTGCTGGCGTATATTACTGACTTACAAGAATTAAACAAAATAAAGCCTGATAGTAGATTAATGGGTAAGCAAACAGCGATTTTGAATATTGCGACGCTGATTGGCGGTAATATTGGAACATGGCTCTTTGGCGTTAAAATGACTGCTCCTGTTTGGTTCGGACTGCTAGGGCTGGCTCTATATCCTTTGTTCGTCATTATTTTTATTAAAATCATGGGTTTTCATGATAATCGGGCATGGATTTTTAGTAATCGCATTAATTTTTTTAGTGCAATGATGGCTATCATTAAGAAAAAATCATTTTGGATTTTATTTTTAGTTAATATTGGTTACGATTGTGGAACGCAATTTTTAATGATTTATTGGTCGATTATTTATGTTAAACAGTTAGGTTTTAACTTATCCTTTGTGTATACGGCTTTTATGTGTGCAACAATTTTTGGAGCATGGTTGTTTCAACAAATATCCGGGAAAAATCTTAAGGGATTAACAATTATCAGTACATTATGCATGATGCTGCTATTATGTAGCAGCTCTATTTTTAGCAATCGATATATGTTACTGGTCATATTTTTACTTATTGAATTATTAATGGGTCTACTATCTGGTCAAATTTCTGCTTTTAGCAATTGGGCAATTTATGGTGAAAATAATAAGTCACTGATGTTGTCGACTGTTTCGTTTGGGGTAGAAGTTGTTGTTAGTTTGTCCCTAATTGTTGATGATAAAATTATCGCTGCTAGCAGTAATTTAACTATTATGTATTGGGTTTCAGCTGCATATTTTGCCTTAATTTTATTGGCTGTCCCATTATTAAACAAAGGTAAGAATTAAGATGACTACAATTTATTTGATTAGGCATGGTGAACCTGACACAAGCGTGCATGATGATTGGACAAGACCATTAACTAAGCTAGGACAGCAGCAAGCGCAAGAAATTGCTGATAAATTTAAGAATGTGTCGTTGACTGCTATATATTCAAGTCCGCTTAATAGAGCAGTGGCGACAGTAACACCTTTGGCGCAGCAACAAGATTTAATAGTACAAACAAGTAACTTGTTAGTTGAGCGCAGAATGCCTGAATGGTTTAGTGATGCTCAAGCTTTTGATGAATATACTAAGCGGCAGTGGCAGGACTTTACTTTTGCTGCCAAGGGTGGTGAATCCTTGGCAGAAGCACAGACAAGGTATCTTGATTTTTTAAAGAAAATACCTGAATCGGGGACAGTTGCAATTGGTACTCACGGGACAGTAATGTGTTTAGTCTATGATGCGGTATATCGCGGCAAAGGTTTTAATGTATGGAAAAGTTTACCATATACGGCGATTTTAAAACTAAATGTATTTAAAAATAGTATTGTTAATACAAGCTGTATTTAAAAAATAGAACCAATAAAATTGATGAATTTATTATTGATTTATGTCACAAATATGTTTATAATAACTTTTTTGTAAACATATTAAAACAAATTTAAAAGGTAGCAAATTAAGAGCAGCGTTTAGAGCCAATGGATATAATCTTCGTACCACAGAAGCTAATCTTAAATGGAGACCATAGAGAGATAAATTTAAATGAAAAAGTCTTTGAATAAGCCTGAATGCATTACTTTTTGGGCTAGCGTATTACTATATATTTTGATTTCTATGTTCTGTCAAATTGGAATTCCCCAAGAGCCTGTGTATTACAAGGCAATCGAGCAGAATTTTTATTTTAACAGTGTCGTAACTTATTTAATTCCGTTAATTGTTATCTTTATGGGTTGGCAAATGACATCAAGATATTGGTTTTCTAGTTTTAGAGAGTGGCAACTTTTAAGAAATAAAAAGAAGTATTGTTGGCAGCAAGTAAAGCGATTATTTATAGTTGCAGTATTGTTCACATTAATTAGCTGGATTCTTACGATGCCATTTGTTAAGTTAACATCATTTATTGGAGTGACTGCTCAAGACTATCATGAGCCTTTTACTTTTAGTAACGGCCTATTATATATTTTTGGTCATGGTGTGGGAATGTTTATTGCGATATTAATTGCAATACTTATTAATTTTGAGATAATGATGGTTCCTTTGATTAGTAATTACTGCTTCAAAAAGCAATGGCAAGTATTTGCGTTTTCTGTTTCTATAGTTACTTTTTTGCCGATACTGTTATTTGGATTGGGAATCATACCAGAGCAATGGGTTAGTTATAACTTGATCGGACTTTTTGATACTGCTGAGAGAGTAAGTCAACTGCAAGCACCTTTTTGCTTTTTATTTTTGGTATTGATGATAGAAATAATATTATTATATTTGATAAATAAGTATCGTGAAAGGACAAGTTATTAATGAATCAAGCAGTTATACTTGAAGATGTTGCCATTTCTTTTAAAAATCGTCCTTTGTTAACCAAGGTTAATTTTAAAATTTCTGCAGGAGATATTGCATTACTTAGTGGTGAAAATGGTTCAGGTAAATCAACTTTACTAAAAGTAATATGTGGACTAAGGCAGCCTAAAAGTGGTCGTGTTAATGTATTTGGAAAAGAATTAGGGCCTGGAAAGTTTGCCCAGCAAACTGCAGTATTGATTAATTCTCCTAGATTTATTAATGATATGTCAGGATTTGATAACTTGTGGGCATTGGCACAGATTAAGCATCAGATTAGTCAAGAAACAGTTAGATTGTGGATGAATCGTGTAGGCTTAGATCCTACAAGTAAGGTAAAGGTAAGAAAGTATTCCTTAGGGATGAACCAAAAATTAGGTTTAGCACAAGCTTTAATGGAAGATGAGAACTTAATTTTGTTGGATGAACCATTAAATGGCTTAGATAAAAACTCAAAACAAAAAATTGTTGACTTAGTTGAAGAAGTTCATTCAGAAAACCCACAAAAAACCTTTATAATTGTTTCCCATGATAATTATTTCAATACGATAGCCAATCGCTTTTTTGAAATTAATGGGGAAGAAGTTGCCGAAAATGTTTAAATTCTTAATTAAAACAAGTCACAAAAAGATTACTAGATTGATTATTGGATTAGTTTTAATCGCCCTTTGTGCTAGCATTTTTGGCTATATTGGGCCTATTTATGGCAAACCGAGTATCTGGCCTACTTTTTTTAACTTATCTGTAGGTATGGAAATGGCGGCTTTTGTCTTGCCGCTAGTAACTTTATTTGTCGGGTTTAGTATTTTTGAAATTATCGGAACGAGTTATTTTGATGTAATTGAAATTCGTGCAGGTGAGCGAAAAGATGACTTAAATGCATTCATGGTATTAGCATTTTTTGTGGCATTTTTAATTGAATTAATATTTCTTGTAACTGTAGTTATTAAGGGAATATTAACTGGTACTAGTGCTGATTCTAAGTATTTGGTTACAGCTCTAATTGAATTTTGGCTGCAGTTAATTGATATATATGTGTTTTTATTATTTATGTTGTTAATTCAACTGATTTTTAAAAAGACGGGCTTAACATTTTTATTTGGTTCTGTATATACAATATTAATGTTCGGCAGTTTAAAAGGTCTTTTACCTTTTAATCGCCCAATAATTGCTGGCACAGAATTGTTCTTTTTAGCGCGTAAATTAATTAGTCCGGCGTATTCATTCTTAGGATTAATTTGGTTAATAATAATGGTAATTGCAATTAAGTTTACCGCAATTAAACTTTATGAAAAATGACCAAGCTGTAACGTAAATGTAAGTGAAATTACAAAAAATATGAGATATTAAAAATCGCTAGACTTTTGTCTAGCGATTTTTTTCTAGTGGCAGTTTAACCTGAACTTTATCAAAGGAAAAGGGCTTATTAAATGACATCTGGTAGGCAGTTAAGTGCAAAAGCTCATCTGGTCTGTATTCCGGATTATAGAGCGGATCGCCAACAATTGGGCAGCCAATAGCGGCTAAGTGGACGCGGATTTGGTGTGTACGGCCAGTTTCAAGCTGTAATTTAATTAGTGCTGTGTCAGATGTTTGGCTTAAAACTTGATAATGGGTGATTGATGCCAACCCATCTTCACGAACCATTCTTTTGCGTTGGTCATTGGGGTCATGACCGATCGGTAGAGCGATTGTACCACTTGCTTGCAATTTTTCTGGGTGATTAACAACAGCGAGATATTCACGATGAAAAATTTTGGTGGTTAATTCGCGATTAAGAATTGGCACGACAGCTGGATTTTTAGCAACTAGCAATAAGCCATTGGTTAACATATCTAGCCGGTGGACAACAAAGGGACTGAAGCCTAAGTAAGTAGCACAGTCGTTTAATGCAGTATTGGTTTCAGCTAAATTTGGATGCGTCTTTTGTCCGGCTGGTTTATTAATTACTAATAAGTCTTGGTCTTCATAAATAACGTCGGGCAAGTTGCCGCTTGCTGGATAGATACCTTGCTGGGAATCAACACAATCCAATTCCAATTCAATTTTGTCATCGGGATAGACTAACTGACTAAAATATCGGTAATTGCCATTGACGCGAATTTTTTGCTCAATTCGCAAGAAATGCCGCCACTTGCGCGGCACTAAAAGTTGGCGCAGCAGGTCACCGACAGAACATGGTTTGAGATTTTTGGGATAATTAAGTGTAAAATAATAGCTCATAAATATTTATTAAGTCTTTTTGTAAATAAAACTAATCCTCTTCTAATATGATACAATTCTAAGTGTTTCTAAAAAGGAGCAGAATTCATGGACAATAATGAACCAAAGAAAAACGGTTTAAGTAGGGCGTGGCATCGCTTTGACAACCGTTTTTATATCGGTCGCTGGATTATTTTAATCCTGCTTAGCGTGATCCTTTTGGTTTGTACGTATTATACCGTTAAAGTAAAAACTTCGAATATATCTAATTTAAAGGCCTCTTTGTCAACAACGACTGCCATTTATGATTATAAAGGTCAGAAGGCAGGCTCGCTGTATTCTCAAAAAGGTTCCTTTGTCGAATATAATAAAATTTCGCCAAATGTCAAGAATGCTGTGATTTCGACCGAAGATCGAACATTTTGGACTAATCCCGGCTTTAGTGCTAAAGGAATGGCACGGGCGGCATTGGGACTTGTTATTCATCATGGACAGATTTCTGGTGGTGGTTCAACCATTACCCAGCAGCTTGCCAAAAATGCGTTGTTAACCCAGCAGCAGACATTTTCGCGTAAGTTGGAAGAATTATTTTTTGCCGTTGAGATTACGCATGTTTATTCCAAAAAAGATATTTTAACAATGTATCTCAATAATGCCTATTTTGGTAATGGTGTCTGGGGAGTTCAAGATGCCAGCAAAAAATATTTTGGTAAAGATGCCAGTCAGTTGACTGTTGGCGAGGGTGCAACACTGGCTGGAATTCTGCGTAATCCTAGCCAATATAATCCAATTGACCACATGTCTTATGCATTGTCGCGGCGAAATTTGATTTTGAATTTGATGGTTGCTAACAAAAAATTGTCGCAATCAGCTGCTAGTGCGGCGCAAAAGCAAGGTCTAACCTTAGTTGATGCTTACCATAACCAAGATGGTTACCGTTATCCATACTTTTTTGATGCTGTGGTTGATGAGGCCATTGACCGTTACGGCTTAAAAGAAGAAGACGTAATGAATAAGGGGCTGAAAATTTATACGACGCTGAACCAGAATTATCAAGGACAGCTGCAGGATAAATTTAACCAGGACTGGTTGTTCCCACAAAACGCTGCTGATGGCACCCAAACGCAGGGAGCGAGTGTAGTGATGGACCCGGCAACTGGTGCTGTGCGAGCAGTTATTGGCGGACGCGGCAAGCATGTCTTTCGTGGGTATAATCGGGCAACGCAAATGAAGCGCCAGCCTGGCTCATCCATTAAGCCGCTGGTTACGTATGCGCCAGCTCTGCAAGAGGGTTATCATTATGATTCGTCGTTATCTAATAAGCTCCAGCGATTTGGGAAGAACGGCTATGAGCCTCACAACGTTGATAATGGCTATTCTGATAAAATTCCAATGTATACAGCGGTGGCTCAAAGTAAGAATGTACCGGCAGTTTGGCTTTTAGATAAGATTGGGGTTGCCAAGGGCGTTCAGTCGGCAAACAATTTTGGCTTGAAGGTACCTAAGTCTGACCAAAATCTGGCTTTGGCGCTTGGCGGCTTGTCTAGTGGTGTCTCGCCGTTGCAAATGGCTAGGGCTTACTCTGCCTTTGCCAATAAGGGAAATTTGCCCAATAATTCATACTTTATCACTAAGATAACTGATGCTAGTGGCAAAGTTTTGGCTGAAAATCATAATCCAGGCACCCACCGCATAATTTCAACTAATACTGCCAAGGAAATGACAACTATGCTTCTTGGCGTTTTCAGTAATGGTACGGGGGCTTCGGCACAGCCTAGTGGTTATCGAGTTGCGGGGAAGACGGGGTCAACGGAAGTACCTAATTCTTATGGCTTTGGTACTAAGGACCAATGGATCGTTGGGTATACCCCTGACGTTGTTATCGCAACTTGGGTTGGCTTTGATCGAACTAACAGAGAGCATTATATGCATGGCATTTCGGAAACGGGAATTACAAGGCTGTATAAGGCCGAGATGGAAGGCATTCTGCCGTATACCGCGCAAAATCAATTTACCGAGCAGGCCCCTAACCAAATTGTTAAGCAAAATGGTTCCGGAACGGATTGGACCGGTGGTATTGGCGATAAAATTGAAAAAGGTTTTGGTTCGGCGAGTCAAAAGCTCAATGAATGGTATAATAATATCAAGGGCCTAATCGGCCATTAATTTAGGAGGACTTTTATATGGTAAACATCTACGACTCAGCTAATCAATTAGCTTCTGACTTGCAGGAAATCGACGAATACAAGGCTTTAGAAGAAGCAATTGACGGCGTTAAAAAGAATGCTGATAGTTCTGCCCTGTTTAAGGAAATGGACAAGATGCAAGCACAAATTATGCAAGCCCAAGCTCAAGGTAAGGATATTACAAAGGATATTCAAGATGAGTACAACCAATTGAACGAAAAAGTACAAAAGGATCCACAAATTTTGAAATTGCTGCAAGCAGAACAAGGTTTGTACAAGACAATTGACGATGTTCAAAAGGCAATTACTAAGCCAATTAATGATCTTTATGAAGGTCTTAGAAATTAGAAGTAATTATGAAATTTATCCACTTGGCGGATGCACATTTAGATAGTCCATTTTTGGGGCTATCTTTTTTGCCATCTAAGCGATTTTCTCAAATAGAGCAAGCACCGAATCAGTCTTTAAGTAAAATTGTTGACCTAGCGCTGGCAGAACAGGTTGATCTGGTGTTAATTGCCGGTGATACCTTTGACAGCGCGCGGCCAAATCCTAGCAGTCAGCTTTTTTTCGCTAAAGAAATTAAGCGCTTGACCCAAGCAGAAATTCAAGTTGTGATGATTTTTGGTAATCACGATCATATGCGGGCAGCCAATTTATTGGTGGCAGATAGTCCGTACTTTAAGCTGCTGGGTGACGGCGAGCAGGTTGAAACCGTGTCTTATCAGACTAAAAGCGGCTTTGACTATGACATTAGCGGCTTTTCGTATCTTAATAATCATATTACTTCTGATTTGGTGCCGGATTTCCCTATGAAGACATCGCATTATACCTTTGGGATGATGCATGCGCAGGAGAAGGCGGGGCAGGCTAATCAAAATGTCTATGCACCCTTTACTTTAGGTGAACTGAAAAATCTGAATTATGATTATTTTGCTCTTGGTCATATTCACTTGCGGCAAGTTCTGTCGGAAAAGCCATTAATTGTCTATCCCGGTAATATTCAGGGTCGTCATATTAACGAGTTGGGTGTTAAGGGTTGCTACATGGGAACAATCAATGAGCAAACCAAGAAGACCCAAATTGAATTTGTCCCAACTAGTCCGATTACTTGGGCTAAAGCTGACTTGACCTTAACTGCCGAAATTAGTCCGAATGACTTGCATACGCATCTTTTGGCAAGCCTTAAAAAGCAGACAACGACCTATTATAGTCTGCAAATTATTGGTGCGGAATACCTGAACGAGCAAGAACGTGAATTAATGCAGGACACTGATTATTGGCAGTCAATTTCACAAGAATTAGCTTTTGATTCGCAGCTAGTAGATGTGCGGTTTACGACTAACAGCCGCTTGGAGATTGCAGCTAATGACCAAGATTATTTTACGCAGGCAGAAAGTGAACTTTTTACGCCGGCAACATTTGCTAAGTTAAGTCAAGACTGGCTTAAAAAAGATGAATTAGCTGCTGAACTTGCGCAAGATCCTGAGTTTTTACAAGAAGTGAAGGAGTTGGCGGCGGTTAAATTGAATAATGAGTTAAAGGGGATTAATGATGAAGCTGATTAAGATAAAAATTGTCAATTTTGGTCAGTTTTCGAATTTTACCTTTGACTTAGGAAATGAGAACTTGAGTGTCTTTTTTGGCGCTAATGAAGCGGGCAAGAGTACGGTCGTAGCTTTTATCAAGCAAATTTTATTTGGCTTTCACTTGGATAAACGCAAGAGTGACTTCTTTGAAGATTACAAGCCGTTGGCACGTGTAAGTCCGATGGGTGGGTCGCTGTTTTTTATCGCTGATAATGGTCAGCAGTTTGAATTAGAACGCCTCTATGCCAGTGGTAAGGGGTCTAAGCTAGGGACACTGACTGTGAAATGTGACGGGCAGATTGTTCCCGAAAGTATCTTTTTTGACCAAATTAAAAATATTGATGGTGACTTTTATGCCTCAAGCTTTATTTTTAATCAGGATATGCTGGCCAAGGTAATTGATATTAGCCAGACAGACTTATTGGAGCGGATTTATTATTTAGGAGCCGCCAACAGCGACCAATTAATTGATTTGCGTGACAAGTTTGCTAAAAAAGCGGATAAATTATTCAAAAGTCGCGGTTCTGTGCCGCCAGTCAATAAACTGCTGAAAAAGATGCAGGAGCAAAAAACTCAGTTAGCTGCAGTAGAAGATGAATTTACGGATTATCAAGCATTAGAAACTAGTGCAGCTAAGCAAAAAAATTTGCAAGAAAATAGTGAAACTGAGTTGCGTAAATTGCAAAGTGAGTTAAATCAAATAGAACAATTGCGTAAGCAGCTGCCTAATTACCAAAAATTGCAGGCTTTGAAACAGCAGGTAAAAGAAGTGAAGTTTGATCCGGAACAGTATCAAATAGCGCAAGGATTGGACATGCAGCAGCAAAGTTTACAAAAGACAATTGCGGGATTGAAGCAGCAACTAACGCAGTTAACGGATGTTGCGGAAGATACTGCGGCAGCTAAATTAATTCAAAAAAAGCCCGAATTACTGCAATGGCAGGCAGAATATCGTGCATGTGTGCAAAAAGCAAAGCAAATAGAGCAAGCTAAGCAGCAGTTATTAGCATTGAGTCCAGATTTAGCAAAGATTGCTGAATTTAATCAAACTGCAATTGTTAAATTACAGCAGGATTACGAAGAATTACCGCCAAAGGAGCCAGTAGCGCAAAAGAGTAGCACCAATCAGGGGTGGCTACTTGTAGGTGGCGCTTTGGCAATTATTGGCATGATTTTGCTAGCTACGGGTTCTAAGATTATTGGCGGTTTGTTATTAGTCAGCGGAATTATCGGTGCAGGTTGGGGCATAAAGGAGCAAAAACAACAACAGAAGAAGCAGGTTGCTTTGCGAGCAAAGCAAGCTAAAATTAAGCAAAAACAAGCGGCTTTCGGTCAAAAATATGGCCTTAATCCAGAGAATTTGGATTTAGCTAATTTGCTCAATCAATGGCGCCAGTATCAATTGCAAAAACAAAATGAGCAAGCTAACCAAGAGCAGCTAGGCAGTTTACAGGAACAGGTGGACCAATTGGCTCAAGAGCTCAGTATGGCTCTGCACCAAAATGTAGCTACTGACTTTGCTTCAGTAATTACAGCGATTGATTCACTTACTGAACAAAAGTCCCAACAGCAGCGTCAAGAAGAGAAAAAAGCATCACTTGAAAACAATTTGACAGAAGATACAAGGAAATTGCAGCAGGTACAATTAAAGTTAAAGGCTGTATTAGCAGAAGCTGGTGTTAAGACGTTAGCTGATTACGAGCAATTGCAAATTAATAAGCAGCAGCAGGAAACAATTAAAATGCAGATTGTAGCTTTGACTGCTAATTTACAAGAAGACTTGCCAGAATTAGAACAATTTTTACAAAATGAGTCAAAGGTTCAAGAAAAAGAAACAGCTTTGCGGAAAGAAATTGCGGCTGCTGAAGAACAAAATCATGTATTGCAAGGTCAAATAGCTGAAAGTAATGTGCAAATGGCTAATCTTGCCAGTTCCACAGCTGTGTTTACGGCTAAGCAGGAATTAGCCAATACCCAAACGCTGTTTCGCAATCAAAGTGCTGAATATTTAGCTGATTTATTTGCCAGCAAGTGGATTGGACGAGCCCTTGATCTCGCCTCCAATGAACGTTTTCCAAAAATGTTGACTGACGCAAAAGAATATTTGCGACTGTTAACAAATAACCGGTATAATAATATTAAAATTGACAAAAAATTGTCAGTCACGCGCGCTGATGGCAAATCTATCAAGGTAAAATACCTTTCGCGCGGTACCCAGGAACAACTTTACTTTGCCTTAAAATTAGCTTTTGTACAGCAGATTAAGGACCAAATTAAATTACCAATCCTAATTGATGATTCGTTTGTTAATTTTGACGATCAAAGAACGGGCCAAATTGAACAGCTCTTAAAGCAAATTGCGCAAACTACTCAAGTTTTGATTTTTACGGCACAAAACAAGTTAGTTGAACAATTACAGCTGCAACCGCTGACTTTTACGAAAGGAACCGAAAATGTTTAAACGCCTACTGGATTACAATGATGGTGAAGAATTAGAGTTAGTAGTTTTAATTAAAAATTCCCAATTGCGTCACACAAAAAAGGGCAAGTTGTACTTAGCAATGTCTTTTGGGGATAGTTCTGGTGAAATCCGTGGTAATTTTTGGGATGCAAATAATCAAGATGCCGCGACTTTCAGTGCTGGAACACTTGTTGAACTTAATGGTAGACGTGAGGAATATCAGGACCAGCCGCAAATTAAGATTTATAGCTTACGGGTCGTTGGTCCTGAAGAAGGTTATGATCTTCAGGAATTTATTAAGTCGGCTCCCGAAAAAATTGCGGACATGAAGGAAGAAATCAACCAATATGTGTTTGAAATCCTGAATCCAACATGGAATCGGATTGTGCGCTATTTATTGAAAAAGTGGGATAAGCGGTTCTTTGATTATCCGGCAGGTAAGAGCAACCACCATGCTGTTCGTGGCGGGTTAGCCTTCCATACGGTGTCAATGCTGCGGGATGCTAAAGGAATTGCGGATAATTATTCGCAGGTTGATCGGTCGCTGCTTTATGCTGGCTGTATTTTGCACGATATGGGCAAAGTCCTAGAGCTGACTGGACCTGCGGCAACCCAATATACGACAGAAGGCAATCTGGTTGGGCATTTGGTACTGATTGATGAACAAATAATGATGGCGGCCCAAGAGATGAAGATTGATCCAGAATCAGAAGATCTATTGCTATTGCGGCACATGGTGCTGTCGCATCACGGCAAGTTTGAATATGGTTCGCCAAAATTGCCGGCCTTGCTTGAAGCAGAACTATTGCACCGCATTGATGACATGGATGCGGCGGTTTATGCTATTACCAATGCCTTGCAGCACACGCGTCCTGGAACTTTCACTGATAATATTATGAGCCAAGGTGGGCGCAAATTTTACCGCCCGAAGGTCGATGAAGCTTTAAGCAAGTCGCATAAATTAGAATAAAGCAAAAAAGAAGTTCACTGGAACTTCTTTTTTGTTGACTAGGACATGCGTTGAAGTGTATAAACATATATAAAGCTAGGGAGTAGAACTTATGAATAAAAAAGACTTATATGTTTATCCGGCAATCTTTGATGATTCGGAGAATGAAAAGAATACTTTTACGGTAACTTTTCCAGATATTCCGGGAGTATTTACAGAGGGAAAGGGACTTGCAAAAGCCATGGCAATGGCAAGGGAGTGTCTGGAACTAGCGTTATTTAATGAAGATGATGTTGATGAGAGATATCCAGCTAGTGACATAAATCAAATTAAAAATGAAAATCCGGGTAAGCTAGTAAATTATGTTTTGGCAGATATGCTGGAAGCTAAACGGATTGTTAAGCCTGCTTGGGTAAAAAAGAATACAAGAATTCCAGGTGTGCTAGCTGCTAAAGGAGAACAAGCCGGCATTAACTTTTCTCAATTATTAATAGAAGCTCTTGAAGATAAATTGGGAAAATCTGACTATTAAAGTATTATTTTTACTTTTTTGGTCATTCACAATGTATAACAATTTTTGTTAAAGGCTGATATACTAGGTATTTTCAAATTGTCTTTAAGTTATTTTTTGACAAATTATACGCTATGTATTATAGTAATGCTGTATACAAAAAGAAGTCCTACTGGAATAGGACTTCTCAACATGAGTTTCCGCATAAAGCGGTGACTTACTAACATTTTTAATAAATTAAATAATCGCTAGGGTCTTAAGCTAGGCGGTTATTTTTTCGCTTTAAAATTTTTTAAAGCAGCTCTTAGTTCATTAAGTGCGCTAACTAATTTGGTGGCATTATCAGTTAATTTAATTAAACTACTGATAATTTCTGCCAGTACCCAAATAGTTGCGGCAAATGATAAACCAAAGGCAATAACAATATCCAAGGTGGATACCTGACTAATCCTTTCTGCAAAATTCTAGGAGTTACAGTTGTTACACCATAAGCACCACTTCCTCAGTTTAAAAATTAGTCACCGCAATCTAGCTTCAATTCATGTTCACTGTCAATTATAACTGGAAGCTAATCATTAATGCAAGAGGGGGTATATATTACTATTTTACTCAATTTAGCCATAGTAAAACCCCGAAACTAGGACAACTAATTTCGGGGTTTTATTTAATATTTGACTTTATAAATTCAAGATTATTTGCTTGAATCACTCTTAGAAACGTATGATGCTAAAACATTCTTCAAGTCATCATCCTTGATTGAAACATCAGCCTTCTTTAAGACTGTTGCGATTACATCACGCATTGTTTCTTGGTCTTGTGACATTGATTGGTAAATTTGGTCATCAATTTCCTTCTTGTGTGAGGCAAATGAACCCCTAGCTGGGTGGTTAATCATCTTGATAATATGGTAACCATATTGTGACTTAACTGGAGTCTTGGTGATTTCACCAGTCTTTAATTGGAATGCAGCCTTCTTGAAGCCAGCATCTAGGCTAGTATCAGTTGAATCGAATGCAGGCAACTTACCAGCATTTGACTTAGTAGCAGTATCTGTTGAGTACTTCTTAGCTAAAGTCTTGAAGCTCTTACCATCCTTTAATTGGCTGATAATGTCTTCGGCTGTTGACTTCTTAGTAACCAAGATATGTTGAACAGTAACTTTAGGTTGGTATGACTTCCAAGCCTTGTCTTCTTGACTCTTAGAAACTTTCTTGATGTCTTTCAAAGCTGCTTCGGAAAGCAGAGTAGTCTTCAAGTTATCCTTAAAGCTTGATTCAGTCATGCCTTGTTGTTGCAAAACGGCGCTGAATTGAGAACCGTATTGTTTCTTATAATTGTTAAATTGTTTGTTAACTTGATCCTTAGAAACCTTGCTGCCGTATTGTTGGTCCAAAACATGGTTAATAATCATGTTAGCCAAAGCTGATTGACCAGCTTGCGACTTCTTCATTTCGTTGTAGTAATCATTTTGAGTAATTTTACCACCCTTGTATGAAGCAACGGTTTTGCCGCCGTTAGAACAAGCAGCAGTTGATAATGCGATTCCAGCTACAGCGATTACTGCAGCTGCCTTTTTCAAATATTTTTTCATAAAATAACTTCTCCACATCCTTAATAAAATTAAGTCATCGACAACTAATATAACATAAATTAACTAGCAACGTTTTCTATTTTCGTATTTTCACAGAAAATTCAAACTTTCTTTACTATTTTTTAGTTTTAGCAGCTAAATCACTAGTTAAATTGTTATTTTGTTCTTTCAAATCCTTGATTAAGCGGTCCAATTTCATTTGGTAATATTCAATATCTTTTTGCAAGGCAATAATTGACTTTTCTGCCAGGGGAATAGCATCAGCTAATTCTTGCTTAGCATCTTTCAAATTGGCAATAGCTGTTAAAAAGTTACTTGTATCTTCTTTAGTCTCGTCGACTTCACGTTTAATTGGCGCACCAAAACGGCTGCCTTCTTTGTCCGTTAATAATGATAAGACAATACCAATCACGGCACCTGCAGCAGCACCTAAACTAAAATGTTTCATAATTTACTCCTTAGAATTGTGCTTTAATTTCATCAGCGATCTTTTGGTAATCTGCTTCACTATACTTGTCGGCGTTATTGCGGGTGGCAAGCTTAAGACCGTCGCCTTCAAACCGAGGAACAAAGTGAATATGTGAATGCATGACAACTTGGTTAGCACTAGCACCGTTATTGGTGTTAATGTTCATGCCGGTGATTTTTGGATCAAACTTTTTAATAGCGTTAGCGATTTCTGGGATATATTGCAAAAAGCGTCTGGCATCTTCTGTTGTGTAGTCAAATAGGTTGGTAATATGCTTTTTGGGCACCATTAAGGTGTGGCCAGGATTGACTTGCGATAGATCTAGAAAAGCTTTAACGTCATCATTTTCAAAGACGGTGTAACTAGGCACGTCACCACGAATAATTTTACAAAATAAACAATCTGCGTCTAATTGATTCATTTTTTACCTCTTTTATTTCAAAATTTAGTTTCTTTTAATATCATGCTATCATATAAAATGAGTAAATTCATTAAAAGAAAGACAGGAAATATGGTTCTTAAGATTGAACACTTAACTGGTGGCTACACAGGAGTACCAGTAATTAAGGATATTAACTTAGAAATTAAGCCGGGTGAAGCACTAGGATTAATCGGCCTCAACGGTGCAGGGAAGTCGACAACGATCAAGCACATATTGGGTTTGTTAAGACCGCAGAAGGGGACAATCAGCCTTAATGATGTGGAATTAACTAAGCAGCCGACTAAGTTTAAGCAGCAGGTTGCCTATATTCCGGAAACGCCGGTTTTGTATCCAGAATTGACCTTGGCAGAACATCTGGAATTAACAATGCTGGCTTATAAGCTTGATGAGCAAACAGCTTGGTCACGGGCAAAGGAATTGTTAAAGCTGTTTCGTTTAGATGATAAGTTGGACTGGCTGCCCGTTCACTTTTCTAAGGGAATGAAACAAAAGGTAATGATTGTAACAGCCTTTTTGGCTGATACTAGCTTACTAGTGATTGACGAGCCATTTACGGGTCTTGATCCGTTAGCTGTTGCCAATCTGATAGACTTAATCAAACAGGCAATTGCGAATGATAAGATGGTCTTAATGACGACCCACGTATTAGCAGATGCCGAACAGGCAATTTCTAATTATGCAGTTTTGAATAATGGCACGATTGAGGTAATTGGCAGTCTTGATGAAATTCGGGCTCATTATGGTTTGAAGTCAAGTGATGCATTTGATAAACTTTATCAAGTTTTGAATCAGGAGCAGCAACATGCGTAAATTGGCTCAAAATAGACTTCAGGATAATTTGCGGCAATCCCTCAAATATTTAATGCTGGTGTTCAACGACTTCTTTATCTTGGCGTTAATTTTTCTTTTTGGTGCCTTGATGTACTGGTATGCTCAAAGCATGAAGACGATGCCGCAGGGGCGCTGGTTTTACCGTCCATTAGTTGCTGTCTTATTGTGGCTGCCGTTATTAACGGGTAACCTAGTTACGCTCCTGCAAGAGGCAGATTTGCAATTCTTATTGCCGCAAGATGAGCAGATGGGCCAGTACCTAACGCCCTTAATTAAGTACAGTATGGTGCTGCCAACATTATTAATTGCCTTATTGGCAGGAATTTTGTTTCCTTTTGCGACACTTAAGGCGGGACTAGCACCAGTAAATTATTTGCTGTTTGCAGTTGCCATTTGGCTGGCTAAGTTTTTACAATTAAAAATTACTCAGCAGAATCTTTATTTCGGCCGAAAAATTTCGCTTGTCTTAGTTAATTTAGTATTATTGGTTGTACTGAGCTTGGCAATATTGCAGCCAGTATTAATCTGGGTCTTGCTAGTTTTATTGGTAGTTGGCATTATTGCGATGCACTTTATACTTAAACGCAAAACATTATTTGATTGGCGTTATGCGGTAGCTCAAGAAGAAAAACGTAAAAATCGTGTCTATACGGCTTTTAGCATGTTTACCGACGTTAAAGAAAAGCAGGTAACGATCAAACGGCGTAAGTATCTTGACTTTTTGTTGCCAAGGGCGCTAGCTAAGGAAAATCCCAACCGCTTTTTGTATCGGCGCTCATTGCTTCGGAATCCTGAGAATTTAAATTTATTAGTTAGAATGACGGCATTTGCGGTATTGATTTCGTGGTTGGTTCAAAACTGGGCATGGGCACTTGGATTGTCATGTTTAGTGATTTTTCTAACAGCCTATCAATTATTACCCATGGCCGACGAATTTGATGATAATATTATGTATCGGGTAGCACCGATTACACGCAAAGATCGTGGCCGCGACCTAATTGTTGCTTTGTCAGTGCCAATGTTATTACAATGGCTGATTATAAGCGTGTCGTGGTTGTTATTATTGCCGCTTAACTTGCAGTTGTGGGAGGCAATCGGATTACTAATTTGCTTTAGCATTTTGGTTGTGCAGCTGTATTTACCATACAAGATTAAGAAGAGGAAGATTTAATAAATGAGATTACGAAATAAGCCGTGGGCGGTTGAGTTAGTGAAGAACCATCCGGAGAGTGTTCTTGACAGACCAGATCCAGATGTGAAGATTGACTGGGCTGCCCGCTTTCCTAAGCCTGAGCAGCCACTTGAAATTGAAGTAGGTTCAGGTAAGGGTCACTTCATTACTACTTTGGCTGAAATGCACCCAGAGAAAAATTTTGTGGCGGTTGAATTACAGATCACGGCTGCCGGTATTATTTTGCGGACGAAGCTTGATAAAAAGCTCGATAACTTGCAGATTTTATGTGCGGACGCAGCCGCAATTGATGCCTTTTTTGCACCAAATTCAACTGATGTAATTTATCTTAACTTTAGTGATCCGTGGCCAAAAACACGGCATGAAAAACGTCGGCTGACATACCAGTCATTTTTAAACAAGTACGAAAAGGTCTTGACTAATTCAGGACAGATTGAGTTTAAGACGGATAATGCGGGGCTATTTGCGTATTCACTCAAGAGTATGAATAATTACGGGATGCACTTTGACTTTGTGTCTGTTGACTTGCACCATGAAGCAGAAGAGATTGTGGCGCAAAATGTGGAAACTGAATACGAACACAAATTTGCGGCTAAAGGTAATCCAATTTATGCTCTTCATGCTGATTTTGGAGTAAAATAATTAGGTATCGGTTAACAATAAAAGGGGTTTTACTGATGGAACAAATTAAAGAATTAACGCAAACAAAATTAACTGAAATTACTAAAAATGGTCGTACTGTCTTGGAATTTTCTGCTGATTGGTGCCCAGACTGCCGCTTTTTAGATCCATTTATGCCGGCAATTGAGCAAGATTTTGCCGATAGCAAGTTTTATCAAATTGATCGTGATGGCTCAATTGATTTAGCTAAAGAACTAAATATTATGGGAATTCCATCATTTGTTGTCTACCAAGATGGCGCAGAAATTGGTAGACTAGTAAATAAGGATCGTAAGACCAAAGATGAAGTTGAGGACTTTTTGCGGTCACTTGACTAATTAAGGAGATTATTTAATGATTACTAGTATTAATAAACGCAGTTATCCTAATACATTAATCGTGATTTTGGGTCAAGATCACGGTAAGAGCGAATACGTGGAAAAGGGCGACATTACTCAAGTTATTGATGAACAAGGTAACGTTACTGGTTACAACTTTTTTAACGTTGACAAGGTAATTGACTATGCTAAATTGCCAGATGGTCAAGTTAAGTTGACAGATGCTGAGCTGGCAGCTTTGAACCAAAAGCTGACTGAAGCTGGCTTTGATACTGAATTAGCTTATGGCAAGCCAACTCTTGTTTATGGCTTAGTTAAGACTTGTGACAAGCACCCAGATTCCGACCACTTGCATGTCACCACGATTGAAGTTGGCGATGGCGAGGAACACCAAATCGTTTGTGGTGCACCTAATATTGCTCAAGGTCAAAAGGTAGTTGTTGCCTTGCCTGGTACGTTGATGCCTAATGGTCAACAAATTTGGCCTGGCGATTTGCGTGGCGTTGACTCATACGGCATGATTTGTTCAGCTCGCGAATTAGGCTTAGAACATGCAGAGCAAAAGCGCGGTATTATGGTTGTACCTGATGACTTTACAATTGGCGCTGCTTTTGATCCAGAAGTCTGTGATGAATTGCTAGCTAGCGGCAAGATTAAGTTATAATCTGCAAAAGACCTTTTTGGAAAGGTCTTTTTTCTTTGTAAAAAATTTCTTTAGCTTCCAATTAGCCTCTGCTCTTTTGGTCTTAATAATGGTAAAATAATAAACGATTATTGAATAAAATTTGGAGCAAATGAAATGTTAGATAAGAACAAACAAATTTGGTTTATTGGAATTAAGGGTACAGGGATGGCTTCTTTGGCCTTGTTGTTGCACGACTTAGGCTATAAGGTTGCCGGCAGTGATATTACTAAGTACACTTTTACGCAAGTACCGCTAGAAAAAGCTGGGATTGAAGTTGCTGACTTTGCGGCTGCTAATATTAAGCCTAGCGGTCAAATAATTGTTAAGGGTAATGCTTTTAAAGACGATAATGTTGAAGTCAAGGCATGTGAAGATCAGGGTATTACTTGGCAGAGTTATCCTGACACAGTTGAAGAAGTCGTAGCGATGCATACCAGTATTGGTGTTTCTGGAACTCACGGCAAGACTTCGACGACAGGCCTATTAGCTCATGTACTCGGTGAAGCTGCACCAACTTCTTATTTAATTGGTGATGGTGAAGGTAAGGGCGTCCAAGATTCGCGCTTCTTTGTTTATGAAGCCGATGAGTACCGCCGTCACTTCTTGGCTTATCATCCAGATTATCAAATTATGACTAACATTGACTTCGATCACCCTGATTACTTTAAAGATCAGGACGATTATACTTCAGCCTTCCAAACAGCTGCCGATCAAACTAAGAAGGGGTTATTTGTTTGGGGCGGCAACAGTCGTCTGCAAGCTTTAAAGACTAGTATTCCTAAGTATACTTATGGTTTTGAAGACACTGATGACTTCCAAGCAGTTAATATTGACCGGACAACGACTGGTTCAACTTTTGATGTTTTAGCTCATGGTAAAAACATTGGCCGCTTCACAGTTCACTTATTTGGTGACCATAACATTTTGAATACGACGGCAGTTGTGGCGGTTGCTTATACTGAAAAAATTCCGCTAGAAGATATTCAAGAAGGTTTGTTGACTTACAGTGGTGCCAAACGCCGGTTTACTGAAACTGACTACGGTGATATTAATGTAATTGATGATTATGCTCACCACCCAACCGAAATGAAGGCTACCATTCAAGCTGCCCGCCAAAAGTTCCCGGGTAAACGTCTAGTTGTTGTCTTTCAACCGCACACATTTTCACGGACTAAAAAATACGCTAAGGACTTTGAAGAAATTTTGCGTGATGTTGATAAGGCTTATATAACGCCGATCTATGCATCTGCTCGTGAGAGTGCTGGCGATATATCAAGTGAAGACTTAACTGCGCAAATTCCAGGCTCAGAAGTTATTGATTTGGCTAATATTGCTGATTTAACCCAGAACCATGACAGCGTTATTGTCTTCATGGGTGCCGGTGATATACCAAAATACGAAGATGCCTTCGCAAAATTATTGCAAAAATAAAATTAACTAAGAAACTAGTTGCAACGCGACTAGTTTTTTTAAATTATAAGTAAGTCAGTAACCTGCTAGAAGCCATTAAAACTGTTAGAATGGTATGTGAATTAACTGACGAATTAATAACGAGGAGAATTATGGCTAATCAAAAATTACTTTTAATTGATGGTAATTCCGTTGCCTTTCGTGCGTTCTATGCACTTTACCGGCAACTTGAAAACTTCAAAAACGCTGAAGGTCTGCACACTAATGCCATTTATACTTTTAAAAATATGCTGGATGTTCTATTAAAAGACGTTGAGCCAGATTATGTCTTGGTTGCTTTTGATGCCGGCAAGACAACTTTTAGAAATAGCATGTACGATGACTACAAGGGCGGCCGCCAGAAAACACCGCCTGAATTATTGGAGCAGTTACCGTATATTCAAGAAATGCTGCATGATTTAGGGATTGCGACTTATGAACTAAAGAATTATGAAGCCGATGATATTATCGGGACTTTCGCGCGTCTTGGCGAAGAACAAAATATGGCGGTGACAATCGTTACTGGAGATAAGGATTTAACTCAATTAGCTTCAGAAAAGACAACGGTCATGGTAACTAAGTCTGGCGTTTCAGACCTAGAAGCATATACGCCAGAGCACATGAAGGAAATCAATGGCGTGACGCCAACTGAATTTATTGATATGAAGGCACTCATGGGAGACAATTCTGATAATTATCCCGGAGTAACTAAGGTTGGTCCAAAGACGGCTTCACGTTTAATCCAGCAGTATGGTTCAGTTGAGGGACTTTACGAGCATGTAGCTGATATGAAAAAGTCCAAGCTAAAGGAAAACTTAATTAACGACAAGGATAAGGCCTTTTTAGCTAAAAAATTAGCAACCATTAACCGTGAAAGTCCAGTAGCGATTGGTTTAGCAGGTGTTAAGCGGCAAAAGGTTGACCAAGAAAAATTACGGCAGTTTTACGAAAAGATGAATTTTCGTAAATTTTTAAACCAATTGGACACATCAGATACTGCTTCTGGTGAAAATGCGTCTGAAGAAGTTAAGATTGACTATGTTGAACTTACTAAAGAGCGGCTAGAACAAATTAAGGTTGTTGAAGGAGATACTGTCAGCTTTTATTTGGGGATGCTGGGTGCCAATTATCACTTGGCAGAATTTATTGGTTTTGCCCTTAAAATTGGCGAGCAAACCTTTGTCAGCCGGGATGTTGAACTTTTGCAGACCGAGCAATTAAAGCAAATTTTAGAAAATAACGAAATTCAAAAAGATGTCTTTGACCTTAAACGAACAATGGTTGGTCTCAATCGCCTAGATATCCAAGTTCAGGGAATTGATTATGATATGCTGCTGGCATCATACTTAGTTAATAACGAGAATAATTCCAATGACATGGGCGAAGTTTGCCATTTGTATGGTGACTATTCTGTCAAGAGTGACTTTGAAGTTTATGGTAAGGGCAAAAAGGAGCACGTTCCTGATGATGACCAGATTTTATTCAGCCACTTGGCCAGCAAAGCCCAGTCGATTGTTAGGTTGAAGGATGAATTATTAAAGCAGCTCAAGGATCATGAACAGGATGACTTATTTGCCAGTATTGAAATTCCGGTAGCGCGCGTTTTAGCAGTAATGGAAATGAACGGCATTAAGGTACAGGCAGGCACTTTAATTCAACTGCAGAATGAGTTTGCTGTGGAATTGCAAGACCTTGAAAACAAGATTTACCAAGAAGCTGGGGAACGTTTCAACCTTAATTCTCCTAAGCAATTAGGGCATATTTTGTTTGAAAAGATGGGCTTGCCGCCAATTAAAAAGACCAAAACCGGTTATTCAACCTCAGTTGACGTTTTGAACCAGTTAAAAGACCAAAGTCCAATTATTGATGAAATTTTGACTTACCGACAGATTGCTAAAATTCAATCGACTTATGTTAAGGGTCTGCTTGATGTTATTCAAAAGGATAGTCGCGTTCATACGCGCTATTTGCAGACGTTGACGGCAACAGGACGTTTGTCTTCAGTTGATCCTAACTTGCAAAATATTCCGACTAGAACCGAAGAAGGCAAGCAAATCAGAAAGGCCTTCGTTCCAAGCACGCCTGATGGCTACATTTTTTCTTGTGACTACTCGCAAATTGAATTGCGGGTTTTGGCACAAGTTTCTGGTGACGAAAACATGCAGGAAGCCTTTAAGACAGGTTATGATATTCACTCACACACGGCAATGAAGATTTTCCACTTAGATTCTCCAGATGAAGTAACGCCATTAATGCGTCGCCGAGCAAAGGCCGTTAACTTTGGGATTGTTTATGGAATTTCTGATTATGGCCTGTCTAAGAATTTGAACATCAGTCGAAAACAGGCCAAGGAATTTATTGATAATTACTTTGAGCAATATCCGCAAATTCGCGATTATATGGACAAGGCTGTTCAAGAAGCGCGTGAAAAGGGCTATGCCGAAACAATTATGCACCGACGTCGTTACTTACCTGATATTCATGCCAAGAATTTCAATGTGCGGTCGTTTGCGGAAAGAACCGCGATAAACTCACCAATTCAGGGGTCAGCTGCTGATATTATTAAGATTGCCATGATTAATATGCAGAAGAAGTTGGATGAATTACACCTCAAGACAAAGATGGTAGTTCAGGTTCATGATGAGCTGATTTTTGATGTGCCTAAGGATGAACTGGAAACGATTAAGAAGATTGTTCCCGAGGTCATGCAGTCAGCAGTCCAGCTTGATATTCCGCTAATTGCTGATTCCGGTTGGGGTCACAATTGGTATGATGCAAAATAAGGAGAAAAATTAATGCCAGAAATGCCGGAAGTTGAAACAGTGCGCCGTACTTTGCTTCCCTTGATTAAAGGAAAAACAATTAAAGAGATCACCTTGTGGTATCCTAAAATTATTGCCAGCGACCATGATGAGTTTGTCAAACAAGTTACTGGTCAGAAGGTTTTAACCATTGATCGCTATGCTAAGTACTTATTAATTCGTCTAAGTGGCGATTTAACAATTGTGTCGCATTTGCGTATGGAAGGTAAATATCGGCTGACAACAGTTGCCGAACCTAAGGATAAACACGATCACGTGCAGTTTGCCTTTACTGATGATACAGCCTTACGCTATAACGACGTGCGCAAGTTTGGCCGCATGCAGCTGGTTGCAACGGGAACAGAAAAGATTGTCACTGGAATTAGTAAACTTGGTTTTGAACCTAATTCTACCGAGTTTACGGTGGAATTTTTAGCAGCCGGACTTAGCCGCAAGAAGAAAAATATCAAGAGTACTTTGCTTGACCAAACTATTGTTGCCGGGTTAGGCAATATCTATGTTGACGAGGTCTTGTGGGAAACGAAAATTCATCCATTAAGTGTTGCTAGTCAAATTCCTAGGGAAAAAGTGGCAGAACTGCATGACAATATTAACGCGCTAATTACTCTAGCGATTGCTAAGCGTGGTACTACAGTGCATACTTATCTTGATGCTAATGGTGAAACCGGCGGCTTTCAAAAAATGTTGCGGGTCTATGGTCATCAGGGTGAACCGTGCGCGCGCTGTGGCAATTCGCTTGAAAAGATCAAGGTTAATGGTCGAGGGACGACTTTTTGTCCTGAGTGCCAGGTGGTTTACAAATGACTCTAGTGTTGGGCTTAACCGGCGGAATTGCCAGCGGCAAAAGTACGGCAGATGCCTTTTTTAAAAAGCAGCAACTGCCGATTATTGACAGTGACCTGATTGCTCATGATATTTTGAATGTTGGTGAAGCTGGTTATCATCAAGTTGTCCAGCAATTTGGCCGTAATTTTTTAAATCCGGACCAAACGATTAATCGTCATCAGCTTGGCGAAGTGGTGTTCAGTGATCCTAAGCAATTGAGTATCTTGAATAAAATTACCCACCCGTTGATTTTTCAAATAATTCAGACTAAAATTACGCAAAATAAACAAGCTGGTGAGCAGCTGGTTATTCTGGATGCTCCGGTCTTATTTGAATCGGGCGCGCAAAAGTATTGCGACAAGACGTTGCTAATTACAGTTTCTGAAGAAATGCAGATTAAGCGGCTGATGGCGCGTGATGGCTTAACGCGTAAGGCGGCGCTAAATCGGATTAACAGTCAGATGCCACTTGCTAAAAAAGTCAAGTTGGCCGACTATGTAATTACAAATACTGGTACAATAGAAGAATTAGAGGCCCAATTGGCCCAGTTGCTATTTAAATTAAAAGGAGAGAAGAATGGAATGTCCTAATTGTCGGCAAAATGCCTCACGCGTAATTGATTCTCGTCCCAGCGACGAAAATCGGGCGATTCGTCGCAGACGTGAATGTGAAAATTGCGGCTTTCGGTTTACAACCTTTGAACGCATGGAAACGACCCCATTGTTAGTCATTAAAAATGATGGTACAAGGGAGCCGTTCAGCCGTAAGAAAATTTTGCATGGTGTGATGGCTGCTGGGCAAAAGCGTCCAATTACGAGTGCCCAATTTGAACAGCTGGTTGACCATGTTGAAAACAAGGTTAGAAAACAAGGCATCAGCGAAATTTCATCAAAGAAAATCGGGCAAATTGTCATGGACGAATTGGCTGATATTGATGATGTTGCTTACATTCGATTTGCCTCGATTTACCGGGAATTTAAAGATATGTCCAGTTTTATGAAGACCATGGAAGACATGATTGCTAAACGTGAGGAAAAGGGGACTAATGATGTTTGAGACCGCTAATCCCAAACAACCTTTTTTTATTATTAATCAGGTGACGGTTTTCCCGCAGGATCTGCAAGTCTTAATTAAGCTGTACCAACCGCTCGTTGGTGCTAGTGGCATTGCTCTCTACTTAACTTTGATGGCCGATTATGATGCGGCGGCAATTTTATCTGACAGCAAGGGTATTTACCATCTGCAAGAACAGCTTGACTGCAGTTTGAAAGAATTGTTTCAAGCACTGCATAAACTAGAGGCAGTGGGACTTGTTAAGACGCGTATTATTAAGAATAAAATCATGGGGCAAGTGTTGCTGTTTTCTTTAACTTGCGTGCCCACTAGCAGTGAATTTTTTGCGACAGCCCTTTTGGCAAGCTTATTAAAAGAAAAAGTCGGCGTGACAACTTTTCAGTCGTTGAGCCATGCCTTTGCCCGGGAAAATAAGCGCAGTGAAAATCAGGTTAATGGCATGCAGAGTGCTAAGGATGTCTCTGCCTCATTTATGGATGTTTTTCGTTTGCCGGATGAGGAGGCAATTAGTCCCTCGCAAGATGTCCAGCAAGCAGCCCAGGAAAATCAAGCACAGCCGGCTGCTAAGGCCAGTGTTAATGAGCAAGATACGATTGACTGGCAGTTTATGAAAGAGCAGTTTGAAATTTACCAAATTGATTCCAGTGAAATTGATAAAAATCGGGCAGCAATTAGGGGAATAATGCGCACTTATGGCTTGTCGGAGCAGGAATTTGTCGACGAAACTTTGCCCTGCCTGCATGATAGCTATGAGCTTGATATGCCGCTGATTAAGCGGACCATTGCGGAAAATATTCACGCTGAAGGTACACGGAAGAATTTGCAGCAAACACAAGACCAACAAGCCTCAATTCAAGACAATTCTAGTTTGAGCTTGCGTGACCAGCGGATTTTGCAGCTAGCGCAGACGAAGTCGCCGGCGCAATTTTTGTACCGCTTGAAGACTGACAAGCATGACTATGTTGACGCCAGTGAGTATAAGGTGCTGGATAATTTGTATAATCAAAAAGATATTCCAGCAGAATTACTCAATATCTTGACCTATGCCTGCTTAAACAGTGGGCCGTCAGTGTCTTACCGTTTGGCTAATACAATCTTGCATGATTGGCTGCAGCATGGTGTTAAGACAGGCAGTCAGGCTTTAGAATACATGGAAAAGCGCCAGCAGAAGAAGAGTTACTATCCTCGTTATTCGACAAAAGCTAAAAAGGTTGAAAAGGGTACCGACTGGAGTAAGAAGACAGCAGAGCAAAGTACAGATGTTTCTTCTGCCGACTTGAAAAAATTCTTTAAAGATTTAGAAGATAAAAATGGCATGAAGTAGGTGAGTTTATGCAGTCAATTGGTGATATTATTAATAATTTGAATCCGGAAATTGCTAGGAAGCATAATTTGGAACAAATTTACCAGCAGGTTTTGGCGGATGAGAGTATTCAGCAATTTTTGAACCATCACAAGGACCAAATTACTTCCGAAATGATTAAAAAGAGCTGGTCTAACCTCTATGAGTACTATTCGGCTCAGCATAAACAAGACCCAGTAACAGCAGGTTATCGACCTGAATTATTTTTGAATCATCATGCTATTGACTTGCGTTATGTGCCGGATGAAAGCAAAATTGAGCAAAATTTGCGTGCTAATACCAAAAAGCATTTGCACCTGATTAATTTGCCGCAAACTCTGCACGATGTGCGCTTGAGTCAAGCGGATGCAACGTCGGAACGGTCTTCGGCGTTGACAGCTATTGGTAAATTTTTAGCTGCTTATCCCCTAAATCCTCACCAAAAAGGGTTGTACTTATCAGGAAGCTTTGGTGTGGGTAAGACTTACTTATTAGCTGGGTTAGCTAATCAAGTTGCGGCGATGGGCAAGCAGGTGGTCTTTTTACACGTGCCGACATTTATTGCTGGTCTGTCCAGTCATTTTGAAGATAACAGCCTGCAAAAAGAAATTGACCGCGTTAGTCAAGCTGATGTATTGCTATTAGACGATATTGGTGCCGAGACTCTGAGCCAATGGTCACGTGATGACGTGTTGGGCGTAATTCTGCAGGCACGAATGGATAATGTGCTGCCGACCTTTTTCTCATCTAATTTTGCAATGGCGGACTTGGAAGAACATTTCAAAGAGACCAAGAATGCAATTGATCCGATTAAGGCAAAGCGCCTAATGGAGCGTGTACGGACACTCGCCAAAGAGGTAGTAGTGTCAGGTCCTAATCGGCGTCATTAATTTATTTTTAAGCAATTTCTATTAAAAAGTTCTTGCATTTAAATGTCGTTTGCGTATAATTAAGTGCAACGAATGAACATGATGTTGCTTAATTCAGAGAGAAGGACGCTTTTCTGGAAGTCCTTCATGAGCAAGACCCCACTCATTCTACTAATAAAGGTTTTAACAAAGGCTGGATTCCATTATCAATCTTAAGAGAGGGTTAGAGATACTCTAATCTAATTTGGGTGGAACCGCGCTAATATACGTCCCAGTGCTTAATTGCACTGGGACTTTTTTGTTTATGGAGGTAAACATGAGTTTTTCAATTACTTTGCCTGATGGGTCAAACCGTGACTATGACCAAGCTGTTTCAATTGCCGATTTGGCACATGACATTTCAACTTCACTTGGTAAGGCTGCCTTGGCCGGAAAAGTTAACGGCGAATTAAAGCCAGTTGATTACGAATTAAATGATGATGCAGAAGTAGCAATTATTACTGATAAAGATGAAGACGGCTTGAACGTTTTACGTGCAACTGTTGCCTTTGTTTTTGAAGCAGTTGCTAAGAAGGCTTATCCAGAATTACGTTTGGGTGAGCATGATGCAGATAGTGATGGCTTTTTCGTTGACACTGATAAAGAAAACCAAATTAAAATTGGTGAATTACCACAATTAGAAAAGGCTATCCAAAAGGCTGTTAAGAGTGGTGCCAAGATTGAACAAGTAGAAATGTCTAAGAGCGAGTTAGAAGACATCTTTAAAGATGACAAGTTCAAGCTTGAATTGTTAAAGGCTGAAGATGATACAGTTTCTGCATACAAGTTAGGTGACTTCGTTGACTTTGGCTTCAGTGCACTTTTGCCAAATACTGGTAAGATTAAGCAATTTAAGTTGCTCAGTGTTGCTGGTGCATATTGGCAAGGTCAATCTTCTAACCCAATGCTGCAACGGATTTCTGGAACTGCCTTTTTCAAGAAGACTGACCTTGATGCCGACATTAAGCGCCGCGAAGAAATTAAGGAACGCGACCACCGGACAATCGGTCGTGACCTTGACTTATTCTTCGTTGACCCTAAGGTTGGTGCTGGTCTTCCTTACTGGATGCCAAAGGGTGCCACTATTCGCCGCGTGATTGAACGCTACATCATTGATAAAGAAGTTGCTCGTGGTTACCAACACGTTTACACACCAGTATTGATGAACTTGGATGCCTACAAGACTTCAGGTCACTGGGCACACTACCGCGATGACATGTTCCCACCAATGGATATGGGTGATGGCGAAATGCTTGAATTAAGACCAATGAACTGCCCATCACATATTCAAATTTACAAGCACCATATTCGTTCATACCGTGAATTACCAGTGCGGATTGCTGAACTTGGAATGATGCACAGATATGAAAAATCAGGTGCTTTATCAGGTTTGCAACGGGTTCGGGAAATGACCTTGAACGATGGTCACACCTTCGTTACTTTAGACCAAGTCAAAGATGAATTTGCTAGAACTTTGCAATTAATCATGGACGTTTACAAAGACTTTGACATTACTGACTACTACTTCCGTTTGTCATACCGTGATCCAAAGAATACCGAAAAATACTTTGCTAATGATGACATGTGGGAAAGAAGTCAATCAATGCTTAAAGGTGCTATGGATGATATGGGCCTTGACTATGTTGAAGCAGAAGGCGAAGCAGCATTCTATGGTCCTAAGCTTGATATTCAAACTAAGACAGCTTTGGGCAGCGACGAAACCATGTCGACCATTCAACTTGACTTCATGTTGCCAGAACAATTTGA
The DNA here is from genome assembly GCF_029433435.1 of Lactobacillus sp. ESL0703. Lineage (NCBI taxonomy): Bacteria > Bacillati > Bacillota > Bacilli > Lactobacillales > Lactobacillaceae > Lactobacillus > Lactobacillus sp. ESL0703. The sequence continues at coordinate 44,789 of NZ_JAQTIB010000006.1, forward strand.
CTTAACTTACATTGGTCAAGACGGCGAGGAACATCGTCCAGTTATGATTCACCGTGGAATCGTTGGTACGATGGAACGGTTCATTGCTTACTTAATTGAAATTTACAAGGGTGCATTCCCAACTTGGCTGGCTCCAGTTCAAGTAGAAATTATTCCAGTTAACCTTGATGCTCACGGCGATTATGCTAAGAAGGTTCGCGACGAATTGAACAAGCGCGGCTTCAGAGCAGAAGTTGACTTTAGAAATGAAAAATTGGGTTACAAGATTCGTGAAGCTCAAACCCAAAAAGTTCCTTACACGCTTGTTTTGGGTGATAAGGAAATGGCAGACAATAGTGTCAATGTTCGTCCTTATGGTACCGACAAAGAACTTGCTAAGAGTTTAGACGAATTCATTAAAGAAATTGACGCTGACGTTAAGTCATATTCACGTGAAAAATAAAAAAGATAATTAAGAATTAGAAAACATATTATTAATTTCGGCACTTTTAAATTTAAAAAATCTGTTGGTATTGTCTGTCGAGTTACAAACGTAGTGTAGACGATTGGCTTTACTGGATTTTAGCTAGCTGAGTGTTCAATTTGATACTTAAACTTTCTACTAATATTAATGAGGAGAAATTTATGTCGATGATCGAATTCCGCAATGTGCAGAAATTTTATGGTAAGTTTCATGCTTTACACGATATTAATCTAAAAATTGATCGAGGAGAGACCGTTGTCTTGATTGGTCCTTCTGGCTCTGGTAAAAGTACGTTAATTCGGACAATTAACCAGTTAGAATCAATTGAGGATGGGCAATTAATCGTTAATAATCGCGATTTGTCAGATCCTAAGACTGACGCCAATCTTTTGCGTCGCGACGTTGGGATGGTTTTTCAGCATTTTAATCTTTATGCGAATAAAAATGTTTTGGAAAACATTATGTTAGCGCCGCGAATTGTGAGTCATGTGCCAGAAGCTGAAAATAAGCAGCGAGCACTAGCCTTACTAAAGATGGTTGGTCTAGCTGATAAGGCTGAAAACATGCCGCGTCAGTTATCCGGCGGGCAAAAGCAACGGGTTGCAATTGCAAGGTCTTTGGCAATGCGTCCTAAATTACTGCTCTTTGACGAACCAACATCAGCACTTGATCCAGAAATGATTGATGAAGTGCTGCAGGTTATCAAAAAAGTCACGACAGCTAGTGACATGACTTCATTAATCGTGACGCATGAAATGGGCTTTGCTAAAGAAGTAGCTAACCGCGTGATTTTTATGGATCAGGGTCATATAGTCGAAGATGACGCCAGCCAAGACTTTTTCCAGCAGCCGCAAACTGAACGTGCACAACAATTTTTAAGTAAAATTATTGCGCATTAAGGAGTGACCATCATGAAAAAGAAATTTTGGTTAATTCCGGTTTTGTTTTGTATGTTGTTTTTGTCAGGCTGCCGGCAAAAAGTTGCCGATCAGGCAGTTTTGAAAAATGCGCAAAGCTCCAAGACGATTACTTGGGGCGTAGAAGCAGATATGAAACTCTTTAGTCTGATTGACGTGCGTGACGATGTCCATAAGGGGTTTGAAATTGACCTTGCCAAAGCAATTACTAAGCAGATTTTAGGGCCAAGTGGTCAAGCTAAGTTTGTGACCGCAACTGCTCAATCTCGGATTCCGCTGCTCAAAAATGGTAATGTGGATGCCGTGATTGCCACAATGTCGATCACTCCTGAGCGTAAAAAAGTAATTGACTTTTCTAATTCGTATTTCAATGCGGGCGAGTCCTTGCTCGTGCCAACTAATTCAAGCATTAAAAACGTGCATGATTTGAATGGGAAAACCGTTATTGGAATTGTTGGTGATAATTCTTCTGAAGTAGTTAAAAAGTTTGCGCCCAAGGCAAAAGTAATTGGGATGCAAAACTACGGTCAAGCTGTAAGTGCTTTGAAATCGCACCAAGGTGATGCCTTAGTGTCAGATAATGGGGTGCTGTATGGTTTGGCAGTTGAAAATCCTAGTTTGGTTGTAACTGGCGGTACTTTTACCAAAGAACCGTATGGTATTGCGATTAATAAGCAGCAAAAACCGTTTGAACGGGCTGTTAATCGCGCAATTACCCAGCTGCAGCATAGTGGGGAATACAATCACTTGATTAAAAAATGGTTTGGTCAAGTTCCCGGGTTTAACTACAAGGAGATGTATCAACGATGATTAATATCTTTACCCATTTTGGTAGTCAGCTTTTAGTTGGTCTGGGTTGGACTTTATTATGCAGCTTGATTACCCTAGTTTTTAGTTCAATCATTGGAACAGTACTTGCACTTTTGCAAATGCTGCCGAGCAAATTAGTTCATTTGCTGTGCCGAATCTATATCGAAGTCTTTCGTAATATTCCGTTACTGGTCATTGTAATGTTCTTGTACTTGATTATTCCGTTATACTTCTTTAAAATTAACGGTTTCACTGCAGGGACAATTGGCTTGACGCTCTACACGTCAGCATTCATTGCCGAGATTATCCGCTCTGGAATTCAGTCAGTTGAATCGGGCCAGCTGGAAGGTGCCCGTTCTACAGGAATGACTTATTGGCAGGCAATGCGCTATGTGGTTTTGCCGCAAGCTTTTAAAATCGTTATTCCATCTCTTGGCAATCAATTTGTCAATTTGATTAAGGATTCTTCTATTTTGGCCTTTGTGGCTGGGTTTGATTTGCTTTATCAGGCCAATGCGATTGCATCGAAGACATTTGATACAATCAATAGTTATTTGGTGGTCGGTATATTGTACTTACTTTTAACAATGCCATTAAGTTACTACATGCATTATTTAGAAAAGAAATTAAGCTAGGAGGAAGAGCGATGCAAATTTGGACTAATGCTTTTTCGTGGATTAATATTCGCTTTTTATTACTTGGATTAAGGGTTACACTGTATATTTCCCTAATTGTGATGGTTTTGAGTTTTATTATTGGCTCATTAATGGGAATTTTACGGTTTGCTAAAATCAAGTACGTTTCGGCAGTTGTCGGCTTTATTGTTGATCTGGTCAGAAACTTGCCGTTATTACTAATTATTTTCTTTACTTATTTTGGCTTGCCTAACTTTGGCTTTCGCCCCGATGTTGTTCCGGCAGCAATCATTGCGATGACAGTTTTTGAATCTGGAATGATTGCAGAAATTGTGCGTTCGGGAATTCAATCGGTAGCAACCGGACAAATGGAGGGTGCACGTTCGACAGGGATGAATTTTGCCCAGACAATGTGGCATGTGGTCTTGCCGCAGGCATATAAACACATGATTCCAACGCTTGTCAGTCAATTAGTATCGTTAATTAAAGATACGTCACTAGCAACAATCATTGTTGTTCCTGAAATGACGCAGCAAGCGCAAATTGTTTACGGTCAAAATGCTAACTTCACATTGCCGATGTTTGTGGCTCTGGCGCTACTTTATTTTGTGGTTTGCTTTACTTTGTCGATAGTGGGCAATCTAGTTGGTAAACAGTTAAATTGATTTTGAATAGAAATGCATTCAGATGATTAGTTTTAATCATACTGGGTGCATTTTTTACTTAAATATCGAAAAGTTATCGTCAACTTATTGACAAGAATGCCGCAGCAGTACTATAATAATTTATTAGTTGAGAACAAGAAGAAGCTCCCGCTTCTCGCCTAAGTTAAGTTGACCTCTGGGCTAATCGATATTTTCTGTTGATTATGGGCGGGTAACTTAATACCCGTCCTTTTTCTTGTCCTCAAATTAACACGGAGGTGAAGAATTATACCAAGGAATTTAATATTAAACGATCAAATTCGTTCACGCGAAGTTCGTTTAATTAATGCAGATGGTGATCAAGTTGGTGTAGTAACTAAGACTGAAGCATTACGGCAAGCAAGTGTTGCGAATTTAGATTTAGTTCTGATTTCGCCTAATGCTAAGCCACCAGTTGCTCGCATCATGGACTATGGTAAGTACCGTTTTGAACAACAAAAGAAACTCAAAGAGTCTCGTAAGAAGTCCAAGACTGTCAGTGTTAAAGAAATCCGTTTAAGTCCAACCATTGAAGGTAACGACTTTAACACTAAGTTAAAGCACGCGCAAAAGTTCCTCACTAAAGAGGGCGCTAAGGTTCGTGTTTCGATTCGGTTCAGAGGTCGTGCAATCACCCACAAGGAATTAGGACGTGAAGTGCTGGAGAAGATGGCTGAAGCCACTGCGGATATTGCTACTGTGATTAGCAAGCCGAAGATGGAAGGTCGTTCAATGTTCTTGATACTCGCTCCTAAGAGTGACAAAAAGTAAAAACTAGTTAATTTGGAGGAATTGAAAAATGCCTAAAATGAAAACCCACCGCGCTTCTGCAAAGCGTTTCAAGAGAACAGCTTCTGGTGAATTAAAGCGTCATCACGCATTTACTGGCCACCGTTTCCACGGTAAGACCAAGAAGCAACGTCGTCATTTGAGAAAGGCTGCATTAGTTTCACGCAGCGACTTGAAGCGCATCAAACAGATGCTCTCTCAAATGCGTTAATTATCAAGTTAGACGAGAACAACGATATTTAGGAGGAATTTCAGATGCCAAGAGTTAAAGGTGGAACAGTAACACGTAAACGTCGTAAGAAGGTTATGAAGCTTGCCAAGGGTTACCGTGGCGCAAAGCATATGCAATTTAAGGCTGCAAGTACACAATTATTTGTATCTTACAGATATGCATTCCGTGACCGTAGAAGACGTAAGAGCGAATTCAGAAAGTTATGGATTGCCAGAATCAATGCTGCAGCAAGACAAAATGATATTTCATATTCTAAGTTAATGCACGGCTTGAAAGTAGCTGGTGTTGACATTAACCGTAAGATGTTGGCTGACATTGCTTATAACGATTCAAAGACTTTTGCACAATTAGCAGAAACTGCTAAAAAAGCTTTAAATTAATTCAAAAATGGCGCTTATGGCGCCGTTTTTTTATGTCAAAATTTATGACCTTGACGCTATTTTTTGATATATTAGACTAAGAATATGCTAGAAAAGGGGAGCCAGATGATATTCAGGCCACGTTACACAATTGATACAATCTATCATTTAGATACTGATGTACTTCATGAAATGGATGTTAAGGCAGTGTTCTCGGATTTAGATAACACGCTCATTGCATGGAATGAGTTTGAGACGGCTAAGAAAATGGATCAGCTCAATCGCAGACTGGCTGCTGCCGGTATCACGCTAGTTGTTATTTCGAATAATAATGCAGCTAGAGTTGGGAAGGTACTTAACCCGTATCATATTGAGTTTGTTGCCAAAGCCAAAAAACCGATGCCTTTTGCAATTACGAAGAAGCGGCAGGAAATGGGTTTGACTAAGAAGCAGGTCATGATGGTTGGTGACCAGCTAATCACCGATATTCAAGCCGGTAACTTGGCTGGTGTTGAATCGGTACTAGTTAAGCCATTAATTGAGACAGACAAGTGGAATACACGGATTAACCGCTTTTTTGAAAAAATTATCTTTTTCTTTTTAGCAATTTCTCACCGTGTAACTTTTAAGGAGACATTAAAAAATGGATGATATTATTTGTATCGGTTGTGGCGCCAAGCTGCAATCTGATGACCCCAAAGAAGCCGGTTACTTACCAGCTTCGCGACTTAAAAAGGCACTTGAAAGTGAAGACGAGGCGGATGACCTGTATTGTCAACGCTGCTTTCGGCTAAGACACTATAATGAAATCATGCCGGTTGATGTTGATAACGATGACTTTTTGGCACTGCTCAACTCTCTAGCTGAAAAGAAGGCATTAATAGTTAATGTTGTTGACTTGTTTGACTTTACTAATTCACTCTTATCATCAATGAAACGTTTTGTCGGTGATAATGAGTTGATTTTAGTCGGCAACAAGTTTGACCTGTTTCCACTTAATTCACGCGAAAGTAAAATCAAAGATTGGATGCGGCAGGAAGCAAACCGGGTTGGCTTGTTTCCAAAGAAGATTTTCTTAGTCAGTGCTGCCAAAAAGAAAAATTTGACTGAGTTAATTGCTTATTTAGATAAAAAATCACGCAATGAAGATGTTTATTTTGTTGGGATGACTAATGTTGGTAAATCTACGCTATTAAACGCAATTGTTGACAAGATGGGCGACATCAAGAATTTAATTACGACATCACGTTTCCCAGGAACAACACTTGACCGAATTGAAATTCCATTAGAAAATGGCCATTTTTTGGTTGATACACCGGGAATTATGTCGGAAAATCAGTTAGCAACTCACCTTAATCCGCAAGATTTGGCTGCAATTTCACCGCAAAAGCCGCTTAAGCCAGCTACTTACCAGTTAAAGCCGGGTAATACGCTATTTTTGGCGGGTCTGGGCCGGATTGATTACTTAAAGGGTGAGCCAACCAGCTTTACGGTTTATGTTGCCCGTGACTTGTATGTTCACCGGACAAAGACAGAGAATGCGGATGAGTTTTACCAAAAGCATGTAGGCGACTTATTAACGCCTCCGTCAGAGGGTGAAAATTTGCCGGCACTTAAGGGTCAAGAAATGCATACGGCTTATAAGAGTGACGTCTTATTTGGTGGAATTGGTTTTATTACAGTTCCAGCTGATTGTTTAGTTAAAATATACACGCCTGATAAGATTGGATTGGGAATTAGACGCGCGTTAATTTAGAGGCGAAGAATGACGTTTGCAAAAAGTATTGAAAAAAAGCCGATAATTCAAGTTGAAGAAGAAGAAATTACGCAAGCTCATGGACTACAGATTGGGATTATGGGCGGCACCTTTAATCCGGTTCACTTAGCCCATTTGGTGGTTGCCGAACAGGTTCTGACGAAGCTGCATTTGGATGAGATTTGGTTTATTCCAACTAATATTCCGCCTTTGAAAGATAAGCCGACTGTAGCTGCAGAAGATCGGGCAAATATGCTAGAATTAGCAACCCAGGATAATCCGCGCTTTCGGGTGAAGTTATTCGAATTGCTTCGCGGCGGTGTTTCTTATACAGTTGATACGCTGACTTATTTGCATGAAAAAGCACCACAAAATCATTATTATTTGATTATGGGCAGCGATCAGGTGAATAATTTAGGTGAATGGAAAGAGCCGCTTAAGTTAGCCCAATTGGCAACTTTGGTTGGCATTAGGCGTCCTGGTTATGAGCAAAAGCCGCAACTGCCAATGATTTGGGTTGATGTACCAGCAATTGACATCAGCTCAAGTTTAATTAGGCAAACAATTACAATGGGTGGTTCAATTAGATATTTAGTTCCAGAATCAGTGCGCGATTATATTCATCGAAAGGGACTGTATTATGACTGATTTATTTTTTGCCAACACTTATTCACCGCTATCAAGTCAGGAAATTATTGCTAAAGAAAAAGCTAACATGGATGCACCACGATTTGCGCATTGCGTGCGTGTTAGTCAAACAGCACAAAAATTGGCTCGTCTTAACCATTATGATGAGGATAAGGCAGCTTTAGCCGGCTTTGTTCATGATTATGCTAAACAGGTACCTGTTTCTGAATATCGTGAAGTGATTAAGACGCAGGGCTTTGACCAAGACCTTTTAAATTGGAATCGGGCAATTTGGCACGGAATTGTTGGGACTTACTTTATTAAACGTGACTTGCAAATTACTGACAGTGAAATTCTGACAGCAGTTGACCGGCATACAACTGGTGATGTCGAAATGACAACTTTAGATAAGATTGTTTTTATGGCAGACTTTATTGAGCCAGGACGAGATTTTCCGGGTGTCGAAGAAGCGCGTCAGGTTACGTTTGCCAATTTAGATGCTGGTGTAGGCTATCAGTTAGCGCACAGTCTCAGTTTTTTAGCTGAAAAAAGAAATAAGATTTATCCCCGCACTTTTAAGGCTTATAACGTGTGGAGTATTAAAGATAATTAAGGAGAAAAATTTGACTAGTAAAGAAATTTTAGCTTTTGTATTAAAAGCGATCAGCAACCGTCATGGTGAAGATACAATTGCCTATGACATGCAAGGAATTAGTATTTTGGCTGATTATTATGTTGCAACTAGTGCTGGCTCAAATCGCCAGCTGCACGCGATTGCCAATGCAATTGTTGATGAAGCGCACCAGGCTGACTACTATGATTACCGCATTGAAGGGTCAAGCGAGTCTAACTGGCTATTACTTGATTTAGGCGATGTCGTTGTCAATGTCTTTACCGAAGAAGCACGCGATTTTTATAATGTTGAAAAATTGTGGTCAGAAGGTAAGCAATTAGAAATAAAGGAAGACTAGCTGACAATGAGTGTAGTGGGGATTATTGCCGAATTTAATCCATTGCACAGTGGCCACGAATTTTTGTTAAATCAGGCACGGCTGCTGGCCGGCAGTAAAGATCCGATTGTGGTTTTAATGTCGGGGAATTATGTTCAACGTGGCGAAATGGCCATTATGGATAAGTGGTCACGGACGCAGGCTGCGTTAAATAGTGGGGCTGATCTTGTTTTTGAAATGCCTTTTTCTACTTCGGTTGAACCTGCCGATCTTTTTTCACTGGGAAGTATTAATCAACTAGCTAAATTAGGTGTTAGTGATTTGATATTTGGTGTGGAAGATGCAACGCTTAACTTTGCTTATCTTGGCAGTAAAATCGCTGAAATTCCGCCAAATCACATGAATTTTAACGATTATAGCCAGACATATTCAACTCAATATAACGAAATGGTTGCCCGTGAAGTAGGCTATGAAGTCAGCCAGCCAAATGCAATTTTGGGTTTAGCTTATGCGGTTGCCAATTATAACTTGGGAACGCCACTTACTTTGCATCCAGTTAATCGAATTGGCGCAGGGCATGATGACTTACTGCAGCGAGAAGGTGTGGTTCAGAGTGCCAGTGCAATTCGGAATATTATTTTGCACCAAAAAACAGGAGCGGAACTGGAACAATGGCTGCCTAAGTCTGAAGTAGCGCAACTTTACCAGCAGCCGGTTTATCCTAATTGGAATTTACTGTTTCCGTTTTTGAAGTATCGCCTTGAGTCTTCTTCAGTTGAAGAATTGCGGCAAATTTATCAGATGAGCGAAGGACTTGAATATAAAATGAAGCAAGAAATTCATCGAGCACGTAATTTTACGGAATTCTTGCGCTATATTAAGTCTAAGCGGTATACTTATTCACGCTTGCGTCGACTAAGCTTGTATACTTTATTAAATGTTACTCAAGATGATATGCTCGATAGCTTTAATCATGAATCATTATTTTTGCTTGGTTATAGCAAGTTGGGCCGCCGTTATCTAAAAAAAATCAGAAAAAATACAACTACTGACATTATTTCAAAAGTTGACCAGAAAAATACACGTACGGGGTCAATGCACTTACAATTGCGTGTTGATCGCTTGGTTGAGCAAATTTTGCAAGTTGACCAAAACTTTGGTCGTAGACCGTTGGAGGTTTAAGGATGTTTACGATTAGTTTTTCGCAGGTAGAAAATAGCAAATCGCCGCTAATGCATATTGAACGTGAAGTTACAATGCGGCCGGAATTTTTAGAGCGTAGCCAGAAGCTGCTATATAAGGTGGAGAATGTTCATCTAGTTGGCGATGCTTTTTACAGCGAGCCATATGTTACCTGTGATTTGCATGTAACAGCTGATTTAGTTGTACCGTCAAGTCGAAGTTTGGCACCCGTGAATTACCACGAAGATTTTCATTTTAGTGAAAATTATTCTGAGGATCAGGTAGCTAAAGAAGAATTAGAAGCAAGTGAAACACCAATTGTGCAGATTGAGAATGATCAAATTGATTTGCAAACGGCAATTGAGGATAATTTGCTGCTGCATATTCCAACGACGATTTTGACGCCTGAAGAAGAGGACCAAGATATTTATCCAGAAGGTCAAGGTTGGGCCGTTATTTCAGAAACTGAATTTGATGAAGGCAAAAAGAATCAGGTTAATCCGGCGTTTGCTAAGCTAAAAGAATTATTAGACCAAAAGGACAACCAGCAAGATAAAGATTAATTAAATTGAATATTTTAAGATAATTAAGGTTGAGGTAACTTAGGTGCTTAAGCTTGTTTTGTATGCTTTTTTACAGTATCCTTTAGTTATTAAATTAAGTTTAAAAATATTTTAGTTTTTGGTGTGAATAATAATTTTAAAAGGGATGAATAAGATGGCAAAGATATTAATAATTGAAGATGAAAAAAATTTAGCTCGTTTTGTCGAGCTAGAATTAAAACATGAAAAGTATGAAACAGTTGTTGAAGGTAATGGCCGTAAAGGACTAGAAACGGCATTAAATGAAGACTTTGATGCTATTTTACTTGACCTAATGCTGCCAGACTTAAACGGCTTAGAGATTGCTCGGCGTGTTCGTCAGGTTAAGACAACACCGATCATCATGATGACAGCTCGTGATTCTGTAATTGATCGTGTTTCAGGTTTGGATCACGGTGCCGATGATTACATTGTTAAGCCGTTTGCAATTGAGGAGTTATTAGCTCGTCTTCGTGCAGTTTTACGCCGGGTTAAGATTGAAAAAGAAGCTTCTGATGACACAATTGAAAAGAAGGTCATCAAGTTTAAAGATATGACAATTGAAACAGCTAACCGTATTGTTCGTCGTGGTGATGGCAAGACTGTTGATTTAACTAAGCGGGAATACAACTTGCTCATGACATTAATCAAGAACAAGAATAATGTTGTCAGCCGGGATCAATTACTTGCTAAGATTTGGGGACCTGGCTCAAACATTGAAACTAATGTTGTGGAAGTCTATGTTCGTTACCTTCGTAATAAGATTGATGTACCAGGACAACCATCATATATCAAGACCGTTCGTGGTACTGGATATATGGTAAGAGATGAAGATGATGAAAAGAACTAAGCAGCAAGATCAAAATAAAAAGGGGACCAAGCACTCGTCGCTAATTGTACGGTGGATTAGTATCGTCAGTTTGACGATTATGGTCTCCTTTATTGTATTTTCAGTAGTTATTTATACGTTTGTTGGTCAGCAATCAATTGGTCAGCAGAAGGAAACTTCTAACCAAATGGTTGTGCAGCTGAATGGTAACTTGAGTTCCATTCCAACCGAACTGCAAATTGCCAATGTTGTGCCTGCACTAACACCTTCTGCTAAAAAAGTCCTGCAGGGTGATCCGGTAATTAGTCAGGATGGCCGCTCAACTAATGCTTTCAATGATAATTTACTGTCGTCATTAACTAATCCAGATTTGAACGTGGTCGTCTATAATTTGCAGCAGGAAGATGTTTTTGACAATGGCAGTGAAGATATGATTCCTGCATTTAAAAACTTTAAGGGTGAATATAAGCAGGAACAGACTTTTCGTAATCATCGCCAGGTGCTAATTACATACCAAAAGGTACGCTCGATTAGGACTGGTAAGTTAACTGGGTATATTGTTGTTCTTAATCGGATGTCGTATTACAACGGTCTGATGAAAAATTTGCTCAAATGGATGGTGCGGATCTCAATTATTGCAATTGTATTGTTTACGGCAATTGCCTTTATTATTGTGCTTGATATTGTGAAGCCGATTAAGGAAATGTCTAAGGTGGCACGTGAAGTTAATGATGATCCGAATAGCACCGCACGGATTGCTGATTTTCATCGTCATGACGAACTGCAAGAATTGGCAGTGTCCTTTAATCAAATGTTGGATCGAATGCAGCGCTATATTGACCAGCAAAAGGAGTTTGTTGGGGATGTCTCGCATGAGTTGCGCACACCTGTGGCAGTAATTGAGGGTCATTTAAATATGCTTGAGCGTTGGGGCAAGGATGATCCTGAGATTTTGAATGAATCAATTAAGGCATCACTGCAAGAAGCAAAACGGATGCAGCATTTAATTCAAGAAATGCTGGACTTAACGAGAGCTGAGCAGATTAATGTGCAATATCCTAATGCGGTGACCAAGGCTTCTGAGGTTTTAAATCGAGTTGTCAGCGATCTGTCACTGGTTCATCAAGACTTTACTATCAGCCTTGACATGGATGATCTACCGCAGGATACAGAAATTCAAATTTATCAGGGACATTTGGAGCAATTGCTTGTAATTCTAATTGATAATGGTATTAAATATTCAACTGATCGCAAGCAGATGAATGTTTCTGCCGGACTTTCACAAGATGAGGTCAATATTATTGTGCAAGACTTTGGTGAAGGGATTTCTAAGGTCGATCAGGACAAGATTTTTAATCGCTTTTACCGGGTGGATAAGGCTCGTACTAGAGAAAAAGGTGGTAATGGTCTGGGCTTGTCAATTGCGCAGAAGCTGGTTACCAGCTACCACGGTAAAATTAGTGTTGAATCCGTTGAGGGACAGGGTAGTCAATTTAAAATCGTCTTTCCAGCGCTAACTAAGCAGCAGGCAGCTAAGTTGCGTAAACGTGATGATAAATGATATTAAATAATTGGTAAATGTAACAAAAATTAAATAACATTAAAAGCATTATAGGCTATTACAAGAATTAGCTTATAATGCTTTTTTATTTATTTTTATTTTTATATATTTTTTTAAAATATTTTTCAAAATTATCTTTATATATAATCATCATATATGTTATTTAAATAAAATTAAGTAATTACATGGTTTTCAGAAATAAATCAAAAGAAGAAAAACTGTTGTACATAAATGTTATTTAATAAAATTGTTATTAATCAAAACTACTATTGTGCAAGAATTGCCATTGAATTTATTAAATTAATTATTATAATAGTTACAGTTAGGTCATTAATATGTGACTTATAAAAAGTGTTTAGTAAAAGTGATTGTTATCAAAAAGATAACAGATAATGTGGTTTTATGATTATTGCTAGAGATAATAGTAAAGCTACTTTTTCAGGTCTAATTAGGATTAATGTAAGTTAGTGCTAAATGGGTAACCGTCATGAAATCCGGGTTAACTATTATTAAGTTAGGTGTATAAGATGGTAAATTCAGATCAAAAGAAAAAGTTAGAGAAGGAAATAGTTGAAAAGGAGAGAATTGATAAGGCGAAAGCATTTAGACGTAATTTATTAGTTGCAGGTACTGCCGGAATCGGTGGTATTTTAGGCGGTCTATTGAATTCACCGCAAGTTGCCCATGCGGCAACTACAGTGCCTAAGGTCAAGACAAGCAGCTATGAACATTTATTGGTTAATGCCAACTCGGCAGAAATTCCCGCTTCACAAAGTGCAGCCCAGTTAAGCACGACGAAGACTAAGGAAGCAATTAATTCCAATAGTAATGCAGAAGCAGTCAGCCAAGAACAAACGAAGGCTGCTCAAAGTCAGGCAGTCAAGACAACTGACGAAACAAAGACGCAGAGTTCAGCTGCTAAAACTAAGACAACAGCTAGTTCACAGGCAGTCAAGACAGAATCAGCTTCAACAAGTGCAACTAGTCAAGCAAGTCGGGCACAAGAAGTTGTGCAATCGCAAGCAGCTAAAGAAACTAAGGAAACCGTAAGTTCACAGGTTAATGTGCAGGATGAGTACGACATTAATTCAGAGGCTAATTCAATTGCCAATGATTTTACCAATACTAGTGCCAACCATTCATCACTGACGGATTATGTATCTAATTCACAGTCGAAGAGTTTTGCCAATAATACTAGTGATACTTCCGCATCCAGGAGCTTGACGGATAAGAGTTCGTTAGCAGCTTCTTTGGCTAATTCATTGGCCAGCAGTATGGATGCCAGTCAAACATCACAAATTAATGCCGATGGTAATGATATTGTTGATAGCGTGACAATTGCAGGAAATTCATCTAATGCTTCTGATAACTTGCAAGATGATTCTGGCTTTATTTCAGGCGCAAATTTTACCAGTAACTCATTCCAAAGTATGGTAAGCAATAGTTATTCGCGTTCGGCGAGTTTAGCTAGTGATGCCGCGCAAAGTTTTGCCAATAGTTTGTCTAGATCAAACACGATTAGTAAAATGAGCAGTGAGAGCATCAGTTTGTCAGTTTATAAGAATAAGAGCTTTGCCAACTCAGATTCGCAAAGTGTTGGAATTAGTCAAGCTGAAAGTATTAGTGCTTCAAATGCTAGTCAGAGCAGTTTCGATGATTCAAATAGTGTATCGATCAGTAAATCAGTGAGCGCATGGTACCTGTCTGCTAGTCAAAACGTAATAGATGAAAGTCGCAATGCTTCCTCATTGAGTCTAGAGGATAGCCAGAATATTTCGACAGTTGCTTCGCAATCATATTCATTCTCAATTCATGCGTCACTGAGAAAATCGACTGACATGAGCGTCTCAAACTCAGCCGCAACTTCGGCAATTACTAGTATGAAGGCCGAAGTCTTCAAACTGAGTCAGTCAATTAGTATTAGTAATTCGCTTAAGGATTCACAATTGACTAGTTTGAGTAATGTTTCGCTGGCAGCTTCGGAAAGTATTTCTAATAGTATTAATGCCAGTTTAAGTGCTTCCGAAGTAACAAGTAAGAATTATGCTTCGACAGTTTCACGTTATTTGGAGTTGAGCAACAGTAACTCTTCAATGCACGCTGTTGTTTCGAACAAGAACTCGAAATACGCCGCAAGTGCTTCAGCTGCAAGTGCCGCTTCAATTAGTGCCAGCTTGGCTGAATCGCAGAGTAAGATCGCGGTAATTTCTAAGTCAAATTCCGAAAGATTAGCAGCCAGTTCTCAAGCATCAAACGCAGCTTCACTTGCCTTAAGTAAGAACATAGCTGATTATAATTCAGCTTCAGCTTCAGCTGGCAGCTATATTAATTCGGCTAGTCTGTCGGCAAGTAAGAACAGCACGAGCATGAATGAAAGCATGACTTCAGAGACTAGTCGGCTGCATGCGTCATTGACTTCACGGGGGCAACAATTGTCCGCCAGCATGCAAAACTCCTTGTCAGAAGCTGGTAGTTTATCAGATGCCGCAACGCACTCCGAAATTGAAAGCTTGTTAATCGACAACTCGCAAATGAGTCAGAGCGAAAGCCAATCGATGGTTAACAGTGCCAATAATAGTGGTTCAATCAGTGACAGCAATAGTAAAGTCATTGCCGACAGTCAAAGCCGAAGCTATAGTAAATCGCTTAGTGACAGTAACTCAGTTGCAAGTAGTGCCAGCGAAAGCTACAGTGCTTCATTAAGTAAGAGTAATTCAACAGCCGTTAGTCAAAGCAACAGTATCTCCAAGAGTTTACAGGATTCATTTGCCTCAGCCATTAACGCCTCAGGCAATTCGAATGCCGAGGAAAGCTTGAGCAATAGTAAATCATTGAGTCAAAGCAATTCCAAAGTTGCAAGTGCCAGCGAAAGCTTTAGTACTTCCATTAGTGACAGTAACAGCGTTGCTAGCCAAAGTACTTCAAAGAGTCAAAGTACGAGTAAGTCGATAGCTGACAGTGCTAGCCAAAGTTACAGCACTTCATTAAGTCAAAGTAATTCAGCAGCTGTTAGCCAAAGCAATAGTATTTCTAAGAGTCTGCAGGATTCATTTACTTCAGCCATCAACGCTTCAGGTAACTCGAATGCTTCAGAAAGTCAAAGTACTAGTTACTCATTGAGTCAAAGTAACTCAAAGATTAACAGTGCCAGCGAAAGCTTCAGTACTTCAATTAGTGACAGTAACAGCGTTGCTAGTCAGAGTACTTCGAAGAGCCAAAAGGATAGTAAGTCAACAGCTGATAGTGCGAGTGAAAGCTATAGTACCTCAATCAGCGATAGTAACAGTGTTGCCAGTCGCAGTACTTCAATCAGCCAAAGTAACAGTAAGTCATTGGCTGATAGCCAAAGCCAAAGTTACAGCACGTCATTAAGTCA
>NZ_JAQTIB010000007.1:0-22550 GCF_029433435.1 Lactobacillus sp. ESL0703
AAGGGTGTGAGTCGCCAACATTATTGTTATCAATCGTTCCCGTACCATCTGCGTTAGCTGCCCAGCTAAACGTTGCGTTTGGATACTTAGCTATAATCTTGGCATTCTCCGTTGGATCTAGAGCGGCCTCAGCTTGACTAGCTGTCAGATTATCGCCTACTGCAATAACTGTTGGGGTGTCCGTCTTCTTAGCACTTAATACATTAACGTTAATTAGGAAAGCATCACTGAGAGAATTGTCTTTATAATGAACAATTACATTAAATTGCTGGTTATCACCAACAGTTGTAGGTATATCATTAGCCCAAGTCAAATTATCGACTACGCTGCTAAGATCATCAACACCTGGAATTTGCATAAAATCACCCATCTTTGATGGATCAGTAAATTCCGGCGGCATCACAACACCATTAGTTGATATATGTGTTGTAACAGACCCGCTAGTTAATTCTGGATGATAAGTGGCTCCCGAAGTTGGTTTTTCGTTAACTGTTAAGTCTACCTGAACAGCTTCCTTGGTGCCATCACCATAATCAATAATGACATATGGTTGCTGTGAACCACTATGACTAATATCAACTGTACCAGTACCATCACTATTTGCGGCCCATGAATATGTAGCATTTGGATATTTAGCATCAGTAACTAACAAATCGTCATGATTCAAAGCTGCCTTTGCCCGTGATTCATTCAACTTACTGCTATCACTATCAGCAGTGACTGTGGTTGGTGTATCTGACTTCTTATTGCCAATTACCTTAACATTAATGTCTTTAGTAACTGATGTACCATCTTTAAAGGTAATCTTAATCTTACCTGTGATTTGATCAGCTGCACTAGCAACACTCGGCTGGCCATCTGTTGCCCAACCAACACTAGCAATATTAGCATCTTCTGTATTATTTAAGAACGAGCTTGGATCGCTAAAGTCAGCTGGCGTTTGGGCCGGATTATTGCCCACATTAACCACGTGTAAGACAACATCCTTACTCTGACTGTAGTTAAATTGTGAACTTTGCCTTGGTACTGTCAAAACTGATTCAACATCTTTTTCAGTACCATCATGGAACTTAATGTGAATCGTTTCTACATAAGTTCCTGGATTATCCACTTTACCATCTGTAATGTTAACCGGTGTGGCAAATGCAGCTACTGCATCACTTGGCAGGTCATTTACCATTTCGGCTGCTGTGATCGCCTCTCCTGGCTGCTTAGTAATCGTCTTACCAGTAACTGAACCTGCATGCTTTTCACCATCAGAAATCACCCTGATATAACCGGTAACAATCTTAACTGAGCCGTCATTAAAGGTTAGCTTAACCTGCGACTGCTTCAAACCTGGTGTCTTAGTTATTTGCGTAACAATATTAGGATCAACCCATTCAGCGGTTGGATTGCCAGTAAGTGAAGTAAAGTTATCAATCACACTAGATGCATTAACCGTACTATTAAGATTAACCCTAACTGTCCTCACATGAGGATTGTTCTTTTCTGCTTCATTCGACGTAGCAGTTGGCACCTGATTAACAATAACTTGTGTTGGTACCTCATCGGTTGAGCCATCTGCATAGGTAATCTTAATCTTGTTTAAAGTTACGCCAGGAGTACTACTAGACGGTACAGTTTCATATTCAAAACTGGTTGCGTTAGTTAAGTCAGCACTATTAATCACAGCATCTTTTGCATCTGGAATTGGATCGCCAACGTTAACACAAACATTATTAGCCCTTGGACGTGAAGCCGAATGAGCATCACTAATGACATCAACAACTACTGGGACAGTGTTAGTCGTCCCGTCTGGATAAGTTACTTGAACAACAGCGGCTTGGACACCCAATCTATTTAAATCATTAACAATTGGTGCTGTTTGCCATGCAAAAGTTGTACCTTCTGGTAAACTGTCAGCGTTAGAAATTGCGGCCTTGGCTTGGTCATTAGTTGCTGCTGATCCAGCTGCATAATGGATATTAGTTCTTTGCCCCAACGGGTCATTAGCTTGTGTTGGGTTAGCATTGCCTACAATCACTGGCACAGCAACATAATCAGCTGAACCATCTGGATAAGTTACTTGAACTGTTCCGACTGCTGAACCTTCATGTGACAAGTCAGGAGTATTAAGCCACGTATAAGTAGTACCATTTGGCATATCAGCATTATTGACAATTGAATTCTGAGCATCAGGTACTGTCCCATTCAGGTCAGTTGTCTGAGTGATACCTTCTGGCATTTCTATTGAAGCCGTATCATAAACATTAACCAAAACTGGAACACGATCAGTTGTACCATCTACATAAGTCACATCAACCCATGACGATTTATTACCAGTTGTCGAAGTATCAACTGGGCTTTCCCATGCAAAAGTTGCATCTGCTGGAAATGTAGCTGGCTTATAAATTGCATCCTTAGCAGCTGCATCATCCATTAATGTCCCTTTAGCGACAGATACTCCCTGAGAATTTTGACCAGAACCAGCTAATTGATCATGATACAAACCATTTTCTTGTTTGTTAATCGTCACATCAACTGGTACGATTTGCTGACCATCAATGTTATCTGGTGTATGAGCAGCCCCTTTCTTATAGTAGGTTAAAACAACATAGCCTGGTATTGTCTTACTTGGCTGTTGTTCACTATAAGTTACATAGCCATTATCCATTGCTGTTCCTTGGTCATCTTTAGCCCAAGAATAATCAACATCATAACCGGCATTACTTAGATCGCTAGTTAGTGCTGGCTCATCTTTAAGTGCTTCTTTAGCCTGATCAATTGTTGGCAATACTCCATTAAGAGTTGTAGTTGACTGATTGTCTGCCTTTTCACCACCAAGAACATTAACCTTAACATTATCAATTTCTTTAGTTGAACCATCATTAAAGGTTAACCGCAACTTAGCTGTCTTTTCACCAGTCGTACCATTAATAATATCATTAACATTAGTATCATCATCCCAATCGACACTTGTTACGTTGGTCAAATCACCAGTTAAGTAACTACTCCACTTACTAGAATCACTAAATTCTGGCACCAATGGTTCATTCTTACTTGGAATAGTAACCGCATGAACGGTCACTGGACCTGAACCGGCAGTGATTCCAGAAGCTGTTGCTTGATCATCTCCCATAAAGACTTGTGCTGAAACCAGCTGTGTCCCGTCCGGTTGACCATTATGATAATAAGTTACCAAAACTTTGGCATCATTAGTCTGACCAGATTGCAAATCTGCCACTGTCAATGGACCTGTTCCATCAGCCTTATACCATTCATAAGTTGGATTAAAGCTGCTGGCATCACCATTAAAGGAAACGGCATCTTGAGCTTGAGCCAATGTTGGCAGTTGCCCGTGATCAACCTTTTGCACATCCCCAGATGGTTTGCCCTTAAGTATCGTTAATGTTACCGGAATATCATCAGTCGTGCCATCACCGTAGGTTACCCGAATAACAGCATTCCCTAAGTTAGTATTGTTTGTATCAACCTGCGAGCCAATATCATCAATTAAATTACCGTCTTCATCTTTAACCAAGCCTCCAGCAATTAATTCACCATTTGCATCCATTGCTTGATTTGGCAGCCAAGCAATCCCCGTAATAGTCTTATTACTTGTAACAATACTGTCATCAAGTTCCAGTAAGTGAGCAATTGTTTGCGCAGAATTATCTTGACTGTCAACTGCGTTCAATCGATCTTGAGCAGCACCAACGCCACTAATTTGACCAGCATGAATTGTAAGACCAGTTGAAGAAACATTATATCGACCAGCATCGGTCTTCTTCCAACCATCATACAAGTCAGTTCCTAAAGCAAAACCAGCAGAGCCATTAAAACCACCAGCACTTTGGATAACTGTTTGAAAATCTTCCTTGGTATTCAAATCTTGGAAAGTCTTATTCGCCTTACCATCGGTTAGAATATTGACAGGCAAAGTTGGATTGGCTAAAATCTGCATTTGATCGTCAGTCAAATTCGGGTCAATAATATTGGCGTTGTGAGAATCTTGAATGATCCACTTATATTGATCATCGATCAACCCCATCTTAGCACCAGAAATATCTGTTTTTAGGAAGTTAAAGTTATTCACATCACCAGTATCACTCTTTAATTCAAAAATCTTCGGCGTATCGGCAACTAAGATAAGTTGGTTGTCCTTACCCGGATTAACACCTGCGTCGGAAGCATTATTTTGAATATGTGTTGTAGAACCCTTCACTAAATTCAATTTTAACGGTGGAATGCCAGGATCAACGCGGTACAAAAAATTAACTGTAGGATCAACTGTCATATCAAAACTTGAATTCTCTCCTACCTCAATTCTGGCATCATCAATTGTTCCCGTACCACGCAGAGCACTCATCGTGTTAGCAATATGGGCTGTTACATGGGCACCATCTCCAACTAAAAAGATATCACAGATAAAACTAGTTGAAGTGCCAACAGTTGGCGCAAAATCAATTGTTACAGTAGACCCTTCTATTGCTGTTGGCTCAGCATAGTCACTAAAAATATTACCATCAGTGTTGTAATTAAGTTGAACATTATTTTTGAAGCTAATTACTGTATCATAACTAACATTATCACTTTCAACATTATTTAGTATAACAGCCTTATTATTATCATAACCGGTAAAATTGAACTCACCTGGGTCATCATTTGGCTTCATCCCCATCAACTTAATATCATTGAACGTAATTCCATATTGATACACATTATCTTGAATAATATTAGAACCGATGTTCAAGGTATGATTATTACCATTAATTGTCTTGCTAATTGGGATTGTGTAAGTCTGATTACTGTCAGTTGCCGCAATGTCTTCAGTAACATTAATCGTTTCAACAGTTTCGCTATTTAACGCATCTGTAAATTCATCCCAAGTGCTAACATCAGTTTCACTTGCTTGCGCAGTTGGTAATTGCTTATTAGCATTTGTCACATTATTTGGCTTGGTGGCAGTATCTGTCGCAATTTCATTAGCATCTATTGTACCCGGTTCTTTAGCTGGTTTAGCAGTTTCATTACTATCAGTATCACTAACAGCAGGCTTTTCTTGCTCATTATTAGATGAACTGTTATTGCCATTGTCAGCACTCTTTAAAAACGTACTCAAGCCTGAATAAGTTGCCAAATTCGTATTGGTACCATTTTTGTTACTATCTTCACTAATAGTAGTATCATTTTTACTTGTCTGAACTTCTGTATCGAGTTTAGATGAAGAAATAGTATCTGCTTTAGCAGTTTGCCCATTCATTGCCATAAAGCTAAAGCCTAACAAAACAGAGGCTGCACCTACAGATAATTTTCTAATCGAGAAGCGATCTCTTTTGGACTGCATCTCTGTTTTTCTTAATCTTTCCTTAAAATTATTTCTTCCTAGCATATTTTTACCTTCTTGTATTAAAAAATTATTTTTGGTTTTAATAATTCTTACACATTATATAATAAGCCTTAACTTTTCTCTATACAAGCATTATTGTTATATATAACACAATGGACTATATTAAAACATGCTAATATTACTATTTTTAATATATTTCTAAAAACAATTAAATAACGTCAAAAATATTTTAATTTTAAGATAAAAAAAGCATCACTTCATATAGAGTAATGCTTCTCTTTATTAGGTAAATATCACAGCTTAACGCTTTTTCTGATGCATTAATTCAACAACTACCTGCGAAAAAACGTAACCTAAAGCAATCGCCCCAGCCACCATGGCCACGTGGATTGTCTTTTGTACGGCAATCATTGGCGAGTGGTTAATCATCGCTGACAAAGCCTGGTAACCACTGGCTCCTGGCACTAGTGGTACCAAACCGCTGACAAACATTGTACTCGGCATTTTCTTTTTAACAGCGAAAATTATCCCGAGGCTGCCAACGACAAATGCTGCTACAAAGTTAGCTAAAATCGCACCCAGACCAAACTCAAACATAAACCAGTAAACCAGCCAGCCAACACAAGCAATACTGCCCGATGTATTGAGGGCATTCTTTGGCAAATTGATAAAAAGGTCAAACATTATCGTTCCCAAGTAACTGAAAAGAACCTGAATTATAAAATGATAAAAAGTCATCTCATCTCTTCCTTTCCGCTACATGTAGTGCAGCACAACGCCAATCCCAAAGGCTAAGGCACTGAGCGTAATCAAGCATTCCATCATGCGTTCTAGTCCCGACAAAAGATTACCTTCGAAAATATCACGCACAGAAATAATCATTGGTATTCCGGGTACTGGCGGCATAATTGCCCCGATAATAATATTTTGAACATTAAATCCTAAATGAAAATGGACCCCAATAACAGTACATAGACCAATTGCCAGCGCACCAAAAAATTCACTGATAAAACGAATGCGCACACGTGATGACAAGAACGATGTCACATAGTAGCCTAATGCTCCTGCAACAAACGCCAGCGGAAAATCGCGCCAGTCATAAGTCTGCGTGAAGATAAACATAAAAAAAGCACCTTCAAAGCCGGCCGCAATTGTTTGCACCCAGATTGGAAATTGCGGTTTGGCAGTTTGAACCTTATTCAGACCATCTTCAAACTCGTCAAGAGTAATCTTATCGGCAGTATACTGACGCGATAACCGATTAACACCATTAATCCGCGCCATATTAATCCCCCGTTTTTCAATTTGAATAAAACGTGTGTAAGACGCATTTTTTAAGCTAACCATCACTCCCGTCAAACTGGTAAAGGCTTCTGCCTTACTGCTAGCAGCATGGTCAATAATCCGCTTAGTTGTATCCTCAACACGCCACATTTCCGAACCAGACTCGATTAAAATTTTAGCGGCTAATACGCCAACATCAATTGCCTTGTTTTCCATTTTCATCACCTTTACCAAGTTTAACAGACCTTGTATCCTTTTACAGCCCAAGATTAATCAAATAAGCAAATTTTACTACTTGACCACAAAAAAGGCAGCACTATCGACTATGTGCTGCCTTAATTTAATTAATTATTTACCAAAATTAGTAAAGATACCTTTATAAATATCAATAAAGTCTAAATACATTTGTTCAGAAACATATTCATTATCTTGGTGCGGGGTGTTACTACCTGGGCCATAGACCAGATAAGCAAAGCCGTTAGGATGATTAATCAGGAATTTCGAACCATCAGTACCGCCAGAAACACCTTCGACTAAGAAGCCACCTTCGTGGTATTCAGTATTAGCCATTTGTGCCTCTTTTTGCATCAAGGCAAGTTGGTCAGCTGGTACATCTTGCTTAGCAACATATGGTTGAGCAGCATCTTGAACGACTTTAAGCAGTTTGGAATCACGGTCACCAATAATTGGGATAATATCCATATCAACTGACATTTTAATATGACCGGTTGTTGAATTGTTATACTCGTCAATTACTTCTTGGAATGCTTGCAGAATCTTAGGGTTAGCTAATTCTGGAATTGTCCGCAGGTTCAATTCAGCTTGCGCATAATTAGGAATTGCATTAACTTGGTTACCACCCTTAATTGTATCAATGTTAAAGACAGTTTCACCTAAGACATCATTCTTAACGCCATTAGTTAATTCCTTAATGCACTTCTTAATGTTATCCAAAACGTTAAGAAGATGTTCAACTGCATTATTACCCAAAAATGGCATCGAACTATGCGCGGTCTTTCCTTCTGAAGAAATTGTTAGGTCAAGCTCACCCTTATTAGCAAACACTGTTCTAAAGAAGCCTGATGGTTCACCAATTAACAGAGCATCGGCATCATCAATGTAACCTTGTGCTTGCAAAGCTTCAGCTCCTGGTTGACCAACTTCTTCACCAGCAGTTGCCAATAAACGAATTGTGCCTGGAATTTCAGCACCACTTTCTTTTAACTCAATCATGGCAATGACCATTGCAGCTAAGCCAGCCTTCATATCAGTCGTGCCGCGGCCGTATAACTTGTCGCCTTCTTTGGTAATTTTGAATGGATCAGTCTTCCAATTGTCCTTGTTAATGTCAACTGTGTCCATATGTCCAGAAATTACTAACACTGGCTTACCTGAACCAAGTTCGGCAACTAAGTTAGCACGATTAGCTTCACCTTCAAGCGGCAAAATCTTGTTCTCAATGCCTGCACCGTCAAGCAATTTCTTCAAATACTCAGCTACTGGCAATTCATCGCCATTAACTGAATGCAAGGCAATCAAATCTTCTAAAATTTGTAATTTTTGTTCTTGTTCCATGAAAGGTTCCTCCTGTAAGTTTATCGTTTAATTATAGTCTACTTTTCTATTAAAACACCTTTTATTGATTTTACAAGCATGTACGTGTCTGTTAAAAAAGTAATACTGTTTTAACTATATTTATTCTTCAACTTATTAATAAACCAAATATTAAAAAGCCGCACACCAAAATGTACGACTTTTTACATAGTTATAATTCTTGATCTAGCTTAAGCAGAGCCTGTGTTACCTCATCACGCAATTCTTTACCCAAAATCCGCTCAACGCTTGCTTCTGAACGCTTAACATAAGCAGCCGCATCCCGCTCAATAACCTCTGCCTTGGGCGTTAAAGTAATTTCCTTCAAACGACTGTCGCGCTCGTCAACCTTTTTAGTAATGAGATCCTTATGTTCCAGCAATTTCAAAATATTAGTTGCCGTTGATTTTCGAATATTGAATTCATGCTCAATATCCTTTTGATAAATCTTCTTTTCTTTGGGTACAGCACTCAAAAATTGAATAATCACCATTTGCGTACCAGTTAACCCAATTGTCCGTGCATAACGATCAACATTGCGATTAAAGGTGTTTTGTGCTCGCTGCAAAGCTAAACCAAAATTTTTTTTCATGACTTAATTCTCGCTTAAACTATCCTTTTTAGTTGCTTTATGTAATAAGTATACGCCAATCACAACCAAAATTAATAAGAAAATTAACCCAACTTGAGAACCATCAACTAGCTTGCCAGCTGTTGTTGGCTTAGAACTAACCTGTTGCACAAATTGCATAATTGCAGAAACAATCGACGTCCCGACAGCTCCTGAAAATTGCTGCACCATGTTGAACAAGCCGTTACCGTCCGCATTTTCTTCCTTAGTAAGCAGGTTCAAAGATGAAGTCATTGTATCCCCCATGATTAAGCCAGTACCAGTCATAATAATCAAGTAAGAGATCAATACGTTAACACCTGTAAAATGTTGGGCAAACAAGCAGAACATGACAATACCAACAAGTTCAAAGCAGGCACCAGTCATAATTGGCTTTCTTGGACCGTAATTATCGAGCATCCGACCACTAACTGGTGAAGCAATGGCACCAATGGCACCACCTGGTAGCAGCAACAATCCTGCAACCATGGCAGTTGCACCATTTACGATTTGCAAGTAGTTTGGCAAAATGAAAGACAAACCAACTGTATTAACTTGGAAAATGAAGTAAGCAATAATACCAGCAGTAAACTTGCTATTCTTGAGCAAGCGAATGTTTAACAATGGTTCTTTTACATTAAGTGAATGCTTGATAAACAATGCTAAGGCAATCAAGCCGATTACCAATGGAACTACAAATTCCAACGGTCTAATTAAAATCCCTGACAAGTTACTGAAAGCCAGAATTAAGCCGACAAAAGTCAAGGCAATTTCAATAAATCCAGTCCAATCAAGCTTAGTATGGCTCAATGGGTATGGATCCTCAGTGATGCACGTTACACCCATGATAAAGGAAATAACCATTACCGGAATAATCAAGATGAAAATATAGCGCCAGCTAAGAGTATTGACAACTAAACCACCAAACGTTGGCCCCAAGGCTGGAGCTACCGCGGTAATCATTGTCCCAATCCCCATTAACAAGCCGACTTTGTCAAGCGGTGTTCTTTCCAAAATAATATTAAACATTAATGGCAGGGCAATACCGGCACCGGCACCTTGAACAATTCGACCAATAACTAAAAAGATAAAACCCATTGACTGTGTTGTAAATGAGTCAATCAATAAACCGACAATAAATAAAATTGCGGCTGTTACAAACAATTTTTTAGAACTAAAATTCTTCTTTAAATATGCAGACAAGGGCATGATGATTGCAGCAATCAACAGATAGCCGGTGGTCATCCACTGCACCGTTGCCATATTTACGTTAAATTCCTTCATTAAAACAGGGAACGTAATGTTACCCGCTGTTTCAATTAACACGCCTGAGAATGACATCAGACCTGCCGCAAGAATTGATAAAATTAATTTTGCGTCTAATTTCCTTTGCATCTAATTCCTCCTAATCAAAAATAGTTAGCTTGCTAACTATTACAAATAGCTATGTTATAACATTTTGCCGCAAATTGCAAAGGGTTCTATCAAAGTAATCGTTTCCAATTTTTATAAGCAAACTTTGGCAAGTAAATTAAAAGCAGCAACAAGCTTCTAAACTTGTTGCTGCCTAAAATTTTAATAATTAATATGCTCGCTGACCCTTCTTATAGACCGCCTTGTCCTTTTGCGCCACAGCCTTAACATCAGCCAACGGATTTTCATCCAAAACTAGAAAATCTGCGTACTTGCCGATTGCCAAAGTGCCATACTCATCATCAATTTTCATCAATTGAGCAGAATGAACACTGGTTTGTAAGGCTTCATAATTAGTGAAGCCTTGTTCTGCCAATAATTGCAATTCGGTTGGCGTTTGGAAGTAATCATTAAATGGTGTTCCCGCGTCAGTACCCAAAGTAATCTTAACACCGCGATTTTTAGCGTGCGTAATATTCTTACGCAAGTCGTCTAAGGCATCACTAGCCTTCTTTACTTCCCAATCCGGCATTATTCCTACCGCATAAGTAGGAAAGGCCCAATCGGCAACCACAGTGGCTGTCAAATAGGTTCCTTGCTTGAGCATCATGTCAATTTGGTCATCATCAACATAAAAGCCGTGTTCAATAGAATCTACCCCAGCCTTAATTGCATTGCCAATCCCAGCATTGCCCTCTGCATGAGCCGCAACAATCAAGCCCTTATGGTGAGCCTCCTCAACTGCCACACGCATTTCGGCAACACTTAATTGCGGATCATCCATAAAGTCGTTCTTGGTCATTACACCGCCCGTGGCCATAACTTTAATATTCTTAGCACCTTTCTTCAAGCCTTGACGTACAGCCTTGCGCATTTCATCAGGAGAGTCTACCAGATGAGCAAAATGCGGTGAGTCGCCGTGACCACCTGTCATCGAATAAGCCATCCCTGACGGCATAATCTCTGGTGTCTTGGTAATCTTGCCTTCATCAATCATTCGCGCCAGTGTAATATCAATATCATAAGTGGACCCACATTCACGAATATAGGTTACGCCAGACTTAAGAAAATCACGCAGATGCTGCACTGCACGGACAGTTGTTTCGACAACATTGGCAGTTGGATCACCATCATATGCAGTTGAACTATTGTTAATGTGCGTATGACAATTAATTAACCCCGGCATCACGAACTTGCCTTCTAAGTCCACTACCCTGTCACTAGCAGGTGCAGCGCCAGTTCCCATTGCCGTAATCTTACCTGTTTCGTCATCGACAACGAAGTAACTATTGCTTGTAACTTTTTCTTCTTCACCATCATAAAGGTTCATGTTTTGATATCCAGTTTGTGTCATTTTAAATTTTCTCCCTCTTACTTTTCCGATTGTTCAAAATCATCATGTCCTTATTTTACGAAGCCGACCTTGTACCATAATTGGTGGTCATTGTTATTCTCCGACGGCTTAAGCGAATATCCGGTCACCTTATCATTAACGGCGAAAACGGAATACGAATTAAACTCTGGGATTGCATAAGCCTCATCATTCATATATTCTTGCCATTCATGGAACTTTTGTACCCGATATTTATGGTTAAATGCCTTCTGTGAATCAATTGCTGCCAGCAGTTCATTATTCTTTTTAGTAACAAAACGAGTGTAATTCTTAGGGGAATTATCGGAATAAAGACTGCTTGGCGATGCCTCACTGTCCAGATGCCAGCCAATCTCACACATGTCAAAGTCGTGACTGTCGCCTTCAAGCTTAGTTACATAGGAATTAAACTCAGTCAGGCGATTCCCGATTAATTTAACGTTTAAGCCAATCTTATGCCACTGCTGCAGGTAATTCTGCTGAATTGGCTCCTGAGTTGGGTCAGTTTGCCTTGCCATATAGCGAATTGTTAACGGCTTGCCATTAGGTTGGACCCGCCACTTACCCTTCTTTTTATAGCCAGCCTTATCCAGCAGTTCGTTAGCCTTTTTCAAATTATAGGAATAACCACGCGCGTTTTTATCAAACACATCGCCAAACTGTGCGGGAATTAATGTCGGAACCCTAAAGCTTAAGCCATGAGTATAATGCTGGTAAACTTCATCAGTATTCATTGCGTAGCCAATTGCCTGTCTTAAAGCCTTATTATTCATTTTGGCATGGGGATCCATGACGTTTTTATTCTTTTGTGCATCCCATTTACCAACCTTAAAGCCGATAAAATTGTAGCCTAGGGGAACTTTAGCAACGAAATTGACACCCTTAGTGTTTTTAACTTGTTCCCATTGTGAATTAATTACCTGCGCAACATCATAAACCTTGCTCTTAATAGCCTGAGAAGCAGAATTAGTAGCTAAAACTGAAATTTCAATTTTGTCCAGTTTCGGTCGACCCCGCCAATAATATTTATTCGGCACCCAAGTAACTGACTGACCACGAACGATTTTCTTTAACTTAAACGGTCCAAAATATAATGGGGATTTTCTAATCTTGTCAGATGACTGTAATTTATCAAACGGCACATCCTTTAAATAATGGTATGGTTCAGCTGTTTCCCAGAAAAAGTTGTTGCCTGAATATTCCATTCCCGGCTTCAATTCGTCAAAATGAATTATTACCTGACGACCATTATCACCGTTAGGCATTTCAATGCCCGTAATGGTCTTAGCCCTACCTTCATGATAAGCTTTCATTCCTTTAATATTTTCAAAAGAATTGGAATAATTCTGCGACTGGGTACCCTTGTTAGCCAGAATTTCGTATGCGTACTCAATATCCTTAGCTACCACCTGCTTACCATCAGACCACTTAACGCCCTTTTTGACATTAATTATTGCCGTATTGTTTTTCCTATCTAAGCGAATCGTGGCTGGACCTTTATCATTAAACTTATAATGATTATCAGTATCAAACAGGCTTTCATTACCAGGACTGGCAATATCATTGTCAACGGCAGTATTTTTGATTTCGTTAGAAAAAATCCCGGTAAATGGTGTATCTGTCTCCTCCGCAATTTTAAGCGTTCCACCCTGCTTTACTTTTTTAACCGGTGTTTTGATTGGAAACTTTTCGCTAACCTTCGTGCTATTGTTATTACCGCCGCAAGCAGTCAACCCAACCGCTGCTGTACCAATAACTGCGGCTGACTGCATTAACTTCTTGAATTGAAAATTCATTCTTGTACCTCTCATTACCAATAAAAAAAGCCTCATTCAACTTAATGAATGAGGTTTTCATTTCTGTAGTTCAGCCCCATTCATTAGAACGCGAATAAGGGCTTAACTACAATCAATTACTAATTTTTAGTAATTATCTAGGTCAAGTCCTTTACGTTCAACAACAAGGCTAATGATTTTAGTGCAGAAATAGCTCTAATAGCAATTTGCTTAATAATATTTGCGTTTTCCATTAGAGTCATCTCCTTTTTATCTAATTTATATTTAATATATTAACAACATTTTAACGTATAGTCAACCTATATTTCAATATTTACATCAAAAAAACACCCTCATAATGAGGATGCTTTCTTCGTTTATTTACAATAATGCGTTACATTATTTCTTAAAATTACCAGCCAAGATGTATTGACCATAGCGACAATGGTAATACTTCTTACCATTAATTACTTTAGTACCATAGATCTTCATCTTTTTACCTTTGGCTAATATCTTGTCACTTACACGGTGACCTTTTTCGTTGTAAACATAGGCATTATGCTTTAAGCGTAATTCCTTACCCTTGAAGTTACCTGCTGCAACATATTTACCATGTAAGATACTGTAGAACTTACGTCCCTTAGCATTGATTGTTTCAAAGGCCTTGACCTTCTTGCCCTTCTTCAGAACAGTCTTACCAACACGTTGACCTTTAGAGTTATATACATAAGCATTGTGGTGCAAATCTTCTTCAAAACCATCGAAGTTCTTTGCAACAACGTAATGATCGTCACCAATGTAGTAGTAGTAACGTCCGTTAATTAACTTCTTATCACCATATGTCTTAACCGCTGTGCCAATTGACATAACTAGATCACTGACCCGGTTACCATTCTTATCGTAAACATAGGCATTGTGACGCAACTTCTTAATTACCGCATTGTCTGCAGCCAATGAAGTTGAAGTAGATGCAGAAGTTGACGTAGGTGTAGTTGAAGATGGTACATAGTTGCCACCACCATTACCGTTCCAGTCACTAGCTACAGAATTACTGTTACTAATTGAAGTACTTGTACTTTGACTGACAACAGTTGATGTTGAAATACTATCACTCATACTTACACTAGTTGAAGTACTTTGACTGACACTGGTGCTTTCTACGATTGAGGTACTGTTACTATCACTTACTGAAGTACTTGCACTGGCAGAACTATTACTGTCACTGATCGAAGTACTTAAGCTTTCGCTGGCACTACTTACAATTGAATTGCTCCGACTCATACTTGCGCTAGCTGAACTGTTGCTATCACTAATTGAAGTACTGTAGCTTTCACTAGTACTGTCAGCAATTGACTTGCTTTGGCTGTCACTAGTTGAACGACTCATGCTTGCAAGGTAGTCACTAGTACTAATTGATACGCTGAAGCTATCGCTTGTACTATCAGCAATTGACTTACTTTGACTCTCACTAGTTGAGCGACTCATACTTGCAAGGTAATCACTAGTACTGATTGATACGCTGAAGCTTTCACTTTGACTAACAACGATTGAGTTGCTGAGGCTAAGTGATGTGCTGTAACTCTCACTAGCTCTATCTGCTGTAAACTTACTGTCTCTTTCACTAGTAGAGAGGCTCAAGCTTGCTGAGTATGAACTATTGTTGACTGATGCACTGTAGCTTTCACTAGTACTATCAGCTAATGACTTACTTTGACTTTCGCTAGTTGAGCGACTCATGCTTGCGAAGTAATCACTAGTACTAATTGAATCACTAAAGCTGTTGCTTTCGCTAGCACCTACTGAGTTGCTGTCGCTGATTGAAGTGCTGTAACTGTGACTATTGCTATCAGCATCTGACTTACTATTTGATTGACTATCTGAAGTACTCATAGAAGCAGATTGGTTACTTTCACTAATTGAAGTACTGAAGCTTTCACTCTGACTGATAGCTATTGAATTGCTTTCGCTCAGTGATTTACTGTTACTGTAGTTTGCACTAACTGTTGTTGAATCACTGTTACTAATTGAAGTACTGTAGCTGATGCTGTCACTATCTGCCAATGACTTGCTGTCACTTTGACTAGTTGAACGACTTAGACTTGCTGATGAATTACTATCATTAATTGAGTTGCTGTAGCTTTCACTATTGCTGTTAGCAAGTGACAAACTATCTCTCTGACTTGCAGAAATGCTCAAGCTTGCTGAGTATGAACTGTTGTTAACAGAAATGCTGTAGCTTTCGCTTGTACTGTCAGCTAATGACTTGCTTTGGCTTTCGCTAGTTGAACGGCTGTTACTTGCAACATAGTTGCTTGTACTAATCGAAGTACTGAAGCTTGCGATTTGACTAAGAATAGTTGAAGTACTTTCACTCTCTGATTGACTAGCACTCAAGCTTGCACTAGCGACTGCTGAGTTACTTGCACTTAATGAGTTGCTGTAGCTTTCGCTTTGACTATTAGCAATTGATTGACTGTCTCTTTGACTTGCTGAAACACTCAAGCTTGCTGAGTATGAACTGTTGTTGACAGAAATGCTGTAGCTCTCGCTTGTGCTGTCAGCTAATGACTTGCTTTGGCTTTCGCTAGCTGAACGGCTGTTACTTGCAAGGTAGTTGCTGTTACTAATTGAAGTGCTGAAGCTGTCACTTTGACTGACAACTACTGAGTTGCTGTCGCTCAATGACTTGCTTGCACTCAAGCTGGCAGCAACTGCTACTGAAGTACTATCACTCAGTGATTTACTGTAACTATCGCTAAGACTTGTTGCAGTTGACTTACTGTTGCTTTGACTAGTTGAAGTGGTTTGACTTGCTAATGAGTTACTGTCATTAATTGAGTTGCTGTAGCTTTCGCTATTGCTGTTAGCAAGTGATTGACTGTCTCTTTGACTTGCAGAGATACTCAAACTTGCTGAGTATGAACTGTTGTTGACAGAAATGCTGTAGCTTTCACTTGTGCTGTCAGCTAATGACTTACTATTGCTTTCACTAGTTGAACGACTGGTACTTGCAAGGTAATCACTAGCACTAATTGAAGTACTGTAACTGGTGCTAATACTATCAGCTAATGACTTACTTTGACTTTCGCTAGTTGAACGACTGATACTTGCTAAGTAATTACTGTTACTAATCGAAGTGCTGTAGCTTTCACTTTGGCTAACAACTACTGAGTTACTTTCGCTCAATGACTTGCTTGCACTCAGACTAGCAGTAACTGCTACTGAAGCACTATCACTCAGTGACTTGCTGAAGCTTTCACTATTACCAGCTGCTGACAAGTTACTGTCACTCAATGACTTACTGTAACTATCGCTAAGACTTGTTGCAGTTGACTTACTGTTGCTTTGGCTAGCTGACATGCTTTGACTTGCAGAAGCATTACTGTCACTTAATGAAGCACTATAACTCATGCTTTCACTAGCTGCCAATGACTTACTGTCTTTTTGACTAGTTGAAGTACTTTGACTTGCTAATGAATTGCTGTTGTTAATTGAATTACTGTAGCTTTCACTTTGACTATTAGCTAATGATTGACTGTCTCTTTGACTTGCAGAAATACTCAAGCTTGCTGAGTACGAACTGTTGTTGACAGAGGCACTGTAACTCTCACTTGTACTGTCAGCTAATGACTTACTTTGACTTTCGCTAGCTGAACGACTTGTACTTGCAAGGTAGTTACTATTACTAATTGAAGTACTGAAACTTTCACTTTGGCTAACAACTACTGAGTTGCTTTGACTCAATGACTTGCTTGCACTCAAGCTTGCAACCATTGCCTTTGATTCACTAAGACTAAGTGAATTGCTGTAGCTCTTACTTGCTTCTGTATTGGCACTACCTGAAGCATCCATTGCTGATGCGAATGAATCTTGTAAACTCTTCGAGATACTGTTGCTTTCACTAATTGCAGTTGAATTACTGTTGCTCAATGAGATACTGTAACTTTGACTTGCACTGACCATTAATGAATTACTATCACTAATCGATATGCTATAGCTTTGACTTTGGCTATCTGCTAATGACTTACTGTCCTTTTGACTCTTTGAAGTACTTAGACTTGCTGAAGTACTACTGTCATTAACTGATGTGCTGTAACTTTGACTAGTACTATTTGCAGCTGATTGACTTTGACTTTCGCTAGTTGCAGTACTCTTGCTTGCTGAAATATTACTATTATTCAATGATATACTATTGCTTTCACTTTGACTATTAGCTAACGATTGACTGTCTCTTTGACTTGCAGAGATACTCAAACTTGCTGAGTACGAACTGTTGTTGACAGATGCACTGTAGCTTTCACTTGTACTGTCAGCCAATGATTTGCTTTGACTTTCGCTAGCTGAGCGACTTGTACTTGCAAGGTAGTTACTATTACTAATTGAAGTGCTGAAGCTTTCACTTTGACTGACAACTACTGAATTACTTTCACTAAGTGACTTGCTTGCACTCAAGCTTGCAGCCATTGCCTTTGATTCACTAAGACTAAGTGAATTGCTGTAGCTCTTACTTGCTTCTGTATTGGCACTACCTGAAGCATCCATTGCTGATGCGAATGAATCTTGTAAACTCTTCGAGATACTGTTGCTTTCACTAATTGCAGTTGAATTACTGTTGCTCAATGAGATACTGTAACTTTGACTTGCACTGACCATTAATGAATTACTATCACTAATCGATATGCTATAGCTTTGACTTTGGCTATCTGCTAATGACTTACTGTCCTTTTGACTCTTTGAAGTACTTAGACTTGCTGAAGTACTACTGTCATTAACTGATGTGCTGTAACTTTGACTAGTACTATTTGCAGCTGATTGACTTTGACTTTCGCTAGTTGCAGTACTCTTGCTTGCTGAAATATTACTATTATTCAATGATATACTATTGCTTTCACTTTGACTATTAGCTAACGATTGACTGTCTCTTTGACTTGCAGAGATACTCAAACTTGCTGAGTACGAACTGTTGTTGACAGATGCACTGTAGCTTTCACTTGTACTGTCAGCCAATGATTTGCTTTGACTTTCGCTAGCTGAGCGACTTGTACTTGCAAGGTAGTTACTATTACTAATTGAAGTGCTGAAGCTTTCACTTTGACTGACAACTACTGAATTACTTTCACTAAGTGACTTGCTTGCACTCAAGCTTGCAGCCATTGCCTTTGATTCACTAAGACTTAGTGAATTGCTGTAACTCTTACTCATTTCTGTATTAGCGTTACCTGAAGCGTTCATTGCTGAAGTGAACGAATCTTGTAAGCTCTTAGAAATACTATTGCTGTCACTAATTGCTGTTGAGTTACTATTGCTTAATGAAAGGCTGTAGCTTTGGCTTCTGCTATCAACTAATGAATTGCTATTACTAATTGAAGTACTGTAACTCTGACTTGCAGAAGCATTACTGTTACTCAATGAGATGCTAGTGCTATCACTTTGACTATTAGCTAACGATTGACTATCCCTTTGGCTAATTGAAGTGCTCTTGCTTGCTGAGTATGAACTGTTGTTGACAGAATCACTGTAGCTTTGGCTTGCACTGTCAGCTTTAGACTTACTGTTACTTTCACTAGCTGAGCGACTTGTACTTGCAGCATAATCGCTATTACTTACTGAAGTACTGAAGCTTTCGCTTTGGCTGACTGTCTTAGAGTTGCTTACGCTATTACTCAAACTTGCTGAGGTAAGTGAATCTTGCATACTCTTTGAAGTACTATTGCTTTGACTTGCCGCAGCTGAATTACTGTCACTAATTGAAGTACTGTAACTTTGACTTGCGCTAGCAACCTTCGAATTACTATCACTCAGTGACTTACTGGTGCTCTCACTAGCTGAAGCGTTGGCATTGCCTGAAGCATTCATTGCTGATGCAAATGAATCTTGTAAGCTCTTCGAGATACTGTTGCTTTCGCTTACTGCAGTTGAGTTACTGTTACTTAATGAAAGGCTGTAACTTTGGCTTCTACTATCAACTAATGAATTACTATTACTAATTGAAGTACTATAGCTTTGGCTGGCAGAAACATTACTGTTATTCAATGAGATGCTAGTACTATCACTTTGGCTATCTGCCAATGATTGACTGTCTTTTTGACTAATTGAAGTACTTCTGCTTGCTGAATATGAACTATTGTTGACAGAATCACTGTAGCTTTGGCTAGCACTGTCAGCCTTAGATCTACTTTGACTTTCACTAGCTGAGCGACTTGTACTTGCAAGGTAATCACTGTTACTTACTGATGTACTGAAGCTTTCACTTTGACTAGCTGCTTTAGAGTTGCTTACGCTATTGCTCAAACTTGCTGAGGTAAGCGAATCTTGCATACTCTTTGAAGTGCTGTTACTTTGACTTACTGCAGTTGAGTTACTATCACTAATTGAGGTACTGTAACTTTGACTTGCACTAGCAACCTTCGAATTACTGTCACTCATTGAGTGACTGGTACTCTCACTAGTTGAAGCGTTGGCATTGCCTGAAGCGTTCATTGCTGAAGCGAATGAATCTTGTAAACTCTTAGAAATACTGTTGCTTTGGCTAATTGCTGTTGAGTTACTGTTACTTAATGAAGCACTATAGCTTTGACTTCTGCTGTCAACTAATGAATTACTATCGCTAATTGAGGTACTGTAACTTTGGCTTTGACTATCTGCTAATGACTTACTATCCTTTTGACTCTTTGAAGTACTTAGACTTGCTGAAGCGTTGCTGTCATTAATTGAAGTACTATAACTCTGACTTGCTGAAGCATTACTGCTACTCAATGAGATGCTAGTGCTATCACTTTGGCTATCTGCCAATGATTGACTGTCTCTTTGACTAATTGAAGTACTCTTACTTGCTGAGTATGAACTATTATTGACAGAATCACTGTAGCTTTGGCTAGCACTGTCAGCCTTAGACTTACTGTTACTTTCACTAGCTGAGCGACTTGTGCTTGCAACGTAATCACTATTACTTACTGAAGTACTGAAGCTTTCACTTTGACTAACAACTTTAGAATTGCTTACGCTATTGCTCAAACTTGCTGAAGTCAGTGAATCTTGCATACTCTTTGAAGTGCTGTAACTTTGACTTGCTGCAGTTGAGTTGCTATCACTAATTGAGGTGCTGTAACTTTGGCTTGCACTAGCAACCTTAGAATTACTATCACTTAGTGATTGACTGGTGCTCTCACTAGTTGAAGCATTAGCATTCCCTGAAGCATTCATTGCAGATGCGAATGAATCTTGTAAACTCTTCGAGATACTGTTGCTTTGGCTAATTGCTGTTGAGTTACTGTTACTCAATGAAAGGCTATAGCTTTGGCTTTGACTATCTACTAATGATTGACTGTCTCTTTGACTAATTGAAGTACTCTTACTTGCCGAGTATGAACTGTTGTTGACAGAATCACTGTAGCTTTGACTAGCACTGTCAGCCTTAGATCTACTTTGACTTTCACTAGCCGAACGACTTGTACTTGCTAAGTAATCACTGTTACTTACTGAGGTACTAAAGCTTGCACTTTGACTAGCTGCTTTAGAGTTGCTGGTACTATTGCTTAAGCTTGCAGATGTAAGTGAATCTTGAGTACTCTTTGAAGTGCTATTACTCTGGCTAATTGCAGTCGAGTTACTGTCACTAATTGAGGTACTATAGCTTTGACTAGTACTATTAACTTTTGAATTGCTGTCACTTAATGATGTGCTGTTACTTTCACTAGCTGAAGCATTTGAATTACCTGAAGCGTTCATTGCTGAATTAAATGAATCCTGCAAACTCTTAGAAATACTATTACTTTGACTAACTGCAGTTGAATTACTGTTACTTAATGATGTACTGTAGCTCTTACTCTCACTAGCAATCTTCGAATCGCTATCACTAATTGAAGTGCTATAACTTTCGCTTTGGCTATCAGCTGTTGACTTGCTGTCCTTTTGGCTCTTCGAAGTACTTTGACTAGCTGAAGTATTACTGTCATTAACTGAATTACTATAGCTTTCGCTCTTGCTGTTTGCTACGGAATTACTATCACTTAATAATGTACTGTAACTTTGACTTACACTGTTAGCTGCTGACTTGCTGTCCTTTTGACTCTTGGAAGTGCTTTGACTTGCAGCACTGTTACTGTCACTAATTGAAGTACTGAAGCTTTCGCTAGCACTAGCAACCTTCGAATTGCTTTGACTCAGTGAATGACTAGCACTTTGGCTTTCTGAAGCATTCGAGTTACCTGAAGCATTGATGGCTGAGGTAAATGAATCCTGCAGACTCTTCGAAATACTGTTGCTTTGGCTGACTGCTGTTGAATTACTTTGACTTAATGAAGTGCTGTAGCTTTGACTTTGACTATCAGCTAATGACTTACTGTCTCTTTGACTAATTGAAGTACTTTGACTAGCTGAATAGTTACTATCACTAATTGATGTACTGAAGCTATCACTTTGACTATCGACAATAAACTTACTGTCTCTCTGGCTAAGTGAAGTACTTCTACTTGCCGAGTATGAACTATTATTGACAGAATCACTATAGCTTTCACTAGCACTATCTACCTTAGATTTACTTTGGCTTTCACTTGCTGAACGACTTGTACTTGCAAGTTGATCGCTATTACTTAATGAAGCACTGTAACTTTGGCTTTGACTATCAGCCAATGACTTACTGTTACTTTGGCTGATTGAAGTACTACGACTGGCAACACTGTTACTATCGCTGATTGAAGTGCTAAAGCTTTCGCTGGCACTTGCAACCTTCGAATTACTTTGACTCAGTGAGTAACTAGTACTTTGACTCTCTGAAGCATTCGAGTTACCTGACGCGTTAATAGCTGAGGTAAATGAATCCTGTAAACTCTTGGAGATACTGTTGCTTTGGCTAACCGCTGCCGAGTTACTTTGACTTAATGACGTGCTGTAACTTTGGCTTTGGCTATCAGCCAATGACTTACTGTTACTTTGGCTGATTGAAGTACTGCGACTGGCAACACTGTTACTATCGCTGATTGAAGTGCTAAAGCTTTCGCTGGCACTTGCAACCTTCGAATTACTTTGACTCAGTGAGTAACTAGTACTTTGACTCTCTGAAGCATTCGAGTTACCTGACGCGTTAATAGCTGAGGTAAATGAATCCTGCAGACTCTTAGAAATACTATTGCTTTGACTAATTGCTGCAGAGTTACTTTGACTTAATGACGT
>NZ_JAQTIB010000008.1:0-3215 GCF_029433435.1 Lactobacillus sp. ESL0703
AAAGCACGGCAGCGTCCTACCCTCGCAGGCAGTCTCCCACCAACTACTCTCGGCGTGAAGAAGCTTAACTACTGTGTTCGACATGGTTACAGGTGTTTCCTTCTTGCTATTGCCACCGTACTTTTTCGTTTGAGTTCTTACACTCAAAACTAAATATAATCTCTTGAAAAAACTTTCTTACACTATCCAGATTGCTCAAGCTCTGGTCAAGTCCTCGACTGATTAGTACTAGTCCGCTCCAAGTCTCACGACTCTTCCACTCCTAGCCTATCTACCTCTTAGTCTTAGAGGTGTCTTACTACTTACGTATGGGAAATCTCATCTTGAGGGGGGCTTCGCACTTAGATGCTTTCAGCGCTTATCCCTGCCATACTTAGCTACCCAGCGATGCCTTTGGCAAGACAACTGGTACACCAGCGGTATGTCCATCCCGGTCCTCTCGTACTAAGGACAGCTCCTCTCAAATTTCCAACGCCCACGACGGATAGGGACCGAACTGTCTCACGACGTTCTGAACCCAGCTCGCGTGCCGCTTTAATGGGCGAACAGCCCAACCCTTGGGACCAACTTCAGCCCCAGGATGCGACGAGCCGACATCGAGGTGCCAAACCTCCCCGTCGATGTGAACTCTTGGGGGAGATAAGCCTGTTATCCCCAGGGTAGCTTTTATCCGTTGAGTGATGGCCCTTCCATGCGGTACCACCAGATCACTAAGCCCGACTTTCGTCCCTGCTCGAGTTGTCTCTCTCGCAGTCAAGCTCCCTTATACCTTTACACTCTGTGAATGATTTCCAACCATTCTGAGGGAACCTTTGGGCGCCTCCGTTACTCTTTAGGAGGCGACCGCCCCAGTCAAACTGCCCATCTGACACTGTCCTATATCTCGCTTAGAGATACTAGTTAGAGTAGCCATCAAACAAGGGTAGTATCCCAACATTGCCTCCAATAAGACTAGCGTCCTATCTTCTCTGGCTCCTACCTATCCTGTACATGTTTAACAGCTACCCAATATCAAATTGCAGTAAAGCTCCATGGGGTCTTTCCGTCCTGTCGCGGGTAACCCGCATCTTCACGGGTATTATAATTTCACCGAGTCTCTCGTTGAGACAGTGCCCAAATCATTACACCTTTCGTGCAGGTCGGAACTTACCCGACAAGGAATTTCGCTACCTTAGGACCGTTATAGTTACGGCCGCCGTTTACTGGGGCTTCAGTTCGAACCTTCGTCTTACGACTAAGCTCTCTCCTTAACCTTCCAGCACCGGGCAGGTGTCAGCACCTATACGTCGTCTTACGACTTTGCAGATACCTGTGTTTTTGATAAACAGTTGTTTGGGCCTATTCACTGCGGCTGGCTGTTACACCAGCACCCCTTCTTCCGAAGTTACGGGGCGATTTTGCCGAGTTCCTTAACGAGAGTTCTCTCGCTCACCTTAGTGTTCTCCACTCGACTACCTGTGTCGGTTTGCGGTACGGGTACGTTATCTCTCACTAGAAGCTTTTCTTGGCAGTGTGACTACAGAACCTTCGCTACTTTATTTCGCTCCTCATCACAACTTGTGCTTATTGAAAGCAAGCATTTGACTCACTCTCACACTTGTTGCTTGAACATGGGCTTCCAGCGCCATGCGTTCCTTGCCTCCTGCGTCCCTCCTTCGCTATTAACGATTTAACGCAGTACAGGAATCTCTACCTGTTGTCCATCGGCTACGCCTCTCGGCCTTACCTTAGGTCCCGACTTACCCTGGGCGGACGAGCCTGCCCCAGGAAACCTTAGTCTTTCGGCGGACAGGATTCTCACCTGTCTTTCGCTACTCATACCGGCATTCTCACTTCTAAACGCTCCAACTATCCTCTCGATTAGCCTTCACCGCATTTAGAACGCTCTCCTACCACGTGTATTACTACACATCCACAGTTTCGGTACTATGCTTAGCCCCGGTAAATTTTCGGCGCAGCGTCACTCGACTAGTGAGCTATTACGCACTCTTTTAATGATGGCTGCTTCTGAGCCAACATCCTAGTTGTCTACGCAACTCCACATCCTTTTCCACTTAGCATAGATTTTGGGACCTTAACTGGTGATCTGGGCTGTTTCCCTTTCGACTACGGATCTTATCACTCGCAGTCTGACTCCAGTGCTTTGATATCTGGAATTCGCAGTTTATCTGAATTCAGTAACCCCTGACGGGCCCTTCGTCCAAACAGAGCTCTACCTCCATTATCATCCTCGCACCAGGCTAGCCCTAAAGCTATTTCGGAGAGAACCAGCTATCTCCAAGTTCGTTTGGAATTTCACCGCTACCCACAGCTCATCCCCGCAATTTTTAACTTACGTGGGTTCGGTCCTCCAGTGCGTTTTACCGCACCTTCAACCTGGCCATGGGTAGGTCACTTGGTTTCGGGTCTACATCAACTAACTCTCTCGCCCTATTCAGACTCGCTTTCGCTGCGGCTCCGTCTTTTCTGACTTAACCTCGCTAGTTAACGTAACTCGCCGGTTCATTCTACAAAAGGCACGCCATCACCCTTTAATGGGCTCTGACTACTTGTAGGCACACGGTTTCAGGTTCTATTTCACTCCCCTTCCGGGGTTCTTTTCACCTTTCCCTCACGGTACTGGTTCACTATCGGTCACAAATTAGTATTTAGCCTTGCGAGATGGTCCTCGCTGCTTCAACCGGAATTCCTCGTGTTCCGGCCTACTCAGGATCCTGCTCAGTGTGCATTCGATTTCGCTTACGGGGCTCTCACCCTCTCTGGCTTACCTTCCCAGATAATTCTGCTATCTCCTGCACTACCTTATTACAGTCCTACAACCCCAAATGATAAATCACTTGGTTTGGGCTCTTTCCGTTTCGCTCGCCGCTACTTGGGAAATCGATTTTTCTTTCTCTTCCTGCAGCTACTTAGATGTTTCAGTTCACTGCGTCTTGCCCTAACTGACTATGTATTCATCAGCTAGTAGCATGATCTCTCATACTGGGTTCCCCCATTCGGATACCTCCGGATCATTGTGTACTTACCACTCCCCGAAGCATTTCGCTGTTAGTCGCGTCCTTCTTCGCCTTCTTGTGCCTAGGCATTCACCGTGCGCCCTTATTTACTTGACCTTACTCAAGATACTCTCTCGGTCGCTCTTGCAATCTGTTTCTTATCTCTTTGATTGTGTCTCGGTTTTTTCTTGGATTATATTCAGTTTTCAATGTACTAAC
>NZ_JAQTIB010000009.1:0-2402 GCF_029433435.1 Lactobacillus sp. ESL0703
AGTGCAACTAGTCAAGCAAGTCGGGCACAAGAAGTTGTGCAATCGCAAGCAGCTAAAGAAACTAAGGAAACCGTAAGTTCACAGGTTAATGTGCAGGATGAGTACGACATTAATTCAGAGGCTAATTCAATTGCCAATGATTTTACCAATACTAGTGCCAACCATTCATCACTGACGGATTATGTATCTAATTCACAGTCGAAGAGTTTTGCCAATAATACTAGTGATACTTCCGCATCCAGGAGCTTGACGGATAAGAGTTCGTTAGCAGCTTCTTTGGCTAATTCATTGGCCAGCAGTATGGATGCCAGTCAAACATCACAAATTAATGCCGATGGTAATGACATTGTTGATAGCGTGACAATTGCAGGAAATTCATCTAATGCTTCTGATAACTTGCAAGATGATTCTGGCTTTATTTCAGGCGCAAATTTTACCAGTAACTCATTCCAAAGTATGGTAAGCAATAGTTATTCGCGTTCGGCGAGTTTAGCTAGTGATGCCGCGCAAAGTTTTGCCAATAGTTTGTCTAGATCAAACACGATTAGTAAAATGAGCAGTGAGAGCATCAGTTTGTCAGTTTATAAGAATAAGAGCTTTGCCAACTCAGATTCGCAAAGTGTTGGAATTAGTCAAGCTGAAAGTATTAGTGCTTCAAATGCTAGTCAGAGCAGTTTCGATGATTCAAATAGTGTATCGATCAGTAAATCAGTGAGCGCATGGTACCTGTCTGCTAGTCAAAACGTAATAGATGAAAGTCGCAATGCTTCCTCATTGAGTCTAGAGGATAGCCAGAATATTTCGACAGTTGCTTCGCAATCATATTCATTCTCAATTCATGCGTCACTGAGAAAATCGACTGACATGAGCGTCTCAAACTCAGCCGCAACTTCGGCAATTACTAGTATGAAGGCCGAAGTCTTCAAACTGAGTCAGTCAATTAGTATTAGTAATTCGCTTAAGGATTCACAATTGACTAGTTTGAGTAATGTTTCGCTGGCAGCTTCGGAAAGTATTTCTAATAGTATTAATGCCAGTTTAAGTGCTTCCGAAGTAACAAGTAAGAATTATGCTTCGACAGTTTCACGTTATTTGGAGTTGAGCAACAGTAACTCTTCAATGCACGCTGTTGTTTCGAACAAGAACTCGAAATACGCCGCAA
Organism: Lactobacillus sp. ESL0703; assembly: GCF_029433435.1. NCBI lineage: Bacteria > Bacillati > Bacillota > Bacilli > Lactobacillales > Lactobacillaceae > Lactobacillus > Lactobacillus sp. ESL0703. The sequence goes on from NZ_JAQTIB010000009.1 coordinate 1,163, forward strand.
GTGCTTCAGCTGCAAGTGCCGCTTCAATTAGTGCCAGCTTGGCTGAATCGCAGAGTAAGATCGCGGTAATTTCTAAGTCAAATTCCGAAAGATTAGCAGCCAGTTCTCAAGCATCAAACGCAGCTTCACTTGCCTTAAGTAAGAACATAGCTGATTATAATTCAGCTTCAGCTTCAGCTGGCAGCTATATTAATTCGGCTAGTCTGTCGGCAAGTAAGAACAGCACGAGCATGAATGAAAGCATGACTTCAGAGACTAGTCGGCTGCATGCGTCATTGACTTCACGGGGGCAACAATTGTCCGCCAGCATGCAAAACTCCTTGTCAGAAGCTGGTAGTTTATCAGATGCCGCAACGCACTCCGAAATTGAAAGCTTGTTAATCGACAACTCGCAAATGAGTCAGAGCGAAAGCCAATCGATGGTTAACAGTGCCAATAATAGTGGTTCAATCAGTGACAGCAATAGTAAAGTCATTGCCGACAGTCAAAGCCGAAGCTATAGTAAATCGCTTAGTGACAGTAACTCAGTTGCAAGTAGTGCCAGCGAAAGCTACAGTGCTTCATTAAGTAAGAGTAATTCAACAGCCGTTAGTCAAAGCAACAGTATCTCCAAGAGTTTACAGGATTCATTTGCCTCAGCCATTAACGCCTCAGGCAATTCGAATGCCGAGGAAAGCTTGAGCAATAGTAAATCATTGAGTCAAAGCAATTCCAAAGTTGCAAGTGCCAGCGAAAGCTTTAGTACTTCCATTAGTGACAGTAACAGCGTTGCTAGCCAAAGTACTTCAAAGAGTCAAAGTACGAGTAAGTCGATAGCTGACAGTGCTAGCCAAAGTTACAGCACTTCATTAAGTCAAAGTAATTCAGCAGCTGTTAGCCAAAGCAATAGTATTTCTAAGAGTCTGCAGGATTCATTTACTTCAGCCATCAACGCTTCAGGTAACTCGAATGCTTCAGAAAGTCAAAGTACTAGTTACTCATTGAGTCAAAGTAACTCAAAGATTAACAGTGCCAGCGAAAGCTTCAGTACTTCAATTAGTGACAGTAACAGCGTTGCTAGTCAGAGTACTTCGAAGAGCCAAAAGGATAGTAAGTCAACAGCTGATAGTGCGAGTGAAAGCTATAGTACCTCAATCAGCGATAGTAACAGTGTTGCCAGTCGCAGTACTTCAATCAGCCAAAGTAACAGTAAGTCATTGGCTGATAGCCAAAGCCAAAGTTACAGCACGTCATTAAGTCA